>DDCZ01000013.1 GCA_002336485.1 Flavobacteriales bacterium UBA1993
TCGCTGTTTCATATCCAATTCCATTCTTGATGGATATACGCCACGCATCCGATGTTTCGCTCGAAGCAATCATCGCCACGGGTAATCAGACTGACAGAGGAAATTTTAATGGCGCTGCTCTTTTGGTGACTGAAACCATTCATGAGCTTATCGCCCGGGAATCGAAACGCTTTAAACAAACGTCTACACCGTACAAGATCTTTAGGGATAAGGAAAAAGCCAAAGAATGGTTGGCTCAGTTTGTAACTGATTAGCGGTTGATTGCCTCAACTGGCTCTTCTTCGCGTAATCCAGTAAACTCTACCAACACGCTCGAATACGTGGTACCATGTTCGCTTTCCTCGGCTTGTCCGTAACTGAATTCAATATGGTCTGATGTATACATGCCATCGCCGTAAACAATCAACGTATCATTAATAACAACAAGATCTTGTTCTGGAATTGTGAATGTAGAGTCGGTTTCAAATTCTAGGTAGAGGGCAGTCTCTGTGAAGTACATCCGGTTTGGAATGTCCTTGTCAGCTTCGAGCGTGATCGTGCTAGCTACAGATCTTCCACCTTGTGTTGCCTCTCCCGTATAAAGTCCTTCGTAGTTTCTATTAAACTGAAGCTGGCATTTATCTCCGCTGTACCACTTTGAGCAAATGCATGCACCATCATAACAATAACTGTCATTCTCGCATGAGATTCGTCTACAATTGTCTTTGCACGCTCCAAGCGTAGAAACAACAATCAAAAGCAGATATAAATAGCTGGTTTTCATTCGTTAGGATCGGCAAAATTAGACAAAAAAAAGACCAATGAAATACATCATCAGTCTTCTAAATGCTGTGGGAGTGTTCCTAGTTCTCTAGCTTCTCCTTTATTGCGTCAAACTTCTCCATCTGATTCGTTCGTGCATAGATCACTTTCAATGAGGACATTGTCTGTACATCTTCGGGATCGAGGTTGTGCGCTTTCTCTAAAAATGGCAAGGCTGCTTTCAACTGGTCTTCAGCTGCTGTCTTCGCCGCTTTGTACTTGGTGTCGTCAAGGATATCGTTTGCCTCATTTAGCATCTCAGCGCCTCGGTTATAATATAACGCTCCTAGGCTGTAGTTTCCATCAAACCCTTCTGGATCCAACTCCACTACCCGCTTGTAATCGGCTTCTGCCTTTGGGTAAATTGCATTGGCTTCATCGGTCTTTTTTTCTGCTCGAAGATTGGTTTGCTGATTGTCTAAAATGATTCCACGTGCGTAAAGCAATCCTTTGTTGGTTGGGTCAGCAGTAATTGCTTTATCCAAATTCACCAAAGCTTTGTCGTATTCCTTTGATGCAAGGTATATGTTGATCTCCTCTTGAATGATGTCGAGGTTGTCCGGAAATTTCTCCCGAGCTTCTGCCAATGTTGCTTTGTATTTATCGGCATCGGCTTCATCTTGTGCATACATGTGCAATAAGTCAAGGTAGACTTGCTCTACTTTAAACTCGTTTGCCATACAAATGCGAAGATATTTTTCGGCATTCACTTTGTCTCCAGCCAATTTATATCCTAGACCAGCATTGTATGCCGCTTCGTTATCAATCATGTCGTACACAAGCTTGACCTCATAGCACTTTGCAAACATCTTAGCAGCATTTGCATAGTCCTTTTCGTTGTAGTAGTTCACCCCTTCTTGATATGCCCATTTAGACATTTCAGCGTGGTGCTGCTTAACCTCGGTCATATTGATCTTCTTGCTACCGATAGATATCGCTTTCTCGAAAGATTCAAGCGCCGTTAGAACAGCGCCTTTTCTTTCAGCAACTAGTTCTGGATAAATCAACGCTTTGGTTGCTTCATTCTCAGCAAACGAGTTCTTATAGATATTCTCGTAGATCAAGCCTCTGTAATACCAGGTCTTTGCATCTTCCTTGGTTTTGACATGCTCAATGGCTGGTTCTATTTCAACCTTGGCCTTAAGCAGCTCATTATCGTTCATGTAGTTGTAAGCGTTAAGCACTTTCGCTCCTTGCGCATTCAACGATATTGTGGCGCCCAACAAAAGGACGCACGCTAGTAATCTTTTCATCTTGATTTTGAAATTTTGGTCAAAGTTAGATAATCAAGGACAAGGCCAAACTCAATATTAGTCCTCTTTTGAGTCTTCGGCACTGTTTTCGGCATCACCGTCCTCCTTGCTTTCGTTATCGGTGTCTGGTGTCGGAGTCGAATCTGCTGCGGCTTCAGATGCAGCAGCGCCTTCTATTCCTTCGGCACCATCTACCCCCTCAACGCCTTCTTCTTCCTCCTCGTCTTCCATTGCATTCACTTTCGCGACTGCAGCAATAGAATCAGTATTTCGAAGGTTGATCAGTTTCACACCTTGTGTTGCTCTACCCATCGTACGCATCTCTTCTACAGACATACGAATAATGATTCCGCTTTTATTAATGATCATAAGATCATCTTCGTCGTTCACATTCTTTATGGCGATCAAGTCTCCAGTCTTATCGGTGATGTTTAGTGTCTTCACACCTTTTCCACCTCGATTGGTAATTCGGTAATCCTCTACATCGGTACGTTTTCCATACCCACGTTCAGAGACAACTAATACCGTGTCCACTTCTGGATCTTCGATACAAATCATTCCGATTACTTCATCCTTTGGACCGGCAAGCGTGATTCCACGTACACCACTTGCTCCACGACCCATAGATCGAACCTTATTCTCGCTAAAGTGGATGGCTTTTCCAGACTTCAATGCCATGATAATGTGGCTGTCTCCAGAGGTGAGCTTTGCCTCAAGCAATCGATCGCCATCGCGGATTCCAATGGCAATTATTCCATTTGTTCTTGGTCGGCTATACTGCTCTAGCGATGTTTTCTTAATGACACCGTTCTTAGTACACATCATTATATAGTGGTTGTTCAAGAACTCCTCATCTGTCAAGTTCTCCACATTGATGTATGCCAATACTTGATCGTCTGGCTCAATGTTCAGCAAGTTCTGAATAGCTCGTCCTTTCGAAGATTTTGAACCCTCAGGAATTTCAAAAACGCGCATCCAGAAACACTTTCCTTTCTCCGTAAATACAAGTAGATAGTTATGCGTGGTTGCGACAAATAGGTGCTCAAGGAAATCCTCGTTTCGCGTGGCGGTGCCTTTGCTTCCTACTCCTCCTCTACTTTGACGTCGATACTCAGTAAGGGCCGTACGCTTCATATATCCCATATGAGAAATGGTGATAACCACTTCCTCGTTTGGAATCATGTCCTCGATTCGGAAGTCACCCGCGGCATGAACGATCTTCGTTCTGCGCTCATCGCCGTATTTCTCCTTTATCTCAAGCAGCTCCTCTTTGATCATCTTCATTCGAAGTTCTTTGCTGTTAAGCAATTCCTTCAAACCATTGATGGTCAGCATAAGTGCATCGTACTCTTCTTTGATCTTATCTCTCTCAAGACCAGTCAAACGCTGAAGTCGCATGTCCAGAATCGCACGTGCCTGTGGCTCGCTCAAACTGAACGACTCCATCAAACCTTCTCGCGCCTCATCTGGTGTTTTACTCCCTCTAATAAGTTTGATAACGGCATCTAAATTATCCAGGGCAATTAAAAGTCCTTCTAATATATGTGCACGTTCTTCGGCTTTACGCAACTCGTATTGAGCTCGTCGCACCACGACCTCGTGACGGTGATCCACATAGTGAACCATCATGTCTTTCAGGTTCAATGGAATTGGTCGTCCCTTGACCAATGCAATGTTGTTTACGCTAAAGCTTGTCTGCAGCGCTGTGTACTTAAACAGATGATTTTGAACGACATTTGGAATCGCGTCACGCTTCAATTCATAAACAATGCGCATACCGTTTCTATCCGATTCGTCTCGAATATCTCGGATTCCTTCAATTTTCTTTTCGTTTACCAACTCAGCTGTGCGCTGAATCATATCAGACTTGTTGACCTGATACGGAATCTCCGTAACAATAATCGTAGCTCGTCCATCGTCATCTTCCTCAATGGTCGTTTCTCCGCGCATTACGATGCGGCCTCTACCCTCTTCAAATGCAGATTTCACCCCTTCGTATCCGTAGATTGTACCTCCAGTTGGGAAATCCGGTGCAGTAACAAACTGCATAAGTTCAGGAATGGTTATGTCGTTGTTGTCGATGTATTCGACAATACCGTTTATAATCTCTGTAAGATTATGTGGTGGCATGTTGGTCGCCATTCCAACAGCAATTCCCGCGCTTCCATTCACCAAAAGATTTGGAAAGCCAGCTGGTAATACGGTTGGTTCCTGTAAGGAATCATCAAAGTTTAGTTGATAGTCAACGGTGTCTTTATCAATGTCGGCAAGCAATTCTTCGGCAATCTTTCGAAGACGCGCCTCAGTATATCGCATTGCAGCAGGGCTATCGCCGTCAATGGACCCGAAGTTTCCTTGGCCATCTACCAATGGATAACGCAAAGACCAGTGCTGGGCCATACGCACCATAGTATCGTATACGGACGAATCACCGTGAGGGTGGTACTTACCTAAGACCTCTCCAACAATACGTGCAGATTTCTTGTGAGCTCGATTGGACAATACACCCAAATCAAGCATACCATATAGAACACGTCTATGAACTGGTTTTAAACCGTCACGAACATCTGGCAACGCCCTTGAAACAATAACCGACATCGAGTAATCGATGTAGGCTGTTTTCATTTCATCTTCTATGTTAACCGAAATAATTCTTTCTCCCTCTGCCATATTGTCTTTATAAGTGTTTGGAAGGCTTATTTCACAGGCCTTTCAATTGCCTTCGAAAGTAACTCAGAGGGTGTCATTTTTACTCTAGATAAAGGGGTGATTTTTAAACAAATTTCTGTTAGTATATGGCCTATTTGTAAGGTTTTCAACAATAAAGTAGACATAGCTTTGGTTGAGCAGAAAAATCTCATAATTTGCTGCGGCACAAACCTTGTGTTTAGGCATTGAAGAAATAAACAATATGGATACGAATTTTTCCCCTAGAGTAAAAGATGTGATCTCGTTTAGTAGAGAAGAAGCCCTCCGATTGGGTCACGACTATATCGGAACCGAGCACTTCCTCTTGGGCATGATTAGAGAAGGTGACGGCGTGGCTATTAAGATATTGGGAAACCTGCAGGTTGACCTTGTGGAGCTGAGGAAACTCATTGAGAACTCCGTGCGATCCGTAGAGAAAACGACCAAGCCGCTGAACAGTCTTGGAAACATTCCACTTGTGAAGCAAGCAGAGAAAACATTGAAGATTACCTACCTCGAGGCGAAGCTTTTTAAGAGCAACCTAATAGGAACGGAGCATTTACTTCTCTCCATTCTAAAGGATGAGAACAATGTTGCATCAAGGGCTCTTTCTGCCTTTAGCATTACCTACGAGATAGTTAAGAACGAATTGGAAACGATGTTAACCCAGGACACACCAAGAGCAGAATACCCTGATTCGCCCGATGAAGGTGAAGAGGAAGATGATAATGGAGGCTTTGGTGGCGGCGCAGGAGCCGCAGGTGCCGGTTCAGCTGGAGGCGCTGGTGCTCGCAAAGGGGCTGAAAGCAAAAGCAAGACACCCGTGCTTGATAATTTTGGTCGCGATCTAACCAAGATGGCCGAAGACAATAAACTCGACCCAATTGTAGGCCGTGAGAAAGAAATTGAGCGTGTATCCCAAATCCTATCTAGAAGGAAAAAGAATAATCCAATATTAATTGGAGAGCCTGGAGTTGGAAAGTCTGCCATTGCAGAAGGTTTGGCACTTCGAATAGTTCAACGAAAAGTGAGCCGTGTCTTATTTAATAAGCGCGTTGTAACGCTCGACCTTGCCTCTCTTGTTGCTGGCACGAAATACAGAGGTCAGTTTGAAGAACGCATGAAAGCCGTAATGAATGAATTGGAGAAGTCGCCAGACGTTATTCTATTTATAGATGAAATACACACCTTGGTTGGAGCTGGCGGTGCATCAGGTTCGCTCGATGCTTCGAATATGTTCAAACCTGCTTTGGCTCGCGGCGAGATTCAATGTATCGGTGCCACAACCCTTGATGAGTACAGACAGTACATAGAGAAGGATGGCGCGTTGGAGCGAAGGTTCCAGAAAGTGATCATTGAACCAACCACTGCGGAAGAAACAGTTCAAATTCTTCAAAACATTAAAGGGAACTACGAAAAGCATCATAACGTAAACTACACCGATGCTGCACTGTTAGCATGTGTTCAACTTACAGATAGATATATAAGCGACCGTCACCTTCCAGACAAAGCAATTGATGCGCTTGACGAAGCAGGATCACGTGTTCATATCACCAACATTAAGGTTCCTAAAACGATCATTGAGGTTGAGAAGAAAATCGAGGATATCAAAGAGGAAAAGAATCGAGTAGTTCGAAGCCAGCGATACGAGGAAGCGGCAAAACTTCGAGATACTGAGCGGCAGCTGATCGAAGAACTTGATTCTGAAAAGAAGAAATGGGAAGAAGAAACCAAGAACCATCGTGAAACGGTTACGGAAGACAACGTAGCTGAAGTAGTAGCTATGATGACTGGTGTGCCAATGCAACGTATAGCTCAGAATGAGAGTAACCGTTTGGTGGCAATGGATGAAGAGCTTCAAGGTTCAGTTGTAGGTCAGGACGAAGCAATTAAGAAGATTGCAAAATCAATTCGACGAAACCGAGCCGGACTAAAGGATCCAAACAAACCAATTGGAACGTTCATATTTTTAGGTCCAACGGGTGTTGGAAAAACACAACTCGCAAAGGTCTTGTCGCGCTACTTGTTTGATAAGGACGATAGTTTGATCCGGATTGACATGAGTGAGTATATGGAAAAGTTTGCCGTTTCGAGATTGGTTGGAGCACCTCCAGGATATGTTGGGTATGAAGAAGGTGGGCAGCTGACTGAGAAAGTTCGAAGACGCCCCTACTCTGTTGTTTTGCTCGATGAAATTGAGAAGGCACATCCAGATGTCTTTAATCTATTGCTTCAGGTATTGGATGATGGACAGATTACGGATAGCCTGGGTCGAAAGATTGATTTCCGAAACACCATCATCATCATGACATCTAATATTGGCTCGCGTCAATTGAAAGACTTTGGATTAGGAGTTGGCTTTAGCACCAAATCTCAAGAAGCCCAAGCGGATGATTACGCAAGAGGGGTTATTGAGAAGGCTCTAAAGAATGCGTTCGCACCTGAATTTTTGAATCGAATTGATGACGTGGTATTATTCAATAACCTGAAGAAGGCAGATATCCACAAGATTATCGATATAGAATTGGTTTCACTGTTTGGACGTGTTCTGGATATGGGATATAAATTGTCATTGACCGATCGAGCCAAGGATTTCATTGCTGAAAAAGGGTTTGATGAAAAGTACGGTGCGCGTCCTTTGAAGCGCGCTATTCAAAAACACCTTGAGGATCCGATGGCGGAAGAAATAATCAAAGCCAATATTGATGAAGGCGATGTATTGTATGCCGACCTAAATCCCAAAACGGAAGAGATATTCATTAAGGTGAAAAAGGCCCCAAAGTCAAAATCGAAAAAAGACGATACAGAACCGGAAGAGTCTGCAGAAAGTGAATAAAGAAAAAGGCCCGTTAATCGGGCCTTTTTAATTTGCTATGTCTGACATAAACTTTATGCGGAGCAATCGCAATTCCTCTGGTGTATAGTCATCGCTTCCTAATTCTTCTAAGGCATCCTCCAAGTCAGGAGATTCCGCCTCCATGAAATAATCATGTACTTCTTCCTGCTTGTCTTCATCAATTTCTTCATTGATGTAGTAGTCAATATTGAGGCGCGTTCCACTATCAACAATATGTTCCAACTCTTCAAGAAGATCGTTGAAGTCCATGCTCTTGGTTTTAGCAATTTCATTCAGCGGGATTTTTCGATCGATCCCTTGAATGATGTAGACTTTTGTTCCCGACTTGTTTACGACCGACTTGACCACCATGTCTTGCGGACGTTCTATTTCATTGTCCTCGACGTATTGGGCAATCATCTCAATGAACTGCTTACCGAACTTCATTGCCTTTCCAGAGCCAACGCCTTGGATGTTTTTCAGCTCATCCATGGTAATTGGATACTGATTGGCCATGTCTTGAAGCGACGGATCTTGGAACACAACAAATGGAGGCACATTCTTTTGCTTGGATATCTTTCTTCGCAAATCCTTTAACTCCTTCAGAAGCACTTCATCCATTGCAACGCCACTCGCCTTCGTATTGACTACAATGCCGTCCGCATCCTTGATCTGTGTGATGTAGTCGTGATCCTTAAAGATGATAAAAGACTCAGGTGGATTCTTTACAAATTCACGTCCCTTGTCTGTAAACTTGATTAATCCGTAATTCTCAATGTCCTTATATAAATAGCCTTTTACTATTGCCTGACGGATTGCAGCCATCCAAAGCTTTGCATCCGTTTCCTTGCCCATTCCAAATTGTGGGATGGTATTGTGTCGATAGGTCGATACTTCTGAGGTGTTGTTTCCAACAAGCACATTAACGATGTGTTTTGCCTTAAACCGTTCCTTCATAGCTTGGACCATAATGAAGAGGACCTTCATCTCTTCGATAAACTCAATTTGCTCCTTAGGATTAGCTTGATTGTCATCCATCATGGCGCCTTCGCCATTTATTTCATCCCAAGATTCCCCAAAATAGTTGAGTAGAAACTTTCTTCTTGATATGGCGGTCTCTGCGTAGGAAACAACCTCGTCTAATAACTGCCGGCCTACTTCCTGTTCTGCCACAGGTTTTCCATTCATGAACTTTTCGAGCTTCTCAACATCCTTGTAATCATAAAAGGCAATGCATTTTCCTTCGCCTCCATCTCGTCCAGCCCGACCCGTTTCTTGATAATACCCTTCCAAGCTTTTTGGGATGTCAAAGTGGATCACAAAACGAACATCTGGTTTGTCAATTCCCATACCAAATGCGATGGTTGCTACAATAACATCTACATCTTCCATCAAGAACATATCTTGATTTCGAGACCTAGTATTTGGGTCAAATCCCGCATGATAAGGAAGTGCTTTAATTCCGTTGACCTGCAACGTTTCCGCAATTTCTTCCACCTTCTTTCGACTCAGACAGTATATGATACCAGACTTTCCGTTGTTTTCCTTTACAAATCGAATCAACTGCTTGATGGCATCGATCTTTGGTCTGACTTCGTAAAACAGGTTTGGTCTATTAAATGAAGCCTTATAAACGGCTGCATCAGACATGCCTAAGTTTTTCTGTATGTCAGACTGCACCTTTGGGGTTGCTGTGGCAGTCAGCGCCATTACTGGAATGTTCTGATCAATACCCTTGATCATTTCCTTGATTCTCCTGTATTCTGGTCTAAAATCGTGTCCCCATTCTGAGATACAATGCGCTTCATCAACCGCCACAAACGAAATGGTAACGGACTTTAAAAAGTCAAGATTTTCTTGTTTGTTGAGTGATTCAGGGGCCAAGTACAGAAGCTTTGTGTTACCATCGGTAACATCTTGCTTCACATTAGTGATTTCAGTCTTATTTAATGAGCTATTGAGAAAGTGTGCAATGTTGTCGTTTGCCCCAAAACTCCGAATTGAGTCTACTTGGTTTTTCATCAACGCGATCAGTGGAGAGATAACAATTGCGGTACCCTCTTTCATTAAAGCGGGCAGTTGATAACACAGCGATTTGCCGCCACCAGTGGGCATAATCACAAATGTATCTCGACCTTCCAGAACGCTGTGCATGACATCTTTCTGCAGGCCTTTGAATGTATCGAATCCGAAGTGTTCCTTTAACGCCTCTTCGAGGGTCATTTGGGAAGTATTCATCTAGGGTGTTTTAGTCAGTAATTAAAAATAGGACTATCTACGAGATGGGCAAGAGATTCCTTACGCAGAATCATCGCCTCGTCCGGGCCGAAAGAAATTAGTGAATACGAAGAGAATAATAGCTGAAGCACTAAAGATTACAATGAGTGTGAATAGACTCTTTCTAAATATTTGTTCGATTTGAATAATGTCCCATATAGACAGTACTGCCAGTGTAGCAAACAGCAGGGTTGCCAACACAAGCACTGTAGCCGTCACTTTTTTCAATCCCTTTTCCATATCATTCGTTTGTTGTATTCGTGTTCCAGAGAAGCTCTGAAATTGGTTGATCATTCAAGAAGTAGTACTTCCCACCCCAGGAGTGCACTACCCGTTTGTATTTGTCTGTCTTTTCACCTTCAACCACAGTACGAATTGTGACCTTGGCATTACCCTCCTGGAAATTCTCTTCTGTGATGCTACGTTTTGTTTCAGCCTTCGCCACGGTTTCGGTTTCTCCCTTGGCAAGAATTTCCTCTATCTTATTCAACCTAAGTTGACAATGGCTATTTCCAGCCTTCAACTCTAATGCTTCTTGATACTGAATTTTGGCTTCTTCGTAATTTCGAGTAAGGAAATTCTGATCCGCTTTTGACACCAAACTTGAGAATTGAGCTTCGAGTGCATCGTCTTGTTCTTTTTGCTCCAGCACATCTATTTCCTTTAATCGAGCAGCTGGTATGGCCTCATCAGGATATATACTTAAAGCTGCATTAAAGGATGTTCGTGCACGTGCCCAATCCTTGTCCATAACGGCCTTATCACCATCAGATAAGTGCATATTGTAGGAGTTTCGATCTTCTTCCTCTTTCTTAGAAGCAAGCTGTTGTTCTCCTAGCACTTTTTCAATCGCTGATATTTGATTTTTTGGATATGTCTCATCGGACTTGACCTCAAGCGCTTTCTTATACTCGGCTTTAGCCTTTATGAAATCTTCCTGATCCATGTATCCATCCGCTGATTTAATGAAACTGGCATACTGGGCATCCATTTCGGCCTGCTTCGCGGCTTTTTCAGATTCAGCTAAGTTACGGTCCTTTTCGGCCTTCCTTTCTGCAAGCAGTTTATCAATCGCAGCGATTTGTTCTGCTGGATAAGATTCATTCGGTAAAACGGATGCGGCTAGATTGTATGTGTTTTTGGCCTCATCAAAATTTTCAGAATCTCTATGCCCGTCAGCGGTGCTAATTAACTCCTGATATTTAGCTTGTGTTTTGGCTTGATTAGCAGCTTCCTTCTCGTTTGCCGCAATCTCTTCAATTCGAGCCTTAGCTAACTTAATCTGGTTCTTTGGTTCGCTTTCGGTTGGTACAATCTTCAACGCCGATTCATATTGGGTGATCGCAGTTGCATAATCTTCTTTTTCAAAAGACGCGTCAGCCAATGACAAAGCATCTCTATACTGTGCTTGTGTAGCCGCGGCTAACTCGGCGTCATTTGCTTCGCGTTCTAAGCGAATAATCTCTTTTTCAATTAGGGCAATTTGGTTGACCGGGTATTTATCGGTAGCTCTTGCCTCTATAGCTTTTTGATAGGATGAGCGCGCCTCCTCAAACTCCTTTGCTTGAAATTGCTCATCAGCTGATTCAATTAATTGAGCGTAGGCAGCATCCGCTTCCATGTCTTCCATTTGCTTGTTGGCCTGCTTAATGGCCGCCAAGGCCTGAGCATCATTTGGTTTGACCTCTAGAGCCTCATTAAACTTTGTGATCGCATCGCTGAAGGAATTGTCGTCGATACTCGATTTTCCTTCGCTCATCAAAGAGCTGTATAATGCTTCCCTTTCTTGCTGCGCTTTCGCCAACTTTTCTTGTTCTGCGAAGGCTGCGATTTCTGATTCGATCAATGCCAATTGCGACGTTGGATATGCTTCACTTGGTTTTAATTCCTGAGCGCTGGTGTAAAAGGCCTTTGCGCTAGTGAAGTTCTTGGCCTTATAATCCTTGTCAGCCTTGGCTATTGCACTCGTGTATTCACTTTTAATTCGCTCTTCCTCAGCCTTCGTTTGTTGAGCCAAAAGGTCTGCCTCAAGCTCTGATTCGATAATTGTTAACTGATCTTTGGGGTAAGCTTCATCCGCCTTGATGTTAATCGCCTCTTGGTACCCTTTTTTGGCACTGCTATAATTTTTAGACTTAAATGCGGCTTCTGCTTTGGCGATTTGTGCATTATACCTATCCAATGTTTCTGCTGCCTTCGCGGCTAGGCTTTCCTTTTCCTTTTCTTCGGCTATTCTTTTTTCAATCGCCTTCAACTGATTCTTAGGATACGTCTCATCCGCCTTATAGCTTAGCGCATTTTGGTAATACGTACGAGCGTTTTGGTAGTTGCTCTTAGTGAACTCATCATCAGCCTTCTCTATCTCGGCATTGTATTTCCGATCAGATTCAGCCAAGAGCGCGTCGGCCTCCTGTTTTGCTTTTAATTCCGCAGCGGCTTTTGAACTCTTTTTTGCTTGGTCAACAGGATAAGTTTCGCCTGGCTTAATCCCAGCCGCTTCGTTATACTTCGCCTCTGCCTGCGAAAACTTTTTAGATCCGTATAGCTGATCGGCCGTTGCCAATGCCGCTAAGTACTTCTCCTCTTTTCCCGACTCAGCATTGATCTTGGCTTCCAAAGATGTGATCTTCGACTTTGGCTCTTTAGCATCGGGCTTAATAGAGGCAGCTGCCAAGTAATTTTCCTTCGCCACGAGGTAATCGCCGTCTTCCATAGCATTTTCGGCATCCTTCATTGCAAGTAGATAATCCTGTTCTTTTTGTTTCAGGATTTGTTCTTGCATTTTCTCGTTGGATTTGTAGTCTTCAATTAATGCATCCAGTTCACGTTTAATCTGTTTCGTATATACTTTATCATAATCGAAGTTTTGAATGTTTGGGTCGTAGTAGATCTTTGCAACCGGTTGGTCCAGGACGGAAAAGTCCACTCCTTCAATTTGCTTGAATAGGTCAATCGCGAATCCACCATACTCGTAACCCCAGAGTTGCTCGTCCTCAGGAACATTTTTAGTGTTAACATGCATCCGTTTTGAGACATAGCCAGGCTTGTTTGCCTCAATAATGTATTCGTGATCAAAATTTAAGAGTAGGTCAAAGCGCCCATTTTTTCCAGTCTTCACCTTATTGACTAGGGCTCCATCTTGAAGTAGGACTACACTTACACCAGTTAGCCGCCCACCATCTTGATCTTTGATAGTGGCATCCAATGCCAAATTGTTCGCATCTTGAGAGAATGCGAAGGCACATGTGAAGAGCAAAGAAAAGGAGATTAGAAATCTGACCATTTAGTGTATGATACGCCTTTCGAAAATAACTATTGTCTGCGAGGTGTTAAATGAAAAAAGCCACTTTTAGATCAAGTGGCTTTTATCATCTATTTATGGTCGTTTCTGCTATTCGGGCTGCCCCTCTAACTCAACATCTGCCAGTATTCTGGTTCGGAATGTACCGCCTTTTGCCAGTTTGTATTCCTTGTTATCGTTATAAAGAAGCGCTTGGAACTCACCTTCAATGATGTAATAGGTCAAACCATCGTATTGATTGATCTTCTTATTCTTAATTACGAAGTAGCTTCCGTCCTGAAAGGTTGGCGGATTATCGGTCCTCCATTCCACATTGGTTTCATCAATATATGAAAGGACTACTCCTTCAAAGGCATTGTTGTTCCACATTAAAATTGTGTCAGGAGCATACGTCCATTCTGAACCTACTCTTCCCCAAGGCACATTACCAACTTTGATTAGTGGATGCGCTAGATAGTCTTGTATATCCCAAAAGGCACCAGTGTCTGCTTCATTCTTTCTAGCGAAGGTGATTCCGAAAATACCTTGATACAATTGATCAAACTCATCTTCAGGATCGCCGGAAGCTTTAAAGTTGTCTTTCTTATAGTATTCCTCAAATGTTTCATCCTGAGCAAAGAAATAGTCGTACAATCCTCTCGGATAGAAGTATGCTGATGGCGCATAATGATAACCGACAGAATAGCGCTCAGCTCTAAAATCGTTGTAATCATCTGGAAACAAATCGCGATAGTCATCCGTGCTTTCCCACTCTAGTTCTGATGACCATCCTGTTGTGTCGATGATCTTCTCATGCTTCAAGTCAAACGCTTTAAGCATGAAGTCTCTTTCAAGATCCCAAGTAAATGGAACACTATCGGAACCTAATGTGTCGTCGGGCACTTCTATGGTTACGGTGTCTTTCTTGGCCGTTTTACCCCATCCAAATTTGACGAAATAGTGGCTATCAATAAAGTCTCGTGGAGTCTCTGCTGGTGGCACGATTATCACCTCAGGTGGATCGTCTTTACAACCAACCATCATTAGCAGCGCAAGTCCAAGTATTAGTATATTCCCTTTCATCCCCATTTTTTTCAGAATTAACAAACTTACGAATAAGACGTATTCAAATTGAACTGGTTTGGAATTCAACCATTTCCACCTGTTATAACGAAAAATACATGGCTTGTGGTATGTGCCCTACCACATATCTTTTTCCCCAACTATTTTGATCAAGGTTGTAGGACAGAACTTCACCTTTTGAGATGTAATCCTTTACATCGCTGAGCCACATCCCGCTTCCATCAGGAGAAGCCGAAATGGAGTAATTGTTTGTCGTAGGCGTTGACACACTGAAAATTAGCCGGGATGAACCCATCGTCCGGCCCTCGATTCGGTTCGAGTGTAACGAATAAATCATGGAGTCGAGAACCACCACATCAACGACTGGATCAAGATAAACCGTGTCGATAAGCGTCAGCTCGTTGTCATACAGGTATATTATTCCTTGACCATCTATTGTTTGGGTATTGCCTGCGACAAGCAATCCACCAGCCGTTTTTCGCATTATCCTTGGTGAAATATCTAATCGAAGTTTGGTTGGGCTCTCGAAATTTGGATCATAAACGATTAGCTTGTTTGAATTGACTTCGGCGATTACAAAATGCTTTTCCAAATCGATAATGTGCTCTGTCCAATCACCACCTTGAATCATTGATTCAACCTGTAGGTTTTCAAGATTAATTACGGAAACTTTATCTGAAAATAAACTGGTGACATATGCATTTCCGTTTTTTATGGTCATATATCTGGGTGAGTTTAGACCTTTAATTACGTCGATTTGCTTCAGCGATATTGGGTCAACAATTCGGATCAAACCACTGTTGTTTAGAATCAGATAGAGCGAGTCTCCACTCCGATAGATCGATTGAAGTACGTCACCAAGCAATTTGCCGTTAGCGCTATTGAAAACGTCATTTGAAACGGTCTTATCCAAAAGATCAACTCTTGAAATGCTTGCGTTCCCGAGCTGAAAGTTCCCTTCACACCCAACCAACAAGAAATTTCTCGTTGAGTCCACTTGCAGGCTGTCGTTTGGGTTTTCATATACGGGCCCGAAATAGGGGTCACGATCGCATGAAAACGTGAGCATTGCAACGAGTATAAATGCCAGAGCTATTCGTTCCATCGCAGGTGCATTGAAACTACATAGCTCCTTCCAGGCATGGGCCGCCAAGGCAAACTTTGATAGTTGATGTTGTAGATATTCTGAATTGCTAAACCAAACCCAAGTATGCCATCTTTCTTACGCCAATTCATTCTAAGATCCGCCAAATCGAACTGAGGCATATATGCAGACTCATCTGATGTGATAAAGCGTTTGGACGTGTATCTATGATGATAAGCCACATTAAGTGCGTGTATGGAATAGACAACTCCTACCCCACCATTAAACTTCGGGACATATGATGTGCTGTATCGATTCGAGTCAGAAGAAACTCGCCCGAATGATTCGGTATAGCTTCCGTTCATCGTCAATATTAGTTTGTGATGCCCATTAACAAGTGTCTTTCTAGCCTGAACATCCAATCCATAAACTTCAGATTCGGCGATGTTAATTGGGCTAAAAATGCCTCCATTGGGTAACCACCTTATACGATCAAGGTATTGACCGTAGAATGCTGCGAGGCTGACACGCGACGCATCATTTCCAAGTCTTAATCCTAATTCGCCATTGTAACCTGTTTCTGGCGCTAATTGTGGATTTCCACCTGGAGACCAGTACAATTCATTAAGGGTAGGAATGCGGGCTGTTTTGCCACCTGAAATGAAGAATTGCAGGTTTCTATTTAACATTGGCTTGTAGGCAATACCTCCAAAGGGCAATAGTTTGGAGTATCCTTTCAGCAATAGAATTCGCGTTCCTGCATCAATGTGAACATGACCCTTAAATGTGCGGCCATTTAATTTCAGCATTTCTTCGCTAGAAAGCCGCTGCTGATATCCCCTGTAGTTATTGGAGGATGCTTCTGTCCATTGACCAGAAATTTGGGATTCAAGAAGCCAATTTTTTGAGAGGTTGAAATCTATGTTGGTCAAGCTTTGAATCACATAGAATTCGTTGGAATTATTGATGTTTGAGTTTGTATCAACGTAGTGATTGGTGTTTTGCTCATAATGCACGGTCTGCTTTAGCTTGAGCCGTGTCGTGGGTTGGAAGAACGCTTGAAACTGCATGCGAGTCGCGGTGTCGTTTTGCGAAGTTGGCGGCTTTGTGACGTTGATGCTTTGTGGAATGGAGCGTATAAATCTAGTGTTCCATATTTCGAATTTCAATGTGATTTTTTCTGAGACCTGAGCGGCAATCGACATGGCGGCATTGGATTGGGCATATTCCCCACTCGAGTTCAGAACTCTTGAATAAGGCTCGGTCGAAATATCAGAATAATCGAATTCATTTTTGCTTCGCATAGCACCATTGGATAAAGACAACGCGAATGGTATTTTGCCAAACTGAAATGGCACGTTGACCCGCGTTTGGAGACCGATTTGATTGAAACTCCCCAGGCTAAGGTCCAAGGAAGCCACACGTCTTGTGAAGCTGGGGGCCGACAAGAAATTTATGGTCCCACCATTTCCTCCCGATCCAAATACATTACTGGAACCTCCTGAAGAAACCTCAATTTGACTAATCCCAATTCCACCAATCCCCGTGAAATCTATGGTTCCAAGCATGGAGGAGCGAATGGGAATGCCATTCCATAATACATTCGTATTCCCAGCATCTCCACCACGAATTGATGGTGTGGACAGTAATCCCGGCCCAGTACTCTTAAAGAAGATTCCTGCTTTTTCAGATAGAATTTGATCCATTGTTGTCAACGGCATGTTGAGTGCTTCCAGCGAATCAATGGTGATCAAATAACTGGACTCCAATGGCTTTTGAACTGAATCGATCACGTTGACCATTTCCAATTCAGTGATTTGGGAAAACAAGGAATTGCCGCAAAAAAATAGGCAAAAGAAGATTGCCCAATGAGCGTATGTGCTAGCGCTCAACATACCGCTTAGCGTATCCAGACTCGGTTTCGACAATGATCCATCCAATGCCCGACCCACTACACGGCACTTCTCTGCCAATCAGATCTAAACAGCGCTTGGCTTCATTATTTTTTTGGTTCGCCCTCAATTGGCCAATGGAAACTGGAATATTCGAATGGATGATTCCAACTGCGTCCAGATCAAATCCACCCTGATCAAAATTCGTAGGCCATGGGTCATTGATTAAACTGCCTTCGCTGTCATATCCAGCGTAGGCCGTATCAATTACTCCAACCACATCGGTTATCTTGATATGCGTTACATTTTGCTTATCGAGCAGGTTGGTGTCAGCAATTTCTGCCAAGTCAAACGGAGTTCCAAAGTTGGCCACATGTTTCCCAGCGAGATTATGGAACAAGGACGCATCGGTGTTTTCGAAGGTGCCGACTTGAGTTTGAGCCTGTTGTTCAGAGATACTTGAAAACTCGAAATAGTTGATTCCGTCTGAACTTACGGAAACGAAAGCGAGTTCGAGAAATGCATCAACACCAGAACCAAAACCGTTTTCAAATACAGCGAAATCAGGCCCGTTGCCATCATGAAATGGAGCGGAAAACTGTAGGAAGGCTTCTCCTCCATCGCCAAGGCTAACAACCAGCGGCGCATCTGCTTTACCGGTGGCGTAGACTGCCATGCCCGCACTTACTATTCCCGAGTCTGGCAAGTCTATTTGTTTTAATCCACGTGTCACGTCGCAGGAAATTGCCCAATCTCGAAAGGCGGAACTATCCTTTGATATGGCATCTGAACCAGGTGACCCGACCTGAGCTGAGAATGATCCAGTTTGGGATATGGCGTGTCCTACCAATCCCATGAATATCAATGTGATGAAGGTTTTCAAGGAATATATAGCTTGGTTACTTTTTCGAGGTTGTCGTTAGATAGCTTGACAAGATAGGCCCCTGAGGTGTACCTTGACATTGAAACAGATGTTTGCCCCGAATTTGCTTTTCCTGAAACCACCAATTGCCCGTTCATGTTGTAAACTTCATACACACCTGATTGGGTCGAACTAATTTGAATGGATTTACCATTCGCGAAAGCGCGCAAGTCCTCAGAGGTCTCCTCTTCCGTAATGCTGGTGGTAATGGAATACTCAATGGCATCTAAACAGAAATAGGTCGGGGTATTTATAAATCCAAACGACACATCGCTTGAGCTTAATTCAAAGGCTATGGATGTAGTAAGGGCATTTGGCGCAGGCCATCCACTCAGGTCCATGTGAATCCAGCTATCAACGATGTAATCATCTAATGAATCTGAAAACGTAAAGTCCGCGAGGGTGAATTCAGCGCTATCCAAGATTGTTGTGTCCTCCAATAGGAACATTTTCAATCGAAAGAAATCGGGATCGGTACCGTCCAGTCCCCCAAATTTTTTGGCAAAACCATCACCGTTAAGCATGCTTAGATATGCATAGGTAGAATTTGTAATTCTTAAGCCTTCCCAATAAAATGTTACATCTGTTGGCAAAGAAAGGGTGATATCAAGGTCTCCTGAAAAAGGTGGGTATGCCACGGCATAAGCACCTGATAAATAACCACCTACAGTGATGGAGCTATATTGATTTCCGATTCCGGCGGTTGTGTCGTTTCGCATAGTGCTGATGGAAAATCCATCCCAAAAGCCGCCAAATGCAGAGTCGTAACTATTGAAGAAAAACATCTCGTTTTCCGTGAATCCGCCGCTGAGGTCGGATCCGTTATTAAACGTGTCTAGGGGTAGGTTAAACGATTCAAAATCGACGCTTTGAGCAGTGATTGTGAATGAAAAAATTAAGAAAGATGCTGAGAAAAAAATGCGCTTCATATTGTTTTGTTTAAAGTTGAACAACACGTGAAGCATCAAGAAAATTTGGATAGGATTGCTCCCGACCAGCCTTTATCCCGAAAGCTTAACGATCAAATATGAATCTGACAGGTATTCTGACTCTACTCTAGATGAAGCACCTTCCCATTTGAGTGATCAAACAGTGGTTTCATTGCTTCTCGTTTAAACGAGTATTACAGCTACGGGTATAGTTCCTGGGTTACACAGGATTCCCTTTTGCATTCCACCTAAGTGGAAACCAAATTCAATAGTGCGAATTAAGGTAAAAAGAACTCGCGAGGGATGACACGCATTCGAAATTTCGCGTCGAGTACTGTTTTTTCCTTGTCACCATTGTAAAGTCTACCGGCAAACTCACCTTCAACTATGTACAATGCAAAGGTGTCTAAAGGGTTTGCGATCGTATCATTTTCGTAAAAATCGGTTACCCTAAAATAAGTGTCAAGGAGTTGACCACTGCCATCCTTTGTTTCCCAGCGCTCAAGATCCTTATCTACATATACAACCTTAACACCATTACGCCCATACGCTGGACTTGAAAATGGATTCGCTCCATTAAGGAAAACAGAGAGCGGGTTGTTTGGCCAGTTAATGTTGTTGGTGTCGGTCAAATTAACGCAGTCGTAGAAATAGACCTCCAAACGCTCATACGGATCTCCTGGTCGAATGAAATAAGATCGACTTACAAGAAAGTTGCTTTGAGAATCAGGCCCACACTCACCAAGGTCCTCCATCTCCGTGAAGTTGAAGTAGATGTTGTCTAAATACTCATCGTTGTCCCAGTATTTATCCTCCGTTCCAAATCGTTTAACCGTATCCCATGCTGAACGCTCTTCGTTCTGCCACATCTTGTAATTCCCATCACACTTTCCGTAGAAATAGTATTTAGAAGTTGGGCCATTGAAGGTGTCAGGTACAGGGAATGCAGCCGTATCGGCATGTCCTACCGCCAAAATGGATTGGCCTCTTTTACACGAACTAAATGTAATGGCAAGTGCAAACGTGAAAATTGTCAAGAAGAGGAAAAGCTTATTCATATGCTAGGTTTCGCGATCCAAAGTTATTGAAAAATGGTCTCGCTATATCAGACGGTGAAAAACGTTAAACGTTTGTTTACAAGAATACTTCGTTCGATAGCATCATAGCATCGGCGAATTGATTTTGATCTATATGTTCGATCTCACTAGAGTTTAGTGTTTTAAATAGAATTTCGGTCGCAACATTCCCAACCAAATCATCCTCGGCCATAGGGCAACCACCAAGTCCTTTTATAGCCGAGTCGAAGTTTCGGCATCCGCTATCGTAGGCTGCTTGAACCTTTCCAGAGGTGTCTTCGGCAGTGGCATGAAGGTGCGCTCCGATCCTCAGTTTTGGAAATTCGGGCAAGACCATTTCAAACATCTGCTTGATGTTCTCTTCTGTGCTCACCCCTACCGTATCGGCCAATGCAAATTCGGTGATGTCGAATTCCCTATGAAGTCGTTGGATCCATTCCGCGGCCATTTCAGGGCTCCATTTATCACCGTAAGGATTTCCAAAGGCCATGGAGATGTAAATCAAGGGATGTTTGTTTGCTTTTCGAGCGTGTGCGTTAATGGCATCTACCCTAGCTAACGATTGCTCAATGGTCGAATTTGTGTTCCGCTTTTGAAACGTTTCGGATATACTGAATGGATAACCCAAGAAATGAATCGGTTCAAACTTGCATGCATCCAGTGCGCCACGCTCATTGGCGATAATGGCGAGTAATTTTGTTTTTGTGCCCAGGTTTAGACCATCAAGCACTTGAGCTGTGTCTCGCAATTGTGGAATTGCCTTGGGAGAAACAAAGCTTCCAAAATCCAAAACATCAAACCCAACAGATAGCAGTGTATTCAGATACTTGGTCTTTAATTCGGTCGGAATCCATTGCTCCACTCCTTGCATCGCATCTCGCGGACACTCTGTGATTTGAATCGACATTATAGAATGGCTTTATTAATACGTTTTATTAGTCCCGGACCTTCGTAGATGAATCCAGTATATAGTTGAACCAAGGATGCGCCGGCTTCAAATTTATCAACGGCATCTTGCGGTGTGTGAATTCCGCCCACTCCGATAATTGGGATCTCTTTATTTGATAATTGTGCAATCGTTCGAATAACTTCCGTGCTTCGGGTTGTAACTGGTTTTCCACTTAGACCGCCGGCTTGAGTTACTAGCTGTTCGCGTGACTTTAGACCTTCACGGCTGAGTGTTGTGTTGGTAGCAACCAAACCATCAATTTCTGACTCCATCACCAACCTTACAATGTCTTCTAATTGAGCTTCATTCAAGTCCGGTGCAATTTTCAGTAGGACAGGCTTTCGTTTTTGTTGCTTTTCTCGATGCTCAAACAAGAGGTCGAAAATTTTGATCAGCTCATCCTTCCCTTGTAGTTCTCTTAAACCAGGAGTGTTAGGTGAGCTCACGTTGACTACGAAATAGTCCACATGATCGTAGAGTTTCTCGAATGAATAGAGATAGTCAGATGGAGCATCGCTATTTGGAGTGACTTTATTCTTGCCAATGTTTCCGCCAAGTGGGGTTTTTGACTTTGCTTTAATGATCCGATCCACCGCCGCGTTGACACCGCCATTGTTAAAGCCCATTCGATTGATTAGGGCTTCGTCGTGTTCCAGTCTAAACAAACGTGGTTTTTCATTCCCAGGTTGCGCTTTTGGCGTTAAGGTTCCAATTTCGATAAAGCCGAATCCAAGAAGCTCAAGTGCGTCTATCCATCGTGCATCTTTGTCAAACCCAGCCGCCAATCCGATCGGGTTTGGGAATTTTAATCCAAAAACTTCCCGTTCAAGGCTCAAACTCTGGTCGCTATAGATGTGCCGAAGGATGGAATTTACGATTGGGGTCTTCGAGGCTGCTTCCAGCACTCCTGCTGTAAAGTAGTGCGCCCCTTCGGGTGACATGGAATATAGAAGTGGTCGAAATATCTGCTTATACATTGCTGCAAATGTACTTTCCTAGATCAAAGAAATAATTCTTGATGCGCGCATGGATTGCCCAACGTTTTATGCAATACATTTGCACTTTAAATTATTATCATGAAAAAACTAGGTATTATCTTAATGGCTTCTTCTGTTTTCGCGATGACTTCGTGTAAGGATGATCCATCAGCTGCATTTACTGCAGACAAATCAACTGCACAGACAGGTGAAGTTGTAAAGTTCACGGACAACTCAACTGCTGCATACAATCACGTTTGGGATTTTGGCGATGGCGAATGGTCAACTGCAATCAACCCAACACACGTTTATTATGACGAGGGTGACTTCAACGTTACGCTTCAAGTAACAGATGAAAAAGGCGAGACATCAGTTTTCGCAAACACAACAATTGTAGTTGAAGATTTTCTTGATGAGCTTAGAGAAGGTGATCAAGAAGAGAAGGACGCGGTTGCTTTAATGATGACTGGCGAATGGGATCTTGATGATTACACAATCTCTTATAACGGAGTTCCAACCTTTGAAACGCTTAACAATGAAAGCGGAATTTTCTACGCTGACGGAACTATCCTTCAGGAAGACGGACAAGGAAACAAGTCTACTGGCTATTTCAGTCCAATCAACTCTGAGTACGTTTCTTTATCGTTCGTTCAAGGACCTGGTGGAATCTACAACATCGATGAGTTGTCTGAAGATCGTATGACATTAGTAAACACTTACCGAGATAGCTCATTGCCATCAAACGTTACTGTTTCGACACTAGAGTTCAGTAAGTAAAAAGATTACTTTTTAAGTAAAAGAGAAGCCATTCAAATTGAATGGCTTTTTTTGTGCTCAATAAACTACGAGATGAGGAAAACACTATTACTATGTATGATGAGTCTAGCCGTTGTGGGAACAACGCTGGCAGATGATTTTAAAGTTAAATTGAAAATTGACTTGGTAAACCATGAATCGCCGAAAGGTGTATCTGTGGTCGTGCTTGAGAAGGGCGTTGAGGTTAAGTCGGAGACAATCGATTCGGATGGCGAAACGAAGTTCGAGCTGGAAAAGGGAAGACTCTTTGAAATCTGGATTACGAAAGCTGGTTATCTAAGTCAGGTAATCCATAACGTACATGCTGAAGGGAAAGTTCAACATAACGCTCTATAAAGAGACCAAGAAAATCCAGTCGGACAAAAAGCAATTCGTTGGTATAGGACGTGAGTTTGTCGATGTTAAGAAGATGACAATCCCAGCAGAATACCTAGCTGACGGAGTTTTGATGATGAAGGAGGATGACCTTAGCAAGAGTCAGATTGTGAACATGAAGACCGTGGCAAAGGTTGCCAAGGGTCAAAAGAAGGCGCAGTCTAAAATTGATAAGCTCAAAAGACAGCGGACATCCCTTGAGGATAAAATCACCGACGAAAAGGCTTCAGTTGGAGCGGGTGAAAAATCTAAGATGGAAGGCGACGAGGCTGTATTAAAGCTTCAAAAGAGCGTTGTAAAAATCAACGGTAAGCTGAAAGACTTGGCTTACTAGAACGCCACTACTACCCTACCTTTTGTTTGTCCTTTCAAGATCAATTCCATTTGAGAAATGATTTGATCGAGGCCCACTTCGGTGGAATACGATTCTAGGTTTGGGATTCTCCATTCAGAACCAAGTTTAGCCCAAAGATTCGTTCGAAGACCCATTTCTGTTTCGGCGGAATCAACTCCTAGGATGTTGATTCCGTTTAAGAGAAATGGATATACGGTCAATTGCAGTTCATGTGAAGCAACCAATCCGCAACTGGCTACGCTGCCTCCGCGTTGACACGCCTTAACGCAGGTCGCCAACGTGTTGCCACCAACTGTATCGATAGCACCAGCCCACTTCGATCTAAGCAATGGACGTCCTGAATCATCATCAGCAAATGCGCGATCTACGATTTGAGTTGCGCCCAAAGATGTTAGATGATCATTGGCATCCGTTTTTCCAGTTGAAGCAATCACATCAAAGCCGGCAGCATTTAAAATGCCTACCGCCATGCTTCCTACGCCTCCGGTTGATCCTGTCACCAGTATTGGTCCAGCAGTTGGTGTCTGACCGTTTCGCGTCATCTTGAATAGGCTTAGCGCCGCCGTGAAACCAGCAGTTCCATAAACCATTGCTTCTTTCAAGGTTATTCCAGCAGGCTTCTTCACTACCCAGGCAGCTGGAACACGGATGTATTCTTGAAATCCACCACTTGTATTCATGCCCAGGTCGTATCCAGTTACGATAACCTCCTCACCAACCTCGAATTGATGTGCATCGCTGTGCGCAACGGTACCAGCGGCATCGACACCAGGAGTATGTGGAAAATTCTTTGAAATGCCCTTATGACCAGAAGCGGACAATGCATCCTTATAATTCAAGCCCGCGAATGCCACCTTGATAACAACCTCTCCAGCGGGGAGCTCAGCTATGGTTTTGTTTTCAATTGATTTTGTGAACGTACCGTCCGATTCTTCGCGAATAACTAATGCTCTAAATGTCTTGTTTTCCATTTGCCTCGAAATTAATCAGGATTGTGATTTGCTGCTCACCTTCTTCCATTGAATGTGATGAGATTCTAGACCGCGTGCAGTCATACTGCGATTTTCGTTCAATGTAAATCCTTGTTTTTCATAAAAGCCGGCTGGACTTCTGTAATCCGCTCCGCTGCTTATTTTATGTTCCTCGCTCAATACTATCCATCCGTTCAGCTCTTCTTCATCTTCCTTAGCTTTGGCTATGAGCGCTGTGCCCGTGCCCTGCCGCTGATGCGCTGTGGATGCCAATATGATAAACCAACATTCCCCGTGGCGTTCAAAAATTCCCATCCAGCCTATCATTTGTTCTGATTCGAAGGCCTTGATATGTCTCAATTTGGAGAGTCCGGCAAGAAACAACTCGGTTTCATTGACTGTCTCATATGCAATTTCCAATGGGAACGCCGAGTTCCACATCGCATGTATGGATTGAAGCTCCGATTCAACAAGTGTATTGCTCTGTGCAATTTTGATCATACAACGTTGAGTTGAAACGTTGCTACCAATCCTTCGAGCGCTTCTTTGCTCACCTTGGCGCCTCTGAGGTAGTTTTCGTTCAGATCCATGGTCATGCCGTAGGAATTGGTCATATCGGCAAACTCGAGAAACGTATTGTCAAATTGAGCCAACGTGAAATCACAGTTCAGAAACTGTGCTTTTGCAAAATGGGCAGTCGCGAAATCTGCTTCTCGAAATGAGCAATTTGTGGCGATCAGATGCGAGACTTTCATTCCATAAAAGCATGCGTAGTCTAGTTGACAATTGCTGAATTGAAACTCTAGTAACATTTGCTTACATCGCTCAAAATGAACGCCTAATAGTTTGGAACTGTCAAAGCTCACATCTTGAAATGTGCACTGATTTACTTCAGCCATACTTAAGTCACAGTCGGTGAATGTGCACTCAGCAAAATGCATGTTTGTCAAGTCAGTCGAAGCCCAATTGCAGCTTTGGAAATCGCATTCGTCAAAGCTTGTTCCCTGCTTTCGTAGGTCTTCCAATGTTATTGCCGTAAACTTCTCTCGCATGATGGGCTGCGCTAGTGTGCGCCTTTGACTATGTCTTCAACCACGGCTGGATCAAGCAATGTACTTGTGTCTCCCAATTTGTCGGGCTCGCCTTCGGCTACCTTTCTAAGAATTCGACGCATGATTTTCCCACTTCTAGTCTTTGGAAGACCTACTACAAATTGAATTTTATCGGGCTTGGCTATAGGCCCAATTTCCTGCACCACCATTGCAGTGATATCCTTCCTGGCTTGATCAAAATCAGATATAGGTTTGTCGCAAATGACATATGCATAGATGCCTTGCCCCTTGATATCGTGTGGATATCCCACAACCGCTGATTCTACGATGAAGTCGGTTTCGTTAATGGCATTTTCGATCTCGGCAGTTCCAAAGCGATGCCCACTTACGTTGATTACATCGTCTACTCGACCGATGATTCGATACATCCCGTTTTCATCTCTTCGGGCGCCATCTCCGGTAAAGTACATGCCTTCGAAACTAGAGAAGTATGTCACCCTGCATCGTTCATGATCGCCATACGTGGTTCGAATGATGCTTGGCCATGGATGCTTAATGCATAGCAAGCCTTCTACCCCATTCTCAGTAATTTCTTTGCCCTCTGGCGTAACCAAGCAGGGCTGAATGCCAGGCAATGGATACCCCGCAAATGTTGCCTTTTGAGGCGAATGGCCGCCTAGACCACTGATCATGATGCCGCCCGTTTCAGTTTGCCACCATGTATCTACGATTGGCACCTTGTTATCTCCAACAACACGTTTATACCATTCCCATGCTTCATGATTAATCGGCTCTCCAACCGTGCCAATAACCTTTAAGGATGAAAGGTTTGATCGATTAACCACTTCTTCGCCACACGTCATCAGCGCACGGATGGCTGTAGGTGCAGTGTAGAATTGGTTGACCTTGTGTTTCTCCACTATTTCCCAAAAGCGACCGCCGTCAGGCCAAGTCGGAACGCCTTCAAACATCATGGTGGTGGCGCCATTTAGTAATGGACCATAAACAATGTATGTGTGTCCGGTTATCCAGCCAATATCAGCTGTACACCAATACACATCTTCTTCATCGTATTGAAAGACATTTGCGAAGCTGTACCCTGCATAGACCATATATCCACCGCAGGTATGAACCACGCCTTTGGGTTTTCCAGTGCTTCCACTTGTATATAGAATGAACAGCGGATCCTCACTATCCATTTGTTCTGCCGGGCAACTTGCGGACTGCTGATCCATGAGTTCATCCCACCAATAATCTCGGCCACCTTCCCAAGCCACGGGGTCACTGGTGCATTTCTTCACGAGCACGGATTTCACACATGTGCACTGCTCCAAAGCCAAGTCTACAATGGCTTTTAGGGCAACCGTTTTTGCTCCACGATAGAGTCCATCGCTGGTAATGACAATGTTGCACGTGGCGTCATTGATACGATCAGCGAGCGCTTGTGCTGAGAACCCAGCAAAGACCACAGAGTGTATTGCGCCAATCCGAGCACAGGCCAATACAGCAATGGCCAATTCTGGAATCATGGGCATATACAGGCAA
This sequence comes from Flavobacteriales bacterium UBA1993, assembly GCA_002336485.1. Taxonomy (GTDB): domain Bacteria; phylum Bacteroidota; class Bacteroidia; order Flavobacteriales_G; family Salibacteraceae; genus SHAN690. The sequence continues at coordinate 27,162 of DDCZ01000013.1, forward strand.
ACTCGATCTCCTTTTTTAACGCCCAGCGATTTCAATCCGTTGGCAGCCTTGGCCACCTTGTAGTGCAGCTGTTGATATGTTATTGCTTCCGAATCACGATCAGGGAAGTTAGATTCCCATAAAATGGCTGTTTTATCAGCCCGCTCGGCTAAGTGGCGGTCGATGCAATTTTCGGTAATGTTCAGTTTCCCATTTAGAAACCACTTGACATTGGGTTCGGTGAAATTCCAGTCGAGGACCTGATCCCACTTCTGCTGCCAGGAATAATGATCGGCGATGCTGGACCAGAAGCCTTCTGGATTGTCACTTGCCCGATTGCACTCCGATTCGTATTCTGAGAAGGATTTAATCTTAAAATTCATGTTTTGTCTGTTGGTAGAAGAAACTGAAAGCTTTTTGATGCGTTCGCACAGGTTTTAGCGTATCGTCCATTCCTTAAGTTGCAGTGTGTCGTGCTCTGCTGTATAATATGATGCGCCCAACCAACTTCCATCTTCCAAAATCTCGTATGTCACTAATGTGGAGTCGGGAGCATAACTGCCTTTCCAAAACCCTGTATCTTTTGAAATCTGTCCCATTTCGGTAAAATCCTGGATATAGGTGGAGTCATCGTAAAGGACGATACTTGAAACTTTGTCCTCAAACCCAATCACGTAGAATTTTGCGATGGGTTCTGCGGTGCAGGAGCTTAGAACTGCCAATAATGGAAGTATTAATTTCTTCATTTATGTTTTGCTATGCGAGTGTTGCATAGAGTTTGGTGTTTCTTGATTACAACAATAATAAGAAAGCCCTTGCTTCAATCGTCACCTTCCTCCCGTGGTTTTAATCGCAAGACCCAACACCTCATCAATAAGATTCAGATTCAAGTCCTTTTTCGGGTCCAATCGTAATATTTTAATTCGCTTTCGATCCTGCATTTCAAGTGCGGGATGGTCTATTAGGTATCCATCACAAATGCCAATGTAAGGCTCGCTCGTTTTCTTTTCGTACCAGAGGTAGCAAAGCATTCGGCCATTCAGATAAAAAAACGGAAGTCGATATTTCCACTCTGGTGTTATGCCCTCACTTAATGTTGGAATGTGTGTGCGCAAATGCATGTAAACACTGCGCCTTGGTTCGGGTTGGGAAATGAAAAAGTTCTCTAGGTCACTCAGCATCGTTAGTCCTTTGACAATGTAATGGCCTCTTGAACGCGCGCATGCAGTTCATCAAAATTGTCTACAACCTCCGCACTTAGGCTGAAATACGGCATTCGGCTATGCTGCACAGAACCTACAGCTAGGAATTCGTCTTTTTTTGTTTTGTCGCCCTTCATGTAAAGTCCGCCTTTGCTATCGATGAGGCCAAACATTTTTTCGTCATGAAAAAGTCCAAACCCGCCAAACATCTTCTTGGTTTTGAAACCATCAACACTGGCCAACTTCTCTTCGATAACTGCCGCCAATGAAGCGGAATCGCCTGTCATTTTACTTCCCTTAATACCCATGAATTTTGTTTGTGCTAAAATATGCTAGCGAGCGCAATTGTGATTTAACACATCAAGAGTTTTGTACTTAAAGCCATTTTTTACGCTTGAAGTATGTTACCATTCCCGCGACGGTTGCGATCATTACACCAAGCATTATAAAGTAACTGTATTCATAATGGAGCTCAGGTACATTGTCAAAGTTGGTTCCGTAGACACCCGCAATGAATGTGATGGGGATGAATATGGCGGAGAAGATGGTCAAGAACTTCATGATGTCATTCAAGCGCGCGTTGACATTTGTTTGATATATGTTCATCATATCTGAAAGCATATCTCTATAGCTATCTGACGTTTCCAAGGCTAGGCTAATGTTTCCTTGGAGTTCTTGCCAATGTATTTCAGTTACTTCTTTGTCAATCAGTTCGGAATCGAGCTTGCCTATGGCAAATATTAACTCTTTTGCTGGTGCCATGTTCTTGCGCATAAAGCTAAGCTCGAGCTTCAAGCCTCCGATGTCTTCTAATATCTCCTTTGATCCTGCATCTAAAATGATCGCCTCCAACTCTTCGATGCGATCCCCCAACTGACTCAAGATGTAGATGTAATTATCAATGATTACGTCCATGAGCGAGAAAAGAAGGTAGTCTGGGCCAGATATTCTTAATTTCTTATTTGGCTTTTTTAGTCGTTCCCTGATAGGATCGAATACATCGCCACGTACTTCTTGAAAAGAAACAAGCAAATTACGGCTCAACACAATGCTTATGTTCTCCATGTCAATCTCCTCTCGATCGTCTTTGTATTGCATCATCTTCATGGAGATAAAGAGGCATTGATCGTATTCTTGAATCTTTGGCCGTTGATCGGTTTTAAGGATGTCGGTTAGCACCATACGGTCCAATTTCAACATCTTTCCGATTTGCTCAATCATTGATGGTTCGTGCAATCCATCCATATTGAGCCATGTAGCCGTTTCGGATTGTGTATACGGTTTCAGCTCCGTGATTTCCTTAAGTTGGGTTTCGAAAATTTCGTTTGCTGTGTAATCGATCAATCGCAAGAGAACAGAGTCGGCCTTTTGCTTTCCCCGAAACTTTATCTCAAACGGCGATTCTCCAATCTCCGATTTCGACTTTTTAATGAATTTGGTCATACAGGTTCAATTGAGGCTAAGGTAGACTTATAGACGTGAATTGAATCGAGACGTTTTGCCGAAATATGAATATTTTTCACCCATGGGATTACGTGAGGTGCGCAAAGAGTTAATGGTCTTGGAAAAGGAGGAATTGGTCTTCCACATCAGCGAACTGTACAAGAAGTACAAGGATGTGAAGGAGTACTTTGATTTCTATGCCGACCCGGATGAGGAAAAGATCATTGAAAAATTTAAGGCGCGCGTGCATGAAGGGTTTTACCCAAACAGAGGCTGGCGGTTAAAGCTTTATCGCTCTCGCAAAGCAATAAACGAATTCAAGAAACTGGGAATATCAAACGAAGCGGATGCTACACTCATGCTCTATTTCACTGAAGTTGCCGTGATGTATGCACGAGAGAAAAAGACCAAGACGGAGTCTTATTACACACGAATGGAAAACAGCTTCGAAAAGGCGCTGGAGCTAATGGAGAAGTACGAACTCCTCGCCCATTTCCAGCCTCAATGTGAAAACATCGTTGAACGATCAGCTCCTTTTCCATGGAGAGCGGGAGAAATCATGTCTGAGATCTACTGCCGTTACTACCCCTAGTTCGTTTTCATAAAGGAAGAAACAGCAACATCCACTTCTGTCTCTACTTTAATGAAATATTGACCCGCACCTAAGTGGCTGGTGTTGTATTCCGCTTTGCCACTTGTTAGGGTCAATCTATCTAATGGTCGACCTAGCTGATCCAATACAGTGACTTTACCATCAATAGGTAAATCAAGATTTATCGCAATCAAATCCTTGGTCGGATTTGGGAATAGACTAAGCTCAACACGACCGGCTTTTGAAAACTCCCCTACTCCTTGCACCGTGTCATTGTTCTCAGCGAACGATATATTGGACGTGTAGATTCCATTTCCATGTGTGCCTACAACCAACCACTGATCTTCTTCCCGGTAATCTAACATATCCACCACTACGTTTCCAATGGTGTTTGCACCTTCCATTTTCCACTCTGTGCTGTCGCCGTCCAATTCTCTGGTTGAGAACAACCCAACGCTGGTTCCAATGAAATAAACATATCCGCTATCGGTCATGGCCATTTCAGCCCACCTGAATGAAGGCCCGTCACCCAAATAATACAATACGGGTGGAACTCCTGGATCAGGATTTCCTCGAAGGTTTCCTTCAATTGCCTCCCAATTTTCACCGGCGTCCTCGCTCAACCAAAGGCTGATTACGTTGTAATTCGAAAACACGGCCATAATGCGATCAGAGTCATACGGGTCAATAGAAATACAGGTAGTGTATGAACCTGATGTGATGCCTGCAGAGATTAGTTCTGGCGTCTGATTTCCTCCCGTGTGGGCATCGGTTAAACGGTAAATATGCCCTTGAGATGTTCCATAGTATATTGTGCCCTGATCTTTTTCACTTGCCGTAATGGTGGTCACGATACCCGTTCCGCTTGCTATTTTCCACCAAGAACTTAAGTCTTCATTATCTGCTGCTGGCAAATCATCATTTCTCCAAATTTCATGAACATTTTGATCTGTGTTGTATCTCGGCAAATACATAATGTCGTTGTCCAAAGGATCGAGCGTAAATGGATGAACGAATAAGAATGGATAATTGCCGTCATACATATAGTTGGGAATGAGCTTGACCCAATCGTCCAATTCGCCTTGGGCGTTTATTGAAGCTCTGCGGACGTTGGCGTATTGCGTACTAGAATACTGATGCCCTCCACCGTCTTCAATCCAACACCAAGCCCCATCTGCCCCACGCACCGAAGTCCATGGCTCTGAAGGGTCTGTATCGTTGGTCCAGAAGGTGCCGCGATCTTGTAAGCCACCCATAATCTCTTCGCTTCCTGCAGTGGCACGATCGATCGCAATGCCATAAAACTGACTCACCACATATCCATTACTCATCGACTCCCAAACAAAACCACTATCGCCGCAATTATATGTTCGATGCAGACCTCCATCGCTCGTTGAAATCATCAGGTCTGGATCATTCGGGTCAAAAGTGATTGTCTGTTGGTCGGGATAATGAACCCCAGATCGATAGGTGAAGTTGCTATCCCATTGAATCCGATAACCACCAATGTGATCTGTATTCAAGGTGTCTTGAAAGCCGTCTGACGATCGAAATAGGTTCGTTCCGCCAACGTAGACCATATCTTCGTCATCGGGTTTTACTCCTAGCGCTTGGCAGTAGCCGTTATTGAGATTTAAACGATGTCTGCTCTCCTGTCTGTCAGGCAATCCTGCCGACCGATCGCTCCAAATAGCGCCAGTGCCCGTTCCATCTCCAGAAAGGTATCGATACTTCCAAAGGCTGTTACCTTCTGTACCCGAGCCAGTTGTGGCTGAGAAAAAGTAGACTTTGGTCTGGTCACCTGGGTATATAGCCATGAGTGTTCGGCCATGTGTATTAGGAAAGCCTGCAGGTGTGATGTTCGTCCAATTCAAACCATCTGTGGATCTCCAGAAACCTCGATTTGATCCCCCATCAGAGCTAATTGCCGCATAGTATGTTCCAGATGTGGTTACCTGAATGTCGGTGAATCCGGCATCGTTCGCAAACAATGTTGTATTCCATGTGTCACCGCCATCGTTGCTTCGCATGATGCCTTCGCTCATAGCGGCCATCACGATATCGCTATCGGCTCGAACTGGATCAACTAGAACTCTAAACACAGCGTCCCAGTCACTTGCCTTATGGATCAAGGCAGCTGTCTCTTCAAGCAGTGTCCATGTGTCTCCATCGTCTGTCGACTTATAGATTCCTGAACCTCGATAATATGCGCTAAAGCTTTTTGAGGCTGAGTTTCCACTTACTTCTCCAGAGCCATAATACCAGATATTTGATTTTCCAGCGCGCGGATCTTGCGAAATGCAAGAGACAGCTGCATGATCTTCTGGGGCGGTAACTCTAATCCAAGATGCGCCAGCATCGATTGATTTCCATACACCACCTGAAACGCCTCCAGCAAAGTATACGTCGCTGTCAGAATTGTCAATGGCAAATGCACGTGTTCGACCTCCAACATTGTACGGGCCCACTTGAGTGAATTCCATTTCCAACTCACCTCCTCGTGCGGCGTTGTTCATGCCTATGGATGAGGCAAAGGCCAATTCTCGCATTCGAATGTTCTTGGGAATTTCACCGGTTGCTGGGTCGACGAGACGCGCATGTTCAAACTCTGCCCTTCCGTCTGGAGATGCCTCTTCTGATTGATGTGATGCCTGTTCAATTGGAAACTCGGCCAACTGATAACCAATTAATAGTGAAAGTGCAATTGCTGCAGAGATGATTGTTCGTCCCATTCTTTAGTTCTTTTTATTGTAAAGTTGAACCCGATATTGACCAGGCTCAAGTTCGAAGAGTTCGGCTTCAAAAAAGGAGCCACTAGATAAACCAACCAAAGGCTTATATAGTTCAGGAAATAGTTGGTGCGTCGCTTCTATTGTGTATAGAAATTGGACTTCAATTTTGTCGGTTTCATTGTATTGACCGTGATAATTAGACCCACTTTGGGGTAAAGCCATAACTTCAACTAAGGCTCTACACGGATTTACGTCACAGTGCTTGAGCTTCTTGTCGGCCTTCGTGTTTGGTAGCACTTTGACAACTTTTCCAATGATTCGAGCGTTCTTACGGCTACTCTCTTGAGTCCCGTCAATCGCAAGATCTGCCTCGATTTTATCCACGATTTCTGTTGTAGATCCACCCTTAACTACCGCTTCGTTTTTGCGGTTGCAACCATAAAAAACGAGACTTAGAATGACCAATATGCCTAGTAGGTGTTTCACGTCTCGCAATGTAGTTATTGTCCTTTGAAGGAATTAACAGAAGATGGATGTTGCTTAGATTGCTAATTGCGATTTCGGGCCGTGTCGCGCACCGTAACTTTCGCTGTAGAGAACTCTGTGTCTTTCGGCGTAAGATCATCGGCGCACGAACCATTGCTGATCTTTCCAACATGGCAACGCACCTTAAAGAGTCCGGTATCGTGAAATATCAAGTACACAAATGGATCACAAGGTCCACCTCCACTATCCGCAAAATGGCTGTAAAAAGGTTGTGGTGGATTTAGAAATGTATTGACACGTTCCTTGTCGATTTCCCAAGAAAAGATCTCGGCATTCTTATCGCAGCTCTTGATGAATACCGTATCGCCCACTTTCACGTTGAAGGTATCCTCCTTCAAGCACGGATCTAAAGGCTTGCATCCATCACTGAGTATGGCTAGTATTCCACAGAAAACAAAAAGATGGATCCACTTATTCATTGAGCGCAAAAGTAAAACGATATCATATGCCATTTCGTGTACCTCTATCAAGTTGATGGGATTTGAATTAATAGCTTCGCGTCATGGAAGTTGGTCAATACAACACGTTAAAGATTAATAGAGAAACCGAAATTGGGTTATTCCTTATTGATCATGAGGAAAATGAGGTTTTCTTACCCAAAAGATTCAAGCCGAAAGAATACAATCTCGGCGAAGATCTAGAGGTCTTTGTGCACAACGATTCTGAAGGTCGAATAGTTTGTACCACTATGCGGCCAATCGTCTGTGTGAACCAGTTTGCCATGCTTGAATGCCGCGACGTAACTCCTGTTGGAGCGTTTATGGACATAGGAATCATGAAGGATATCCTTGTTCCAAAGAAGAACCAGCACTTTGAGCCGGAGGTTGGAAAGAAGTATTTGGTGTTGGTATACTTAGATCACCTTTCGAATAGACTTGTTGGCACCATTAACATGGAGCGCGTTACGGAGAACGATCCAGATGATATCGAGCCGGGAGAAGAAGTTGAAATCATTGTTTGGCATGCTCGAGACGACGGTTGGCGGGTTATTGTAAACGAAGAATACCTTGGAATGATCTTTCGCGATCAGGTGTTTCAGCCCATAGAGGATGGCATGAGACTAAAGGGATACGTGAATCGGATTCGAGAAGATGGAAGAATCGATGTGCTATTGCAGCGACCTGGCCATGAGAATATTGGGGATTCAGCCGAGCAAATACTTTCGGCTATCAAATCCGCCGACGGGTTTCTTCCTCTAACTGATAAAAGTGCTCCTGAAGAGATTTCCGCTGCCCTCAGCATGAGTAAAAAGTCATTCAAAAAAGGGGTAGGAACTCTGTATAAAAAGAAACTTATCTTGCTTGAAGATAAAGGGTTAAGGATTCTTGATTAAGCTAAGAGTTAAAGTCCCAATGCATTCTTAAGAATTCCGTACCCAGCCTTGCTAACGGGAATCTTCGCGCCTGATTTCAAAATGGCAATATGGCTCGCTTTTTCATACGGCTCAATACGGGTTACCTCTCCCACATTAAGTAAGTACGATCTATGAACTCGGGCAAATTGATCATCGGGAAGCCGTGACTCATAGTACTTCAACGTGGCCTTTTTCACAAATCGTTTGGATGCAGTATGAATCTGCACATAATCGTTGTCGGCTTGAAGGTAATGCACGTCTTTCAATGCAAGGATGCTGATTTCGCCAGCGTCTTTCAAGACCAAACGATTCATTTTCAACTCCTTCGAAAGCTCAATTTTCGGATTTGTGTCCAAGGAAAATGACTTTAAGAATTTTTGGATTGCCACGTCGAACCGATCCTTTTCAAATGGCTTCAGGAGATAGTCGATGGCGTTCGCTTCAAACGCTTTGATGGCAAACTCATCAAATGCGGTGGTGAATATAACGGCCGGCATATGATCCAGGATTTCCAACATTTCGAAGCCTGTAATCTTTGGCATTTGAACATCCAGAAAGATCAGATCGGGTTCCAATTCGTTTATGGCCTTTGCGCCTGCAAAGCCATTTGGGCAATCTGCTACAACTTCGATGTTGTCATACGTTGCTAAATATTCCTTGACCATGGATATTGCCAATGGTTCATCGTCAATGATAATTACTTGAATCATTTCAGCTGTGGGATTTTGATGGTGGCCGTAAAGGTTGCAGCTTCCTTATTGATCGACAACAGATCGTTTCTATTGAAAATTAAGTTGAGTCTACGTTCTATGGATGAAAGCCCAAATCCAGTGCCCGCCTGCGTGTTAACATCCTTATCAAACGGGTTTGATATTTGAACTTGGAGCGTGTTGTTTACTGCAGATGCTTTCAGTTCAATTAACACGTCATCGGTGGTTCCGTACAGTCCAAATTTTATTGCATTCTCCATTAAGGGTTGTAGCAATAGCGGTGGAATAGATAACTCCAAAGCTTCTTCGTCAATATCGATAACGGTTTGTAATCGGTGGCCAAAACGCACTTTTTCAATATCTAAATATAGGTTGATGTGATCCAGTTCTTCTTGAAGTAAAACGGATTTCACATCATCCGACTTGATCGTGCCTCGCAAGAAATTACTTAGCTAATGCACCATCCTTCGCGCAGCTTCGGGTTTCGAATTGATAAGGGCATTGATTGAATTGAGACTATTGAATAGAAAGTGTGGTTGCAACTGGTGCCTGAGCTTCAGGAGCTCGGCTTCCTTAGAAAGCCTTTCAGCTTCATCTCGTCGTGTTTGGAGGCCTTGTTGATCCTTGAGCTGATTCCATTGCATGGTCAAGCTTAAAGCGGCCGCATTGGCCAGAAATGCGAAACCTCCATGAAAAAACATGGAACGGTTCATTCTCTCCAGGACCTGATCTGATTCTGAAAGCAGTGAGAAAAGGTACTTGTCTCCCGCCATAACAATAGCGCTGAGAACTGCAGCGGCAATAATTATTGTCAACACACGATCTCCACTAGGTTGATAGTATTGAAGTCCACGAAGTGACACGACCAGTGAGAGTCCGAGAATAAAATTCGTTCCAAGGCTTTCTAAAAAGGCAGTAGTCCAGTCGAGTATAAACACCTCTTGCAGCATTACTGCGTAAAAAGCGCACCAAAAGGCAACTCCGACGGCTAATTGCCACCAATTTATTCGATATGATACTAGGCTAGGACTCAAGCGACCAAGTTAATGCTCTTGATTTATCAAAATCCTCAAACCTACTTGCCTTTGCAATGACTGATCGCAAATAGTTTTTTGGATTATCTGATGTCTCAACCCGAGAGAATATCTCACTCCCATCTGATTCGGCAGAAAATGGAAGTATGTCGGTGACCGATAAGAACTTCCAATCGAGTATGGAGCCGTCAAGTTTGGTGATTGTCTCAGATTCAGCGCTACCAATTAACACGGCTTTTTCATGTGCCTCCAAACTATTTTCCGCCATTATCAGCCGCCATTGCTCGTCAAATTGAGTTTGGGCTTCTGTGTTTTGGTGCTCGATTTCGAATACGAGCTTAACTATGAACCAATTTGTGCGCATCTTAATAAGACTTGATTTCAATGCCTCCCATGATTACTGTGCCCGTCAAGATCAAGGTTTTGTGGTCGGCGCCAACCGTAGGAGACAGTTTTCGCTTGTCTTCTACCCCACCCATCAATGTTGTAGTGTTTATAATGACGTCCCAATTGTCTGGTACAATGAGTTTTACGCCGCCCATGATTGCCGTTAATTCCAGGGTTGCTTTCGTGGCAATGTCGGCCTTTCCAAAATGGATGTTTGCGCCACCCATTAATGTTGTCAATTCGCCGCCTTGGTAATTCTTAGAGATAACCTCTTTGTTTACTCCACTGAATATAACGAGTGTATCGAGTTTGTCGCCTGCATACGTATCTGCCTCATCGTCCTCTACCTGGTTACCCGTAGACCATTCTTTTTTTTTCCAATGCCCGTGTGCGCTTTTTGGCTTAAAAAGGATGATAAGTCCAACGATAATCACCATTGCTGGCCAGAAGAATGGCTCGATGGCTATCGGAAGGTCGAATAGGTTTCTAGCGAGGAACACAGATCCTATGAGAAGCATAATGTATCCGCCAACGTTTCTAAACGAATTGGCAATTAAACTAAAAACACCAAAAACGATAAGCAACATTGGCCATGTCATGACCCATTCTGGAAGGATTTCTATATCCATTCTGCGCAGTAACCACCATGTACCAAATGCAACAACTCCAAGTCCGAAGAGCATTTTCTTCCTGCCTGAGTTTCTGCCGTTTGGTTCGCAATTCTTGTGCATCTTTCTACCTCTTCTTTCACGCTGAGCAAACCGGCCTTTTTCCTTGTTGCTTCCCTCTGTATTATCTGATTTAACTTCTTCCATCGCTTCTAATTTTGACCAAATGTATGGCCCAATGAGCGCCAGGGAATGCACTTTTCAGTGAGTGAGCGGTGCGTTGTCGGTGGATGTTCAAAAATGGTCGGTAAACGTCACCCACCAAGTTTGCCAGCGATAAACCCTGTAGTCCAAGCAGCTTGGAAATTGAAGCCTCCAGTGACTCCATCGATGTTTAGCACTTCGCCAGCAAAAAAGAGCATTGGCATGGATTTACTCTCTAGTGTTCGTTGGGTTACACTTTCGAATGACACACCACCAGCTGTTACGAACTCCTCTTTAAATGTTGTCTTTCCCTTTACATCGAATTGATCATTGCATAAGTTGTTGACCAGTCGATTCACCGCCTTTTTTGTCAAATCGCCCCACTTTTTGGTGGGTTCAACATCGGCTTTATCCAAGGCATACTCCCAGAGTCTTGCCGGTAGTTTGACTGGATTTCGGTTTCCAACATTTCGGTTTTTCAATTCGCCCCACACGTCGTCCAATGCGGTTCGGAGCTTGTCTTCTGTTAAACCTACCCAGTTTACCATGCACACAAATTGGTAGTTCCGTTCGGCTAGAAGTTTCGCCCCAACGGCGCTTGTCTTTAATATGGCTGGGCCGCTTAGGCCCCAATGGGTTATGAGCAGAGGGCCTTGTGTCATCAACTTGGTTTGTTGCACTCTCACTATCGCATTTGGAACAGAAAGTCCCATCAACTTCGTAATTGGGTTTTTTGGGATGTTGAAGGTGAATAATGATGGAACCGGCGAAACAATAGTATGTCCCAGGTTTTGCAACCAAGCTAACCCGTCAAGCTTGGGGCTGCCACCAGAAGCGACCACGCATGCCTCAAATGTTTTCCGTTCTCCGTTTACTTCAAGAGAGATTCCGCCCCCGTCCTTTAAAAGATTACGCACGTTGGCGCCAAGGACAATTTTGACTCCCCCTTTTGTACAGGCGTTTGATAATGCATCCACAATGGTTTGGGAATCATTAGAAACTGGAAACATGCGGTTGTCGCTTTCGGTTTTCAGTTCCACACCTTGTTGTTCAAACCAGTTAATTGTATCCTGAACTCCAAATTCATCTAAAGCCTTTCGCATGAACTTTTCGCCTCGAGGATAGTTCTGAGACATGAGTCTATTGTTTAAACAATTGTGCGTGGTATTGCATCTTCCGCCGCCACTCACCTTCACTTTGGAAAGCACTTTCTGCGTCTTTTCAAAGATCCAAACCTGCGCATTTGGATGATGTTGGACAACGGAAATTGCTGAAAAATAACCTGCGGCGCCCCCGCCAATGATTGCTACGTTCACACTTCAAATGTTCTCATTTATCCTTTCAAAACATTTTTTTATTCCAAATTGAACCTCAACTCAATTTTTGGATAGTACTTACAAATCACAGATCATGAAATACTTGATAACATCCATTACGATCGCACTTTTTGTTTGCTCTTTCAGCTTGAAAGCGGATGAGACTCCCTCACGTCAGAAAGTATACTCTCTTGTAAAGCAATATCAAACCACAGATTGGTACTCCGAACAAGCCATAATGTGGGGAGAGTATCTCGCTACGAACGATCAAGACGGAGATGCTTGGCTGAACTTTTACACCGCCAAGCGTATGTTGAAAATCTACCGACAAGGAGTTTCGCACGATGACCTCGTCAAGATTGTAGAAGATATGGGAAAGGCTATTCCAAACTCCTTTGAGTTTCACTACGTGAGTTATTGGAATGGCGGGAATGGCACAGATCCCAAGTTGATTGAACACCTGAATAAGGCCTACGAGATAGACCCCAGGAGACCAGAGCTGCATGATGATTTCATGTCCTACTATGAACTGAATCGCGATATGGATATGCTTGAGCAAACAGCCAAGAAGTGGCTTTCATCGAATGATATTTCCACCGGTCTTTACGCCTGGAACTACAACATGCTTCAGAGCTGCGAGCAGAACGCCATTCTGTTTACCTCTGGAGATAATGACACCTACCCAGCAATTGTACTACAACACGGTTTGGGCATTCGAACGGATGTATCGGTAATAAACGCTGGCCTTATTGCAATCGATGATTACCGTAACAAATGGTTCGCTGAACTCGACATGCCTGAGATGACCAAGAAGTATGATGATTTTGAAGGATGGGCGGAAGTAGAAGACGCCATCATCGCCCACTTTAAAGACAACGCCAATCGGCCGATATACTTTTCAATTTCTGCGCGACCAAGGCTATATGAGGCGTTCAAGGATGAAATTCATAATGTGGGTATGGCCTATAAGTGGAGTCCTAAGAAGTTTGACAACATAGCGGTGCTCAAGCGAAATTATGAGAAGCACTTTTTAACGGACTATCTGAAATATGATTTTCAAAACGACATTAGTCAAGGTGTGGTCGATCACATGAATGGAAATTATTTGATCCCGTTGCTTACACTGCACAATCACTATAACGAAAGCGAAGATCCAATGGCGGAAGAAACAGGTGATTTAATTCAGCGCATAGCCGAGAAAAATAATATGGAAGATCAGGTGGCTGAGGTGTTGAATAAAACCAATCGAAAGCATGCTTCAAGCATCGGAGATCCACGCGTGTTAACTGAAAATTTTGTCAAAATCTCCGATACGCTTTACGCAGGCAAGTTTGAAGTTTCAAATAAAGAATACGAACGCTTTCAAATGGACCTTTTGAAACAAAAACGATACGATGACATTCAAGTTGCAAAGGCCGCGGAAGTCAATTGGAAAGGACTCCTATCCCCTGGCTTGTTTGACGACAGCGAGTCTGGCTTGTTTGAGCATGGGCATCCTGAGGAGGCTGGCCTACCAATAGTGAATGTGTCTTACGCTGCCGCTGAACTTTACTGCCATTGGCTTACCGAAGTCTATAACAACATGGATAGCAAGAAAAAGAAGTTTGACAATGTTGAGTTCAGGCTTCCTTCTGAAAAAGAATGGGAGTATCTAGCGAAGTCAGGCAAACAGGAATCAGCTTATGCATGGGGCGGCCCATATGTTAGAAATGCGAAAGGTTGTTTTCTAGCTAATTTAGACATGACCGAGGTGGATAAAAAGGCAAAGGCCGAATGCGCAGGTGAAGGCCCGAACAATCTAGATGGTGGAATTTTTACGGTGCCCGTGGGTTCGTATCTAGCAAACGATTTTGGGTTGTTCAACATGACTGGAAATGTGTCGGAAATGATTCAATCTGAAGGTATAACCAAGGGTGGAAGCTGGAATACCAAAGCCGGCATTGCTACCTTGGATGCAAAGGAGTCAATTCTAACACCGAGTCCTGAAGTTGGTTTCCGAGTAATCATGATTGTGAAGTAAGTTCATTGAGCCTATTCTCAAAATACAAAAGCAAGAGCGATTAAGTGCTGATGGAATTGTTTCAAAACGGCAAGGAAGCTGCGTTTGATGAAATCTATCGGCGTTACAGCCAGCGCCTTTTGCACTTTATGTACCGTTTGTTGAATCAGGATGAGAGCAAGGCGCAAGACATGTTGCATGACGTTTTTATTCGATTGGTTGAGCGCCCTGATCGTTTTGACACCACGCGGAACTTCCAATCTTGGATATTTACGGTCTGCTCAAATGAGTGCAAGAAGCAACATCGTTCAGCGCACGATCATGTTGATGTTGAGCAAGGCCTCCATATCGGCATTCCTTCCGAGGCAAAATTGGATCGCATCGATCAAAAAGGATTTCGTCAAGCACTACGAAGTGAGTTGCAACTACTGAGCTATGATCATCAATGCACATTCATTTTAAGGTTCCAAGAGAATTTTGAGGTTCGCGAAGTAGCCGAAATCATGAATTGTTCGGAGGGAACCGTAAAATCCAGATCACACTATTGTTTAAAGAAGCTGGCTGCTGAGCTGGCCGTTTACAACCCGATAAATACTATTTGATATGAGTGAAATACAAGATCGAATTGAAGAGCTGATGCTCCAAAAGTCATTTGATGCATTGACACCTGCAGAGCAAGAAATGGTGTTGTCGGTAATGACCGATTCGGAGTTTGATGCTCAACGCAACGTGCTGTTGGAGGCGGCTTTGTTATTTAGGAATGAAGGTGCCCAATTGGTGCCCGATCCAAACGTTCTGTTTAGTTTGAGAGAAGCGCATGCTGCAAAACGAAATTCAGCCTTAGTAGGCCTCTGGGCCTTCCTGGTTGGGTTTCGTATACCAGTCTATCAGGTTGGTATTGCGGGTGTGCTTCTTTTCATTGCACTTTGGAGTGTGCGGACGACTGAAGAAAATACGCCCGCTTATCTTGAACGCATCGTGTATCAACCTGTAATAGACACCATCCAGGTGATAAAGGAAGTTATGGTTGAAGTGCCTGTAGAACGAATCGTAACGATTGTGGAATACAGAGATGCGCCTATTGCAGCGGCAATGGCGTCTTTTGAAAATATAGAGAATGGAATTACTCCAGTTTCTTCCCCACCAAACATCGACGCTGTGACTCGTTCGTTTGGGAACACAACAGTAAATAATGACGAACTAGAACAGTTTCGTGTAACCGGAATCTAGGTCTAGATCCAACGACCTAGCCTATATTCCACATGTAGCTCTGAGTAAAAGGAAGAATTACCCGTTGGTCTTCTTTCCCTTGTTTTTGCCATCTAACCATCGGCCAGCTTTCACTTCGCCCAGGTAGTTTACAATCTTAACTCGCTCATACTGCTTGATGGTCTTCGCGACCTCATCCATATCCTCTCTTCGAATCTTAACTGCAGAATTTGACCCCTTGTTACGTAACTCAAGATAAAATCCGTCTTTTAGCTCGGACGGTTTGGTTGGCGGTCTACCTTTTCTTTTCTCCATGCGAATAACTTAATGTTAACTGCTGCAAATCAACAAGAATTCAGGACATTATGTTTAGCTCTGATGAAATGTTTTAAACAATCAGGTGTAAGATGCCCCATTCGCAGTGAACATTCATAGCGTCATAGTAATCTGTCGCCTCAGATGGGTCACCTGTGGCGCCTCCACCGTTTCTGAAGTAGACAAATTTTCGCATTCCATATCGCTCGTTGTCAACGATACCATCTCCGTATCCGGCTCCTTGACCAGCATATATAATTCCATCGTCGGCTTTGGCTGCAGCGTAGTCGTTCTGGCATAAACAATTGTCTTTGTTGTCGTTTGCCTGAAACGGACCCTGGAAGAAATCGACACCGATGGCTGGCGGGTTTATTCCATACCCAAGGGCGCCAGAAGCATCTTCGTCGTCTTCGTCGGCATTGTAGTAAAATCCGAGACCCCGTTGTACATCACAACCTACATAGTCGTCGTTTGGATTACCAAGGTCGCCATCGACGAACTGTCCAAAATAGGTGTCTTCTAAACCATATGTCGACTGGTTGATGATTTCATAATTGTAGAAGGTCATGTTGTTTACCTCGTCGGTAGAAGAAAATGCAAAGGCCTGAGCGCGTATTTCAAGTCCGATCGTATTACCTCCGGATTCAGTATGAATGGACCCCTTGTCGTTAAACACCCACCACAGGTTCTGGTCTCCATAAATATCTTTTACTTGTCGACTGCAGTCGCTCTTTCCACTTAGCACATAGCCAGGGAAATCACCGTCTTGCGGATTATAGTCCCCATCATCGTTGTAGTCGAAAAATGGAGCGAGGTAATAGGATTCATTATAAGGCTCGTAGTTGCGGCCATGCGCTGGCCAACTCAAGATTGCCTCCGGGATGGTATAGCCGGGATATAGGGTTGAACGCTGTGCCGGAGTAGCCTGGAACCATCCCAAAAACTCTTGTACCATGGCTTTGCTGGTTTCCCAATGCCGGTCATACTCCTTACACGTTTGTGAGTTAATTTCGGCATCAACCGTACTGAGCGGACCCGTCCAAAAGTCATTTCCTTGTCTGAAACGCTGAGCGGCCACTTTGAACTGACCTGATATGTCTTGACCTGCAATCCAGAGCGAACCTGCGTATAACGATGTCTTACCCGTGCCTGCTGGGATTTCATACCGAGGTCGGTTAAAATCCCACCACATATCACCACCACTTTGGATCAGTGCCTTCGTATTGTTGATGTTTAGTTCGGCAGATGCCGTTGGTGGATTGCAACCAGCAGCTGTTCCGATTTGGTCGCCTTTTTTAGATTTTTTTCTTGGAACATCTTCCCTCGCTTGTGCAAGTGACACTAGAAAGCAAAATAGTAGGAATAGGTAAGCTCTTTTCATGGTGTTGGATTTAATACACATGAAAGAAGCAAAGACTCGGTGTATCGACTAGTCAGTCTTAGACTATGGCTAGATTCGAGGACGTTTGGTGAAAGACGAAATATCCGAGAATACGGTCAAGACCTGGATTGGCCTACGATTCCTTAATAATCAACCGTTGGTAGTAACTGATGATAATTGCCGTGATCGGAATGGCGATGATCAAACCAACCATGCCTAGTAGTGCGCCCCATATGCTTAATGAGAGTAATATGATTGCAGGATGCATTCCACTAAATCCACCCATAAATCGTGGTGTAAGAAACACCTCTTGAATTAATTGGATAACTGCAAAAACCACCAAGACCAATGACATCGCAATCCAAGCGGACCCACCAGTATCAACTGAATTCAACGCGGCCAAGGCAAGGGCTGGTAATATTCCAATCAGTTGCATATATGGTATGTAGTTTAGAAAACCAACTAATAGTCCCAACCCAAGTGCGAAGGGAAGGCCTATGATTTTAAACCCAATTGCAAAAAGGATCGCAACAGAAATCACAATTTTAGTTTGGGCTCGGAAGTACCCATTCATTTGAATCTCAAGATCGTCGGTAAGCTGCAAGGTGAACGCCTTGTATTTGTTGGGTATGTAGTTCTTCCAACTATCGCTTAATGCTTGAAAGTCAAGTATGAGAAACATCAAGTACAGGACGTATGTGATGGTTCCAAATAAAGCACCGACAATGCCATACACACCACTCACGGTGTTCCAAACTCCAGTTAAGGCAGCCATTACTTTATCTCCCATGCCTTCTTGTTTGAGCATCGAGGTATAGTCTATGTTTTCCAAATAAGATTGCGCCTTCACCACAATGTCTTTTGGAATCCATGCTGGCCATTCCAGGTGATTCAGCTGTGAATCAATCAAAGAGTAGAGATGTTTCACCTCTTCTGCCATGATGGGCACTAGGATGATTACGAATGCGACAGCGACAATGGCGATGGTTAGGAAAAGAACCATTACGGCAACAACGCGTTTCTTAATCCACCTTTGAACAAAAGAAACCAATGGGTCGAGTAAGTAAACAGTCAACCAAGCCAGTAAAAACGGAAGCAACACAGCGCTAAGCTCTGTTAGTGCCAAATACAAAACGACAATAACCCCAGCGGTCATTAGCCATCGTACAAAGCGATCAAAGTCAATTGGTTTATCCGAGATCATGTTTCAATATTAGTTCTTTCAAAGAAGCTTTCCTGCACCAAATGGAACTGCTTTGGCTGTAAGCCTTACAGTGGTTTCGGATACGTCACAAATCACTTCGCCACCTCGCTGACTTGCTTGAAAGGCTAGTATGTTTGACTTCTTTAGCTGTTGCGACCAGTATGAGGCCAGCAACATATGAGCGCTTCCTGTGGCCTGATCTTCCAAGAAACTCACGTATGGTAAGATGACCCTTGAGACGCAATCATGCGTTGAACCTCGAGCCGTTATGACATACCCGAAGGTTTTTGATTCGCGCAAGGCGTTCCAATTTGGTTTCAATTCACGAACGGCGTATTCATCATTCAAGAGCACAAGGTCTTTGTTTGGCGAAGTCTCATATCCAACAACTTGCCCTTGGAAGCCTCTTTGTACATGATCTGGAATGGAGGTTGGTTCAGAAAGAATGGCCTCAGCGCTAATAGAAACCGTCTCCCGCCCTTTTTCGCCGAGCAGCACACCATTGTTATAGTGAAATTGAATAGGTCCCTCATCGCCTCCAATTTGAGTCAGCGCCCAAGTTGCTGCAATGGTTCCGTGTCCACAAAGGTCAATCTCCGAATCAGGCGCAAACCAACGTACATCGTAACCATCGGCTCTTTTTCGCAGAAATGTGGTAGCGGGCATGTTAAAATCGCATGCAATTGAATGAAGCAGTTCTGTGTCGCTTATATCGTCAAGCATCAGCACGCAGGCTTGGTTGCCAAGCGCTTGGTTTCCGGTAAAAGCGCTTAATAGAAAGTATTCTCCAGGTTTCATCCTTCAAAGGAATTGAAATGAACGAGAAATCAAATTCTCGATCAACTACAGCGGTTTCTTAATACCAACCGACACGCTCTGATCTTGCCCTGTGCAAGGGGAGTTGGCCCTTTAGATTCGCTCCATCAATTAAAAACAACTAAAACCCAGAAACGATGAAAAAGACAGTAACAACAACCCTTAGTATCGCATTACTCGCTACCACATTCTTGACTTCATGTGATAAAAAAGAAACAAAAATTCCAGCCAAAGTGAGCAAGGATATGGTGTTTAATACCACAATTAGTGAAGTTAGGCTTGGCGATGGAGTGCCTCTTAATATTGATGTTTCAGTTCGATGGAAGATTCAGGACTTTGAGGCATTCAGCAGCCAATTCGATAGCCCCGAATCATACGATTCGTTAGTGTTAGCGACTCGTGAGTCTGAGATTGCGAATAAAGTGGCAAACCAATACATGAATGTCGATTCGGTATTCACATCGCAACGACACCAATTTATTAATCAAGTCAAGGGAACGTTTGCAAGCCAACTCGGAGAGTCAGGCATAGAAATAAAGGAAGTGATTGTATCCAACCTCAAATTCCCGGAGAATTATACGAACGCTATGGAGCAATTGGCCATGCAGGAGCAAGAATTAGAACGAATTCGAAAGCAAAGCTTGATCGATTTAGAAGTAAGTATAGCAGCAAAAAAGCAAGCCGAAGAAGATGGTAAGGTCACTATGGCAAAAGCTGAGATGAATGCTAAAGTGCAGAAGATCAATGCAGAAACTGAGAAGAGTATCCGACAGAATCGATTGGCCCCTTGAGAACCCCGACAGTTGGAGGGTGCAGGACAGGATCAAGATCAACGCACAACTCATCCAACCTTGGTGGCAGGTGATAAGAGGTGTGTGTTTTACCACATCCATGATCCATTGTTTGTATCGAAGAACCACTTCTCGCTACCGTTGTTCTATCTTTAACACCATGTCGCAAAGAAAGAAATTCAATCCATGGCAAGCCTATTTGATGATAGGTGGTGGCAGTTTATTGGTAATCACTCAATTTTTGACCTACGAGGCAGGTCTCACAATGATTGAGACCCTAAAAATGGGACTGGGAATCATCATGATTGGTTATGGGGTATTCCGATTGAGGAAAAAAATTTAAGTCCCAAAATACACGCGGGCACCACTCTAGCCCCTCAGTTCGTCGAGCTCTAGCCAGCGCAATTCCTTTTCTTCCAACTCAGCCACTACTTCAGTAATGCGTTTAGAAAGCCGCTCAATTTCTTCATATGCGAGCGAAGCATCCTGCAGCGCTTTTTCAATTTCCACTCGCTCCTTTCCCAAAGCCGGTAAATCCTTTTCAAGTTGCTCTAATTCGTACTTGTCTTTAAAGCTTAGCTTCTTGTTGTCCTTCTTTTTGGGAGCTTGAGTCTCTGCGTCTGCCTCGACCTTCTTAGCAATGGCTTTTGGTGCGCGCTTCTCCTCGTCTAGTTTAGCTCTATACGCCGAGTATGGTCCCCAAAAGTCCTTTATCTCAGCATTGCCTTCAAAAATGAATAGATGGTCTACCAATCGGTCTAAGAAGTATCGATCGTGCGAAACAATCAACAGGCAGCCACCAAAGTTTTCTAAAAACTCCTCTAATTTTTGAAGCGTGAGCAAGTCGAGGTCGTTTGTTGGCTCATCTAGAATAAGGAAGTTAGGGTTCTTGATAAGTACGGTCAACAGGTGTAGCCTTCTGCGCTCTCCTCCACTCAATTTGCTGACATACGTGTACTGCATTTCAGGCGGAAACATGAAGTGCAATAAAAACTGAGAAGCGGTGAGTTTACTGCCATCGGCTAACTGAATTACTTCGGCTATATCCTTTAGCACTTCTATTACGCGTTTATCACCTTTTACCTCAAGTCCAGATTGATTATAATATCCATAAACAATTGTTTCTCCGGTATTTATCTTACCCGAATCAGCCGTTTCGAGTCCTGTTATTATATTCAATAACGTACTTTTTCCGCAGCCATTTTTACCCAGAATTCCAATGCGTTCGCCTCGCTTAAACGTGTAGTCAAACCCTTTCAAAATCTCTAAATCTCCATAGCTCTTATAAACCTTTTTCAGCTCTAAGATCTTGCCGCCAATGCGAGACATCTTCACATCAAGCTTTAGCTCGCCTTGCTTCTTACCGCTCATCGCTTTAGCCTTGATCTCGTCAAATGCATCAATGCGAGCCTTGCTCTTCGTGGTTCGAGCCTTTGGTTGACGGCGCATCCACTCCAGCTCTTTCTTCATAAGCTTATTGGCCTTGTCCACTTCTGTTTGGTAGACAACCTCGCGTTCGGCGCGCTTCTGCAAAAAGAAGCCGTAATTACCATTGTGCTTGTAGAGTTTGGTATCGTTCATTTCTAGAATCTGGTTACATACACGATCTAGGAAGTATCTATCGTGTGTCACCATCAACAACGTCACGTTTGATTGCATGAAGTAGCCTTCTAGCCATTCCACCATTTCAATATCCAAATGGTTGGTCGGCTCATCTAAAATGAGAAACTCAGGTTGATCCAAAACAGTAATGGCTATGGCAAGGCGTTTCTTTTGACCTCCGCTCAGTGAATTCACCTTTTGATTTAAATCGTGAATACCAAAGCGCCCCAGCATTGTTTCGAGTCTTCGATCAAAATCCCACGCCTCCCTTGCGTCCATTAAAATTGACGTTCTCTCCAAGGCCTTGAGGTGTTCCTCCTCGCCACTCATGCTGTTTTCTAGTGCAGCTTCATAATCCCTGATAATAGCGAGTACCTCGGCACTTGCTTCGCGCACAAAAGCCTCAATGGTGATATTGTCATCGTCGGTTAAAACCGGCTCTTGTTCTAGAAACGAAACACGGATGCCATCTCTAAAACTGAACTCACCCCCGTCGGCAACATCTTGGCCAGCCAATATGCGGAGCAGAGTGGATTTCCCAGTACCGTTATTTGCAATAAGCGCAACCTTGTCGCCTTTGGCCAACCCGAAGCTAATATCCTTGAATAGCGTACGTTCGCCATAGGTTTTTACAAGATTCTCAACGCTTAAATAGTTCATTCCGCGAATGTCTGCATTTACACAAGGTAAAATTCAATTACTGGTCAAGGGACAACGAAATCCTTCAATTCAATGTCTAACGCTTGGATGAGACTCCTATTCGCCGTTTTTGTAGTACTGTTTTTCATTGGTTGCGATCAATGTGCTCGCGTCAAATGCCTGAACGGTGGCACATGTTACAATGGTGTTTGCGTTTGTGAAGATGGATATGCACGTCCTTCATGCCTTAAGGATACATGCTTTCAAGTGAGTCCATGCAAACACGGCAATTGTGAATATGGATACTGCATCTGTGACGAAAATTGGATTGGGGAGAAATGCGATTCCTTAGACTATGTAGACCATTCAGGCGATTATTTTGGTGGATTCATCTGCGATGGATACCAAACACTGTCTTTTGTAGGGGTTGATAAAACATCTGATAGACGCAGGTTTCAAATTCGTGAGAACGAATTCAATATTGTGTACAATGCGATATTCCAAGGTCCACACAACTTTACCGTTGACTCTCAGCTAGCGCGCGATTACAACGGCATCAAGACCTATGTTCATGGATCCGGATCGATAAAGGATAAGGAGCTAGAGATGGAAATCTACTATACCACCGACGGTGATTCAGATGTTTGCATGTTTGATGGAAAACGAAACGACCTCTAACTACTTCATTCGCACAAGCTGATATGAATGCTCGCCTCGATGGGCATGCTCGCCTTTCGCAAACAACGATATCGTGAAAGCGGAGTCCGCCTCAATTTGGTACTGAATTCGAGAAGGGAAATCATGGTCTTTGTTTTCAAAAACCCAAGTTGAATCTGATTTGATTCCTTCAAACAATGTGACTCCTGATTTTGGTAAAGAAGCCACGTAAACCGGTTTGCCATCAAACGAACGGATAAAAAGCTTTTCCGAAAACAAGGTATCTGAGCCCTGGAGTTCGTAACCCTCGCCCACATATTGGGTTTTGTCCCACTTCCAGCGCTCTAGTAGGGTAACTGAACCGTTCTGCCCCTCCCATTGTCCACTAATCCAACGGAATTGATTCCTCAATTCAGTTTCTTCATTTTCGCCACATCCCGATAGTAGCATGATCAGTACGATTAGTATTCCTCCGTTACGCATGGCACTAAGGTATTTAACCGCTCGAGAACGAATCCGTTTGGGCAAAAAAAAAGCGCTCCGAAGAGCGCCTTTTCCAAAATTCCATCGAGAAAAATTAAGACTTCGATCCTGTGATGTCGAATTGAAGGTTAATGTTGTCTGAAAGCAGAACATCTTCCATGTAGTGCTTCCATGCTACGTCATATTTCTGACGATCAAAATCAAGGTGACCAACGATGTGAAGTTCGCCTGCTTCGTTTACTTCCATTGAATCAATGATAAGCTCTTCTTCGTTTGACTTACCGCGGATGTTTAGATTACCAAAAACGCTCATGCCTTCCATACGTGTGAATTCGAATGTTGCATTAGGGTTGTTTTCAATATCAAAGAAATCAGCTGTAGCTAAGTGTCCAACTAGATCAGCTGCAGGGCGCTCTTCGCTATATCCTTCATCTTCTGGAGCGATTGTAGTCATGTCAATGGCAACTTTACCAGCCGTCATTGTCTCACCTTCAGATGTCATAGTACCTTCTTTAACTGAAATAGATCCAAAGTGTGAATACACCTGACCTCCAGTTACGCTTCCTTCCCATCTTACAGTAGATTTCTCAGCGTTGATTGTCCAGTTAGCAACCTCAGCTACTACTTCTTCAGTAGCTTCTGTAGCTTCTGTTGTTTCCTCTTCGTGTTTCGTTTCGCCAGCACATGATGTCATCATAACACCTGCTGCTGCCACAGCTAAAAATAAATTTATCTTCTTCATGTTCTATTTGGTTTTAAGCCGCAAAGGTATTCTTTTATATGTACCTACACACATTTTTCGCTAAATGACTTCACCGCCTAGCCTAATCAATGAATTATACGCCTTGATTCTTAGTCTACCTGGATGAAATCCAATGAAGGATGAAGAGGGTTGGCGTGTTCTAGCAGGTCCAAAACGGATGTTGGGTCTGAAAAATAATTGAGCCAATTCATACGCCTTTCCTGTGGTGTTCCTGCAGGAAGAAGCTCATTGGCGGCGAAATCAAACCTTTGGGCCACTACCCCATTTCGCTGTTTGTCGCTTCGAAGGACTTTCTTTTCAAGGCGAACCAAGCGTTTAGACATACGCGTCGACTCGGCCTCCGTGCTTTGCCCCAATGTGGAATCCAGCTCTCCTAGTTCAGCTATCAGAGTTCTTAGTATAGCGTCTATCTGAGTTCGTTTTTCTTGCACCAAATGCTCGTTCGACCCGATGGCGCGAATCAATTCAGTGACTACAGCCTCGCGGTCCTTATATACATCATCAAGCGAAAGCCCAAGCTGTGCGACCTTCTTCATTGCTTTTTCAGATACCAACGCAAACATATCTCGAAGCAAAATCACGGGCATTGGACAATTTGCGGATTTAAAAACATCGCGCAGTTGCAGCCAATAGCTCGTTTCTCCAGGTCCACCGATATAGGCAATGTTTGGAAGAATCACCTCCTGATAGAGCGGTCTTAGAATAACATTTGGACTAAAACATTCTGGTTTTGACTCTACTAAGGATAGAAGTTCATCTTTTGACCAACTCCTCGTCCCATCCGACGTTGCGTATCCAACTTGTGCTTTCACAATTCGGTCCCGATATCCGGACTCCAACCAGAAAAGGTTGATCTCCCGCCCATTTACCTGACCATTGTAATCCATGGATTCGAGTAAGCTTGTTGTCTTTTCCAATTCATTTTGAGAAAACTGTGTGGTCAGTTCTTTTTGAATGTACGGGACAAACACCCTTTTTAATCTGGAATCATCCGCATCGATAACGATAACGCCAGAATCAGCGAATACCCAATAGACAAAATCACGAATGGCACTCGAAAGGGACCTATCAGAACCAAATATGGTATCCAGTGCATCTAAACTCTCCTTGTATCTGTGATCATCATTAAAGTATTCTCGAATTTCTTTTTTAAAGGCATCCAACTCTCCAAGTTTCATATGTCCAACCGCACCGCTTTGTTCAGTCTTCCAGATCGACTTAGTGCCTCCAATAAAAACATGGTTTATCTCTTCAAAGTCATGGTCTTCAGAGGCCATCCAATAGATGGGAATGGCAGATATTCCCTGATCCTTCAGCATCTGCGCCAGCTTGATAGCCGACACTATTTTATAAAAGAAGAAAAGTGGGCCTCCATATACGCACAGTTGATGGCCAGTGGTAATGGTGACTGTTTTGGGGTCGGAAAGTCGATTGATCTGAGCTTCAGTTATCCCATTTGAATATGAACTTGATCTCGACTGATCGTTAAGAACTTCAATTAGAATACTTCTGTCGAAATTCTGACCCATACGATTTGCCCACGCTGCCTTCAGGCCAGCCATATCCGGACTAAACTGGGTGAACTCCGCCAATGCCTCGCTCCGATCTAAATAATCCTGAACCAGTTTTGGCAATTTCGGTATGATGGAATCAACACGCTTCAAAGCAGATGTATTAAGGCACAAATGAATGGAATGTTCAGGTTACTTTGTAATTAAGGACCACAAAGTCCCGAAGAATCCAAGGATTAACCGGCTATTTTACCTTCCAAATCAAAGGCCGTAGCACCGGTGATTTCCACATCGGCGAAATCTCCAATTCTCAAGTATAGATCCTCAGCAGGTATAAGTACTTCGTTATCCACTTCAGGTGAATCATATTGGGAACGCCCAACAAAGTATCCACTCTCTTTCCGATCGATCAACACCTTTAAGGTCGCTCCAATGCGTTTTTCATTGGCAGCTAGACTAACATGCTCCTGTGCTGCCATGATTTCCGCTACACGTCTCTGTTTCTCCTCTTCTGGCACATCGTCTTCATATTGATGCGCGTGTGTTTTCTCTTCGTGGCTGTAGCTAAATACACCCAGACGATCGAAACGCATTTCTTTCACCCAATCTACGACCTCGTTATGCTGATCCAATGTTTCCCCTGGAAAGCCTGAAATGAGCGTAGTACGAATCGCGATGTCCGGATTTACCGTGCGCATCTGATTCAATAGTCTATCCGTTTTGTCTCGTGTTGTTCCTCTGCGCATTCGAGCCAAAACCTCATCGTTGATGTGCTGTAGAGGAATGTCGATGTAGTTGCAGATTTTTGGATTCTGAGCCATCTCTGTTAATACATCCGTCGGGAAACCAGCTGGATAAGCGTAGTGTAGGCGAATCCATTCAATTCCATCAACCTCAGAAAGCCGTTGTAAAAGCTCGGCAAGATTTCGTTTCTTATAGATGTCGAGGCCGTAATATGTGGAGTCCTGGGCAATGAGGATTAGCTCTTTTGTTCCCTGAGCCGCCAATGATTTGGCTTGATCCACCAGTTGTTCGATCGGTGTGCTTTTATGCATGCCACGCATGAGAGGAATAGCACAGAATGAACACGGTCGGTCGCACCCTTCGCTAATCTTTAAATATGCATAGTGCACAGGTGTGGTTAGCAAACGCTCGCCCACTAATTCACTCTTATAGTCAGCCTTAAGCGTTTTTAGAAGCCTTGGAAGCTCTCGTGTTCCAAACCAAGAATCAACATTTGGAATTTCTAGAGCCAGCTCCTCTCGGTAACGCTCGCTCAAACAGCCGGTTACAATCACTTTTTCAACCCAACCTTTTTCTTTGGCTTCGCTAAACTGCAGAATGGTGTTTATGGATTCTTCCTTCGCGTTGTCAATAAACCCGCAGGTATTAATGATCACGGTATCGAAATCCTCCTTTTCGGTTTCATGCTCTACATTAAAATCGTTGGCCTTGAGTTGCGCCATCAATATTTCAGAATCAAAGATGTTTTTGGAACACCCAAGTGTTACCACATTGATTTTCTCCGATCGTTTTCCTTTTGTTCGCATGTCTATGCCTTGCTATTGAATAAAGACTCCACAAATGCTCGACGATCGAACAGCTGAAGATCATCAATTTGTTCGCCTACTCCTATGTATTTGACGGGTATTTTAAACTGATCGCTTATGCCGATAACTACCCCACCTTTTGCGGTGCCATCCAGTTTGGTAAGCGCAAGGGCATTAACCTCGGTTGCTGCAATGAATTGCTTTGCCTGCTCAAACGCGTTTTGGCCTGTGCTTCCGTCAAGCACCAAGAGAATCTCATGTGGCGCGTCTGGAATCACCTTTTGCATTACGCGCTTTATTTTTGTCAACTCACCCATTAATCCGGCCTTGTTATGGAGCCTACCTGCGGTGTCAATAATGACCACGTCAGCATCCTGTGCCTTCGCAGATTGAACCGTATCAAACGCCACAGACGCTGGGTCTGATCCCATTTTTTGGTGGATTACCGGCACTCCTGCTCGATCTCCCCATACAATGAGTTGATCAACAGCTGCCGCACGAAATGTGTCAGCCGCGCCGATTACTACCTTCTTTCCCGCTTTATTAAATTGATTGGCCAGCTTGCCAATGGTGGTTGTTTTTCCAACGCCATTCACGCCAACAACCATCATTACATATGGTTTCTTATTGAGAGACTCTTCGAAATTCTTGACCTCGCCAGCCTTGTTTTCTTCTAGAAGAGCGATAATTTCATCTCGCAAAATGTCGTTTAACTCGTCTGCGTTGACGTATTTATCTTTTGAAACGCGCTGCTCAATGCGACTAATAATCTTTAGCGTGGTGTCTACACCTACATCAGAAGTGACTAATACCTCTTCCAGATTATCGAGAACTTCATCGTCTACTTTGGACTTACCAACGACAGCACGAGAGATTTTAGAGAACACGCTTTCTCGAGTTTTCTCTAATCCTTTGTCAAGCGATTCCTTCTTGGATTTGAATAGACCGAATAGTGCCATGTGTGCGTTGGTTTAAACAAAGAAAGCTTCCCGGCCCAGAATTCGGGTGGAAAGCTTTCAAATATTTTATAGAGAATGGATTACTTGCGACTCAAGAAGTCTGCAACCGCATCCTTTGGTAATACTTCTTCCTTGAAACTATATGCGCCTGTTTTAGCTGATTTTACCATCTTAATGACTTTGGTATAATCTTTTGCGCCTTGCTTGCGGAGTCCCGCTACGGTTTTCTTTGCCATGACTTATTGTATTCGAGGTTTTACTTAATTTCTTTGTGAACAGTCATTTTCCGAAGGATGGGATTGTACTTTTTCAATTCCATTCGCTCAGGAGTATTTTTCCTATTCTTGGTGGTGATGTAACGTGAAGTTCCAGCCTGACCACTTTCTTTGTGCTCTGTGCACTCGAGGATTACCTGTACTCTGTTGCCTTTTCTTGCCATGATTATTCCTTTGTAAAATCGGGCCGCAAAAATATAGATTTGAATTGGATTCTTTATCCGCCTAACCAACTTTTTGAACGAATGCCTCTTAATAACCTAAAAATCCTCTTAATCAGCGCGTTAAGTATGTGCTTCATTGGAATCGGACACGCCCAAGAGCGTAAAATCGCCATTGTTTTGCATGCAGGCGCCGGTTATATGCGGCCTGACATGTACACCAAAGATCAGGTACAAGACTATACAGATAAGTTGAGTGAGGCGCGTGATGTTGGATATAAAATCCTTGAAAATGACGGTACTTCCGAAGACGCAACGGTAGCCACAATCAAAATTCTGGAGAATAGCACATTATTCAATGCTGGAAAGGGCTGTGTGCTCTCTCACAACAAACGGGCTGAAATGGATGCATCCATTATGAATGGCTCAGACAAAAATGCCGGAGCGGTTGCCGGAGTACAACGCGTGAAAAACCCAATCACAGCAGCGCAGGCTGTTTTGCACAACAGTCCTCACGTAATGCTAAGCGGAAGTGGTGCCGACGATTTCGCTGAAGCACAAGAGCTCGAAATGGTAGCTCCCTCCTACTTCGTGACGGATGAACGCATGGAGCAAATCAAAAAAATGATTCAGGAAGAAAAGAATAAAACAGACCTATTTAGAGATGCTCCAGAATCGCTATCAGACAACAAGTTTGGGACCGTTGGTGTGGTGGCTATTGACAAGCAAGGCAATATTTGCGCAGCAACGAGTACTGGTGGGATGATGAATAAAAAGAACAATCGCATAGGTGATTCACCGGTTATTGGTGCTGGAACATATGCCGATAACCGAAGCTGTGGTGTGTCGTGCACTGGGCACGGCGAATACTTTATTCGACTGGCAGTAGCGCATGAGGTATCGGCGCTTATGTTGCATCGAGGATGGGATTTAGAGAAAGCCACCAACTATGTGGTGCACAAAGAACTGATGGATATTGGAGGTGCTGGAGGATTGATAGCCATTGACAGAAAGGGAAACATTTCCATGTCCTTTAACACTCCAGGCATGTTTCGTGCGGCCAGATCGAGTTCGGGCGAAAACTCGGTTGCTATTTTCTCAGAATAATGGTCTTGCAATCGACTTAAAAAGAACGACTTAAATAAAAGTTTTCTGAGTTCGTGTTTTTTGGTTTTACGATATCGCAACATTTTTACATTTGCAGCGGAGAGTTGGCAGAGTGGTCGATTGCACTAGTCTTGAAAACTAGCGTGCCGCAAGGTACCGAGAGTTCGAATCTCTCACTCTCCGCAGAAGAATCATCCCTATCCAAGCAATTTGGATAGGGATTTTTTTATTCCCTAAGACGGAGCTCGCTTCAGCCTCTAAGGGAATAAAAAAACACCAAGGATGTTGCGCAGCAAGATCTAGGGATGATTGTTCTGAACCTCCC
>DDCZ01000080.1 GCA_002336485.1 Flavobacteriales bacterium UBA1993
ACGCGCACTCAACGGTCGTTTCTGATCTCCAAATAGAAGGTGGAGTTGCCACGGATGCAATATCAAAAATTCAAGCCTATGCCTTCGCCTTCCTAGACCAGGACAATGGATCTGAATACGATTTTCTATACGATCAGATTGTATCGATAGGGGAGATTTTGAGCACCAAGATAATTTCTGAATATCTATCCAAAAGCGGAATCCAAAACGATTGGAAAGATGCGCGCAAACTCATTCATACTGACAATAACTACAGAGGAGCCCGCGTAAACTGGCCTGAAACGGAAAAGCGCGTGAAGGAAGCTTGGAGTGAAAAAACGGCCCCAATCATGATCAGTCAGGGATTTATTGGAGGCGGTGACCACAACAGAATGACTACGCTTGGTCGCGAAGGCTCAGATTTTAGCGCGGCCATTTTCGCGTATTGTCTTGAAGCCGCATCCGTAACAATTTGGAAGGACGTGGAGGGCGTGTTGAATGCAGATCCAAAGTATTTCAACAATGCCATCCTCTTACCAAACATCAGTTACCGAGAAGCCGTAGAGCTGAGCTACTATGGAGCGAGCGTAATTCACCCAAAGACGATTAAGCCTTTAGAAAACAAAGAAATAGACCTGTATGTACGCAGCTTTGTGGATCCAGAATCAACGGGAACCTTAATCAACACAAACACATCTGAAGACAGCAAAATAGCCAGCTATATTTTCAAAGAAAACCAGGTTTTATTAAGCATCTCCACACGTGATTTTTCGTTCATCGTGGAGGAGCATATCAGTGACATCTTTCGGCGCTTCGCAACGCATAAAATGAAAATCAACACCATGCAGAACTCTGCAATTAGCTTTTCGGTCAGCGTTGATGAAGACAAGGCAAAACTACAAGAGCTCATCGCCGACCTTCAGACAGAATACGAGGTGCGCTATAACATGGGACTTGAGCTTTTGACGATCCGACATTTTAACGAGACCATTGCAGAAGAGCTTGCTACCGGAAAGGAAGTTATGTTGCAACAGAAGACCAGACACACCTTACGTATGCTGATGCGAAAACCGACCCAAACAGTCCAATGATCGCCGCTTTCAACATCGAACAAATCGTACTAAACAGCAAGGCATGAAGGCAGTCGTGTACTATCTGACCATTCCACTTATCTATTTGATATCCGTGCTGCCGTTTGCGTTGCTCTATCGCGTATCAGACTTTCTGTTCATCCTGGTTTACAAAATATTAGGGTATCGAAAGAAGGTCGTTTCAGCGAATTTGAGAAACTCATTCCCAGAAAAATCTGAAGACGAAATCAACCAAATCCAGCATCGATTCTATCGGTATTTCTTCGACCTAATTGTGGAAACACTGAAGACCTTAACCATTTCGCCGAAGACATTAAAAAAACGTGTTGTGTTTGCGGATATGACCGTATTCAAAAAATACTATTCCGAAAAACAAAGCATCATCATTGTCATGGGACATCAGGGAAACTGGGAGCTTGGCGGAGCGAGGTTTGCGCTGGAACCACTGCACAAGCTCTTTGTTATTTACCATCCCTTAAACAACAAAAAATTTGACCAACTCATTTACAAGATGCGCACCCGATTAGGCAATGGATTGTTTGCCATGAAAAACACATTGCGCGGGATGGTAGAGCAGCGTAATGAGATCACCGCGACTGCATTTATCGCAGACCAAACACCCTCACCAAAAGGAGCTTATTGGATGGAGTTCTTAAATCAAGACACGCCGATTTTTACCGGAACCGGAAAGATTGCGAACAAGTTTAAGTATCCCGTGGTTTATGTTTCCGTGAGGCGTTTAAGACGTGGTTATTATGAAGTGCACCTTGAAGATTTGGTGCCAAATCCTGGAGACGTTGAGCCAGAAGAAATTGTCGCGCGCTTTACAAAACGATTGGAAAAAGACATTCAGGAATTGCCTGAAACATGGCTTTGGACGCATAAAAGATGGAAACACAAACGAAGCTGAAAAACATGATCTTTGCGCGATGCTTGAAGGGAAAGATTTAATAATTGCGACGAAGCCATTCGCCAAAGAAGATCGATTCAAAAGCTGGTTCTACACTATTTCAACATCCTTGTTTCTCGTTGCGAGTTTCCTTGTAGCGCTCTACCCATTTCCTCTTTTATTGAGAATTGTCGCGAGTCTTGTCACTGCCCTTCTACTGGTCCGTATGTTCATTATCTATCATGATTTTCTGCATAAAACCATACTAAAAGGGAGCAAGGTAGCGCGCCTGATTTTCACCGTATTTGGCCTGTACACGTTGAACCCCCCTAGTATATGGAAGCGATCACACGACTATCATCATAAACATAACTCCAAGCTTTACTCCTCCAGTTTCGGGTCGTTTCCAATCGTAACGCGTTCCAAGTTTTTAAGTCTTTCTAGGAAAGAACGGATCAACTATCTATTCATTCGCCATCCTCTCACCATTGCCGCGGGTTACCTATTCGCATTTTGGTGGGGAATGTGTATGCTTTCGTTGGTTCGAAACCCAACCAAACATTGGGACTCGGCCTTAGCTCTAATTTTCCACCACGGCGTCGGGTTGGCAATCATACTAACTGCCGGCTGGACTAGCTTTTGGCTCGCCTTCATGATCCCTGCTATTGTTTCGAGCGCAATGGGATCATATCTGTTTTATGCGCAGCACAATTTCCCTGGTGCGGTGTTCAACGATCAAGAGAACTGGACTTATGCCGAAGCTGCGATGCGATCTTCAAGCTATATGAAGATGAATAAGATTCTTCGTTGGTTTACCGGAAACATTGGATACCACCACATTCATCACATGAATGCATTGATTCCCTTTTATCGACTTCCCGAAGTGCACGAAGCATTCGAAGAA
>DDCZ01000001.1 GCA_002336485.1 Flavobacteriales bacterium UBA1993
AGCTCCAGCAGTGCGATAAATTTCAACAATGGAATTTGCACGCAGTAAGTCAGCGGGGGTAACAATATGTTCTGTCATGGGGACATCGGCAAAACCATTGGTGTATCGCTTTGAGGCGATTCGTTCCACTTCTTTGCTATCGAGTTTCAAATTTTTGACTTTGTTTTTGGCGCACAACTCGATGCCCGCCCCTTCTTTGTAGAGTTTCCACGCCAACTCAGAACAATACATCAGATCATCACTCCATCTGAATTGCAGGTCATAATCCCTTCCATTGAATTGTTCTCCGTATTCACGGATGTCCAACAGCATGGCTTCGGTTAAACTTTGCTTGGACCGCATGACGATGTAGTCATCTCCTTTCCCTCTGTCTTTCCATTCTTTCCACGGGGTCAAACGCACGGTTTTGACTGCTTCGAATACGTAGGGTTTTCCATCCATCAAATAGATGATTCCCACATGTGAATAGGGGCAATCTGTTGCTTCTTGAATCGCCTGGCTTTGACCTGATTGCGAGATTTGAAAAACCAAGTCTCCATTCTGGAGCTCCCATTTTTCGGGATTGGCAGATTCCGAGGAATTGTCGTCTTTTTGGCACCCAATCATTCCGAATNNTTCTTGAAATTGCTGAGTGTTTCGACCGTGGTTACACCATTGCGTGTGCTGGTCCGTTTAAAGGTTCCGGGACGGTAATTACTTGAAACTCCGATCATGACATTCGAGTCGTAGGCAGACCACCCCGTATAATCCAAATCATTCCAGGTAGAGGCCGATTCGCGATAGGCTTCATCGATTGTGTATCCTTGAAACATAAGCCTCAAAAACCTTTCCAGTCCGCTACCCCAATTATCGGCATAATATCCAGCAGCACCCATATTGAAAAACGGTTGGGAGTACGAGTTAACTCGGTTGACAGCTTCTTTGATTCCAATGTCCTCATCATCATCTGCAGAAGATCCGGCCCCTCTGCAAACGCTCTGGAACAATACCAAGGCATTGGGTGCCAATTGAATGTTTTCTTCAACTTCATAGGAGGAACGGATGTCGGTGCTGCTTCCGTAGTCTAGACAGAGGCCTCCCACGCCATTGTACCCTTTCGTCGAGCCATGACCAGAATAGATCAAGATGTTCACCCCTTGAGCGTGTTTCTTGACCATTTCCCATGTGGCATTTCCATTTCCAAGCCATTTGACCTTGTATCCTTCTCCTTCGAGCAAATTAATGATGGATTGGACCTTGAGTCTTTCAAGAGTTCCATCGTGCGCATTGATGATGAGTGCTAGCTGTGCAGACAGAATAGAGGTCCCGAGAAGCAAGCACAAGAAAAGGCTTGGGACTTTTTTCATGAGCGGATGGTATTGCTTAGTTGAGGTGATTCGCACTGAACTCAAACGTCAATTATCAGGTGTGAATTGTGTTCGTGAATGAGAAATAAAATTTCAATTAATTTATGTACATTCACTTCAATGAAAACTATCCTAGTTAGCGCTTTTGTGATTTTTGTTGCTTGCCAAGGCTTGGCTCAATCGGAGGCGATCCAAGAAGCTTTGACCTATTTGAATCGGGTGCGAGCAAACCCCGATGCATTCTCTGAAGAAATTGGTGTGCCATTGCACAATGCGGCACCGAGGCATGCACTTAAGTGGGATCCGCGGTTGGGTGCGGCAGCCCAAAGAAAGTCAGAAGACATGGCGCGTCGCGGGTACTTTGATCATGTGGATCCCGAGGGATACGGAATGAACTATTTTATTCAGCAAGCGGGATATGATTTACATCCGCTTTGTTTGGATGATCGATCAAACAACTTTTGGGAGTCGATTGCAGCGGGCTCGAGCACCCCTGTTGCATCTATCATCCAATTGATCAATGATGGGGTGAATTCGACCGATTTAACCTATGCGGGTCATCGCGTTCATCTATTGGGTATGAGTGATAGCTATGCAGACTGCAATGACATTGGGATTGGTTTTGCCTACGCCCCGAATTCTCGTTATCGTTATTATTGCGTTGTTTTAATTGCAAAGCATACCTTGTGAGCAATATTCTTTGTGCACCCTATCAATGAAAAAAAGACTTCGAGGAATTTNNTTTGGATACAGAAAGTGATTGACGTTGATAGTCAGTCACTTGTGGTTTTGAGGTACAAATAGGGTACATAAGTGCTCGAAAATCGCTGTTTTGAGCGGTCTAAACCTGGTCCTTTTTGAATCGGGGTAGACCACCGACAGTTGATTTTTGCGAATCGTTTTTCATTTTAAAAAATGGTGGAATATTACTTTTTGAGAGCGTTCAATGAAATTTAATTCATACTTTTTACTGCATGATAATTTCAAAATCAATTCCTTCGCACATAAGGTCACATATTCCCTCGTCTTTTTTGGTGCCTTTTACTTTTAGTCTGACTGGTAATTTATCGTTGTCAACAAGTAAATCGAATAGATTTTGTGAAATGCTCTTTTTGAAGTAAACCCTAAGATCATATCGGTTCCCATCTTTAATTACAAATGAGTAGTGACTGCTCTCTGAATCCCCGTAGCCACAATTGTAATAGTCGCTAAGTTCGATGTAGCCGTAAACGTCAAACTCTTTTCCGTAATATTCAGTTTTGGCAGCACTAAGCCTTTTATAATTGACAGATTTTGATTCTATTAACTCTGTGATATCGTCGGCAAATGCCAAAGTTTCTGAGTCGCTCTTTGCCTTTTTTAGTTGAACTTTAGTAAAATCGAATGAGTCATCGAGTACTGAGTAACCCAGTCCTTCGAACATAAGATCACAGATGCCCTGCTTCCTTTTCGAAGCGATGACCTTAACTTCTACTGGTATTTTATCAACTTCGATTAATTGATCAAATAATGCAGTTACTTCCGCCTTTTTGAAATACACATTGAACTCGTTGTATTCATTATCCTTCAATCGAAAGGAGTAATGACTATTCTCTGCATCTCCGTAACCGCAATTGAAATAATCAGATAATTCTAAGCGGCCGTAAAGTGTTAATTCTACTCCATAGTACTCAGACTTTGCTGCTTCTAGACGCTTGAAACTGTTTTCCTGGTTATCTATGGCATTGTCAATCAGCTCATCCGTATCTAGCTGTACAATTTCCGTTTCAGAATCTACAGAGGCTCCGTTTTTATCGGGGCCGTTTGAATCGGATTGACCGTTATCCGAACTCCCCAATGCAAGTATCAAGAAAAAGCTAAACAGAACCCCTGGAACGATGAATTTTGATTTCATTTTTGAAAATGTAAAAAGGTAAACTCGAACCTGCAATATAAAATGATAAATCAATAATATCAAAAGTGCCAAAATTGCAATTGATGAATTGAAAAAATTCCAGAGTAATTCCAACTCCAGCTATTGAAAACGTGAAAATGAGCTGCCCTA
Source organism: Flavobacteriales bacterium UBA1993 (assembly GCA_002336485.1). Lineage (GTDB taxonomy): Bacteria > Bacteroidota > Bacteroidia > Flavobacteriales_G > Salibacteraceae > SHAN690. The sequence continues at coordinate 3,391 of DDCZ01000001.1, forward strand.
AATTCAAATTGAATTTGTAGTAAGCCAATGAAAATAAGGTGAATGAAAAAACCCAAAGTCCATCTGGAAGGGAATAAATTACCCATTCAGGACAAATCGATTTTATTGCTGCAAATTGATTTTGTGAATGTTGAAAGAAGTTGGAAAGTCCAACAAAATCTAGCCAATCAAAAATCAACAATGAAGTTCCTCTCAATGTGAGGTAAATGATCCCGCCAGCAATAATTGAGGATAGCGCAATGGAAATAGCTAGGAATTGGTTAAAAAGCGCTCTTTTCAAAAATACCATCAGGTTTCTTCCTAAAGGACTCTCTCTTGTTATCGAATTGAAATTTACATCAGACAGGAAAGTTCATGTCACTTGGACCATGATTCTATACGACACCTATGTTTCACAAATTAGATCATGATGTATTGAATTTGGAACGATTGCCTGATTTATTTGAGTATATGAAAGAATTTATGAAATCTGGTCCAGATGTGGAAGATGCACTTTCGACTCGAGAATTAGTTGAAGTCATTGATAATTTGACGAAAATCAACACAAACTCGTCAGTGTCAACGCCTCTACATATTCGGTGAAGGAACCTCGCGCCAATGCGATTGTCCTTCGAATTTGATTTGTTGCTCGTTTGAGGTGAATGCGGAGCGTTAACGCAATCACGACAATCGTGTTGTTTTGAATCGATTTGAGGAACTTAAATGGGCTTGAAATGGGCTGATATATATACTATCGCAATGGAATTTGACGAGACGGTGAGAGTGCTTCAGAATTATTTAACTTTTTCGAGTGTTATTTCTGGTTCATTTTTTCCGGTGCAAATAGCAGATTTATTGCTTTTATCAATCGTTAATGAATAAGTGGGATTTGACGATTGACCATCGCTCAGAGAACATTCTATTAGTATGAGTTCAGTTGTTTCTTTTATAATTTTGAACGTGCCATCATAATATACTCTACTGTCGTCTTCAAGATTTGTCTGTTGAAGGCTGACAACACCATGCTCTTTCAAAAGGAACTTAAAGTCAATTGAAGGGACAGGAACTTTATTCCCATTAATTACCATGTCGTCACCAAATTGATTTTTCAAAAAGTAGCTCGGTTGGACTCCGTGATAATTACCCAGTAAATCAGATTGCAATTCAACAATGTCAGGTCCTTGGGATTGCTCTATTGGATTCGATGAATTATCATTATTTTTCTCACTGTTGTTACAACTGGTCCACATGAATGCTAATAGCGCAAATGAGGCGAATATTTGAATTGTATTTTTCATTTTATTTTTTGCGCAATCTAATCGTGTTTTCTTAAAAATGGGAACTACGTGGCCTTTTCTTGTTCACATGTGAAGAAATGAATTACGTTTTGACAAGCTGTTATCGTTGAAGCAAAAAAGGATAGTCCAACAATAGGCTAATGCTTATTATCGTTTCCATTTATGATTGCGATGGCGGTTGTCTGGATTCTGACGGCGACGACATTTGCGATTATGTAGATGACTGTGTGGAGGATGACTGTGGTGTGTGTGATGGCCAAGGGCCGCAAACGTTCGTCATTGATTCAATAACAACCACAATCGATTCGGTATTTATTCCTGAATGGTCTGAATGGGTTTTCGCGCAGGTTCCAGATACAATTTTCAATGTCATATGTCCTTTAATGATTACTGAAGTTGAGCTATTCGAAACGGGCGAAGGGGGATTTGACGACGGCTGGTCTCCCGTTCCAGACCCTTATTTCGCAATATCTGATGCCAATGACTCAATTTTTTTCGTGTCTAATACGATGGAGGAAAGTAGTGGCGCAATTTGGTCTGAACTATCGATAGCGTTGTCACTCCCCCCATATACGATTACCTTTTGGGATTCGGATATCATCAATGAAGACGACTTTTTGGGCTCTGCAACTTTTTGGCCTGATGGGCCTGATCAAATTGATATTAATGCTTCTCCCAGTTTTGGAGTCGTTATCATCGAATGGCAGTGATTTTGAGTTCACCAATTTCATTGGTTAGCTCAGTTACCGCTTTCGGTAACAGATCGAATGTTAAGTGTTCGGTCATGTACAAAGAATGCTGTGAAGGATACTTCCGCTATTTCGTGTACACTGATGGTCTCTGTCGTCTGTCCTGAAGGTTCATCGCTGGTGAATGGTTCTGCTACAAACAGATCCTCAGGTTCCTCCCACAATTCAGGAGTGGCGTAAGTTGCTTGTGCAAATGTGCGCTCTAGATGAGCATCTTCCTGATTCGCTTCAAATGATTGCCTTTCAGTGAGTTGAGGGACGTAGAAGCCGTCCATTAGTGTTCGCTTTTGGATGCCACAACTGGCAAGGGTAGCGACCAGCACGAGAACAAGGGGAGTGTAGTACTTCATAGGAGGTCTAGGTTTTGCTTACGCAGCAAAATGCGGAATTTTTCGTGTATTCGTGAGTTTTTTTTTGTTTTTTCCCGGTGTGGACTAACGGAAGACGGTAATGTGGCCAGATTTTTCAACGATTTCAGCAAGGCCTTTCCTTTTCCCATTGAATACGTAGAAGTAGACACCATCCGATACATAGTACTGTCCATCATTGACACTCCCATTCCAATAGGGAACGACCGCTGCAGCGGGGCCTTGGTCATGGTGAATGTTGTTGCCCCATCGATTGAAAATCCAGTATTCAATGGTTTCCCAACAATCGGGCTCGTAAATCATTTCCCAGACATCATTGACCCCGTCGTTGTTGGGGGTGAATGTGTTCGGGATGAAGACTTGTTCTCCAAATACGGTCAAGGCCAATGTTTCTTGGATCGGGCACCCGTTTTCGTCGAATGCATTTGCTGAGTAGGTGCCGCTGTCATAATACTCAATACCCCGCCAAGTGTAAGGCCCACATGATTCTATGGACAGCGTAGGCGGATCCTCAACGTCGAACAGGACAAAATCGACCATGTAAATGGAATCACAACCAGATTGTGAGATATACTGCTGTTCGTAGAACCCAGAATTTGAAAGCATTAACCCCATCCAGTTCATCGGTTCGCATGCAAATAGGCTGTCGTAAAAGTTGTACGTAGGATCTATTGTCAGCTCGAGTACGGTCAGAGAATCACATCCGGACGAGTTTTGTAGAACCGTCTCGTAAGTTCCGCTTGAAGCGTAAATCGAGCCATTCCATTCGAGTGAATCACAGGTGGACGAGCTGGTTACAGAGCTTGTTGGTTGCGTGATGACTAGATCCAAGAACGTTATGGAGTCACAGCCCAAGGAATTTGTGGTTAGGAACTGGTACTGGCCGGAATCAGTATACTCCTCCCCGTTCCACAGGAAGGACTCACATGTACTTGACTGGGTCCAAATCGAATCTGTTTGTTGAACTTCAACTTGCAGTCCTGCTCCGCCTTCACATGGGTTGACAACGCTTGGATCGAGGAAGAGGCCTTCGTTGGAATACCATTCGCCCCATTCGGATAAAATGGAGTCTCCGGAGCAGAGGTTGACGTAATCAATGCTCAAGTTTTCAGCTTCAGGGACATTGACTAGAATTGAGGCAGTATCGACTCCGCATGCGTTGCTTGTGACCAATTGAACAAGGAATTCTCCGGGAAACGGAAATGTGTAAGATGGAGAAACTTCTGTACTGGTTCCTTCTTCCCCAAAGACCCACGTCCAATCATTCACACCGGACAAGTCTGCATCTGCATCAAAAAAACTGGGCGTCCCTGCACATCCGATTTCCGACAAGATGCTTGATGAAGTGTCGAGGAAATCTACTATGAACGGAGGAAGCCCTAATTGAACAGTTCTCCCAGCCAAGTTCACGTGGTCCGTTTGAAAGTCACAGCCTTCACCAATGATGTCAGGATTTATGATGGCACTCAGGTTATCATCTCCTACTTGTGGGACGTAAAGTTTGCCGTCAGGTCCCAACTGCAGTGTGCCCCCTTGGTATCCACCAAATCCACCGACCCCAATGCCAATGCCAACCGTTATGCGAGAGTCGATAATGGCCGTTTCATCCGAAAGGGATAAATCCCACTGGAAAATCTCGCCGGTTTCGATGTTGCACCCATAAAACACTTCGCTATTCGGACTGAACGATGCCCCATAGGCACCGAATCCTTGGTTGTACAGTACTATGGCATTGGATAGCAATCCTGTATCGTTATCAAAATCAAAAACCTCGAAGCCATTGTAGCGGACAGCGGTTCCAACGCGACTTCCATCGGGAGAGATCGCCATCCCGCCCCATCCAGGAAACCCTTCGATTTGTCCTACTTCACTGGTTACAGGTGGTTGGATTCCATTGCAGTCAATCAACCATGCGTAAAAAACTCCTGTATTCAACTCATGCGCAAGGACCCAAATGGAGGAACCATTGGCATGCTGTACCGCTGCTATCTTCTCGGCAGAGGGCGTTAGAATTTGGGTGTTTTTGGTTGACGGTATTACATCGCCAAGTCCACCTTCAAGTGTCAGATCCACTTCTGACCAAGCGAGGCCTGCCGGATT
>DDCZ01000027.1 GCA_002336485.1 Flavobacteriales bacterium UBA1993
CGAATCTACCAATTGGACAGAAAGACTGGTTACGGCAGCTAACATTCAAGGATTATACCTGCAAAAGCTATTTCTTCCCTGGAACTTGTCACACGATTATTCGTTCAATGCGATTCCGGTAGTGGGCTTTGAGAGCGTCAAGGGCATACTATTGGTATTAACGCTTTTCGCTTTAATCGTGGGAGGAATCTTCTTTGCATGGAAACGAAATTGGATTGGATTTGGAATATTGTTCTACTTCATAACCATATCTGCAGTCTCGAATTTTTTCATTCTCATAGGTGCCATGGCTGCTGAACGCTTCGTCTTTGCACCGTCTTTAGGTTGGTCCGTCGCCATAGTAGCCATATTGCTTGGATCAAAACAAATTCACTCCACATTCACAAACGAAAAGTATCGAATTGTGGTTCTGTCCGCCCTGGCGGCCATTTTTGCGGTACTTACCGCTGATCGCATACCGGATTGGAAATCAAATTTCACGCTTTTTACGGCAGATGTAGATAAGGTACCTGAAAGCGCTCGAGCCCAATACAATGCTGGCTCGACAATGATTGATGAAGCAAAGATCAATCGAAAAGATGCGGCAAGCTTAACATCGGAGGCGCAACGTCACCTTAAACGCGCAATTGAAATTTGGCCAGCGTATCAAGATGCCTATAACAACTTGGGAATCTCCTATATGAACTCACAGGAATTCGATTCAGCGTATGAATTGTATTTATCGTTTATCAAAAAGTTCCCAGATTATACGAAAGCCAGATACAACATGGCTGTTACCTGTCAAAAGCTGGAACGATATGATGAGGCAGAAGCATACTTTGAAGCCTTTTTAGAAAGCAATCCTACCCAACACGACGCCATCTATTTCGCGGCGGAATGCGAAGGCTTTCAATCAAAGTTTAGCGAGGCTATCGCACATTTGGAAGCACTGATAAAGCTCGAACCAAAGAAGCTGCGCGGTGTACTAAAATTGGGCATGGCCTATGCAATGTCGAATGATTTGGAGAGAGCTGAATTTTATCTCTTGAAGGCCACCCAAATGGATCCGAACAACGCCGATGCTCTTTTTAACCTTGCGGTATTTTATGCCACTACAAGTCAGGAAGAAAAAGCGCTGAGACAGTTGGAAGCATGTCTGCGAGTTAATCCTGGTTACGAACGTGCTCAAGGATTATTGAATCAAATTCAAGGCGGGATCAGCCGCTAGTTTCATCTACCCTTTTCTTCTCATCTTTCGTAAATGCATTCAGGGCTGACTTAACAAATGTGGCAATCAGGCTAAACAAAAGGGCCCACCAGAATCCATCAACGCTGAAGCCGTCAATGATCCAATCGGCGATAAGAATAATGCACGCATTTATCACGAACAGGAACAGTCCTAAGGACAAGACGGTTGCTGGAATCGTTAAAACAATGAGCAGCGGACGAACTATGACATTCAATAAAGAGATGACAACTGCGACAATAATGGCGTATCCAACACCATCCACGTGCACCCCATTGAGCATATATGCCGCGGCAAGCACCGCAATGGTATTTATAGCAATTCTTAGCATTAAAATATTGGATGTAATCCTAAGCCCAATATAACTATTAGAGAAATAAAGAACGACACAAACAACGTCAGTGCAGTGATGACCAAAGAAGCACCAGCCATGGTCTTCGAGTCTTTGTGATCAATTTTCAACGCCTTCACAGCCAAAACGATACAAAGTATTCCAGAGAGAATACCAAGAAATGGAACCCACATAAAAATGGCAAGGTTTATTAATGCAATAATTAGGGCTAACACCCCTATTAGGCCCTTGGATACCATTTTTGGGTTCTCAACTGGCTCCTCCACTAAAGGTTTAAAACCTTGCTTCAAATCAAATCCTTGGTCGACAAACACAGGCGGCACCATTTGACCTTTATCAACACTGGATTCAAATTGAGTCAATTTATTCAAAGGGCGAGTTTTCAACTTTTGCCGTCGTGGGCCGATCTCTAATGGTGTTTTATTGAAGTTTTGGGCCGACACAACAATATTGGATTCTTGGTCAGACCCGGCAGAGTCATTATTTTCAATCGCTTTGATCCCGTGCTCCATTTTATGAAACAGTCCAGTCTTAATGTTAATCGCGTAACCTGGGCGAAAGTTTCTTTTCTGAATCATTGTTGTTTTCACACCTGACGAACAACTAGACAGTAAGGTCAAAATGAAAATCCAGATAATAAAAGAAGACAGATTCTTACCAGCTATTGTATTACGATATAATACGATCTTACTTGCTTCCATTTCAAACATGAAGGTATGTCATGGTTTACTAAGTTCGTAATGAATAATTCATCCAATATGCGCCTGAGTCTCTTGATCACTGCATTATGCCTCTTTTTTCTGAGCGATTCTCTTGCGGCCAACTATAGGTTAAATACGAATCATATAAATTCAATCTTCGATTCCGCGTTGGATATAACGGACAGGCTTTTTCAGATTCCAGCTGAGTTACCAAATTATTATGTTGAAGTTGAATCCGATCAGAAGCCGTCCTATCTCATTGCAGCGGCCCTTGCAATTGGCGAGGTTGCTCTTCCCTCCGTCGTATACGCCGTCTGGTTCATGGCTACATTATTCACCGGTGGAATTGGCATCATTCTTTTACCCGCTGCGGTGATCGTTTCTTCAGTTCTTTCCAATCCATATCATCGATACTATCTCGGAACGGGCAATAATAATTTCCGAGTTAGTTTGCTGTATTGCATTACCGTTAATGGATTTGGCCTTTTAAACATAGCCGATGCAATTTTCCTTTTCGCTGCTAAATCCGATGACGCCACCTATATTGAAAATGGTGACTTTATAATGTGGAAGGACGCGGCTAAATCGTTTTAATATTTCGGCAATTTTCATATTTTCGACGCATAACAATAACTTAACAACCACAAATGAAGAAACTACTAACCCTGTTTTTTCTAGCAGCGATGTCGACAAGCTTGTTTGCTGGAGAGTACAGATTAAATGACGCCGAAATTGACACTCAATTTCAGCAAAGCGAAAGCATGAATTATATGTTTTCTGTTGGAGACCAAAACGGAATGTATGGCTTCAACATGGATATGGAAATGTCCAGCGCCAGCGCAGCAGCAGAAAAAACCCAGAAGACAGCGGCAATTATTGCCTTCGCAACAGTTGTGGTACCATGGGTTCTTAGCGTGATTGGTAATGTCGCCTCAAACGTAACGGGAGTTGCCGCAATCGGATTAACTACCTGGGCTATAAACGTGGTAATATCCATTGTACCTTGGCATCGACTTTACTTAGGCACAGCTGACAATAACCTAAAAATTTGGGCATTATATTGTGTCACATTAAGATGGTGCGGTGCACTTCCAATCATCGATGGTATTATGCTACTAATGGATGATTCTGGCGAGAAGTATATGGACAACCCTAAGTATGTAATGTGGATCGACTAATCCGCTTTTAGTCAATTAACATGATGAAATACACTACAACCATTGCCCTAGTCTTATTGAGTTTATGCTCGGCTCAAGCCAGTATATATAAAGTTGATATGACTGCCGTAGATCGTTCTTTTGTGAACGCGGAGGATATCACAGCTCATGTCGGATTGATGTTTAACGCAGATCAAACTATCTCGACGGCTGCATTTGAAATGATGCTAGCAGACGAAGCTGACGGTGGGAAAAGCCAAACAACGGCAGCGATAATTGCGCTCGCAACAGTAATTGCGCCTAGTTTAATCACTGCTGTGACTGGTGGGTTTGGTGCTCCCGTTTTTATACTAACAATGATTCCTTGGCATCGAATTTACCTGGGAACCGGTGGCAAAACAGGAAAAGTCATTGCGCTTTACTGTGTCACACTCGACTGGTGTGGCTGGCTAACCTTAGTAGATGGTGTTATGCTATTAATTGACGATACGGATTCAAAATACATTGACAATCCCAAATATGTTATGTGGATTGGCGAGTTTTAGAACGAACCACACATTAGAATACAAAAGCCTCCAATTCGGGGGCTTTTTTTATTCATCAGAATTCAATTGCTCTAAAAAGTGCTTTTTCTGCTCTGAGTTAAGGTCAACATTGCTATTCACAGCCGAAGCGAATATTGCTTCCATGTCTGTCAATTGATCAGATTCCAACGCGCGCAAAATTTTAATTAAATACAGCCTGTAAATCAGGTTTTGTGGGTTCTTAACGACTAGGTTATTTGCATATCGCAACGCACGCTCAAAATCCTTTTCAAGATCGTAATAGATCCGCATCAAAAAATAGTTCGACTCATTTCTGAGGAAAATGTCAGAACTGGTTGTGAGTCGCCCCAAATAGTCAAGTCCTTTCTTCATGTCGCCATCGGGATAAAACATCAAATATGGCCGCATCAACAAATAATCCTGGTGTGCTTTCGCCATGAAATAATAATACAAACCAGACGTCAAGTAGAATGGCTCATACTCGTCTTCGCGACCAAATGACTCTGAGATTTGATCAACGCACGTATTTAGGTCATTCGCCGCATTGATGTAATTGTCGTTGAGCAACTCGTGTCGCGTCTTAAAGGCATGTACGATGATGTAGTAAAAAAGGCGATCATCTTCATCAATTCCATTCTCCTTAAGATTTCGCTTTGAGGCCTTAATGTTTTTCTCAAATTGCGCATTCCATACAGGGCTTTCCATATTGCCTGCGAGGATTTCCATCCAGGCCACATTTGCTGATAAAAGGTTCCATACGGCCGTATCCTGCATGGAAGCACGATTGGCTCTTACGATTGAATCGGACTGTGATAAATTGAAACCGTAGAGACTATTAAACACCAAATCGGCCTCCGTTCCAAAATATGATTGTGACCTAATTACGTTTGAAAAAACAAGGCAAATCGTCATCGATAAATAAAAATTTATGTGACTAAATACCTTTAACCAAGACCTCTCAATTACCATAAAAAAATGGGGAAATTAACCGTAAGTTCGCGTCCTTATGAATCGTTCGAAGTTAAAGAAATTCAGAGTCCTCTTCCTCTTTCCGGTGCTTTTTGCACTTCTGATTTTTTCCGCATTTACATATTCCAATTTGCAAAAGTTGAGCTTTGATTTAACGGCGCGCACGCTATTTCAAGGCAAGTCAATTACGGCTAAAGGAGAGGTTTACTACAAGCCATCAAGTGGTCTCATGGTTACACGAATGATAAGCCCAATTAACCAGATAATTATCGCCACTTCCACTGGAGAATTGAAGAGTTACGACCCTGAAGGGAATACGGTGGCTTTAAGTCAAGGTTCAGAATTTAGCACAAAAAACAGCTTCATCTATAGCTTTCTGAGCGGGCAAACCAGTGACCTAGGATTAACTGGATTAGGCTTTAAGCTAATAGACACACGCAATGACGCTGGCCTAATTGTACACACATGGGCAGCACCTGCAGATAGAGCAATGAAGGCACAAACAGTAGAGTTGGCCTTCGACAATTACCTCCCCATTTACCTCGGTTTTGCAGACGCGAACGATTTTGTCTATCAAAAAACATATTACACAAACTACCAGAGTGTGTCCTACATTCAAATGCCTTTAACAATAACCGAAATCAATTATTACAATGAGGCCGATTCTTCGATTACTCAGCGTATGTACACCAACCTCAAGACTAATAGTGTAGTAGACGATACTTGGCTAAATTTTAGAATACCAGATGACGCGGAAGTGCTGGATGAAGCTTCGCTAAAAAAGCAGATGGATAAATGATCTCTATGAAGCGAATATCAATTGTAATGGTTCTGGTATGTGCTGTCACACAGGCTTTCTCTCAAATCACCGAGGATCAAATGAGTAGAATTGCGGATGTAGATTTCTACGAAGTTCAGTTTTCACCAAGAAAACCAAAGCTTTTGAAGCCATCTAAACATGCAATAATCAATTACAATCCTATAACCTTAGCTTTTAGTGGATCATTATTTATCTACCAAAAACTGATTTCCCCTCAACTTCAATCGAAATGTCCCTATGAAATAAGCTGTTCAGCATTTAGCTTCAAAAGTATCGAGGAGTTTGGCCTCGTGAAGGGCGTAGCACTGTCGGTTGATAGGCTCACACGATGTACTCAGTTTACGGTAATTGATATGATGCCAAGCCAAATAAATGAGCGAAGTGGGATGATCATCGACAACCCAAGCAAGTATCGCGTGAAAAACCATCACGATCATTCTGATCATGTCGATTCGCGACACTAATTATTTCCCTTCAAACGTGGTTAAGTACATCCTCCTTTTCGCTACCTCATTCATTCTAAGTCAAGCCGTAGGACAATCTGTAGACTCAGTGCGTACTGCCATCCTTGATTCCGTTTCGATTGTTGAAGCTGACACCTTGGACAGCGCGATGGTGACTCAGGCATTGCCGGTAAAGTTTGATTCCACCGCATACTACACCCGTGAGCTGAGCTTCACTCGATATCTCATTACGAGCGAACAATATCAAGATGCCCTGTTTTTATTGTCGAGGCTTGAAGCTGAATCTGCTTCCGCAAGCTCTGAGCAAAGAGATAGTATCAGGTTTATGATGGGTTGGGTCAACTACTTCGATCAAAATTTCGAAGAGTCTATCTACCTTCTATCAAAAGTCTCTGATGATTCCGAGATTAGCACCCAGGCCAAATTCTACAAGTCAATCTGCTTTGTGTATTTAAGGGAATATGATCAGGCAAAACAGAATCTAAATGAAATTACGCTTGATAGTGGCTCGCTCGAGTGGGAGCTTAAAATGTTTCAGCTTGGGGCAATTGCACTCCTGGAAAGAGATTACAATTCGTTTGACTCTTTATCACCATACTTCAGCGAAAATCATTTTCAATTTTCCATCGAGGAACAGTCTATGTTGATTTATCACGAGGAGCTCTCCTCTTATAAGCGAAAATCACCATGGATCGCGGGCGGCCTTTCGGCCCTTTTCCCAGGGATTGGAAAGTTTTACGCTGGATATAGAGGCACCCCGTTTGGTGCAATGTATATGACGCTGCCTCTGGCCTTAGTCGCAATTGAAGCTGTTATTCTTGCAGGTGTATTGAGTCCGCAATTCCTGGTACTAGGCGCACTTTTCGGAGTTTTTTATGTAGGTAATATTTGGGGAAGCGCACTGAGTGTTTTTTCAATTAAAAAGGAAATCTTTAATGAAATCGATCGGAATATCATTTATGATATGCATATTCCACTTCGCCGGGTATTCTGGCAGTGAGAATAATACATTTCAGTTGGCAGACTCTCTTAAAGATGAAGGTGCTTTTGAGTGGGCTGCACTTGAGTATGAGCGCATTTGCTTCGAAGCATTTGACAACGTTGTAAAGACGGAGGCTCTGAATAAAAAATCCGACTGCTTGTTGGGAATGAACAATCCAAAGGCAGCTCAAAAGAATCTGCTTCGAATAAACTACTTTGGAATCTCTGACTCGCTCGTATATGAGTCTCGTTTTCGAACCGCCTATTCATCCTATTTAAGTGAAGACTTTGAGCAGGCAGCCTCTCAGCTTTTTTTAGTAGATCAGTTCTTACCGGAGCGATTCCAGCAGAAAGCAGCTATTCTCTATGCTATAACACTCAACGAGCTTCGCAAATGGGATCAAGCGAAAGCTAAACTGGAGTTTTGGGTGGAACACAGCGATCTTGATAGCATCGGGCGCGATAGTGCATTGATGAATATCGACGCCGTGTATAACGCCGACAATTATCCAAAATTTCGCGATCCGGAACGTGCGTCGACTTGGTCTACATTCATACCAGGTTCAGGTCAACTATACTCTGGTCATCTCTGGGATGCGGCTTTTTCAGTAGCTATGATGGTAACCGGACTGGGATTGGCAGCGGTTGGCATTTTTGTAATTCAGTATTATGTAGCCGGAGTAATCCTCGGATACGGTGTTTTTCAGCGGTTTTATATGGCTGGTGTTAAAAGAGCCGAGTATTTAGCAAATCGAAAGAACTACCGAACCAAACGTGACTATAACATCGAGCTGCTGGCGATGATCACGTTACTGCAAAAAAAATCCCCCATTCATGACTGAATGAGGGATCCTTTAAGTTGTTTAGGAATTAGTTATTCCAAGCAAAGAACTTAGGATTGTCCTTGTACTTGTTCCAGAATTCATCTCCTTTGATGATTACTCCCCAGAAGTCAACCATAAGAGCAACGCTGTTAGCAACTGGAATACATAGATAATAAATCAATAAACCTTTACCACCTGTTCCCATATAGCTTCTGTGAAGGGCGAAGTTTCCGCAGAAAAATGCGCGAACCAAATAAGTAGTTTTTGATAACTCTCCGTCTGCTACAACAGCAGCAATACCAAGTTCTGCTTCAACTGTTGAAGTAATATCTTCTGAAGCGTTAAAAGCTGCATCAATTGCAGTTTCGTTTAGGTTATAGCTTGACGCGAAGGAAAAGCTTGCAGCACCTACAATTAGGGCAATTGCTAGGACTAGTTTTTTCATAGTAATTTGTTTTTGTGTTTTTGAATTATCGCAAATCTAATCGCTTTTTTGATTCAACGCACCTTCACTGATCTTTTTCATTAACAGGAAATGACTGAAACAATATCTTCGGAATAGAGCTAAGACTAAAGGAAATTCACCATAAAGTGAACAGACGCAACGAAACACCTCATTTAGAAGACCTTAGAAGTAAAATTGGTAATAGCAGTAGGTCTGCTGCAACAGCAGAAGCCAGCGCTACTGTGATAAGCACGCCAACATAAAAAGTGCTGGTAAAATCACTTGCGGACAACGAAATAAAGCCCATACAGAGTATTAACGTGGTTAGGATGATCGCTTTTCCCGTTGATAGCGACGTGCGTTTCAAGGCATATAGGTTTGATCGTCCTTTTTTCAACTCTTGTCTGTACTTGATTAGATAGTGTATCGAATCGTCCACTGCAATGCCAAAAGCAATTCCAAAAATGACCGATGTTGAGATTTTCAAATCAATCCCAGCCCATCCCATAACGCCACCAACGATTAACAGAGGAATGATGTTGGGAATGAGCGATATCATGGCCATCCGAAATGATTTGAAGATAAATCCCATTATTATCGCGACCACAATCAACGCAAACACTAACCCTGTCATCATGTTCGATGAAAGTGTTTCGTTGTTCTTGTCAATCAATATAGACATACCAGTAAGTTGGACTTCCGCACCGCTGAGCTGTCCCGCATTTTCAAAGTGAGCTTTCAGTTCTGAATCCTTCTGCTTCGTAATACGGCCTCCTTGATCTTCTATTTTCCCTGTAAAACGAGCGTGTTGTTGATCTGAGGAAAGCAGCGCGGCAAATTCGGGCCGTTTAACCAATCGCTTCACTAACCTAGTTGTGCGGGCTAACTCACTTGGATCTGTTGGGACAAGGTTTGCCGAGTCTCTCCCCCCGTTGAGAGCTTGATTGGCGGCCCGTACAATTGTCAAGGGTGAATTGAGAAATCCAACACCATATTCATTCTTTAGATAACTCTCAACCGCTAGCATCTCTTCGATCATATCTGGATCGAGTACACTCTTGTTGGAATCTTCCACACTAAATTCGAGTTCAAACGGTCTCACTCCGGCAAAATTCTCCTCAAAGAACATAAAGCTCTTGCGAATTGGATCATCCTCCGAAACATCTTCCAGAAGAAAATTATCAATTCGAATATTCGTGATCCCCACTATAGATATGATCACAACCATTACCGATCCAATTAGAATTGGAATTCGTGCATTGAGCGAGAATCTGAACAGCTTAGTCACCAACTTATTCCACAACACAGTAGACGGTTCCTTGTAGGCGAGCTTCGGCACCTTGCTCAATGCCAAGATGGCTGGTAGTAAAGAAAATGCCAAGAAAAACGCGATAAACACGCCTGCAGCGGCGAATATTCCCAGTTCTCGAACCGGTTTCACACCAGAGGTTAATAGCGTAAGGAAACCCATGGCTGTTGTTAATGAGGTAAGGAACGTGGCCGCCCCTACCCTTTTATACGCTGTTCGAATGGCATCGTCTTTTGAAAGACCGGATCGAATTTCTTCGAAAAACCGGCTCAACAAATGAATCACATCACTGATTCCAACTACAAATAAGACCAGAGGCAGCAGCGTAGTCATGATATCGATGCTCTTGCCAACTAGACTCATAAATCCGAGCAACCAAATGACTGATAGCAGTACGACAATTAGTGGAACTGCGGTGCCCCAAAATGAGCGATAAATCAAGATTAGAACCGTAAGAATGAGCAGAATAGCAATAGCCATAAACAGCATGAATTCATTCTTAATCTGTTCGATATAGAACGCCTGACCAATTGCTTTTCCCGCGGCATGGAGTTCATCAAATTCATATTTGTTTATTACCTCCATCAGATTGTAATAGACTGTATCTGTTTCCAGCTTATTTAACGTATCCTCTAGAATGATGAGCATGCTTATACTCTTAGCATCTGGAGAGAATAAGCTTCCGACTTGTTTCTGATATGTGTAAATCCGATTGCTATCGCTGGAATAGCGCGCAGTATCATCGACATGCAAATACGGAATCGCTATTGGGCCAAAGGGACCTAAGGCATAGTCGGCTGCATCAAACGGAGATAATATGCGGGTAACGTGTGGAATTTTTTTCAATTCCGCATTCATGGCGCTGGCATCCTGAAGAAAGGAATCTTCAAATATTCCCTCGTCATTTTTGATTCCCATTATCACGAAATCGATATCGGTATCAAACTTTTCAGTGAATTCGTGGTAAAATTCTAATTCCGGATCGCTGGATGGGAAAAAGTGCTCGAACTCATAATCGAATGTCAGCTTAGTTATTTGGTGCAGCGCACCAAGTGTGAGCAGTCCCACAGTAACCAGAATAATTTTTGCTACACCCTTTGTCATGAATCGGCCGCAATGTAAGATTGCGCTTTTTATTTTCAATGTACACCAACAAAAAAGGGAGACCAATGTTGATCTCCCTTTCAAATAAACCTAAGCTCTACTTATTTCTCCTCTTCTACTTCTTCAAAATCGACATCTGTCACTTCTGAATCTTCTCCTTCTTCACTCGCTCCGGCTTCGGCTCCATTTGCCTGTGCACCTTCCTCCTGTGAGGCTTGATACATTTCTTGTGATGCCGCTTGAAAAACTGTGTTTAGCTTTTCCATTGAAGTTTCAATAGCAGCCAAATCTTTCGCTTCGTGCGCAGTCTTCAACTCAGCTAAAGCCTCTTCGATCGGTTGTTTCTTGTCTTCAGGAAGCTTATCACCAAACTCTTTAAGTTGCTTTTCTGTTTGAAAAATCAGGTTATCAGCAGCGTTCAGCTTATCAACTTCTTCGCGTACTTTTGCATCCGAATCAGCGTTGGCCTCAGCTTCTTTTTTCATTCGATCAATTTCCTCTTGGCTTAATCCCGAAGATGCCTCAATTCGAATACTCTGCTCCTTGTTTGTTGCCTTATCCTTCGCACTCACATTCATGATTCCGTTGGCATCTACATCAAAGCTAACCTCAACTTGAGGCACTCCTCTTGGTGCTGGTGGCAATCCATCTAAATGGAATCTTCCAATTGTTCTGTTATCCTTGGCCATTGGTCGTTCTCCTTGAAGAACATGAATCTCAACTGAAGGTTGATTGTCGCTAGCAGTTGAAAATGTTTCTGATTTCTTGGTAGGAATGGTAGTGTTTGATTCGATGAGCTTTGTGAACACACCGCCATACGTTTCAATTCCTAACGAAAGTGGGGTGACATCTAAAAGAAGTACGTCTTTCACATCTCCGCTTAACACACCTCCTTGAATGGCTGCACCAATTGCAACTACTTCGTCAGGATTAACACCTTTACTTGGCTCCTTACCAAAGAACTTTGTTACTGCCTCCTGAACTGCAGGTATACGCGTTGATCCTCCAACAAGAATTACTTCATCAATATCTGATGAGCTCATTCCAGCGCTTTTCATTGCAGACTTACATGGCTCAATTGTTCTTTGAATTAAAGAATCTGCTAATTGCTCAAACTTGGCACGACTTAGCGTTCTAACCAAGTGCTTTGGCACTCCGTCAATTGGCATAATGTATGGCAAATTGATTTCTGTACTTGTAGAACTAGATAATTCAATTTTCGCTTTCTCAGCACCTTCTTTAAGACGTTGAAGTGCCATTGGGTCTTTACTCAAGTCTTGACCTTCATCGCTTTTAAATTCACCTACCAACCAATCGATTATTACTTGGTCGAAGTCGTCGCCTCCTAAGTGTGAATCACCAGCTGTAGACTTCACCTCAAACACACCGTCGCCTAGCTCAAGGATAGAAACATCGTGTGTCCCTCCTCCACAGTCAAAGACAACAATCTTCATGTCTTGAGACTTCTTGTCAAGCCCGTATGCCAATGAAGCTGCAGTTGGTTCGTTGATGATTCGCCTTACTTGCAATCCAGCAATTTCACCTGCTTCTTTTGTTGCTTGACGTTGAGAATCATTAAAGTATGCTGGAACCGTAATGACGGCTTCGGTTACTTCTTGACCAAGGTAGTCCTCGGCTGTTTTCTTCATTTTTTGAAGCACCATCGCACTCACTTCTTGTGGAGTATAGTTACGATCGTCAATCTTCACACGCGGAGTATTGTTGTCTCCTTTTACAATTTCATAAGGGACTCGACTTGCTTCTTTGTTTGCTTCTTCGAAGCTCATTCCCATGAATCGCTTAATACTGTAAACAGTTTTGGTAGGGTTGGTAATCGCCTGTCGTTTTGCAGGGTCTCCAACTTTACGCTCACCTCCTTTGGTGAATCCAACTACGGACGGCGTAGTTCTCTTTCCTTCGCTGTTTGGAATTACTACTGGTTCGTTACCTTCCATCACTGCTACACAGCTGTTGGTTGTCCCGAGGTCTATTCCGATAATCTTTCCCATTCTATAATAGTTTACTGTTTTGTCTAATAATCAGTTCGCCAATAGTCAATAGATATGCCAATGCATCTAGAGCCAGCTTTTAAGCAGGAATGTCAGGAAATTAGAAATGGGTCTGGACAGAAACTGTCAATCATAGTGACATCATGTCACCATTTACTGGCACTTAGGCCCTGTTGCGAGGATCGCGCAACGACCAGGTCGGGTGAATGACTTGGACTTTGTATAGTCATTGGAGTTTACCAAGTTAGAGTATAAGAGCTCCTCCATGGTTTTGTTATCGAGAATCCGACCAGAGGTGTGAACACTATTGGTTCTTGTCGAAGCTACTAGGCGACTCGCCCAAATCCCAATGCCGCCATTTACGTTTGTATACTCAGGACGATCCTGAACTACTCCCGATATCGGTTGATTCACCTCTATATATGTAGTAAGTTCCTTATTAGCTACTTCGACAAAAAATTGCACCGTATCCGAAACAATGCGTTGCATGTTTCGAACAACTGTGGTGTCTAGGTCATCCACTCTTCGTGCAATCGTAGAGTAAAAGTCTTGGGTAGATATTCCTGGAAATATTTTCTTAGCGCCGGCTTCGTCCTCAAAGTTTCTTGAACCAATCGATAGGGTCACTGAGTCTAATGTGGCCACACCTGTTGTTAAATTAAAATCTCGATAGTAGAGTCGGCAATAGGATGTGTAAAGATGTCCACCCGTTACGTCAGACCATTCAACTTCAAAACTCTTGGCGTAGTCTACTCCATTTACCCAAAGCACTTCTTGTTTATTTCGATCCGAACCTCCGTTAGTGCTCCCAGCATTTCCAGACAATCGAGGTTCATCCAATCGTACTGCCTCGATGCCAATTCCTGATGAGGCAGGAGCGCCGAGGATATCCGTCAGCGCGGTGACCTTTCGTTCATCTTCTCCTTCAACATTTACTACGCACTCTAATTGATAAAGCTTTGTCACATCAAGCGTTGCGTCAAAATAGTAGATCACATTGCTATCGCTATTAAAGCTACCATCTTCTTTATTGTAAATGGTCGTCTTTGTTAAAGGCCAAGTCCTTTCGGTTTTTGTGATGCCATCAACCTCCATCTCATGCACAAAAGCATTAAGCTCAGCATCTGAATATTCGTTAATCCCATTTTGTCTTGCCAATGCTGCCGCAGAGTCTTCGCCAACAAACGCCTTGTTAATTCGAATAAATTGCCTTGTCTGGTCAGCTTCCAACAATCCGTATATGATCGTAACATCGCGCTTTGGCGCTATCACGTCAATATCAGTTGAACACCCTGTGGATAGAATTGAAGCAACAGCCATCGAGGCAACTAGTACAGATCGAAAAATTGACATAAAATTCCTTTACGTTTGCGTTTGAGTCGTCAAAAATACATTCCTATATAAGCCAAGACGATAAAAATTGTTTTATGGTAGAATTTTAAAGATGAACGGCGATTATTGATATGAAGGAACTCGACCCACAACTGTCCCCTGTTGGCAAAAACGTGAAGAAAATCACAACCAACGTCCTACATCAAATGAAGGAACAAGGTGAAAAAATCAGTATGATCACGGCATATGATTACAGCCTTGCCCAATTGGTAGACCAAGCAAACGTCGACGTCATTCTTGTGGGAGACTCCGCTTCAAATGTCATGGCTGGACATGAGACGACGCTGCCTATCACGCTTGACCAAATGATTTATCATGCCGCCTCCGTAATTCGCGCAATTAATCATGCACTCGTGGTAGTCGACTTGCCCTTTGGTAGCTATCAAGGAAATTCTAAGGAGGCGTTGACTTCTTCTATTCGTATTATGAAAGAGGCCGGAGCGCATGCCGTGAAACTCGAGGGAGGGCGTGAAGTGAAAGAATCCATAGATCGTATTCTAACGGCAGGCATTCCTGTTATGGGACATTTAGGTTTAACGCCCCAATCAATTTACAAATTCGGAACGTACGCCGTTCGCGCTCGTGAAGAAGAGGAATCAAATCGCCTGATTGAAGATGCGAAAATCCTTGAAGAGACCGGCGTGTTTGGGATTGTCTTGGAAAAGATTCCGGCCAAGCTTGCAGGTGAGGTTGCCAGGTCTGTATCGATTCCTGTTATTGGAATTGGAGCTGGAAATGAAGTGGATGGACAGGTATTAGTTTTACACGACATGTTGGGAATTAATCATGAATTTTCCCCTCGGTTTCTGCGACGATACGCGGACCTGCACACCATTATTACGGATGCCGTGAGTAATTACATCTTCGATGTTAAATCGAAAGACTTTCCGAACAATGAGGAGCAGTATTGATCTGAAGGATCGCATCCTTTTTGAGGATAATCATCTGATTATTGTAAACAAGCTGCCTGGAGAGTTGGTGCAAGGCGACAAAACCGGAGATCATACTTTGGCTGACTCCGTCAAAGAATACATTCGACGAGAATCTGCCAAACCTGGAAATGTCTATCTCGGAATTCCGCACAGACTTGATAGACCAGTTAGCGGACTTGTCATCTACACTAAAACAAGTAAGGCACTCAGTAGAATGAGCGAAATCTTTCGATCCAAAACTATTTCTAAAGAATACTGGGCGGTCACGGAGAAGCCACCAAAAGCGTCAAAAGGAACTTTGACCAATTTTTTAGCGAAGAACGAAAAGCAAAACAAGAGCTATGTTGTAGATGAATCTCAGAAAGGAGCGAAATCCTCTACCCTGCACTATAATGTTTTATCTAAAAGTGATCGGTACACACTGATTGGTGTATCGCTCGAAACGGGCAGACACCATCAAATTCGTGCACAGCTTTCCAATATGGGTTCAATCATTAAAGGTGATTTGAAGTATGGTGCTAAGAGAAGTAATCCAGACGGTTCGATTAATCTTCACAGCAGATCCACCTCGTTTATTCATCCGGTTCAACAGACTGAAATAAATATAACGGCACCGTGCCCGAATGAAAGTTTGTGGCAATTTTTTGAAGGTAGCGTTTAATCAGGCTTCCATCTTCTACTCGACTTCAATTCTGAGCGTCGATTTTTTGACTCAATTCTCCTTGTTTTCGAAGCCTTTGATGGCTTAGAAGGAATCCGTCTTTTCTCGGGTGTTAACGCATCTTCCAAGATTGAATGCAATCTATTTATCGCAAGTCCCTTATTCTCAAGCTGACCTCGTTTCTCAGACACTGCAAGCGAAATAATATTTGAGCTCGAAATTCGATTTCCAAGTTTGATCTTGATAATTTCTTTCTGTGATTCACTCAGCGCCTTTGACGCAGCAATATCAAACATAACTTCGACGCGGGTCTCGGTTTTATTCACACTTTGCCCACCAGGCCCTCCACTGCGGCTTGTGCGGAATTTGAGTTCTTTTTCAAATGTGTTGCTGTCAAACATTACAATGGATCTACATCAATATTACACCGCACTTTACGGAAATCTTCGTGTCCTTCCAATAAATCAATGGCCTGCCATATGCTATTTCTGGACTTAGAGGCAGATAAATTCGTTTCAATCTTCAAATAAATCTGTCTGAGGTACCTATTTCGTACGCGTGCAATTGGCGGTTCTTCAGGGCCCAGCACTCTTTCGCCGAAGCTCTGTCGTAGTTCTTTTGCCAAAAATTGCGATGCCGATTTCACAAACTTGGCGTCTTTATGCGACAATTGAAACTTGATCAATTTTGAAAATGGCGGATAATCGAATGCGCGCCGATCTAATAACTGCTCCTCAAACATTCCTGTATAATTATGTCCCTTCACAAGGGCAATTATTGGATGGTCGGGCTTAAAGGTCTGAATCAAAACAGACCCTCGATCATTTTTTCTACCGGCCCGGCCAGCAACTTGCACTAATAACTGAAATGCACGCTCAAACGCTCGGAAATCAGGTCGATTCCATAAAGAGTCTGCGTTCATAACGAGTACCAATCCCACCTTTTCAAAATCCAATCCTTTTGTAATCATTTGAGTGCCGACCAAAATATCGTATGCACCCTCACTGAAAGCTTGAATTATATTCTCTAATGCCTTCTTCTTGCGCGTGGTATCAAGATCCATTCGAGCAATTCTCAATTCTGGGAATAGCACTTCCAAGTCATCCTCAATTTTCTCGGTTCCATATCCTCTGACCTTCAATTTTGCCGAATTACAATTGGGGCATTTTTCTGGCTGTTTAATGCTATAGCCACAATAATGGCAGAGCAGTTTCTCAAAGTATTTATGAAAAGTAAGATTCACATCGCAATTCACACACTCAGCAGACCAACCACATGCTTCACAAAGTTGAAACGGCGCATAACCGCGGCGATTTTGAAAAATGATAACCTGCTTTCCGGCCTTGATCGTCTCCTTAATTTTAAGCACGGACTCGGGCGCGAAATCGGCTTGCATTTTCTTGTCCTTGTGCGCGGATCGCAGATCAACTGCACTAATCAACGGCATCTTGATTTCACCAAAACGCACATTCAGTTCCACCAATGCGTACTTATCTGTCTTCGTCAAGTAATAGGACTGTACCGTTGGAGTGGCGCTACCAAGCAAAACTTTCGCGCCAAACTTGGCCGCGAGCCACGTTGCACTGTCCTTTGCATTGTAGAATGGACTTGACTCATGCTGCTTGTAGCTCGCGTCATGTTCTTCATCAATGATGACAAGGTCTAGCTTTTTGAAAGGGAGGAATACTGCTGATCGAGCGCCAAGAATGATTTTTGGTTCATTGTCAGAAAGCATTTGCAACCACATGGTTAGACGCTCCTTATTGCTGAACCTAGAGTGGTAAACCATGATCTTTTGACCAAGCAAGTTTTCCATCCTTTTCACCAGTTGAGCTGTGAGCGCGATCTCCGGAACGAGAATCAATGTTTGACCGGAATTATTATTTCTCGAAATCAACTCGGCATAGATATTTGTTTTGCCTGACCCAGTTACTCCGTGAAGAAGAACGGTCATTTTGCTCAACCACTTATTCTCAATTTCGGTGAGGACACGGTCTTGTTCCTCACTGAATTTGGATGCCTTAACATCTTCCACATTGGTATCAAAGGAGTCCATTTCTACCCTTTTTTCAAATACTCCTTTCTCGATTAACGTATTAAGAATCGCAGGACTTGCGTTGCTGACATTCAGCAATTTTGTTCTTGCTACTTGCTGCAATGAACGATCGAAATAACCGCTCAATTCGAGGTATCGCATTACAATTTCGAGCTGTTTTGGAGCTCGAACGAGATTTTCCATCAAATCGCGCAAGGCTTCTTCACTATTGTATCGATCATTCAGATCAATAAATACGATGGTTTTTGGTTTGGCCTCCTCTTCCATAGACTCTTGAATCTCGACCACTCCGAGTTTTAATAACCGATCAAGTGATCGCTGAACCTTGCCTTTAGACATCGTTTTTTCAATATCCTGAATAGATGTTGATTCGTCCAGAGACAATCTAGACAGTATGTCAAAATCGATTTCGCTCAGCAGATCTGTATCGACAGATTTCGGATTCAAAACCACGGTTGATGATGATGTCAATCTCATGGCCCCAGGCATTGCACTGAGCATAATTGTGCCAAGACCGCACATATAATATTCAGATATCCACTCCCACAATCGAAACTGCATTTCTGTGATGATAGGCTCATTGTCAATCACATACTCGATCTCTTTCGTAGTCTGCCCTTGCCTAAGCGACGCATTCACTTCGTGGATAAGAGCAGAATAATAGCGCTTGGCGCCAAAAGGAACTACCACCCTTTTACCTGGAATCATTTCCTCAATCAATTCATCCGGGACGCTGTACGTAAAGGTTCCTCTTAAACTAAGTGGAATAATAACCCTGATGTAGAAAGCTCCCATGGCCACGAATGTAATTCGCATGGACAGTACGCGCAGTCTGTTGTTTAAAACTCATTCTCACAAAAGCGTAAACAAGGCGATTTGCCAGTAATGTTGTACCATGCTCGCACCGATCGATTGGATTATCATTATTTCTTTTCTCCTGCTGTCTCTGGGAATTGGAATTTACTATCGGCAAGCTGCGGGAAAGAGCCTATCAGACTTTTTTCTAGGTGGCCGGAACCTTCCTTGGTATGTGGCTGGATTGAGCATGGTAGCAACGACATTTGCAGCCGATACTCCGTTAGCCGTTTCAGAACTTGTCTCTCAGGGAGGTATCGCAAAAAACTGGCTTTGGTGGTCGTTCCTAATTGGCGGAGCCTTAACAACATTTTTCTTTGCCTCGCTCTGGCGCAGGTCAGGCGTGCTCACCGAGTTGGAGTTTATTACGCTGAGGTATGAAGGAAAGGCCGCTCACCTTTTACGCAGTGTAAAGGCAGTTTACCTTGGTCTTATTATCAACGCCGTCATCATTGCATGGGTGAACCTAGCTATGATGACGTTACTGCAAGTGTTCTTCGATCTAGGCCGTGTTGACGCCATTCTCTGCACATTCGGATTAATGATTTTAGCTGTCATATACTCCTCTTTATCAGGTCTTAAAGGGGTCGCTATTACAGATACAGTTCAATTTGCTATTGCCATGATTGGTTGTGTTATTCTCGCCGTAATAGTGGTAAACAGTGATGAGGTTGGCGGTATGGCCAAGTTAAAAACTACACTTCCATCACAAACGTTCGATTTCCTTCCATCGGTTAACGATGGCGGTTCGGGAATAATTCAGGGGTTCTCACTTTCAATTGGTGCGTTTTTATCTTTTGTAGCAATTCAATGGTGGGCCAGTTGGTATCCTGGAGCCGAGCCTGGCGGCGGTGGATATGTGGCCCAACGTATGATGAGCACTAGAAATGAAACGGAGTCTGTTTGGGCCACGCTTCTGTTTCAGGTGGGGCATTATTGCATTCGACCTTGGCCATGGATTGTAGTTGGTTTATGCGCTATCGCTCTCTATTCGCCTGAGATAACCAATCCGTTGTTAAACACTCAACTACTTGAAGCATCCACAGCAGAAGCTGCTGCAACTAACTATGCGGGATCTGCCGCTGATTTCATAGAAATGAATGAAGTTTCAGATGCTGCTTCAATAAAATCCGTTGAATATTTCTATTCTCCACGGCTAGGCTTTGTTTATGCGATGAAGGATTTCCTGCCCGCCGGACTCGTTGGGTTGTTGTTAACGGCATTTATGGCTGCATACTTGAGCACTATAAGTACGCAAGTAAATTGGGGGGCCAGTTACTTAGTAAATGATCTACTGTTGCCCAATTACCCTAAACTCAAGAACCGTAACGTAGTGGATTTGAGTCGACTCGTATCGGTAGTGGTCATGATCGCCGGTGCTGCAGTCACACCAATGGTGACAAGTATCTCAGGAGTTTGGGCGTTCATTATGCAGTGTGGAGCTGGCCTAGGATTGGTATTAATCTTACGATGGTATTGGTGGCGAGTCAATGCCTGGAGCGAATTGACAGCTACGATTGTTCCTCTATTCGCATACGGTATTAGCTTCTTTTACCTGAACGATTTACTTGGTCAATCATATATTGACAACAATGGACCATTTTTTTTCACGGTATCCGTAACAACCATTTCTTGGTTAGGCGTTACACTCATCTCCGGACCACAGAGCATCGAATCTCTTAAATCATTCTTCATAAAGGTGCGTCCCATGGGCAGTTGGCCAATTGAGTTCACTGCCAACACAAGGCATAATGCCGGATTAAAGTATGCCTTTGGAGGATGGATATCTATGGTTGCATTCATCGTATTTACCTTGTTCTGTATTGGGAACTTTATATTGTTGAATACTTCCTTGGCTATGTACCAAAGTATAGGTGCAATTATTTCGATTTTCGCACTGCGATATTTTCTGAAAAAAACCAATATCTTCGACCGCAATTCTCAATTACATGAATCTATCTAGAATTTCTCTCTTCGTAGCTGTTTCACTCACGCTTTCAGCACTTACTGGCTGCGGAGATGGTGGTGACTCAAAGGATACTGAAGGGCCTGACAGTCAAGCTACTGCCGAACCAAAAAATCCGAACGCAGCCGGATTAATTAAAGTAGGTGACAAGCTTTTCAACTTACCTAGCCCGCTTGAAACAGCCTTCTTAATTGAGGAAGTTGGCGGTCATTTTACAGAAAATCTGATGAATGGAGAAGTGGATGCCACGAAGTATACCACGAAAAATGCACAAGCAATGAACCTGGGTATATATGGTGCCGACTTAGGTTATTCGCTCATTTATGGCCAGTCGCAGAAGGCTTTTACGCTCCTTGCCACTTGCAAAAAGCTCGGACAAGGATTGGGAATTAACCCTTCGATTTACACTTCAATGATGAAGCGCTTTGAGGGTAATATGGAAAATCGAGATTCACTTCTCATTATGATTGCTCAAATGAATAGTTTGAGTGACGAGTACTTAAAAGAAAACGAAAGCGAAGACGTGAGTTCGTTGATATTATATGGTGGATGGGTGGAGTCTCTTTATTTCACAACCAATCTTACAAAGCAATTGGATGATCCTAAACTACGGTCACGAGTTGGTGAGCAGAAGAATAGCTTGGAAAATTTAATTGGCTTAATGCAACAGTCAAACTCCACTGGACAATTAGACAACGTTGTAACAGAACTTCAATCGTTGCAAACTATCTTTAATAAGGTTGAGTACAACTATGAATGGGTTGAACCAGAAACCAAGGCTGATAAGAGTTTGACGATAATAAAAAGTAAAAGCACCGTGAATTTGTCTGAAGAGGTTTTAAAAGAAATTACAGACAAGATCACAGAAATTAGAAATAATCTAATCGCTACAACTGCCTAACAATGAAAGGACTTTTCACACTCGCAATTATTGCACTTTCTGCTTCCTTTTCGTTTGCGCAATGCGACATCACTGCAGACGTTTGCCAAAAGCACATAACCGATGACTTCTTGTCGGATGGTCAACACTATCGAGCACTGTTGCTAACGGATCAAGTGGCTGAATTTAACGCAACCCTATACGGTGGAACGACGTATCGAATCTCAGCTTGTAGCGGCACCCAAGATGGAAACTTATTGTTTCGAGTTACAGATAAGGACAGAAATCTGATCTTCCGAAACGTGGAGCATAAAAACGCCCCGTACTGGGATTTCCAACTCGAGTCTACGATGGATGTAATCATCGAAGCCGAGCTTGATCCAATTGCTGGAAATAGCGGATGTGCTGTCATGCTCATTGGTTTTAAGCGATAGTGCACCACTTTCCATGAACCTTGGAGACCCTCTTCCTTCTTTTACCCTTCCAGATCAGGATTGGAACGACCTAAATAGCGATCAGCTTCTTGGTCACCCCTGTGTTTTATTCTTTTACCCAAAAGATGATACTCCAGGTTGCGTTCGGCAAGCGTGTAGTTTTCGTGATCAGTTCGCAATATTTCAAGATAAAGGTGCGGAGGTGATTGGCATCTCAAGTGACACGCCCGAGGTGCATCGAAAGTTTCAAGAGAAGTATCGGCTACCCTATCGATTACTCAGCGATAAGAAAGGTGATCTCAGGAAAAAGTTTGGAGTGGAAGCGTCGTTATTAGGCTTACTCCCGCGCCGATCCACATTTATATTTGATGAATCTGGAAAGCTAATTCACAAATTTCGATCGCAACTTCAAGCTGAAAAACACATCGAGGAGGCAATTAAAGCCCTCACAAAGCCTGTTTAACGCACAAGCTTTAATGCGTGTTTCCATGTTTCGTTGCGAAATCCTGAAATACACCACAACATGCAAAGTGGCTCAATAGCCCTTGCTGCCTCCATCATTCCCATATCCTCTACTTCCCATCCAAAGAGATCCAGTATCGCCGCTGTTCGCGCTTTTGACTCTGAATGATTGCCACAAATAAACATCGATGGTTTATGCTCTAAGACCGGATTAACCATTAAGTCACTCCCCACACTGTTGAAAGCTTTCACAAAGTATGTATTCGGATACGCTGTTTGCAGAATCTCCATTAAACTCAGGTTTAAATCTGTAAAAAATGGCAGTACTCCGTTTACCGGTTTTCGTTTTGAATCGATGGGGTTTGTCGTATCTATAATCAGTTTATGCCGTAAATCCGATTCCTTGCATAGCGCCAATGCATCTTTAGCACATTCACCTTTCACAGCCAGCACTAGGAAATCTCCGTGCGTTGCCACTTGGGCAAAGCTTCCTGCTGCGATCCCCATACCTTTTGATTTTGACCACTCAAGAAGTGTGTTTTTATCTCTTGCACCAATCATAACTGAGTATCCATGTTTGAAGAATCCCTTGGCAAGAGTTTTCCCTACAGTTCCTGAACCTATTATTCCGACCTTCATAGCTCTGATTTTATTATTGCAAGATGCACTTACAGTTGATCTCGTACAAATAGATTTGTCAGATAATGGATAAGAAGATAATCCTATCGACAGATCGATTGTATATGACGGAGTTTGGTGCTCATGACGCACCACATCTCTATGATTTAAATAGTGATCCTAACGTTATTCGATACACCGGAGACCCACCATTTAAGGATATCAAAGAGGCTCAAGATTTCATCGATCACTATGACCATTACATTCGTTACGGAATGGGAAGATGGGCCGTTAGGCTCATATCTTCAAAAACCTTTATCGGCTGGTGTGGTCTCAAGACTCATGAGAATGGAGACACTGATCTGGGATTTCGATTTATGCGAGCGTTCTGGGGACGCGGTTACGCCACCGAGGCAGCACGTGGTGCACTTCGATACGGATTCGACGAAGTAGCGCTGGAACGCATTATAGCGCGTGTCATGCCTCAAAACGCGGGATCAATACGAGTAATTGAAAAGTTGGAAATGAATTTTATTGGGAACATTGTATGTGATGAGCACCCAGCCAAGTTGTACGAACTGAAAAAAAACCAATCGTTATGAAGCAATCATTCACGGACATTATCCAATGTGAACACCCAATTATTATGGCTCCTATGTTTCTTGTTTCGAACGTAGAAATGATCACGGAGGCTCTCGCCGCGGGCATAACAGGAGCCATTCCAGCGTTAAATTACCGGACAACTGAAGAATTGGCCCGAGCGATTGATTCGATTCGTGAAATATCGGACAAACCATTTGGGATTAATTTAATCGTAAATAAATCAAATGTGCGCTACAAGAGTCAATTAAAAGTCTGTATCGAAAAAAAGGTGGATTTCATAATTACTTCGTTGGGAAGCCCGCGTGAGTGCATCGAACTTGCTAAACCACAAGGGATTCCAGTGTTCTGTGACGTTATCGATTTGAAGTATGCCAAGATCGTTCAAGAATTAGGAGCAACGGGGGTCATTGCTGTCGGATCTGGCGCAGGAGGCCATGCGGGAAATTTAGGCTCCAAAGACTTGGTCACGACACTTAATAAAGAACTGGATATCCTGATTATTTCTGCTGGAGGTATTGCGACTAAAAAAGACGTTGATCAACATTTGTCATTTGGAGCTGACGCCGTATCAGTAGGCACTGTCTTTATTGCCTCAGATGAAGCTGGAGTTTCGAAGAACTACAAACAGGCGCTTGTAGATTACGGCGCAAAAGACGTTGTACGGACCACAAAAATGTCAGGTAGTGCCCTCACGGTAATAAACACCCCTTATGTCCAATCGATTGGCACGAAGGCCACATTTCTTGAGCGATTGATGCATAAAAACAAGTGGCTTAAGAAGTATATTAAAATGATTATCGCCATCCGCGGACTAAAGGCAATTGAGAACGCCGCTAACAAAGCCACCTACAAAACGGTTTGGGTAGCAGGTCCTGTAATCGAACACATCCGAGCCATACGGCCGGTTCGAGAGATAGTTCAGGACTTAATTAAATAGCAACTCAGGTTATATAGGGTCCATCTTTTTTTAAATGCCTTCCTTTGCATCCCTGTTAAATGTTGCGTACACTCTCTATATCGATATTAACCCTCATTCTTTGCGGGACGGTGCGCGCTCAAATGGCATTCACGCAAGTTGATTACAACGATATTCCTTATAGGAAAGTTCGGACCTACGTGCATGATCAGCAAGTAAGAGGACAGATTGAGCACTTTTCACAACTGAAAGCAACTTGCGCCGATGGGCAAGAATTGATTGGATTCGAATCATATCAAAAGAAATACAGAATTAAAGCAACATTAGAAGAGGTTTGGAAGGGCTATATCTCTGCAAGCCCTACTAGTGCTTGGAAGACTCGAAAGTCTTCTGTTGCATTAGTTTACGACCGAAAAAAAGATGAATTGAAGTATGCACAAGACACGTGTAATGGTTCAAGAATCGGACAAATCGTTTACCTGCATATGAATCTATTGAAGGGATTCTATCATTTGGCTACAGCAATCGAGATAACCGATATTATAGCCAAAAACGCAACAATTGAATTGAGCTATGTGGAGAGCGGCATAAATGAAGGAAAGCAATGGATTACCATGTCAGAGGGGAAGAATAGTTACGTAGACATCATCCATACTTCTATCATAAGAAGTGACTCAAAGTTTAGAGACAAATACCTCTACCCCTATTTTCACAACAAACTCATTAACGCCTTCCATCGAAATATGGAGCGGCAAATTGTTCAAACACAGAAGTCAAAAAAAGGTGACAATCTCCTTGCTGAATCCTTAAAGTGATGCGCTAGTTTTGGTGCATGAACAAACTTTCTCTAATTACAGGTGCGACCTCAGGGTTTGGTGAAGCTATTGCTCGAAAATTTGCAGCAAATGGACATTCACTTATAATAGCTGGTCGACGAACAGAACGACTTGAAGCGCTTGCTACAGAGCTTCGGAATTCCCATTCAACCCAAGTTTTACCCTTAACACTTGACGTGCGAGACAGGGATCAGGTAACACAAACAATTAATGCATTGGGCGATGAATGGAAAAATATCGATGTACTCGTTAATAACGCGGGCCTTGCAAGTGGCGCAAACCCTATTCAGGATGGAGATATCGACGATTGGGATAAGATGATCGAAACTAATGTCAGCGGGCTGTTATACGTTTCAAGAGCGGTAATTCCATTATTAGTTAAGCGTGGTCAAGGTCACATCGTTAATATCGGAAGCACTGCAGGCAAAGAAGTTTATAAAAATGGGAATGTTTACTGCGCTTCTAAGCACGCCGTGGATGCTATCACAAAGGGCATGCGTATAGATTTACTAGAACACGGCGTCAAAGTAACTCAGATCGCTCCTGGCGCTGCAGAAACAGAGTTTAGTGAAGTTCGATTCCATGGCGATAAGGAAAAGGCCAAGTCCGTTTATAACGGATACAAGCCAATGGAGGCCAAGGACATTGCCGAGCTTGTTTATTATTCAACGTCCTTACCAAGCCACCTTTGCATCAACGATTTGGTTGTGACAAGCCTTGCGCAAGCGAATAGCTTCTACATTGATCGTAAGTAAGAAGTACTAAACGCGTTCACATAATCCAGGAATACCAGCATTGTATGCATCGCTAAGCTGAGTGAAAAGCGTGGCTCCCTTTTCATTTCCAATTTTTCGCCCATCGGCCATATATATTGGAGTTAGCTGCCCCATGGTCCCAGTTGCGAAGGCATAATCGGCGTTATAGAACTCAACCATGGAATAATCGTCCTGTGTTGCGATAAGTTGAATGTCATGAGCGGTTTCCAGTGTCATCCTCCTAGAAATCCCGGGAAGGCATGCCACTGAGGTAGGCGTTTTTAATTCCCCATCCTTTAGAAAGAAAACATTCGTATCGTTCAGTTCAGAAATGAATCCCCGCTCATCTAGCATGACCGCTGCATCAGCTCCTGCATTGTTCGCCTCCATCTTCGCAAGAATATTGTTCAACAGGTTAGCATGGTGGATTTTTGAGTCTAAGAATTGTGGAGCATTTCTTCTAATGGATGAAGTGATAACCTGAATACCATCTGAATTGTCGTAAACCAGCGACTTCCATTCTGCCAAGACAATTAAGAGGCAACCAGATTGGTTTAACCGCGGGTCCATACCCGAGGTCACCTTCTCCCCCCTGGTTAGGGTTAATCTTATATGCACGTCATCTTGCATCCCATTTGCCGTGAG
The DNA here is from genome assembly GCA_002336485.1 of Flavobacteriales bacterium UBA1993. Lineage (GTDB taxonomy): Bacteria > Bacteroidota > Bacteroidia > Flavobacteriales_G > Salibacteraceae > SHAN690. The sequence continues at coordinate 26,917 of DDCZ01000027.1, forward strand.
CGTTTTTGATATCGCTTCTCTGATTTCCGATTCGGACGGAATATTTTGAAATCCTAAGGCATGGGCAGATTCATACAATCGCTTTAAGTGTGCACCCAACTGAAGAATTCCCCAACTGTATAGTCTTAAGCCTTCCCAGACACTATCTCCACCTTGAACCGATGAATCGAACACGCTCACCTTGGCTTCTGATCTTGGATAAAGTCCATCCTTCACATAAACCAATATGTCTTTATTCTTAGGGTTAAACTGCTGTAACATTATTCTTTGATTTGATGGTTAAGTAATTGATGGTAGTAAGGCAAGACCTCGTCTAATAATTTAGAAAACTTGGGGTCCAGTGCGCTGTCAACTGTTGTTTCGGGCCTCACAAACCCGCTACTTAAGTGGACGTTTTTATACCAGTACTTGGCCCAAATGCCGTCTTCTGGCCTAGGGCCAGGTATCCAGGACAGCATGGAGTCACTAAATGCGATATCCAAATTTTTACAGATTTCTTCGAGGATTCTTTTTGGATTTACCAAAAAGGTGTCCGCATCAACCACCAAAGGATATTCACCTTTTTCTTCAGACACACGATGAAATATCTCCGCCTGTCTTACGATTCCGAGATCATCAATTGTTGGCGAATGAATGACCTTGGAAAATGAACGAATCATTTTTGAAGGATCTCTTATTAGAAAAACCGACTTCCAATTTCCCAAATAATCCATGAATTGGTCCTCTAAATGATGGGACATGTTCTTTAGAAAAACCTCTTGATTGTTACGACAAACGTTCTCTAACTCTGTACGTATCTCGTCCCAATTAGATGACATTGAATTCAGCACTTCCATTCTCCCTGGATGCTGAAACCCTGTACGATCGAGATAACGAGCGTAGAATGGCTCATCTATTATGTGGCAACCCAAGCGTTGACCAAAAGAGTACATCATGGCTGTACTAATGTTTCGCGGTCCTGATATGAGATGTATTTTGGTCAATCTTTAGCTAAAAGACAATAATAACAACACGGTTGAGCAAAAACACACATTCTCCCTTTCGCTTTAAGCAATTTTCTATCGGACAATCTGAGGGTGTTTTTAAAGTTGGAACCGACGCATGTTTGCTGGCGGTCTTGAGTCCCATTTCTGGCGCCAAGCGAATATTAGACGTTGGAACCGGCACCGGTTTGATTGCATTGATGCTGGCGCAGCGATGTCACGACGCAGCAATCTTAGCTATAGACATTAACCCTAAAGCTGCTGATTTAGCACAAGAAAATTTCAATTCCAGCCCATGGAGAGATGGATTATCTGCGATGCATGTTGAGCTTAAAAGCTTTGCCAGTTCAAATCCGGGTGGGTTTGATCATATTGTATGCAACCCCCCTTTTTTCAAAGACAGCCTAATTAATCAAAAAACAACCACCGCTCAGGCTCGTCATGAAGTAGACTTATCGCTCACGGAACTTGTTAGTAGTGCCCGAAGGCTGTTATCGCACAATGGTAAGTTTACATTCATTTTGCCCTATCAGCGCAGACAAGAAATCGAAGCTGAGCTTATGGCGCAGTCTCTTCATATTTTAAAACGTATAGATATTAAACCATTTGCGAACGCCGAATCGAATAGAGTGATCTACACGGTGTCCAAAACGATGTCTACATTATCTGCGGAACCGCTAATTATTTATGACGACCAAAACCAGTTCACTCCAACTATACTGACGTTATTCAAGCCATATTACCTCCGGCTCTAGTTAATGCTTTAGACTTTGGCACACCTATTGAATATGTCGGGTATATCAAAACCAGAAACCATGAAAAATTTAGCACTTGCATTCGGATTACTTCTTACTGTTCCAACTATAATGATTGGACAAGAGGCCACCGCACCAATAGAAATTCAAGAAGAACCTAAGGTATCGAAGCGACTTACAAGAATGACAGAGACCTTACAGTTGACGCCAACACAGGTCGATCAAGTTCGAAGCATCCACAAAAACTATAAGCCTCATCTCGAAAATGCTCGGATCATTGAGGATAAAGCGAAGAAGAAAGAAGCAATTTTCGCACTTAAGAATGCCGAACTACAGGAGGTTAAGCAAATACTTAGTCCAGAACAATTACCACTATTGGAAGAGCATCTTGCCAAGCAAAAAGCGGTAAAGGTTCGCGGGGGGGCTCGAAAGGCAGCAGAAACACAAGATGCTGAATAGCATTCATATCAAAACACAATAAGAAAGGCGGTAATCACCGCCTTTCTTATTTCTTTGATCCATGGCCAAACACCAATTATTTCCCGATACCTGGATCGACAAATATTCAGATCAGCTACTTGGGTATGCCGTAACTAGCTTAAGAGATCGAGATACAGCCAAGGATATGGTTCAAGAAACGTTTTTTATCGCGCTTCGATCCAAGGAAAACTACCGGGGTGAACTCAGCGAAAAAAACTGGTTGTTCCTAATATTGAGGAGTCGCATCCTCGATTACTTCAAGAAAAAGAAAGAAGTTCTAGAGTCGCAATTAATCAAAAATGATGGCGATGAGGATTCGTCTCAATTTTTGGAGACAGGAGCTTGGGACAACGACGCCGCTCCAAAAGAGTGGGCTGCAGATCGCATGGTTGAATCAAAGGAGTTCATGAGTGTACTGCAACAATGTAGAGATGGGTTAAGCGATATGCAGCAATCCGTATTCACCTTAAAGTTTATCGAAGGCATTGAATCTGATGTAATATGTAAGGAGTTAGATATAACATCTTCCAACTACTGGGTTTTAGTACATAGAGCCAAACTTCAACTCAGGAAGTGTCTTGAAATCAATTGGATGAAATGATAAGTTGTAAAGAAGCATCGGAATTATCGGTTAAATCTGCGGAGAAATCCCTCGGATTAAAAGGCAAGATTCAGCTTTGGTTTCATACCATGCAATGCCAGCTGTGCAAAGCATTCGATACTCAATCACGTTGGATTGGTAAGGTAGCGAGCAATCTTAAATCAGATGAAAAATTCACTGAGGCTGAAAAAATAGAATTGAAAAAAGTAGTTGGGGAAAAATCCAACATGTAGTTAACCGTACATTTTAAAAATCAAATCCAATATTTATGAGCAATCAATGAAAAAGCAAAAGCGTAAGTAATCTCATTACCGGTGCGCTTCTTACTGGAGCAGTTGTCGCTGCAGGTTCTATCAATGCAAATGAAATGTTTAGTTACGACGACCTAGGATCTGGATCAGAATTACGAGGTGATCTTCTTGACGCTCAAAACGTGGACATGAAAAACTTTGACGCTAAATGTGGAGAAGGAAAATGTGGAGAAGAGAAGAAATCAGATGCAAAAAGCGATTCTAAGGCTGCAGACCACAAGTGTGGAGAAGGAAAGTGCGGTGAGGAAAAGGAGTCCAATGCTGAATCCAAAGCTTCCGATCACAAGTGTGGTGAAGGAAAATGTGGTGAGGAAAAGAAGTCAGACGCAGAACCGGTCGAAAAGTCCGAATCAAAGTCTTCTGAGCACAAGTGTGGTGAAGGCAAGTGTGGCGAGAAGTAATCAATGATTAAATAACGAGGCCTGATCTCAATGAGTTCAGGCCTTTTTTTATACCCTAATGGCAGAATTTGTTGGAATAGGATACCGTAAAGATTTTGGGAATGCTTTTTTGGAGTGTGCTGAAATGCAACCTGCATTTATTGAAGTGGCTCCGGAAAACTGGATAGAAGTAGGGGGTTATTGGAAGAATGAACTTCGAAAAGTTGCGGATAAGTATCCTATTTTCAATCACGGCTTATCCCTTTCCATCGGTAGCCCAGACCCAGTTGATTTTGACTTTCTCGAGAAGGTTAAAAGATTTCAATCGGAATGGGATGTGAAGATTTACTCCGAGCATTTGAGCTATAGCAAATGTGATAATGCCCATTTATACGACTTGCTCCCAATACCCTTTCGCCAAGATGCCGTGGATCATGTATCAGAACGGATTCAACGCGTCCAAGATTTTTTAGGACGAAAGCTGGTGATTGAAATAGTGAGCTACTATACTCCCGTAGCTGCTGAGATGTCCGAAGTAGATTTCATCAATGCCATCTTAGACAAGGCTGATTGTGAATTGCTGTTCGACATCAACAACATTTATGTCAATGGATTCAATCACAACTATGATCCAAAGGGATTCATTGATTCCTTGGATTTAAGTAGAGTGAAATATATTCACATGGCAGGCCATGATAAAGTGAGTGATGATTTAATAATTGACACCCACGGTCAACCAATAATAGACCCGGTCTTCGACCTTTTCGAATATTCGATTGGAAAACTAAATGGACCTGTTCCCGTGCTTTTGGAACGGGATTTTAACATTCCTGAATTAACGGAGTTGGCACAAGAACTAAATCACCTTGAAGCAATTTGTCAAAATGTTTGGAAATGAAAGATCAAACGATTGAACAACAACAGCTTTTAGCTGCATATTGCCGAAACGGTGTAGATGTTGAAATTCTAGGAACAACGGATGGTAGATTACACAACTACCGGAGGCTGGTTTTCAATGTGGTGAGAGATGCTCTGAGCAGCACCTATCCGCTTACCTATAATCTTTTAGAAATAAATGAATGGGAAGACCTTTGTAAGTCCTTTTTTAGTGATCATAAGTGTCAAGACCCTCAGGTATGGAGAATGCCCTTCGAACTCATCAAATATGTTCAAGAGTTTAAGGTTGATTTGACAAAGAAGTATCCCCAACTAATTGAACTACTACATTTTGAATGGCTGGAGGTTGAGTATTATATGATGCCCGATCAAAAGTTTCCAGAAGAAAAAACCAAAGATCTATGGACCTCACCCTGGCAGTTGAATCCAGAGTCTGAAATAATGCACCTCACCTACCCAGTTCATCTTAAAAATGCTCGTTTTATTTCGAGGTCGGATCAAGGAATGTACTTCTGCTTAATCTATAGACAACCTGACACTTTCAAGGTGAAATTTTTAAACCTAAGTCCATTTTTCGCATGGCTTTTGTCTCGAGTCAAGGATTCAAGCGTAGCGTTGTCGGAAATGGGACAAGAGATTGAAGATGCTTTTAATATCAGTGATCCAGAAGCGCTGAAGGAAAACATCCGGCCTTTTTTCGAAAAGTTAGTCGCTGACGGTATGGTTGTCACGTAAGCTCAAGCAATTCCTCCATTTCTGAGACAATCTCAACCTGAGCGTCAATAAGTGGCTTTAAATCCACTACGGATTCCGATTTCGCACCTTGGTAGGATTCAATTATTGGGATAGTCAGCGTTATTTTAAGTGCAATTTGGTTGTTTCGGAGTTGGTTTATCTGGTTGGAAAGCTTGCTCCATTTATCTTCTCCCTGATCCCTTTTAGATTTGTATCGATCTTGACTTCCCTCGATTTGTTGCGCTATCTCTTCTTTTAGAGTAGAATCTGTGATTGATTCGAGATAATTAGTTGCGGCCAAATAGTAGTCTTCGTTTCTAGATTTGAAAGCAATCCAATCATCCTTCTGGTCGGCGACCGTACTGTTCAATTTCTCAATGGATGACTCAAGAGACCTAAGCCGTTCATTCTTGGCAAGCAGCGCTTCATATAGCACATCAACGTCATCTGAATATTGTAACCGAGAAAAGCTACCGTATTCAAATGAATCTGAAGACTCGACGGCCTTAATTGCATTCGTTGGCGCCATCTCTAGCAAGGCCATCGGCTCATTTTGAATTGTTTCCTTTTGGTCGCAGCTAAAAAGTAAGATGCTCAGAACGATAACGGGAATTGCTTTCATGAAATTTTTCATCAAAGAAAGCTCTGGCTCTTGTTAAGACATCACAAGTTCAGTCAAGAAAGCCTATCGTTTCGTCAATTTTCCGCGGTCTCAGGAGGGGTAAGCTTTGTGATTTGGCTCATCATCCAAATTGCAATCAACGTAAAGAGTGCTCCGAGAACACCAACTTTCCAAAAACCGAATACGTGATGTCCACCATCTGGAATGGTAACAAGAATCCCAGCAATAATACTTGACACCCCCGCCGTTAAATTTTGGACCGAGGCATTTAAGCTCATGAAACTTCCACGGTTTCGCGGTTTGATTACGGATGTAACAATAGCCGTTGAAGGAACCATTCTTCCGCCAGCCAAAACAAAGAAGAGCCCAGTCACCACCAACGCAGACCAAAGTGGCACCCGAGGTAAATTGGTCAGAACGAGTATTGGAATCAAGGATAGAAATGCCATAATATTAAAAACTCGCGGTCGGCCTACCCTATCTGCCCACTTTCCCACACGTGGATTCGTAAACATGGTAGCCAACCCTCCCACAAGGTAAAACCAAGTGATTTGATCGCGTTCAAAACCAACATTCTCTACTAGATATGGGGTGATAAACGGGATGACAGCAAAATGCCCAAACATGAGCAGCATGGTATAAACAAGGGCCATCCATTGATTCTTGTGATTCGGAATGTCTCGGATGAATTTGAATGAGTTCACCTTTGGCCCAGGTTGATCTAAGTGTCCTCGCACTGGGGGCAACGTGAAGTATACTGCAACCGCATTGATGGCACTCGCCGTTCCCAAGAGGATAAAAGGCCAGTTCCAGCCATAGTTGAATGCAAAGTATAATCCTATAGGTAAACCGAAGGCAGACGCCATTGAAAACGCTGTCATTACAACACCTAGACCCCACGCTCTTCTTTGAACAGCAATTGCATCGCTGACTATGGCTATAACCGTAGAGCTGATTACACCCCCAAAGGCTCCTGTCAATATCCTGGCGGTAATAAGTCCTTCGTAGGTGTCAACAAAACCGCACATGAATGTGCCAAGGGTAAACCCAACATATGAAAACAGGAAATAGGATTTTCGGTCGAACGAATCCACGAAAAAGGCGCTGACCAATCCTGTGATTCCGGCCGTAATCGTATATGAGGCGACAAGGAAAGAGAATTGTTGAGAACCAATTACCAGTTCTTCCATGAGCATTTCGCCCAAGGGCATAATGATCATAAAATCCATTATGTGCGTGAACTGTGACGCAGCAAGCAGGTATAAAATTATTTTCTCGGACTTCATTGAGGTCCGCGAATATGGTCATAAGGACGGTACTCCTTAACTCGTAGGAAAAATTCCTTGCTCCGACCTATTCGGGTTCTGGTTCCACATCTAGTTCGCCTTCAGAGTAGGCGACAATGGTCGAAACGCTTGCATCTCCCGTTACATTTACAACGGTTCTACACATATCCAGAATTCGATCTACTGGGAAGATCAACGCAATCCAACCAGGATTCAGCCCCACCGATTCGAGCACAATTATCATAAGAACCAAACCAGCACTGGGAACAGCCGCCGCACCTATCGAGGCTAAGGTTGCCGTGACAATGATTGTGAGTTGCTGACCTAAGCTTAAATCAACCATGTGAAACTGAGCCAACGCTACAACAGCAACCGCCTGGTAAAGACTCGTTCCATCCATGTTAACAGTGGCCCCTATTGGCAGTACAAAGCTTGACGTGCGTTCGGACACTTTCAGCTTCTTATGCACCGATTCCATGGTAACAGGAAGCGTTGCAACTGAGCTGCTTGTTGAAAAAGCCGTGACTTGTGCATCGCGAATACCGGCCAAAAAAGCACGGAACTTCATTGGTTTCACAAGCAGAGAGACCATGGTTGGATAGAAGATGAAAGTCATGAATAATAGACCAAGCACTACTACCAAAGAATATCGCCACAAGAAGTCGAGGAGTTCAAAAAATCGATCTGGATCCGTTCCTGCAGCTTTAACAATTTGTCCCGCCATTAGAGCAAAAACGAATACGGGCATGGCCTTCATGACAACCCAAATCATTCTCACAAAAACTTCATTCAATCCATCAACGAGTTTTATAACAGGCTCTGCTTTGGCCGGTTCTATCATGACCAATACCAGTCCAAAAAAGATGGCAAAGAAGATGATTTGCAGCATTGACATATCGGCCAGCGCTTTGAATATATTGGTAGGAACCACATCAATGAGCGGTTTTAATGGGCCTATTTCATTTGACTTTCGCTTTTCAGATTCAGCCTTACCTAGCTTATCGGCCACCCAATCATTTTGCTCCACCTTCCTATTTCGAAGCTCTTGTTCAATACCCGCATTGGATTCGTCGCATCGCAGACAGACATCGTCTAATTTGACAACCCCGTTATCGTCGCGCCACATTTCATAGCTGATTCTATTTCTTTCTCTGATACTGTCTTCCTGTCCTGCTCCTGGCGCAAGAAGGTTTACCAAGGTCAATCCAACCGATACTGCCAGCATGGTTGTTATGAGGTATAGTCCCAAGGTTTTCAATCCCATGTTGCCAAGCTTATTGATATCCTTAAGCGAGGTAACACCAAGTATGACAGAGAACAGCACCATGGGCACTGCAATAAGTTTAAGAACATTAATGAATATATCTCCGAGTGGCTTTATGTAGTAAAGCGTGAATTGGTTCCAGCCTTGACTGATGCTCAACCAAGCGTATAAGGCACCGAGAACAATTCCGCCGATAACCTGCCAATGGAGTGGGATCTTCTTTAACATGCGCACGAAGTAAAGGAATCGTTGCAAACTATTCACTTGCGCTGCGCCTCGAAAACAAAACAGCGAAAAAACTAAAGAAAACGACGCCGGCTTGAACGTTGAAAATGCTCTCCGTGAGCGATATAAATAGAGCCAATACGGCGAATCCCAAAAACAGCCACTCACGGCTGGTGATGGCCCGATGAAATACCACTGTAAAAATGCCAATCATAAGCATGAGACCAGGTATTCCAACCGAAATCCAGGCCTGTAGAAACTGATTGTGCGCATTGTAGTGTCTTTCCTTTGCTTTCACATACGATTTCTCTTCATATACCGCATCCAGCGCATCTTGAAAGTCTCCGGTCCCCTGTCCGTACCAAGGTTGGGATGTGGCTAGTTCCCATGCTGAGTTATAGACTAAGGATCGAACAGCGGTGCTTTCATTTGCTGAAGGCCGAACCTCGGTATCACCCTGAGCTATATGAATAACACTCATTATCCGTTTTTGCAAAAATGGATTGACCGATATAAAGACGGCCATTAATCCAAACATGAACATTAAAAAAGTCACCGCGATGAGCTTATTCTTTAGGGCGCCCAGTAAACCAATGGTTATCCCAACCAGAGCAAGCGACCACATAATAAACCCAATCTTCGACCCTGTGAGCAGAATGGACATGGATAAGAAGAGAAAAATGAACACCCTGGACATTGATCGCCAGACCCGATTAGGGTTAAACAATGGCCACTCCAAATAAGCCAGAATTAGTTGTGCGAAAACCAAATAGAGCGCGAAATAATTCTGGTGCAAGATCACTGAATATCGATGCCCTAAGAAGTGGAAATACTTGTAGTCAAGAACAAACACTTTGTAGCAACTCTGACCTAGACAAAATACCATGGCTACAATGGCGCCCAATAAAAATGCCTTTAACACAGTCTTATATGCAAACTTGTTGAGCATACCAAACCCAATAAAACTGATAGGGAAAGCCAGCAGACTTAGTTGAACTTGAATGCTGAACCAACCTTTTGCCATATTGTTGGTATATAACAATCCAATCAGCTGAAGGCCAAAGAAGGCCAATAACAAAATCGAAACCTCCTTCATTTGAGCCCTGCGATAGCCCATAAGTATATTGTACACGGAAAGCACCCCAAAGGAAATGATGAGTGGTGGAACAGCGCCTGGTAATAGTGGAATAAAGAAGGCAATGGCATACAACACATAGTGCTGTATTTTGAAAACCTGCTTTTCACTTAACCACCTCATTTGCCAGATGCTGCTAAAACTTGAGAAATATTTTCAGCCGCCTTGCCCTGTCCATATAGATTGACGCTAAAATCAGGATTGGCATCGATCATTGATCGAAATCCGTCAACAATGGCTGCTTCATTTGCCCCTGCTAATTGGTTGTATCCACCCTCAACTAGTTCCACCCACTCTGTTTGGTCTCTCAGGGTTACACATGGACTTGAGAAAAAGAAAGCCTCCTTTTGTAAACCTCCGCTATCGGTTAAAACGATTGAAGCATGCTTTAGTAGTTCAATCATATCAAAATACCCAACTGGATCGATCAATTCAAATTCGGGACGCACCTTTAAACTATCGAGAATGCCCTTCGTGCGCGGATGAATTGGAAAGACAAGCGGCATTTCTTTATGAATCGTGTTTAAGGCATTTACAATAGACTTCAGTTTCAGTGGATCATCTGTGTTCTCCGCTCGATGCACAGTAGCCAAGGCAAATGGACCAGAAATTTTTAGTTTTTCAAGAATGACAGACTTTTGTGAGCTGCGCGCAGCGTAATAAAGCGCCGCATCTTGCATTACGTCACCCGAATGATGGATTTCGCAATCAAAATTTTGGAATCCTTCTTTATTAAGGTTCTCGATGGCCGTGCTAGTTGGGCAAAATAAATAGTCACTTATGCGATCACATAAAATTCGATTAACCTCTTCGGGCATGTCCATATTATAGCTTCGAAGGCCAGCTTCAACATGTGCAACAGGTACATGCAATTTCTTTGCAGCAAGGGCCCCAGCAATTGTGCTGTTTGTGTCTCCATAAACCAACAGCAAACCAGGTTTCTCCTTAAGTATCAGCTTTTCAATTTCTTCCATCATTCGCCCGGTCATGGCGCCATGATTCAAAGAGTTAATATTCAGATTATACACTGGTTGCGGGATTTCCATTTCCTTAAAGAAGACCTCGCTCATGTTTGGATCATAGTGTTGACCTGTGTGAACGATTATCTCGTCTAACTGCGAATTCTGCGCGATAACTCTACTTAAAGCAGCAGCTTTTACAAATTGGGGACGAGCTCCAACAATCGTGAGAATACGCATTAGTCAACGGATTTTTGCATGAAAGACAAAGGTACAAGAACACGGCATGTCCAGAATAATCTGCACGCCAATTGGCTTATTTTAAATAAAATTTACGGAATGCATTAAACAAGTAAATGGTAAAATAGTACGCTGACTTCAGCCTTCCGATTCCTTCAATTTCACGGAGTATCTTATAGTAATAGAGGATGGTTTCCATTTTGTTGCTCGACAACGAATCATGCCCGACCCTATAATATGCAAGAGATTCATCAATAAACAACGCAGAGTGGCCAGCGCGAAGGATTCGCAACCACAATGCATAATCTTGCCTTTTCTCCACTTCTGGCATATACACCTTTTCACCTATAATTTCAGTGTCATACATGGCAGTTAAACAGCCAATGTAATTTGATTTCAGCATGGCCTTGTAGTCGAGCTGCTTAGGTGCCCGAATTATTTTTCCCATTGATTTTCCATCACCATCCATCCACTCGTAAGCAGTATGTGTCAGTGCAACCTTGGATTTTAACGCAAATTCCACTTGAGTTTTAAGCTTGTTTGATTTCCATAAGTCATCACTGTCGAGAAAGGCGATAAAACGCCCAGCAGCCATTTCAATTGCCTTATTTCGAGCCACCGCAGCCCCAGAATTCTCAGTCAATTGAATCAGCTTTATCCGTTCATCCAATTTTGAAAACCCCTCAATAATCTTCACTGAATCATCGATAGAACAATCATCAACGAGAATCATTTCCCAGTTCGAATAGGTCTGCGACATAACAGACTCAATGTTGGCATTCAGTGTAGCACTCCGATTGTATACAGGAGTTATAATGGAAACTAGTGGCTCGCTATCCATTCTGTAATAGGTCATAATAGAGCTGAAGCAATTTTTGCTTTTCAGTTTCCCAATTGAAATTCGCAAGGACTGCCTCACGTCCTAAAACCCCCATACTCTGCGCCTTTTCTTGATCATTCATCAAGGATTGAATCGCCTCCGCAATCTCTGCTGGTTCATATGGGTTTACTAATATTCCGCTCCCGTACTTTTCAGTGACCTTCTTCATCCATCCAAAGTTCGATGCTATGTAGGGAATTCCGCAAGCCATGTATTCAAGCATTTTGACAGGTATGGCGTCTACATAGCTTGGCGTTTTGTGTAGTGTAACCAATCCCACCTTTGCTTTATCATAGACTTCACCCACCGCTGCTCTGCTTAAAAAGCCCAATTCATGCACATTTGTCCACGCCGAATCTGCTTTCACCTCTTTTTCCAATTCTGTATTGCTAAACCGGCCGCCAAGCTGTAGTTTAAACGGAAGATTGCGCATTGCACTCACCATTTCTGCTACTCCGCGAATTCTAGTGAGATCACCTACATAAACCACCTCATCTCGTTTATCACCCCAAGGTTTGGGGCTCGGCATTTCTTCCAAACTTGGATAGTTTCTTACAACAACTACCTTTTTATTCACCTTGAGAAAGCGTTCCTCAATTTCGTCAATGACTGTTACTACAGCGGCAAACCGCGCACTACAATAGTGCTCTACAAAGCGATACACCCCAGATGAGAGGCCGCGCAACAAGGATGGAATCCAAGCCTTATTTCGAATTTGATTTGGCACATCTTCGTGCGAATCATAGATAACCCTTGCTCCTGACCGACTCAATTTCAATCCTGCAAAAAGAAACTCTGGATCGTGAAAGTGATATACCTCGGGTTGGAATTGCTGAGCAACAATACGCGCTCTTTTAGGTGCGTGCAGAATACGCTTGATCTTTGAAGTTGATTCGAAGGGAACATTAATTATTTCAACGTTTGGATAATCAGAGACAACGTCTGCCGCATTAATCGCAATGAGCTTTACCGAATAACCAGCTTCGGCCAGCGCTCTGCACTCTTTGTGATAGATCCGAGTGTCCTTAACCGTATGAACGGTTGTTATGTGACAGACTGTTTTCAGTTTTTCCGATCCTTTGAAGTGTGGCTCTTTGGCTATTTAAAAATGTCTCGAAAAACAAAGAACATCAATCCAAATATTGCCCCAGTAACCAAGGCGCCAAGGGTGTTCAGCAATACTCTGGGACCATTTGGCTTTTTCGGGATATTTGCTCTTCGCAGATAGGAAGCTATGCTCAATCGATCTATGCTCTCCTTAATCCGCGCCGATTTTTCTGACAAACTCATTATTTCTGAGTGAATGTTTAATGGATACACCACGAGTCCCTTTTGAACCTTCTCATCTAACCCTTTGGTACTTTCCTTTAATTCATCCAAGGCTGCGAGCTCCTTCAAACTTTGTTCATACAGGGATTCAAGAGATAACTTCTTTGAGTCGTATCTATTCTTTAAATATGAGTTTGATTGAAGGTTCATTATGATCGCATCTTGAATTTTATCAACCAAATTTGTATCGGTAGTGGTGATAACCAGATCGCAGGTAAACATACCGCCATCGGTCGTTGCTCTGTTAAAGTCAAGGCCTAGAATAGACTCTGCCTCGCTATTCGTCATTTGTAATTCACGCGATAAATCGTAAAAATTTCGTGTTCCCGCCATCCCGGTGAGTGTATTCAAATGGGGCATCATCTCATTTGTGGCAAACAGAGTAGAACTCAGAGCTGAGTATGTGACATAATACTTTTTTTGAATCAGGTTAAAAGCGCCAACCAGCAAACCAAGGGAAAGAGATATTACCAATATTTTCCACCGATATCGATTTGTAGTATTAATTATCGACTTTAAGTCTATAATAGACTCTCCATCTTCTCGAATTACGTATTTAATGTCATCCTCCATAATCGTGGTTCAGTGAAACCAAAACTAACAATAGATCATTAGGCTCTCTCTCATATTGTATAATATTGCTAACCTCAAATGCCATTAATGTTCACGAAATCTAAGCTAAGGGCTAGCCTTATTTTCATAGCACTTAGCCTTGTCTATAGATTTGCCTTGGATATATTCTTTATCCAGTTTAGCCGCGACTTCGCGTACTACGGCCTCATCTACTTACCAAGATCAAGTTTAGAAATCATTTGCTCCTATTTGGCGGTAATCATCGCCTCTTCGACAATCGATTATTCTACGAATAGACCGAGCAATTCTATTCACCTCATGCTGTTTTTGTTTTGCTTCGTCCCCACCTCCGTTCATTATTCTTTGAATTTTAATATGAGCTGGGAACCCTTTTACGGTCTATTTACATTCTTCCTATTTGTGCCAATTATTCGCGGGATTTTGTCTGGGGCCAAAAACATCACCCTCCCTACCCTTCGATTAAAGCAGTATAGCCAATTGATTTCACTCGTGCTTATACTCGGCCTTGGGCTCATAGTATGGCAGTACGGTTTTTCATTCAACATATCCAGCATTACTGATGTATATGATCAACGGGCCGAATTCAAATCTGTTTCTGGGAAGGGAATGAAGTACATTGTGCAGTGGATAGCGAATGTTATAAATGTCGTCTTTGTTTTGTGGTCTTTGGTAAATCGCAAGTACCTATTCGCTGGATTTAGCATTTTACTTTCGGTATACCTGTTTTCACTAGGTGGTCACAAATCCTTTTTGTTCGTAACGCCATTAGCCGCTGTCCTATATGGTCTCGTAAAGTTTTTTAGAGAAGACTTCAATATTGCTTTGGTCATTTCACTGGTCGTGGCTGTCGTCTTTGTTCTGATATACGATCTGGCAAGCGAGCGTGATTATTCGCTGATTTCATCCTTGTTCATTCGCCGTACGATCCTATTGCCTAGTCAGATCTATTTCTATTACTGCGATTATTTCTCGACGCACGAAGTGAACCTATTTAGCCAAAATATTCCAATCAAGTTCTTCGTGAGCAGCCCATATGACATGCGTATACCTGACATTATTGGTCAGCATTATTTTCATCATAAAGATGACGTGTATGCGAATGGGAATGTATTTGCCGATACCTATAGCAATGTTGGGCTATTAAGCTACCCGCTGCTTGCAATCGTTTTGCCATGCCTGTACTCGTTAATCGACTGGGCAGCCCAGAGGAAACACCTTGCATTTACGATTCCTTTGGTTTTCATGACTTCTCATGTTCTGTTGAACTCCGGAATCATTGTCACGCTTATTACGCATGGATTGTTTCTGGCGATTGTCTTACTTGCCTTCTATCCTCGAAACCTCTGGCGCATTAAAAAGGTGGTTAGCAAAACATAGGCTCAACAATAGAGCTAGAAGTCTGAGATCGGATAGGGAATGAGATTTCATTAGGTGGAGCATCTCATAAAAAACAAGGAATCCGAGAATAGTATTGTGCGACTTTGTTCTAATCTGCTTTGCGGCATTCCAAAAAACAAGGCCAAAGATCATTAGTCCAACTAATCCAAGTTCGAACCAAATCTCCAGAAAAATATTGTGAGGATATCGCTCGACGTCCAACCCAGAATAAACCGTGGCAAAGCTTCCAATACCCGACCCAATAAAAAAGGATTTAAGATCAGAAACTTGATGCAGGACGACAAACTCCCAATACTTATATCGCAGGCCAATCGAACTTCCGGGGTTCTCCATTCCATTAATCACCACATAATCATAGAGCAAGTGGAATCGATCCATGGCTCGAACAAAGATTGTCTGAATTGGCTGAATCCCTACTCGGGCACTCAGCATGAATAATAGATAGAGCACAAATCCAGTAAGTAGAATTTTGTTGATTATGGACCTTGCCCATCTAATTGTGATTGTAACTCGCCCCCTCTTGATTTCAATTATCCAATGAACAAACAATATGAGACATGTAAAGAATAACGCTCCCCTAGCCCCCAATGCCAAGATTATTAGGACCATGGCAAATACTGCATATTCTACTTGCCGTCCAGACCACCCCCAGTAATCCTTACCTCTAAAGGCAATTGTAAGTGTCGCAAACCCTAAAAATTTCCCAAGAAAGAGGTAGCTGTCTTTGATAGCGAAATAGTTCGGGACAGAGTCATATATAGCGGTTTCAAAGAGATACACAATGGAACCTCCAAATGAAACATAAAGGATATATCGAAACAATCGATCCACATCAAATCGACCATTACTAATTCCCGTGAGTGCAACAATTCCAACGAGCACCAATCCAAGCAACTTGATCTGAGCATACACACTTGAAGTACTCCAGGCCAAGCTCAGAGTGGCCCATAAGAAGAAAAGAACAAGCATACCATACCATTTATGACCATCCGATAAACGAAGATCCCAGTGACCAATTCGAATAAGACTGAAGCCGAATATTACGGCGGCCACTATGGTTAGATCAACGAATGACGAAATAGAAAAGGAAGTCATCGCATACTTGAGCGCACCAACCATTAGCACAGCAGTTAGCGCTAATTCAAAGAAATAATTATTGGGCTTTAATGCGTTCACAGTTGACAAAGGTTCACTTTAAGATCAATATGCAATTCTGTTATTCACCGTCTCTTCTTCATGAACCTATTTAATGAAGGATAAAAGCAATGTCGAATAGTCACATATTTGTTTCATAAAGACAACACTATGTTACATCTTCCTTCAAGAACTACTAAACCGCGGACCAAAGGAATCACCTCTGTCCAAGATACGAGACTCAGCACGGGAGAGCTCACCGCCATACTTACCGATTATAGCGACCTCATTGATGTCGCAAAGATTGGAGTTGGTGTAGCTTATATCCTACCAAACCTTCAGAAAAAAATTGACATGTACCAGGAGGCAAGTACTGATGTCTATTTTGGAGGAACACTTTTTGAGAAGTTTTATCATCAGAACAAGCTCGATGATTTTCTACGATACCTGGATAAGCATAAGATCAACATGCTAGAGGTAAGCTGCGGCACAATCGACATATCCATTGATGATCGTTGTGCGCTTGTAGAGAAACTGAGCAAGAATTACCGTGTACTCTCCGAGGTGGGCTCTAAGGATCAGGCGGACATTATGCCTCCTTCAGAATGGATTTCTGAAATCAATGCGTTGTTTCAGGCTGGAGCCGAATACGTAATAACGGAAGGCCGTGATAGCGGTACAGCAGGAATCTATCGACCGAATGGTGAGTTGAGGTCAGGCCTCGTTTCAGACATCATAAAAGAGACTCAAGTTGACAAGCTGATATTTGAAGCACCCTCAAGCCCAGTTCAAATGTTTTTCATCAATTCGGTCGGGCCAAACGTCAATCTTGGAAACGTGAGTCCACTTGATTTAGCTCTTCTTGAGGCTCAGAGACAAGGGCTTAGAAGTGAGACCTTCTTCTTAGATAAATGAAGCTTATAGCCATTCGACATCTCATTACGCTGTGGAATCAAAAGGGTTTATTGCAAGGGCGTACCGATATTGAGTTAAGTGACGATCCTCAAAATCAAATACTGATCGATAAGCTAAGGGGTAAGCTCGTTGATTTCAAATTTGACAAGGTTATAGTAAGCCCAATGGTCAGAGCTGTTCAAACCGCTGAGGGGTTGGGGTATTCAGATATTGAAATTGAACCACTTGTATCAGAAATCAGCTTTGGAAGGTTTGAGGGAAAGCCAAAGAAGGAAATGATGGACACCCTTGGAGACGCCTGGATTAACACCCCTAAAACCACCGAATTAGGTCCGGAATTAGCGGACTTGGAAGAAAGAGTCAAACTCTTTTTAGCCGGATTAAATGGGCAAACCACCCTTCTAATTAGTCACGGTGCATATATCAGGGGACTAACATCTGTAGTGAACTTAGGCAGCATAAACCAAATGAATCAAATGGAGTTTCTCAATGGTGAGCTAAAAGAATTTGATCTATGACCTTGACCATTGCGGTAATTGACTGTAATAGAAATGGCTTGGCCGCCATACGTTCATTGGGCGCATATGGAGCGGAGATAATTGCCATCGATCATCATAAACGACGTGCTGGTCAATACTCGAGGTATGTAAAGGAAAGGCATCTCATTACCAAGCCAAATCAGAATGAAGCTGGGTTTGTTCAAGACTTGATTGATGTTTCGAAAAAGCATAAATCTGATGAGCCCATATACTTACTCCCAGTTAACGACGAGTATGTCAGAACACTGGCTGCGAATTGGGACACGCTAAGTGCATACTACACCCCTTTGTTCGAAACAGATGTGGCGCAACTCGACACCATTACGAACAAGGTGAATTTTTCCGCTTTCGCTAAAAAAATAGGCATACCCCAACCAGAGCGATACACACTGGAAGAGGTTGAAAACAGCGCCGTCACCTACCCTATAATTTTCAAGCCAGATGAACGACGTTCTCTTGAAAACATACGCAGCAAGGTGTTCAAAGTCAAGCTTTGCCATAATGATGCAGAGGGAAAAGAATTTGCAGGGTATTTGCGCACCGAGGGCATAGAAGTCATTATCCAACAATTTATCCCTGGCGGAGATGATGAACTTTACACTGGCGGGGTTGTAGCTTTAGAAGGAAAGCTACTTGGCTGTTTCACTGGAAAAAAAGTGCGTCAATACCCACCGATGGCTGGCCAGGCTTCGTGGGCCACTTCTCTTGAGTCGAAAAAACTGGTTGAATATTCGAAACGGATTGTTTCTGAATTGGGGTTTTCTGGGCTGAGTCAAATCGAGTTCAAACACTGGGATGGCGAGCTCTATGTTATTGAAATGAATCCGCGCGCCTGGAGCTGGCATGGGTTGGCCAAACCTTCGGGTGTTGATCTTCCAGCCATATTAATCGATTCTGTGATCAACGAACCTCCAGCAGAGGTTGTCATCAATTCGAAAAACGGAATCTATTGGCATTTCTTTCTTGAAGACTTTTTTCACAATGTATTCTACAACAAGAATATCTCCTTCATGGAATGCTTTCGGTCAATTCGAAGGGCCTCATCTCATGCTTTCTACGATTCCAGTGATTTATTGCCATGGATCGTACACATCTGTATTGACTATCCAATCCGAGTTGCAAAGGTGATTTTAGGCAGAAAGTAGACCTAAAACCTCCCTTTAATCAGTTTGACTACGTCATTGATTCCAGTAGCGAATGGAAACGACCAATGACCAATTTTCCATCTCACAACCATAACTGAGAGCAGGTTCCAATAAGCCGTGCTTACACCTGTGGCAACCGCTGCACCTTCAATTCCATAAGTTGGGATTAATAGGTAGTTCAGTGTCACATTCAACAATCCAGCCGATATCAAGATATACTGACCATATTTCTGATGGCCGGTCATTTGAAGAATGTTCATCACGGATCCACAGCTTCCATTCACAAATTGACCAAGCGAGAGAAAAATTAGCGCGTAAGATGCCGTATGCATACCCTCTCCGAACATGGCCAATAATTCACTTCTGAAAAACAGTATCCCAAAAACCACGGGAAGGGAAAGAGTAAATGACAAGGTTGCAGCCGAAGAAATGACTTTCGAAAGTGTAGAAGTGTCTTTGGCAGCCCAACTCGAGGCGATTTTCGGTGCTGATATTCCATTTATACCATACAGGACAATGGCTACCATGTTGCTGACTTTTACGGCTACATGATAATATCCGACCTGGGTTGTATCCTCAAATAGTCCAAGCATAAAGGTGTCTGTCCAGCTCATTAAAAGAAACATGCTACTTGAGAGCAGCATTGGAAAGGATTGTCTTAGCAGAGCGCTACTGGCCTTAAGATCAACGCTCCAGCGCATTTTGAGCTGGGACTCTCTCAACCAAATCCAAAGAGCAAAAACACTGGATGCAACCACCGATGCGAAGTATCCGAAGAAAAACCAATTGGAGTCTTCCACCTCATTTACATACAAACCAAGCATAGCCAATGCAGCAAGCGCATATGGCCAAACTCTCGTAAAAGATAGGTACCAGAATAGTTTTCCCGAACCGCGCATCCCCTCCGCATGAAGTGTGGTATAGGTTAATGGCAACACAATGAAGGCGGCGTATTTCAAGATAGGCCCCAACTCCGATTGATCAAATATCCGAAGGGCGATGAGGTCTGAAAACGAATAAATCAGCAATGAAACCCCCAATCCAGTGAATAATTGAATTCCAAGGATAAGAGAATAGGTCTTCTGCCTTTCCACGTTATCATCTCGACCTTTCAATTTGGATATTTCCCGTAGGAATAGAGTGTCCAGACCAGATTTAGATAGAAGAACTCCGATCAAAACAACCACATTCATCAAGGCGAACATCCCTACCACAGAAGCACCATAAAGCCGTGCAATGAGCCATGTGAAAAAATAGCTAACAAGAATAGCACCCAAGCGGTAGCCTATTAAGGCAAAACTTCCCCTAAATAGTCCTTTACTATTGGAAACCGAATTTGTTGTTTTCTTGGAAGACAAAATTTGATGTTTTCTTCTATTGCAAGATTAGTGGAATAAGCAAGCTTTCGAATCGAATGCACCGAAGTTGCTAAAAAGAACGCGTTAATAGGATGTCAAAATATTGTTTCATTGATCGATCAAGAATTGCACATTCGTTTCTAGAATTTTATGGCAACCCTCCATATTCAAATACCCGATTCATTCGTCCCTGAAAGGAAATACGCCCTGCATGTCTTATTTGAGGTGTATCTGGGGATTTCAATAAACACGCAGGTAGCAACAACCTCGATTGAAGCATATCTTATCAGCCTAGAAAATGGTAAACAGCTCATCATCAAGGATGCGTTTTTCAGTTCAATTGACCCCACTGAGGGCTACCTGCATCGGAAACATCTTCCCGAAAGAACTGTCACCTGCGGCTTCCCTACCTCGACAGATCAATCAATAATAGCCCCATTTGGAAAGGGCGAAATCCACATGGATACGGATGTCATACACCTTGACGTAGATATAATTGCCTCCGCCTTCTTTTTTCTATCTCGATGGGAAGACCATGTGATTGAGGCTAAAGACAGCCATGAGCGGCCGTTAGAAAGCAAGACGTATATGATCCGTCATGGGCTTCAACACAGGCCACTGGTAAATGAGTATGTGGATTTGCTCAAAGAACTCCTATCGACACTGGGCATGTCAATTCCATCACAAACACACCAGTTTAAAATTAAAGTCACGCATGATGTGGACCATATTGCGCGCTATGACTCCATAAAGAAGCTAGTGCGAGCGATGGCTGGGGATATAATTCTTCGAAAAAATCCATTCAGAATGGTGTGGACCTTATTGGAGTATACTCTTGTGAACCTTAATCTTCGCAAAGACAATTATGACAGCATAGATTGGCTTATGGACGTTTCTGAAAGCTACCACCTAAAAAGTCATTTTTACTTTATCCCATCGCATTCTGGTGAGAAAGACGCGCGATACGACATCCGTGACCCTCGCATTGCAAGTTCTATCGCACGCATTCAAGATCGAGGTCACATTGCTGGATTTCATGGCAGTTATATTTCTTATGACAACCCAACCCAGTTTTCGACTGAACTAGAACGGCTAAGAAATGTGGGCGCCGACGTTGCAGAAGGACGTCAGCACTATTTGCGATTTTCAAACCCCACTACCTGGCAACTATGGAACTCGAATCACCTAACCTCAGATAGCAGCGTAGGTTATAATTCAGACATTGGTTTTAAGGCTGGGACTTGTATTCCCTACCCAGTATTTGACGTTGTAAATCGTGCCCAGCTTGGGTTGGTTGAATATCCATTGATCATAATGGAGGTGCCGCTTATTAAGAAATATGCGCGTGTGGAGAAAGCAATGGAAGCCTCAAAACCGGTAATAGATCAATGTAGAAAACACAATGGCCAATTCGTGTTCTTGTGGCATCCTGAAAACTTCAATCATCCATTCTGGGGAAAGTACCGAGAGCTGTATACGATGATTCTTGATTACGCAACAAGAAAGTCCTAGCCCATCTGGCGCTGCTTGCGGTGTATCCGTTCAATCATCTCAACGACCTTCATTCCTTCGAGCGCATTGGTCGAAATCTGCGATTTACCAGTA
This sequence comes from Flavobacteriales bacterium UBA1993, assembly GCA_002336485.1. Classification (GTDB taxonomy): domain Bacteria; phylum Bacteroidota; class Bacteroidia; order Flavobacteriales_G; family Salibacteraceae; genus SHAN690. The sequence goes on from DDCZ01000027.1 coordinate 48,687, forward strand.
AGTACGTCAATTACATTTTCGATGACATAATGATGATTCGCTGCACTGCCTTTATAATCGCCATAGTCGTTGGGTGGATTGGAAGGATCTAGCTTCGGCATTTCGTATCCATCAATATCACAATATTCCAATTGGTCCATATACTGACCGCTCACCTTTACAGTTCCCTTCTCCCCGATCACAATTATGCTGCTCTCGAAGTTCTTGTTCCATATGCTGGTTGAGTAGTTGATCGAGCCAAAACCGCCATTTACAAACTCAAATTGAACCAAACCAGAGTCATCAAACTCAGTTGCTCCCTTATGGTTGAAATTGGTACTCATAGCAACTATGTTTTGGATGTCGCCAAACAACCAATACATGATATCTACGAAATGACTGAATTGCGTGAAGAGTACTCCTCCATCCAACTGCTTCGTTCCCTTCCATCCACCGGGCTTGTAGTAACGTGCATCTCTGTTCCAAAAACAGCTAAGCTGTACCATGTTTATGTTCCCGAGCAATTTATCCTCTACGACATCCTTTAGCCATTTGGAAGAAGGGCTATAACGGTTCTGTTTTACACAAAAGACATGACGTGAAACTTGTAATGACTTAAATATCACGTCCTCACACTCTTGCCTAGTCAGGCCCATTGGCTTCTCAATTACAACATGTGCTTTGTGTTCAAGGACCTTAATAGCCTGTGTGGCATGATAGCCGTTTGGGGTACAAATGTTCACTACGTCGAGTGGTAATTCGCTCGCAAGCAATTGCTCAATGCTCTCAAATACCTCTACGCCATCATAGGCCTTTTGGGCTTCTTCTCGTTTTGCTGCGTCCACATCCACTATGGCTACTAACTGACTTTCTTGAGAGCCAGATACCATGATTGCATGTTTCTTTCCAATGTGTCCGTATCCTATTACTGCGAATGAAATTTTAGTCATAGCTTATTAAGTAAGGCAAACGTAATTGATTTTGATCAAGAGATTATTTTAGGTGATTCCAATACCAATCAATGGCTAATTCAAGGCCAGTTTGAACATCATACTGAGGTTTGTAACCGAGTATGGTGCTAGATTTAACGATAGATGCAAGGCTGTGTCGAACATCGCCAACACGTTCGGGGCCATAGGTGATTTTTACATCTGCAATTTTTGGATCAAAACGCACGAGCAGTTTTTGAAGTGTTTCAACAAGCTCATCCAAATTCATGCTGCCACCATATGCGACATTAAATACCTCATTAATGGATTCCGGATTCGTAGAGAGTGCGGCAACGTTGTTTGCATGAATCACATTATCGATATACGTGAAGTCGCGCGATTGTGTTCCATCACCATGTATCAAGGGTGATTCATGGTTCATGAACTTGCGTATAAATTTCGGAATGGCCGCTGCGTATGCCCCATCAGGATCTTGCTTACGACCAAAGACGTTGAAATAGCGCAATCCTACGGTCTCCATATCATAAAGCTCACCAAACACTTTGGCGTATTGCTCATTCATTCCTTTCGTTATCGCGTACGGCGAGAGCGGTTTCCCAATTTTATCTTCAACTTTTGGCAATCGCTTTTTATCTCCGTATACCGAGCTACTGGTAGCATATACAAAGCGCTTAACCTTTGCGTCTCTTGCGGCAAGCAACATGGAAATGAAGCCATTTACGTTTACATCGTTTGTAGTAAACGGATCTTTAATCGAACGTGGTACTGAACCTAAAGCAGCTTGATGCAAAACGTAATCGACACCCGCACAGGCTTCAACGCACATCTCTCTATCTCGAATGTCGCCCTCGATAAATTTGAATTGTTTGTTATCCTTGAATTCATCCAAATTGGATGACCTGCCCGTCATTAAATTGTCTAAGCCTATGACTTCATTACCATTCTCAAGTAGATCGGCCACGAGATTAGACCCAATGAAACCGGCAGCGCCAGTGACCAATACGCGAGAAGAGGTGATTTTTCGATCGATCATCTGAATATTATCTTGCTACCGCTTGCGCTCTTGTTTCTCGAATGACGGTGATCTTCACCTGACCTGGATATGTCATCTCATCTTGAATTTTTTCCGAAATCTGAAAAGCCAATGATTCTACATCGCCATCTTTCACCTTCTCACTTTCAACCATCACACGCAGCTCTCTACCTGCTTGAATCGCAAACGCTTTGGTGACGCCATCATAATCCATTGCTAAGTTTTCTAAATCCTTAATGCGTTGTATGTAAGCTTCAACAATTTCCCTACGTGCTCCTGGTCTTGCACCGCTAATGGCGTCACAGACTTGAACAATAGGCGATATCAATGTGGTCATTTCAATTTCATCGTGGTGGGCACCAATTGCATTGCACACATCTGGCTTTTCGTTGTATTTCTCGGCCAATTTCATTCCAAGCAATGCATGGGGTAATTCACTTTCCTCGTCAGGCACCTTTCCAATATCATGCAGTAGACCGGCTCGCTTGGCCACCTTGGCATTCAACCCGAGCTCAGCAGCCATAGTAGCACAAAGGTTTGCTACCTCACGGCTGTGTTTAAGCATGTTTTGACCATAGGATGAACGATATCGCATTCTGCCTACCATTCGAATTAACTCCGGATGCAATCCATGGATGTTCAGGTCAATGCACGTACGCTTGCCAGTTTCAACAATTTCTTCTTCTAGTCTTTTTTGAGTTTTCGCAACGATCTCCTCAATACGTGCAGGATGAATTCGACCATCTGTTACGAGTTGGTGCAATGCAAGCCGCGCAATCTCTCTTCTAACTGGATCGAAACAGGAAAGGATAATAGCTTCTGGCGTATCATCCACAATAATCTCTACTCCGGTGGCAGCTTCCAGCGCTCGAATGTTTCGGCCTTCTCTACCAATAATTCGTCCCTTCACATCATCGTTTTCAATGTTGAAGACAGAAACCGAATTTTCAACTGCTTGCTCTGTCGCTACACGCTGAATGGTTTCAACCACGATTTTCTTGGCGTCTCTGCTGGCATTTATTTTGGCCTCATCAACGATGTCTTTAATGGTGCCCATTGCTTGGGTTTTTGCCTCACTAATCAATACTTCCCGCATTTGCTCTACGGCCTCATCGGCTGAAATATTGCTAAGGCTCTCGAGTTGCTTGACTTGTTTCGAATGCAGTTTATCTAGCTCTTGCTGCTTCTTTTCTGAATGTTCAATTTGACGTTGCAGGTTCTGGCGCAGGCTCTCGACTTTTTGATCCTTTTTATTGAGGTCGCCAAGTTTTTGGTTCAGGCTATTCTCTTTTTGCTTTACTCGACTTTCAGCATCTCCAACCTTCCGATTTTTCTCAAGAATCGATTTTTCATGTTCGGCCTTTAATTGAACGAACTTTTCCTTGGCTTGAATTAGTTTATCCTTTTTGATGCGCTCTCCTTCGTTGTTTGCCTCATCTAGAATTCGCTTCTTGTCAGCGTCTACCCCTTTTTTCAGCGCGGCATAAGCAATGCCCGCACCTACTATGAAGGCTACAACTCCCGCTATAATTATTTCAATCATTTTAATGTTTTGATTAATAAAAAAATCCCGTACAAGCCACGGAAATTGTAACCTCCTGAAAAGCTAATTTTTGGGGCTATCCTTATAGCTCGGGCGTCCAGTGTCTTATTGATTGCTCAACAAAATCTCGTCAGCGGACTTGCGTCGTGCTGCGATAAAAAGGCCTGTCCTAACTACACTAAAGAATCACCCCAGCGTTATAAATGTTCAGGTTACAAAACCATAATGGTCTGTACGGGAAGTATTTTAAAGAACAACTATTTGGCGACCAACTGCGCGTCAATTCGATTAATCAGATCCTGTATACGGTCAGACACTTGTTCATTGACAAGCTCTTCCTTTCCGTGTCCTTTTTCTAAGGTCATCTCCAAGGCCAGCATTGCAAAGAGATCAAGCTTATCCTTAACGGCAAAACTTGACTCCAAGGCTTTTATGCGCTCATTGATATAAGCAGCTGCCTTTCTAACCTCTTCTTCCTCTTCCCGTTGAACAGAAAGCGGATAGACGCGATTAGCAATATTTACTTTTATAGAGAGTTCACTCATTCTTAATCATTCAACTTGGCGATACAGTGGTCAATTTCCCGTACCATTTGGCTGATTTTGCGCTTTGTCTCAGAAACAACTTCTTCGTCCCCTTTGATTGCCGCGGCCATCTTCAGCACTTTATTATCTTCTTTCAATTTATTGAATGAGACATTCACATTGCTCACCTTTTCCTTCAACTCAAGATTTGCAGCTTCAAGTTGAGACACTTTCACACGAGATGCGGCCAACGCATTTATCAATGCATCGGTCTTTTTACTAAGCGTTTCAACAGTTTCACTTAAATCTTTCACATTCAATAATTTACCGAAAGAATCCCCAACGATTATTGGGATGCTCAAATATTTGCAAAATATTCGAATTGGTTGTTCAAAAGCTGGAAAATGTTTCTCCAAATTTCGTTCTTATGAACCCTACTTTTGCCCCCTCCATTCTTTATGACACGATCCCGAACTCCAAAAAAAACCCTTCTTATTTTCTTCCTGATTTGGATGTCTGGAATTTTAGGGTGGTCTCAAAACAAACCATTCGATGTAGGTAACCCTTTGGAGGTTGCGCCTGCATTATCTGGGAATTATGGAGAGTTAAGACCCAACCATTTTCATGGCGGACTGGACATTAAAACAGGAGGCCAAGAAGGCCTGAACGTGCATACAGTTGAATCCGGCTATGTAAGTAGAATAAAGATATCACCCTATGGTTACGGCAAAGCGGTTTACGTGACGCACCCCAATGGATACACAACTGTTTACGGCCACCTTAGGGCACTAAACGACAGTATCGCTCGATACACAAAACGCATACAGTACGAGCAAAAGTCATTTGCTGTTGACGTTTATCCCGGCGAAAATGATTTACACGTATTGAAAGGTGATATAATAGCATTCTCAGGAAACACAGGAGGATCTGGAGGTCCGCACCTCCATTTTGAAGTGCGCGAAACAGAAACTGAAGTCCCAAGAAATCCACTTCTTTTTCAATTCCCCCTCAACGATAGCAAGCGTCCGATAATTGAATCTGTTGCTATCAAGCCACTAGATCGTGGTGGAAACATCTCTGGCAGTACAACTGGTCGTCATTATCGTGCCACGGCCAATTCCATTTCAAGCAACGGTGCCATCACTATCGAAGGAGACTTCGGCATTGAAGTGAGTGGCTATGACCACCAGGATGGATCAGGAAATAAAAACGGGATTTATAAAATTGAAGCTTTCATAGACGAACAACGATTTGCTGCTTTTACTGCAGATAGCATTCCGTTTAGCCAGAGCCGATTCCTAAATGCGCTCATCGACTACGAGTATTATTACCAAAAGCACGTTCGATTCATTCGATTGTATCGGCTTCCGGGTAATATATTGGAGAATGTAACTTATAAGCAGAACGGACGACTATCTCCTGAGGATGGTGGGCACACCATCCGAGTTATCGCCAAAGATGTGAGTGGGAATAGCAGCGAAGTAGAGTTTGAAGTGGATTTTAAGAAGCTTGCAGACACTCCAGAACAAAAGCAGGAAATGATACGTTGGAACGGCGATTATTATTTTGAAACCGATGAACATCAATTGCACATTCCGAAGGGCGCCATCTATCGAGATGAGGCGGCAAACATCCTTGATGGCGAAGACTTTATAGAAGTGCTTAACTCGCGTATTCCCTTGCAAAAATCGATTCAGATCAAAATCAAGTCCACCATCGAACAAGAAGGTGAACTCATTGCACGCGTAACTAAAGATGGCAGGCCAATTAGAGCCCTTCAAACAAGACGTGAAGGAGAATGGCTTATTGCTGAATCAAGATCGTTCGGACGCTTCGGCATTTCTCACGATCAAACAAAGCCTCAAATCAAGTCGGTCAATTTCAGATCGGGAAGTAGATTAAGTACCCGAGAGGTTGTATTCCAAATAAAAGACAATTTAAGCGGCATCGAATCGTTCCGTGTCCTTGCTAACAATCAATGGATATTGGCAGAGTACGATCCTAAAAGGGCCAGACTCTCTTTTTTCACTGATGATCTGCCAAAATCACCCGAAGCGCAAGAATTAATGGTAGAAGTAATTGATATGGCCAGAAATGTTGCCACATTTGAAGGAACGTTCATTAATCCATAAACAATGAAGCAGGTAGTTTTTTTAATATTAGGACTCATAATGCTGTTCGCGGCTCCATTATGCGCTCAAAACGATCCAAGCGAAGGCTTAATTCAGTTGTCCGGAGTAGTAGTTTCAGGAGACAGCCTCACCCCTGTTCCATTTACCAGTGTAATTATCAAGGGCACAAACCGAGGAACGATGTGCGACTTCTACGGATTCTTTTCATTAGTGGTTAAAAAGTCAGACACCATTGAGTTTCAAAGTGTGGGCTACATTAAGTCCAATGTCCTTATCGAAGATACACTTTCCGACTCAAGGTATTCAATGATTCAAATGCTCCAGCGCGATACGCTTACATTGCCAGTTCAGGATGTGTACCCATGGCCTAGTCGAGAGCAGTTCAAAGATGCGTTCTTGGCGCTTCAAGCGCCAACCGACGACTATGATCGCGCCTTTGCGAACCTTACTCGAGAAGAGGTGAGATTGGCAATTCAGGGCATCCCGGCAAGCGCTCAGGCCAACTCAGCCATGTCCATTCAACGAGAGTACACACGTCTTTATCAAATGGGCCAGATGCCCCAAATCAGCCTACTAAATCCATTGGCTTGGGCGCAGTTTATTGACGCCTGGAAAAACGGAGACTTTAAATCCAAATAAGGCGTTAAGTAGATCTTGAAAGCAATCCGGCATACCGTTTCCACCCTTTTACTCCTTGCCTTTTGCCTCGTTTCATACGGGCAGAACACCATGGTTCGTGGAACGATATCGGACGACAACGGTTCGCCAATCAGTGAGGCTACCATAACTATTCCTGGCACCGACTATCACGCTACAACGCAGGATGATGGATCATATAGCCTTGAAATACCTTCAAATCGAGAAGTTCGTTTGGTGTTTCGACATGTTTCTTTCAGAACATATGAGAAGTTCATCACCGGCGGGCCAAATGAAACCATCGAAATGAGTCCGCGGCTAGTACCAGACGCCATTATGGGGCAAGAATTTGTGGTTTCCGAAGAACGTTTGAGAGAGAAACCGATGCGCATCATTGAAGTTGGTGACGTAAGACTGAATCCGTCTGTTACAGGAAGTGTGGAGTCGCTCCTTGCGAGTCGGGCGCTTGGAGTCAGTTCAAACAATGAGCTCAGCTCACAATACTCCGTTCGGGGTGGGAATTTTGACGAAAACCTCATCTATGTAAACGGCATCTTGGTATATAGACCATTTTTGGTTCGCAGCGGACAACAGGAAGGATTGAGCTTTGTTAATGGTGATTTGGTGGAAGACATTAGCTTTTCTTCTGGTGGTTTTGAGGCTAAGTATGGAGATAAAATGTCGAGTGTGCTTGACATCACCTATAAAAAACCGGAGAAATTTGCGGGCTCGGTTTCAGCAGGATTACTCGGCGCTAATGCCCACTTGGAAAACGCATCGGACAATGGACGATTCACACAGCTTCATGGATTTCGATATTATTCAAACCAATACATCCTCGCCGGTTCTGATGTTCAGGGGTCTTATCGCCCGTTTTTCCTAGACTATCAGACCTATCTGACCTATGCACCAAACACTGAATGGGAATTTTCATTTCTTGGCAACTATTCTCAAAACAAGTATCAGTTCACTCCGGAAAACAGGCAATCTTCATTTGGAACCGTCAGTAGTTCCATTGGCATCAACGCCTTTTTTGATGGCCAAGAGGTAGACGATTACCGAACAGCATTTGGCGCCTTCACCACCACATGGAAGCCTCGCCATAATTGGAACATACGCTGGATCACCTCTGCATTCCGATCTCAGGAAAGCGAGACATTCGACATTGAGGCCTCTTATCGATTATCAGAATTGGAAACGGACTTAAGCAAGGAGTCGTTCGGTGACGAGGCGTTTATTATCGGAACGGGCTCCTATCTCGACCATGCTCGAAACTATCTGGATGCGGTTGTAGTATCAACGGAACTACAGGGAGAAATCAAAACTAATGGTAATGCTTGGCTCTGGGGGCTTCGATACCAAAGAGACGATATCAATGATGTGCTCAGTGAATGGAGCCTAATCGATTCGGTCGGATACAGCGTGCCATTTGACGGTGAAGAAGTAAATCTGCTTGAAACAATAAAATCGGTTAATCGAGTGGCCTCGAATCGAGCCATGGGTTACCTCCAGCGCGATTGGATGTTTGATCTGGACACGAACGAACTATACGTTACCGTAGGCGGTCGGTTCAATTATTGGGATTTAAACAATCAAACAACCCTAAGTCCGCGCATCCAGCTTGCCTTTAAGCCCGATTGGGACAAGTTGACCAAGAAGGATGGCGAAACGAAATTTAAGCCGCGAGATTGGCTGTTTAGAGCTAGCTGGGGATATTACCATCAACCAGCGTTTTACAGAGAAATGCGTGACCTGTTTGGAACAGTTAACCCCACCGTCCGGGCACAAACCTCCATTCATTATGTATTAGGAGCAGATCATAATTTTCGGATGTTAAAGCGCGAGTTTAAGTTTGTTGGAGAAGCCTATTACAAGCAGCTTCAAGACATCATTCCATATGAGCTGGACAACGTCCGAATTCGATACTACGCTGAAAACAACGCGAAGGGATACGCAACGGGATTAGATCTCAAGCTAAATGGTGAGTTCGTTAAGGGCATCGAATCATGGGCCAGTATCTCCGTAATGAAGACAATGGAGGACATTGAGAACGATCAATACATGAGCTACACGTCACTTTTTGTGGATACAATTATTCATTCTCCTATTCGCTACGCACAAACGATTGACAGTGGATTGATTTATCCAGGATACATCGCGCGCCCAACAGACCAACGCGTCAATTTTGCCTTAACGTTTCAAGACTACCTTCCTAAGTACGAGTTCATTCAGATGCACCTGAGTCTACTTTTTGGTTCAGGACTTCCAACCGGACCGCCTAGCTATACTCGATACAAGGATATCTTTAGAATGCCTCAATATCGCCGAGTAGACATCGGCTTTAGCGCCCGATTAAAAGAGGAGGGTAAGAAGTCAAAGTATGCCGCAATGGACTATATAAAATCAGCATGGTTTAGCCTTGAAGTTTTCAATTTACTAGATATAGACAACACGATTAGCTACTTGTGGATTAAAGATGCACGAAACGTTGAATACGGAGTACCTAACTACCTGACTGGAAGAAGAGTAAACGCAAAATTAGTAGTGAAATTTTGAGCCGCATAATTTCAATATTACTGCTTTTCGTCCTGCTCATCTCATGCGAGAAAGATGGACCTATCCCCTCCTCATACCCTGCAAAAACGCTTCAAGACTATTATGATCTAAACGTCTCAGGAGATGTCTCAATCGACGTATGGATCCATGCGGGAAATCATCCTTCGTTTACAAACAGGGTTGCCGATGATCCAGTGCTCATCCGATTTTTCAGACCAGAAGAAGCGTCCAACATTACGCTCTTCATCAATGACTCCATTAAATTCCCAGATAGTCTTGCCCTTTATAGGCAGTCAAATCAGGAATTCGAAACAGAAGCCGGTGGACTTTTTGGAACCTTTAGGCTGTCATATCCAAAAAGCAACCATGCGAGATTGGTGCGCATTGGCATGAAACAAAACGATTCGATTCTAATTTCTGATCCAATCACAATAAGACCAAACGAGTTTTCTACCAATACCAAAAACGCAAGCAATGTGAGCGTCGAAACAACGGCGGATGGTCGAGCAAGTTTCGAATGGAATGGATCTTTCGATGGCGCAGGCAACAATTTAGTTATGCTGACGAATAGCGGCGGATCTAGGTTTTGCGCGGTTGAAACAACAGATGGATCCTTCCTGTTCCACAATTTAAGAAATGTCGCAACCGACTTCACACCTGACCTTTACGACCCACGACTCAAGGAAGGTCAATCCTATACCCTTGAGATATTCATGACCGACAATGCGGGCTGGATGCGGAACTATCGTTCCGTTGATTTTAAGATGGACAGCACCACCATCCAATCCTTTGATTGATCATATTTGCGCTGAAAATGAACGATGCATTCAAAGTTATAGACCTCGGTAGAATGTCCTATGCGAAGGCGCTAGAAGAGCAAGAGCGTCACTTTAATGGCATTCTAGATAAAAAGCGCAACGGAATCCCTCATGATGATAATGTACTTCTTCTGGTTGAGCATGAGCCTGTGTATACATTGGGTAAGTCTGGAGACTTACAAAACCTGGTTAGCGATCCGAAACTTGTAGGCGCAGAATTTTACAAGACAACCCGTGGTGGTGATATCACTTATCATGGACCAGGTCAAATAGTTGGCTATCCAATCTTTGATTTGGAGCAATTTGAAATGGGAGTAGGTAAGTATATCTGGAGCATTGAAGAGTCTATTTCAGACGTTATTTCCGTTTTTGGATTAAAAGGAGAACGACTCTCTGATGCTAGCGGCGTCTGGCTGGATCCTGAGACAAAAAATGTACGGAAAATTTGTGCTATCGGGGTGAAAGCGAGCCGGTATGTGACTATGCACGGATTCGCATTTAACGTAAATACCAATCTTGAGTTCTACAATCACATTGTGCCCTGTGGCATTCAGGACAAAGGCGTAACGAGTCTCCAAAACGAATTAAAGGTAGAGCTAGACTTTGAAAAAATAAAGGCCTCCACAGTGGAAGCCTTTAAGAATCATTTTATACGGGTCAACTAGTCGTTATCTGCCAAACTTCTTCAAGGCATCCTTGGCCTTCTTCTTGGCAGCGTCCTCGGCTTTTTTCTTCTCGGCATCTGCTTTCTTCTTCGCCTCGGCCTCAAGTCGCTTTTTCTCAGCATTGGCCTTCGCCTTAGCATCGTCCGCAGCTTTTCGTGCCGCAGCTTCCGCATCTTCCTTAGCCTTCTCCGCCTCTGCCCGTGCCTTTGCTTCAGCGTCGGCTTTCGCTTTATCAACCTCATCGCGCGCTTGATTTTCAAGCTCATCTTTCTTTTTATTGAGCTCATCCACGGCTTGACCCTTAAGATCATCGGCGGCCGACCCCGCAGTGGTTCCAGCCATTCTAGGTATCACAGTTGGGTCTTCGCTTGTTCCTTTTATATCCAAGTCAACCTTGACTCTTTCTGGAAGCGCTGCATTCACGCCGGCAGCTGACCCAGCCTTTGACAACAATCCACCAATGGCGGCAGAGGCCGCGCCACCCATCAACTTGGTTGGTATATCTAAGGCCAGCACGTAGTCAAGCGTACCATCAAAACCATGGCTTCCGCTGAAGTTGGCAGGTATCTCTTTTCCAATCGTGTAGTCTACTGGATCTACTTCCACCCGACCATTCTTAAACTTGAAGCTTACGTTCACATTGTCAAGTTTCATCTTCTTCAAACCATCGTACTTGACAGCGTCAGCTGCTTTTGCAAGCACTTTCGGGTTTTTTAAACTCACATTGTGTGTGGTTAGTTTTCCTTTACCATCCAACGTGTTTAGAGCCGGCTCCATATTCTGATCCAATTTGCCTTGCATTTTCACTTGTGAAGAGAACGCGCCAGTGGCATTTTCCATAATTGGGGCCATTTTCTGGACAATTTCTAGATACTCGTATGTGGTTGGAACATCCCATCGTGAAATAAGCATATCCACATTAAAATCTGGAACCACTGGATTGATAGTAGAATACAAACCACTAATATTCAAGCTACCCTCGAGCATTTTCATGGTCAACTGACGCATATCGAGCGTTTGATCTTTCATCACTACCTCTCCATTCACATCCGTAATGGTAAGATTATCGTATATCAAGGTCTTGATTTCGGTGTTAAGCTTAAAATCGAATCCTGCTGGAATTTCAGCAACACCAGCAGCCTCAGGTTCTTCGGTCGATTCTGTTTCCTCCGAAGCGGCTTCTTCCTCACCCATAAACTCATTGATATTCATGTAATTGGATCGGAATAAAAACCCACCCATTAAGGGTACATCTGCGACGTACCATTCTACAATATTGTCCACATGTCCTGTAAGTTGTATGTCTGACTCACCAACGTTCATCTTGAATTCTTTCAACAGCGCTGTTGAAGGCGTAAAAGACAACGAACACACTTCTATAATGGTTTCGTAAGGCATCTCGGGGTCTTTGTAATCAAAATTGCTCAGCACCAACATACCGCCCGCATGAAAGTCAGCGTAACGTTCTTCATCTATTGCGCTTTGATTTCCTTTAAGCTGTATGTCGCTTATCACTTTTCCAGTAATGCTTTGACCCTCTTCCAATGGGATTACATCGGCCAAAGAGGCCAAATCTAAATTCATGTCGATGTTGGCATCGATAAACGGATCTGAAATCGGAGTACGCATGTGTACCATCATGTCGACCGGATTATTCGCCAACTCCACATGAAATGTATTTAAGTCAATGACCGTGTTGTCGTCTGACCCACCTGGATTCTTTACGTGTAAATCGATCGCGATGTTCTCAGCCGCCTTTGGCAGGTCGGGATAGTGAAACATCGCATCATCAACCGTCAGATCGATCGCAAATGAAGGGAGTTGATCGCCGATCATGCGTCCTTTAGCCATTCCGCTTAAGGCCAAATTTCCATTTGTTTCAATGTCTTCAAAATCCGTTAAAAAGATGGCTGGGACAAGAGATAGTAAGCTTTTAAAAGAAGTCTCCTTTGTCGCGAAAGTCATGTCTAAATCAATCGGATCGCCATCCTCAGCCGGCATCGCAACCGAACCATCAAATCCAAGGTGAAGCGCGTTGAGCTTCAGATAGTTCTCGACAAACTCAAATTTCATATTTGGCATGTTCATATTCATGTCAAACTTCATATCAAGTGTCGTGTGGTTCAGATATGGAACACCGTCCATTTTAAATGTTATGCCGTCCGCGTCGGTCATTGTTTCGAGAAGAAAATCATCTTGGGTAAAATCTCCACTTCCCTCATGTGTGAAGTTTTCGAGATGCGCATACATACCCGCTGAACGATCGTCGTATACAATCTCTGCATTCCGAATAAAGTATTCACTCAACCCGATACTAAAGCCTCCGCCTTCTGATTCTGGGGCTTCTTCCACCTCTGGTTCTGACTCCTTACCCTCTTTGGCGATATCGTAATTAGCGGTGCCGTCTGCAAGAACGATAACATGAAGATTTGGAGTTTCCAGTCCGACAGAGTTGATCTGGATTTTTTCGCCATTGATCACGCTCATTAAGTCAAGGCTCAATTTCAGCGCTTCAATATCAGCCAGCTTCACACCCTCAAAAGGAGCGTGGCCGGTAACTACAATAGCCTCAATGGTCAATGTGAAATCCGGGAAACTTTCGAAAAGTGACAATCCAATATCCCCGAATTCCAATGTTGCATTGATATTCTTATTGGCTTCAGTTTCCACCAATTTGATGATGTCATCCTTGAAAACTATCGGTAGCACAATTGCAGCGCCAATAATCAAGACCACTACCACTAAAATGCCGATGAGTACCTTCTTCATAATACGTATATAATTGAGGGTCAAACGTACACAGAATGGTTGATAATTCGTGGCATCTGAAAGCAGAAAAGGACAATGATATCAATGGAGGTATCGGAAAAAAACAACGCATAAAAAAAGCCCCCAATATTGGGAGCTTTTCTAAAGTCAAGTGATTGATTAAGACGTCAAGGCAGCCTTTAAGGCCATCAACTTATTCTCAAGCTCAGTCAGGTCTTCCGACGTAATCGACTCTACACTGGCGAAACCAGCGTAAAACATCATAATTTCTTCTACGTGATCAACCACCTCGTCATCCAATTCAGTTTCAATCTCGCTGAGGACATTCATCAAGTTACTTGCGTGTACTTTCTGCTCGTATATGCCTTGAAAGATTGGACGGTTCACCTCGCTCAACGCTTCATCTTTTACAATTCCAGTAGCAATGAGCTGTGTCTCAACCCAGCTACCAACAAATATTTCAGTAGCATTTACAAATCGTTCGTTGTCCACCATGTATTGATCCATAGCGTTGAATGCCTCATCCATCATCTTCACGAATTTTTCTTCGTTGGATGTATTCTCTTCAAAGTTGGAGCTAATCGTGCGTTCGAAAACTTCACCCGCCCCAAGCTCTCCAGCTAAGGCGCGACATGTCGCATAATACTCAAGCGTCTGTTGGTTTTGATGCTCATAGGCCATAAATCCCATATCCGTAATGTACATCCCGTAACCATATGCCTTAGCGGACATAGTGCTGAGGTTTTTACTGTCTTCGGTGGGTGTTAAGTTCACACCTTCCATTGCCACATTCACACCAGACATTAGATTAAATGTCTCAAGCGGACTTGGCAGGTTCGCAATCATGGTATGGAATTTAAAATCGGCCATATCATTGATTTCAGATCCTGACTCTTCTTCAACCGCAACCTCTTCCGCTGCCTCGACCGCTTCTTCTGTGTGCGACTCCGTTGATTCACTTCCTCCACATGCGCCTAATGTTAAAGCGATTGCTAATAATGGAATGTATTTCATTTTCATAAATGTGTGGCTTTGCGAACAAATATATAGATGTGATCAAATGCAGGCTTGATTTTTTCCTGTATTCCGCTTAAATCTTCAAGATGGCTTAAAAGCCCCATCGGAATGACAAGAATTATTTTTTACCCAAATGACTAAACTTTTTCAATGGCGTGTTGTTTTTAGTCTTAGAATTGCACTTTGTTACCCAAACGGGTAAAACCATGACAACAGAAGACAAAATAATAGAGGCGGCTGAAACTGAAATGCTTGAATGCGGTTACGATGCCGCTCGAATGCGCAGTATTGCTGAAAAGGCTGAGATCAACAAAGGGCTACTCCACTATTACTTTAAGAGTAAGGAAGCGCTTTTGACGCGTGTATTTCAAAAAACGTTCAGTGAAATTTTCAAAACATTGGGCGAAGTTTTTGAATCCGATAAACCATTCTTCGAGAAGATTGAATT
This sequence comes from Flavobacteriales bacterium UBA1993, assembly GCA_002336485.1. GTDB lineage: Bacteria > Bacteroidota > Bacteroidia > Flavobacteriales_G > Salibacteraceae > SHAN690. Next base: position 63,757 of record DDCZ01000027.1, read on the forward strand.
GGCGGTAAATCAATACTCAAACTTCTTAATTCGTCACCCTCGCCTCCCTCTTTTCATAATATCTGAAATGAATCGTGATCCAGCCAAGCATAGGGCTCGAATGAAAAAGGCAGGCGTAAACCCACCCTTTGGTGGTTTACTAAAGGAACTCGAAGAAGGTAAAAAGAAGGGACTTGTGCGAAAGGATTTAAAGGCCGAGCATGTTGTTCTAAACATGATTGGACTCATCATGTTTCCCATTATTGCTAAACCCATGGTCATGTTTATGAATGATCTGAATTTGGCTGACTATAAACAACTATTACACGATCGAAAAAAGATCGTATCCGAAATATTAATCAACGACATTAAAGCCAAATAAGATATGGATTTCATGAAACGAAGATGGGCAGTTGGCGCTGCCATCGCGATACTCGCACTGGGTGTTCTTCTCAACAAAACCTTAGCGGGAATGAAGGAACCACCAAAGGAAGACCCACCGAAGTCAATGATCGCGCCCGTTGCCGTGGCTGCGGTTGAGAACATTCCTCAGCAGGCGCTTATCGCATTTAGCGGAAGACTCATGTCTCAACAAAAGATTGATGTTTTCACTGAAGTAAACGGACGCCTCTTGCAAGGTGCAAAAGCATTTAAAGATGGTACCTCATTTAAGAGAGGAGAAGTATTGCTCAAACTTGACGATACGGATACGCGGTATTCAATCGTTGCGAATAGGAGCAATTTTCAGAGCGTGCTCACTGGTCTACTTCCCGACTTAAAAATCGATTATGAAGACGGGTTCGATAAATGGAGAGTCTACTTGGCCTCGTTTGATGCGTCAACTTCAATTCCAGATTTGCCGGACGTTACCAATGAGAAAGAAAAGAACTTTCTCGTTGCGCGAAAGGTCTACAATCAATACTACGCCATCAAAAGCCAAGAGGCCCAACTGAAAAAATTCACCATCGCTGCTCCATTTGACGGTATTGTGAGCCAGGCAAATGTCAATCCTAATACAATTATTCGCGCTGGTCAGCGTGTTGGGGTTTTTGTGGATCCAATCAACTATGAACTCGAAGCTGGCATCAGTGTTCGCGACATATCCAAAATACGTGTAGGGAACACAGCCACGGTCTTGTCTTCAGAACTTCAGGGCGAATGGCAAGGGAAAATATCACGCATCAGTGAAATTGTAGATGCCAACACCCAAACAGTGAAAGTCTATCTCGAAGTAAGCGGGAGTAAACTGTACGAGGGCGTGTATCTGAATGGATCAATTAACGGTGTACCTCTAGATTCCGCAGCACGTATTCCTAGGTTTTTGGTTGTGAATGGTTCACAGGTTTACACTGTTCAAAGCAACAAGCTCAAACTGCTCGATGTAAACGTCATTCACGAAAGCAACGATGTAATGGTTGTGAAAGGATTAGAGGACGGAACCGTGCTTGTCAACCAGGTTGTTCCAGGAGCTTTTGACGGGATGGAAGTTGAAATCATTGAATAAGGAAGCATGCAGAGCATTGTAAAATATTTCATCAAATATGCCATCTCAGGGAATGTAATTCTTGCCCTGGTACTCATATTCGGATTCTTCGGACTCCAAAGCCTTCGCCGTACCTTCTTCCCAGAAGTGCCGAGTCGAATAATCAGCATTCAGGCTGTTTACCCTGGTTCTTCGCCTGAGGAAATTGAAGAGTCCGTCGTACTTAAAATTGAGGACAACCTGAAGGGAACCTCGGGTATTGACCGCGTAACGTCGATTTCAAACGAAAACCTGGCCACCGTTACGGTGGAGATAAAGCAAAATGCGGACATCGATTTGGTTTTGCAGGATGTGAAAAACGCCGTGGATCGAATCACCTCCTTCCCTACCGGCCTTGAATCGCTGGACGTATATAAAAAGGAGGCCCTAAGTCGAGCCATGAGTTTTGCCATTCATGGTGAGGTTGATTTGCATACGCTTAAGGCAGCTGCCCGAGATGTTGAGAGAGACCTCCTCGCTATTGACGGTATTTCTAAAGTGGCCCTAAGCGGATTTCCGGATGAAGAGATTGTGATCAGCATTAAAGAAGACCAGCTTGCCACATTTGGACTCACCATGCAACAGGTTACGACAGCCGTTGCCGGAAACAACATTGAAATCACAGGTGGAACCGTGATTGGACAGAACGAAGAGCTGAAGATTAGATCATCGAACAAGTCTTATTACGCAAAGGATTTAGAAACGCTTGTTGTCAAGGCGAATGCAGATGGAAGTGTTGTGCGTTTGAGCGACGTGGCTTCGGTTGAGGATCGTTGGGCTGAAGTTCCAAACATGAGTTTCTACAACGGAAGGTCGTCCGTGACCATCGATGTTAGTAACACCAATGACGAAGATTTACTCTTTATTGCTGGTGCCCTAAAAGATTACATCGAAGTGTTTAATAGTGAACATGATGTGATGCAAGCCAACATCACAAAAGACGCCTCAACCACAGTTACGCAGCGTATCGATCTATTAGTGAACAACGGCATTATTGGATTCATCCTAGTCTTTGCTTTTCTTGCATTATTCCTTCACTTCCGGTTGGCTTTTTGGGTGGCCCTTGCTATTCCCATCTGTTTTGCCGGAGCCTTTATTCTTTCTCCCTTTTTCGGCATCACCATTAACGTCATCTCCCTTTTTGGAATGATCACTGTTATTGGAATTCTGGTCGACGATGGCGTTGTGATTAGTGAAAACATATATCGGCGCTATGAAATGGGCGAGGACCGTATCAGCGCAGCTGTGAACGGAACCATGGAAGTTCTACCTGCAGTATTCTCAGCAATTGCCACGACCATTGTAGCATTCAGTACTTTCTTCTTTATAGAAGGCACGCTCGGCGATTTCTTTGGTCAGATGGCCTTTATCGTCATTGCTACACTTCTCTTTTCCTTAATTGAGGGTGTATTCATCTTACCGGCACACATTGCCCATTCTAAAGCCTTGGATCGAGATGTGAAGCCAAGTAAATTGACCAAGTATTCTACGCAGGTTTTAGACTGGTTGAAATTCAAATTGTACGCGCCTGTGCTTGACTTCTTCTTGGAGAAACGATTCTTTGCGATTGCCATACCGGTAGCGATGCTTCTCGCCACATTTGGAGCCATACAAGGCGGAATTATCACAACTACCTTCTTCCCATTTATTGAGGGCGAGGAAATCACGGTTAATCTGAAGATGCCTGCAGGAACTCCGGAAGAAGTAACCTTGGCTAGGCTGGATCAAGTGGAGGCGGCAGTTTGGAAAACAAGCTCTGAAATAGCACCCACACGAGAAGATTCTTTGGAGGTTGTTCTATCTGTAGATAAACGATTAGGTCCGGGAAACACAAATACGGGAAGCCTTCGCATCAAACTACTGGACAACGAAGCGCGTCAAATGCCCGTACTTGAAATCAGCGGTATGATTCGCGCCAATGCAGGCGACCTGCTGGGTGTGGAGGAATTCTCATATGGCGCGGGCACACCATTCGGAAAGCCCGTTTCGGTAGCGTTAAAAGGTGTGGATCAAGAAGAAGTCCGAACCGTAGTAGAAAAGCTGAAAGCCAAGCTGCGCACCCTAAGTGACCTCAAGGATGTGAACGACGATGATCAGGACGGACTGCGCGAAATACGCGTGGAGTTAAAAGAGAAAGCGTATCAACTTGGACTCACCGAACAACAGGTCATGATCCAGATTAGACAGGGCTATTTCGGTGGAGAAATTCAACGACTGCAGCGTGGCTTAGACGAAGTAAAGGTTTGGGTGCGTTACCAAGAAGACGAAAGAGCAAGCCAGAGCAGCCTGAGTGAAATGAAGATCCGCACCAGTAATGGACAGAGCTTTTTACTGAAAGATTTAGCCACGTTTGAAATTGGACGCGGCGTGGTAAGCATCAAGCACAGTGATGGAGAACGCCAAATATTGGTGACGGCAGATATTGCCAATTCCGAAGTATCCGTTAGCAATGTATTGGGCAGCATCAAAGAAGAGTACTTGCCTGAAATATTGGCCGATCATCCCGGAATTAAATTCACGTTGGAAGGGCAGCAACGGGAACAGGGTAAGACAGCCAAGTCGATGAAAACAGTGGGGCCGGTGGTCCTGCTTCTCATGCTCAGCATCATTGTACTCACCTTCCGATCATTCTCACAAACAATGGCAGTATTGGTCTTGATTCCCTTCAGCTTCATTGGAGTAGCCTGGGGACATTGGATCCATGGACTGCAGTTGAGTTTGTTTAGCTACTTGGGGATCATCGCCTTGATCGGAATAATCGTGAATGATGCGCTCGTATTTGTAGGTGCGTATAACAACAACATAAAATCAGGCATGTCAGTCAGAGAAGCCATCCGCGAGGCCTCACTGTCTAGGTTCCG
>DDCZ01000085.1 GCA_002336485.1 Flavobacteriales bacterium UBA1993
ACTTCCTCGAGGTGTTTTTAACCCCTCCTCATTGAAGATTTGAGATATTTTTCTGTACCCTATAGGGGTAAGAAAATGGTGTTTATATCCACAAATTCGGTTGTATAAATACTGTTGATATTCACTATAATTGGACTCCCATAATTTAGTGGTAGTTATTGAAAATGAGAATCTTACGATGAGGTTTAAGGGGTAAGGATAACCGGTTGTTTCTGCTACTCCACTGTCACGGACTTTGCCAAGTTACGCGGCTGATCCACGTTACACTCTCGCATTACGGCGATGTGATAGGAGAGCAATTGAAGCGGAACTGAAGCCACCAAGGGAGAAAAGATTTCATCTGTTTCTGGAATTTCAATGGTATAATCAGCCATCTCCTTTACCTGTGTATCGCCTTCTGTAACAATTGCAATGAGCACCCCTTTTCGCGCTTTCACCTCTTGAATGTTGCTGACAACCTTCTCGTAGGACGGCCCCTTTGTTGCGATAACCACAACAGGCATTTCCTCATCTATTAAGGCAATAGGTCCGTGTTTCATCTCGGCTGCAGGATACCCTTCTGCGTGGATGTATGAAATCTCTTTGAGCTTGAGCGCTCCTTCTAATGCCACTGGAAAGCAATACCCACGACCGAGGTATAAGAAATTGCTCGCATCCTTGAATTTTGCCGAAATCAATTCAACAAGATCATTCGTTTGAAGGGCACGTTCAATTTTCTCCGGAATTTCATTTAGACCGTAGAGTAACCTCAGAAACTTACTTCGCTCTATGGAGCCTTTCTTATTTCCGAGCATAAGGGCCAAGAGGCTCAGTACAGTTACTTGAGACGTAAAGGCTTTTGTGCTCGCGACGCCAATTTCGGGCCCTGCATGAGTGTAAGATCCACCATGGGTGGTGCGCGATATAGTAGACCCAACAACGTTGCATATCCCCAGTATTGTAGCGCCCTTTGATTTCGCCAATTCCAAAGCAGCAAGTGTATCGGCTGTTTCTCCTGATTGAGATATGGCGATCACTACATCCTTTTCGGTGATTATCGGATTTCGATATCGAAACTCAGAAGCATACTCGACCTCTACTGGAATTCGAGCTAAATCTTCAATAAGATATTCTCCAACCAAACCGGCATGCCAAGAAGTTCCGCAAGCAACAATCGTGATACGGTTTGCATTCAATAATTTTTGCTCATAGTCGGCCATTCCGCCCAGGTGGACTAAGCCCGCAGCTAAGTTTAGACGACCTCTAAGGCTATCCCTAACAGATCGTGGCTGCTCATAGATCTCCTTGAGCATAAAGTGATCGTAGCCGCTTTTTTCTAACTGCTCTAGCTGTAGCTCTAACTCTTGTATATATGGCGTTACGTTCTGCTTTTGTATGGTGAAAAGCTTTAAGTCTTTCCCTGGGATGATTTCGGCAATCTCACCGTCTTCTAGGTAGACAACGTTCTTTGTGTACTCCACAATTGGCGTAGCATCCGAAGCGAGATAATAGTCTTTATCTGGCCCAATGCCAATGACCAATGGGCTGCTTTTCTTCGCGGCAACCAAGGTTCCAGGCTCTGAGTTTGACATCACCACTATGGCATAGGCGCCGATGACTTCGTTCAGCGCTTTTCTTATAGCCTCGCTAAGCGAACATGCTTCGCTCTTTTTTATTTCTTCGATCAGGTTAACCAAGACTTCCGTGTCTGTTTCAGAATGAAACGTATAGCCGCGATGAATTAACTCCTTTCGAACGCTATCATAGTTCTCAATGATTCCGTTATGAATGAGCACAATGTCTCCTGACATGGATGTGTGTGGATGGGCATTGACATCGTTCGGCTCACCATGTGTTGCCCAGCGGGTATGTCCGATTCCGGCTGTGCCAGTCGTAAGTCCAGAACCAATGTGATTTTGAAGATCAACAACCTTCCCTTTGCACTTGTGAAGAGTGGTTTTATCATTCATTAAGGCAACTCCAGCGCTGTCATAGCCTCGATATTCGAGCCTTTGAAGGCCCTTAATCAGTATTGGATAAGCGTCTTTACTGCCTGTGTATCCTACAATTCCGCACATGGTTAATTATTTAAGTCCGTGTGATATAGCTTCAGAGCAATATTATCAAGTCCTTTTAGAACATTGTGCGCTGTGTCGTTTCCGTTAAGAACAGGCACTTGTGCATGAAGCCGTAAACCATAGTTCACATCGACTCCTTTCTGAGCTTCTTGAACGATACGTTGCACATGCCGCGTAATGTCAAATTGATAGCCATTAATGTCTTCATCAAACTTTCCTCCACTGCGACTTGGGCTGTAGATGTAATCTAGGGTTAAGCTTTCCGAACCGTCTTTTTCTAGGTCCAATAGGTACAATCGCTGAGAGTTTGAGAGCTCACCGTTTTGTTCATTGGCCAATTCGAATTGCAGCACAGCTTTAGCGATGGCCGTATTGTTGTTGACGCCAAATTCGTATAAACCCGGAATATGTATTTCGGTGCGCAATCCAGCAAGACCCTGCACAAAAAGAAGGTCGTCGTTATTAGAAACATCGTCTAAATAAGTCTGGGCCAGCGAACTGCTATAGTCGTGGGTGATTTTATTAATGCGCGCACATTTCGAGGTAATCGGATATTCAATTACTTCGGTATTTTGAACGTTGCCACTTTCAGAAGTGTAAACTTTTATACCTGACTCGCCGGTGAGCAAAGCCATTGAATAGATGGCGCCTGTAAGTGTTGGGTCGAGCCCTGCGCCTACCTTGATCATCAGGCCTTTAAAGTATTCTTGAAAATCCTCCGTGCTTTGAGCAGATGCATCGCCAATTCCTTCTTTGAGATACTCGCCGAGTTCATTGTCAAGTTTGATTCTAAATTGAAACACTTCGGTCACCGTGTCTATGGTCACCGTTTCGGGCACCTTCAACTGTCTAGAGAAAGAAAATGTGGTTGACCCAATAGCCGTAGTTTTTACCTCAGGGTCAAAATCTGATTGATATTCCTCAGATACGAGCAGCGTCTCGTTTAACTCGAAGACTTCGATGGGGATGGCATTTTTGGGAACGCCGAAAATTAAGTTTGGGCGCAATGAGAGAACCACGCTGTCCACTTGATATATAGTGAAATCGATATCGGTGTTTCCTTGTAGGATGTCAAAGTTCAACAAGAGCGAGGACTCAGATGTGCCGAATTGATCCGATTGAACTTTCCCTACAAATGACTGGGCCTCATCCGAGCGTTGAGGTTCTCCCAAAAGAGTGAACGCCTCAACAGAAAGGTTGTCCGTTATTGCTAAGGTGTCAAATTGACCATCGGGTTGCAGCTCAATGCCCAAGAGTTCATCGTCTTTGCAACTGCTTAAGATCAGAATTGCGGACAAAAAAACAACGGTTTGTACGAATACAAACCGTTGATCTTTAAATTTTGAAAGTGTGTTTTTCACGTGTTTATTCAGCCAAAACGCTGTTGTCAGACATTACCTCGGTGTAGAAATCATCAAAAACACTCATTAAATTCTCCTCAGGTTGCGCGTCTAGAACAGGCTTGTCTAACGTGGAAACAAACGACTTTATTTCATCGTTAACATCTTCGCTAGCAAAGACAATTGCATCAGCGTACTTGGCTCCAAGCTTGCAAATATTCGTGTAAGTCGGGTCTTTAATTAGCTCAAGATCCTCTTCAGTCATGCCGTCATAGAGCATTTTTTCCCACATGCGTGGATCGAAGCTGTCTTCAAATTCTTCACCGTAAATGGAGAACACCACTTTAGCATCCGCAAACAATGGATCGTCTGCGTAGAAGGTCTTTTGGAAAACAGCCATTAAAGATGAAAACCAGCCATTCACATGAATGATTTCGGGCATCCAGCCTAATTTTTTTACGGTTTCAAAAACACCTCTCGAGAAAAAGATTGATCGCTCATCATTGTCTTCGAAGAAATCATCTTCTGAATCCCAAAATGTTGCCTTTCTTCTGAAAAACTCCTCATTATCAATGAAATAGACCTGCATTCGCGTTGGCTGAATGGAAGCTACCTTAATGATTAATGGATGATCCGTGTCGTCGACAATCAAATTCATACCCGAAAGTCGGATGACTTCATGCAGTTGATGACGTCTTTCATTCACACAACCGAAGCGCGGCATGAATAATCTTATTTCTTTGCCAAAGTCTTGGGCTTCTTGTGGAAGCTGTCGACCCATGTAAGACATGTAATTTTCAGGAAGATAGGGATTGATTTCGTGAGAAACGTATAATACTCGTTCGTAATTACTCATACAATTCAGTTGATTAAACGAAATGAACTTTTTTGCCAAAAGGCACGCAAAGATAACCAATATAAGGCGTAACATCAAGTAGAATAAACGACACTGAGAGATGATAATTGCTAAGAGCCGAGCGGAAGTGAAGCGATATACGGAAGGAGAAACGGTCGGATTCGTCCCAACAATGGGGGCGTTACACGAAGGACATGGCACATTAGTGACCGCAAGCAAAGATGATGGGAACTATACTGTGGTATGCATTTTTATCAATCCTTCACAGTTTAATAATCCATCTGATTTTGAAAATTATCCAATCAATTTGGAAGATGACATTGCTTATCTGGATAGCCTTGGATGCGATCTAGTTTTTATCCCAAAGGTTTATGAAGTCTATCGTTCGGGTGATGATGAAGGTCGTTATATCCACCATTTTGGCTCGCTTGAAACCCGGTTTGAAGGCGAATTTAGACCGGGTCACTTTCGGGGCGTTGCGCAAGTCGTGCACATCCTTTTTGAGATTGTTGAACCTGCCATGGCATACTTCGGAGAGAAGGACATTCAACAGCTGGCTGTTGTTCGAGCTTTGAGCTCCAAACTTGGGGGCAAAATTGCAATTGTCGGTATTGAAACAAAGCGGGAAAAATCTGGATTGGCTATGAGTTCTCGAAATCTGAGGTTGACATCGGATCAGCTACAAAAAGCGACGCTAATTCATCAGTGTTTGACCATGGCCCAAAGTGGTTTTAAAAGTAAATCGGTCGTGTCCATTAAGGAGGAGGTCAGACTTAAATTTGAAGCCGATGCAGAATGGAACTTAGAATACTTCGAGGTGATTGACCCTCAAACATTTGATCCAATAACTGTCTGGGCCGGTCCGTGTAGAGCGGTTGTCGCCGCTCATTTGGGAGAGATTCGATTAATCGACAACATCGCGATTCCATGAAACAATAGATTCGCGACCTTCGCCCCAAATATTGGCACAGTGAGTATTGCAAAGAAGATAGAGGGGATTGAAAATCAGTTTCAATTTTTCCGAAATGAAGGTCGAACGTATTTTGCTTCTTCCTCCTTTCAAACACATAGCTTGCCTATGCTGCATATCATAGGAAAAGTTGCTCCAGAAACACCTATTTACTTTATTCAAACTGGGTTTCATTTTCCAGAAACGCTGTCTTTTCGCGATAGGGTTGGGGAAGAATTTGGGCTGAACATATTGAACATTGAATCTCAGGTACCCAAGGTTCAGCAACGAAATAGCATTGGAAATTTTTACTTCACTTCTGATCCGGATTACTGTTGCTTTTTAAATAAAACTCAGCCTATGGAACCGTTGTTAGAGCGATTCGATATTTGGGTGAATGGGGTTCGGGCAGATCAGAATGCGAACCGAAGTAGTTTGAATTCGCTCGAAAAAACGCCTCAAGGAGGGCAGCGATATCATCCCATGCTTTCGTGGTCAAAACAAGAGATTTGGCAATATATCGCCGAACATGATTTACCACGACATCCCTTGGATGCACAAGGATATTCAAGTATCGGATGTGAACCTTGTACGGTCAAACCAGCTTTTGGTGATGAGCGAGATGGCCGGTGGTTGGGTCAGAAAAAAACGGAGTGTGGACTTCATACAGAACTAGTAAGCAAATAAGATGGTAGTACTAATAACAGGCGGGGCGGGATATATTGGAACGGCATTGTGTGAGCAATTGAAAAAGGATGAGTCAATAGAACGGGTCATTGTGTATGACAACTTAAGCCGTCATAATTTCAATCTTTTCATTGGGCTCCACAAATTGGATAAGCGTTTTGAATTCATGGAGGGAGATATTTTGGATAGTCGAAACTTGAGAAAAGCGGTGAAGCAAGCGGATGTAGTTTATCATTTGGCCGCAAAGGTCACTACGCCATTTGCTGATCAAGATGCACACTTGTTTGAACAGGTGAATCATTGGGGTACTGCCGAGGTTACCTATGCCGTGGAGGAAAGCGATGTTCAGCGACTCATATACTTAAGCAGTGTTTCTGTTTATGGGTCTGGAGATTCGGAGCGAAACCTGGACTCTGGTTTGAATCCAAAAACGTTTTATGGCATCTCCAAAATGCGGGGAGAGAATCATGTATCGCGGTTATCTCCTAAAATTGAAACACACATTATTCGATGTGGCAATGTATACGGTTACAATCGAAGTATGCGTTTCGATGCGGTCATCAACAAGTTCCTTTTTGAGGCTAACTTTCATGGAAAGATCAACATTCACGGCAACGGTGAACAGCACCGACCATTTGTTTTTGTGGATACCGTCGGCGCTAAATTGGTAGAACACTTGCATGATTCGAAACCATCTTCAACAACCAATCTCGTGGAACACAACTTCAGCATAAATGACATTGCAGAGGTATTATTGAAGCTGTATCCTGAACTTGAAATGATCTTCATCAACAACAACATGAAGCTACGTGAGCTGAAGGTTAAGGCAGAGATTGAAATGACGGATTTAAAGGTTCTGGAAAGTCGAATGAAGGCGTTCGGTGAAGCGTTCACATTTTAGTCGTGGTTGAGATTACCACTTCATCACCACTTTGCCAATGGATCCTCGACCTTCCAGTCGGGCATGGGCGGCTTCGATCTCTGTGGCTTCGTAAACGGAGTCAATTTTTGGCTTAAGGATTCCCTTTTGGTATAAATCATACACATCTTCCATGCATGTTTTCAGATAATCAGGTCGGTTTTCGCCGATGCGTAACATGTTAACGCCAATTACAGCTCGTGACTTCATCAATAACCCGATCGGGTGTAAAAATCCAAAGCCGAATGCCAGTTTAAGCTTGTCAATGAACCTACCCTTTGACGCACTCCATTCACTGGCGCCGAAGGTTACAATGCGTCCTCCTGAGCCAAGTAGGTGCAGCGATTTTTTGAAGTTGGCTCCACCTACCGGATCAAAGGCGGCGTCCAATCTGTTTGAACCGAGTCCATTCTTTACGGCCTCCACAAAGTCGCTAGTGCGGTAGTTTATCGCATGGTCTACACCAAGAGATTTGAGATACTCCAATTTTTCGGTGTTTCCAGCGGTTCCAAATATTTCGCATCCTTTCCACTTTGCGATTTGCACCAACGCCGTGCCTACGCCACCAGCGGCGGCGTGTATTAATACGCGATCCCCTTTCTGCAGATTGATCATCATTGCAGCAGCAAACCAAGCTGTACAATACTGTGTGGCCAGCGCACATGCCTCCTCTGGATTTGTTCCAGGCGCCAACTTAATGGTCCCCATCGCTTCCGTAACGCAATATTCAGCGTATCCGCCAAATTGAGAAAATGCCAACACGTAATCACCAACAGCGAAACCGGTAACCTTCGCTCCAACCTCGGCTATTTCACCCACAACTTCGTATCCGAGCACACACGGAAGTGGCGGGCGGTCGTTGTAAAGGCCCTTTCGCGCCATGATATCTGCGTAGTTCAGACCGAAATGGCTCACCTTAATCCGCACTTGATTTTCGCCCGGTGTAGGGGTTTCGGTATCCTGTAAGTTGAAAACATCTTTCGAGTCTCCAGAACCGCTGAGTACTATGGCTTTCATTCTTTATTTCTTTTTTCAAATGCGGCACTGCCCTCAATGAGCAATACGATTTCCCCTTTGTAACCCTTATCATCTCCGTAGGCAACGAGTTCAGCAAGTGTGCCTCGATGATAGGTCTCGTAGAGCTTTGTCAACTCACGCGCAACACATGCATGTCGTTCAGGACCAAATGTTTCAGAGGCTTCTTTTAAAGCCTTGTTTATTCGATGTGGCGATTCGTACATGACCATTGTGCGTGTCTCCTCATGCAACGACTTCCAGAAGGTTTGCCTTCCCTTTTTTTGAGGCGGAAACCCGAGATAGACATACTTCTCACATGGAAGGCCCGATCCTACAATGGCCGTAATTACTGCTGTGGGTCCGGGTAAAACTTCAACGACCACATTCTTTTCGATGCAAGCGCGAAGCAATAAATAACCGGGGTCACTTATCCCGGGCATGCCGGCATCCGATATTAGCGCGAAGTGCTGGCCTTCTTCCATTTTCCCAACAAGTGAGTCGGTGACCTTATGTTCATTGTGCTGATGGAAGGGGATAAGCTTGTTGCTGACCTCATGATGTGACAGTAGCTTGCCGCTATGTCGTGTGTCTTCGCACAAAATAGCATCACACCCAGCCAGTGTTTTTAGCGCTCTAAGCGTAATGTCGTCGAGGTTGCCAATCGGCGTAGGAACCAAAGTGAGTTTTCCGGCCATTACAATTTATCCTTTAGCGATGGAATGTAACCCATGAATTCGCGCACGCATCCATGCCCGCCTTTTGATTGAAGTAAGAAACTCGCTGCACGTTTATTTGGGTTTGTGGCATCAGATGGGCAAGCCGCGATTCCCACTTTTTCAAACATTTTCAGATCGTTGATGTCGTCTCCGAGATAGCCAACTTCATCCCAGCCAATTCCGAGGTCTTGCAACCACGTTTCTGCGATTTTAACCTTTGGTTCGGCGCCAACATAAACCTTTTTGATGCCAAACATATCCGCCCGATTTTGGATGACCGCTTTGTTTATACCAGATGATATGATGCCGAATTGGATGCCAACTTTCATTGCCTCCTTGATGGCCATTCCATCTTTTGTGTCGAAGCGTTTAAACTCTGCCCCTTCTTCTGTATAGAACATACCGCCTTCTGTTAGCACGCCATCCACGTCCAAAAAGACAAACTTTATTTTTTGCCAATCAAGAGATTGGGCTTGCATGTTAAAGATGATCAAATTGGACAGCGGACAATCTAGCTTAGCAGCGAGTGCTTCGATTTCAGATACGGTAGGATCGTCTGATATGGTCAGATTCAAATCTTGTTCGCGTAACCATTTTATGTTTTGATGCAGTAGTGTCATACAATCGTTCGACCTACGGCGGCCGCCACGGGTTTAATTGCCTGAATAAGTTGAGTGAATTCGTCATGATGTAGCTGCTGGGCTGCATCACTTTTGGCCACTTCAGGGTTTGGGTGCACTTCTACTAACAGACCGTCAATGCCCATTGCCACACACGCCTTGCTCAGGTCAGAAATCCCATAGCGGTACCCAAGTGCATGAGAGGGATCCAAAATAATGGGAAGGTTCGTGTACTCTTTGAGCCACGCAACGCCGCATAGATCAAGGGTAAACCGTGTTTTAGTTTCAAACGTTCGGATGCCGCGTTCGCATAGAACCACGTTTTGATTTCCTCCGCTCAAGACAAACTCCGCCGCTTGGGCAAACTCTTGTAGTGTGGTTCCGAATCCACGTTTAATCAAAACCGTCTTATTCGTTTTGGCGCAGGCTCGTAATATGCCGTGATCGTACATGCTTTTAGCCCCAATTTGAATTACATCGGCATGCTCTATTACATCATCGACATGCGTCGCGTCGCGCACTTCGCTAACAATGCTGAATCCAAATTCGTCCCGCATTTTTGAAAGCAACTTTAAACCCTCTAAGCCAAGTCCCTGAAATGAGTAGGGAGACGTTCTGGGTTTGTAGCAGCCACCACGCAAAGCCGTAACCCCTAGGCTTTTCATGAACGTTGCGCTCTCTCGAATTTGTTCTTCGCTTTCTACAGAGCAAGGTCCAGCGATGAGAATTGTATTGTTCGTGTTACCGCCAATTTCCACGCTTCCCACTTTTACAGAGCGGGTGTGGTCTATATAGTTTCGGCTACCGAGCTGAAGGTCGTTGTCCATTACAAAGGCCGAATCAATGAGCGATTCAAACTGAGTTGGAGCTGATTTTAGTTTCGATGGGGTCACAAGTACATGTCTTGTGCTGTCATGAAACAGGACGGAGGAAGTTGCTGCCGCTACTTGCTTTGCTTGCGCCTCAGTCGCGGTGGTCTTTAGGTGTAAAATCATAATTCTCCTTTTACAAGATTTAGGAACGACACAGCACCCTTCACTTTGTTTTGTGCGTCAACCACAGGTAAATAATTTATGGGTGAATCATGGCCTTTTAGAAAGGCGATCATGTCAGAAACATTCATCAGATCAGAGACGGTTATTGGGGTGTGGTTCGTCATTCCGGCCACGGAAATAGCATTGAGATCGGGGACATTTCGTAACACTTCCTTACGCAGGTCCGCATTGCTGATTATGCCTTCCATTTCAGAATGCTCGTTTTCAAGAATGGTAAATCCAAGCTTGAAATCATCCATCGATTGTAGTACTTCAGTGAGACTTCGATTATCAGGTCCAAGCAGGGGAATTTCTTCGCGTGAACGCATAAAGTCGCCTACGGCATAGTGACTGTCGATGTCATGAATCTTCAGGTTGAGCAGCGCTGCCCCCACCGGTTGATCCTTGAATAAGTAAGAACCTACAACAGACGAGTGCACGCTCATATTTCTGAGTATAAAGCTTACTTCAGCGTTTACACCTCCATCGACATGTACCTGTTTTGTAGGGTGCGCCCGTTTAAATTTTCTGATTTTCCGGAAATTGACCTTGTCGAACCGACCTCCACTTTGGCCGGGTGTAGTGGCCATCATGAGCAAGAAATCGTAGTTGTCTGATACGTTGTCAAAAACAGAAATATCCGTCTCTGAAACAATGGCTAGCCCCATTTTTGATTTAAGACCTCCATTGTAGGAATATCCATTCAAATCCTCAAACTGGAGGGTGACCATTTCTATTTCCAGTGCATTAATGCGATCAAAATAGACTTCAGGATTGTTGGTGATTAGGTGGAGGTCGATCGGGGTTTTACTGAAAGCTCTGATCTCAGCAATGTCATCAAAGACAGCAGGATCATCGTTGCAATCGATGTGCAGTAGGTCAATACCATGCGCATCTAAATTTTGGACAATTTCTTTTAAACTGCCTTCTTTGCTTGAATATACGCTTGCCGAGATCTTCATTCTGTGCTGGTTGCGAAGTTATTTTATTAGGCTTAAGAATCTTGATCTTGAATTATATTGTCCAGAAATAAGATGCGTTTGGCTACTCTTTCAGTTATTTGAGGTAGACCAATAATCGTAATTCTACAACCTCAGACAACTATTTTGAATCAATTCACATCTATATCTCAGTTTTGCACCCGATGACCGACGATGAACTGATTGATAAGTGTTTGCAGGGGGATCCACGGGCGCAAAAAGCGTTATTTGAAAAGTTTAGCGGAAAGATGATGTCTGTTTGCATGCGGTATGCTCCAGATCGAGAACAAGCCGAAGACGTATTGCAAGATGCTTTCGTCAAGGTTTTTAGCCATCTCGACTCCTTCAAACGTGAAGGAAGTTTTGAAGGTTGGATACGCAGGACAATGGTAAATACCTCACTCGATCAACTTCGAAAGAAGCGAGGGTTAACCATCGACGCAGATATCAGCGAAGCAGAGTATTTAGCAGGATCCGATGAGAAATCGATTGGAAAACTGAGGGTGGACGAATTGATGCAATTGATTCAAGAAATGCCCACTGGATATAGAACAGTGTTTAACATGTATGCCATTGAAGGCTTCTCCCACAGGGAAATAGCCGATGAACTTGGTGTTACAGAAAGCACTTCTAAAACTCAGTTTCGAAAGGCGCGGACTTATTTGATGAACATAATTGGAGAAAGAGAAAATATCTGATGGAAAATAATCAGAAACATATAGAGGAAATAGTAAAGGAAGCATTCGCATCTCACGAAGTGGAAGTTGGTGCGCACGTTTGGGCAAATGTTCAAGCAGGCATGGCAGCAAACACGGCCGGGGTTGCAGCAACTGGTGCCACAAGCCTAATGAAAGCCGCCTCAATAGTTGGTCTGTCAACGGTGACCTTACTTGGTGGAATCAATGAAGTTGTATTACACTCAGATCAAAATGTAGTTGCCCACAACGAAGTCATGGAAGAATCGCATCCAACGGCGCCACAAACCGAAAACGTGGTGGTTGTATCCGAAGATGCATGGGCAGCAGAGGAAGAAACACAGAACATTGAGCGTAAGAATTCGAATGAGGCTGAAGAAGCCTCTGCTGAGTCAAATTCGGCGAATACTGCGACGTCTGAAGTAGTCAACGAGGAAGTAGCTCATGTAGGAAACCACATGCAAGATGAAGCTAGTGAGCATGTTCCAAGACCTGGAGCGTCAGGCGCTGATAACCACCAGGAAGACGTAGCCGAAGACACAAAACAGGATCCTAAGCCTGAAAAGGAAGAAGAGAATGCACTTGTTAAGAAAGAGGACAAAGACACTCAGGATCATTCTGGTTCAGACATACAAGATGAAGAAGCACCAAAGCAATGCGCTATTCGATTTACACACGATGCTAAAACATTCATAAGTCCAAACGGAGACGGAGCTCAGGATTGCTTCTCAGTTCAAGGAGTTGAAAACGTAGAATCGTTTCACATCCGAATTTGGACCCAAGCAGGTGAACTATTAGCTGAGTCAAGTGATGTAAACTTTAGCTGGTGTGGTACCAATCGATTTGGAAAAGTGCTAGAAAACAGATCTTCTTGTTACTACCAAGTTGATGCCTTTGATGCAGATGGTTTGCAGTATAAGGCGCCCAATGCGAAGGGACATATCATGGTCTTTCGGTAGTTAGATACCGACCTTCGCAAATTCAGTAATCAACTCAAACACCTTCTCATAATTTGTGAGTGGTAAGTTACTCGGGACATCATCGATGTCGTGATAGTGCTTGTACTCGCCAGTGGTGTAAATGAAAAAGCTAGGAACCCCTTTTTCGTAAAATGGATGGTGATCACTATTCGCAGCTGGGCCCCGAGCTTTTACTTTTTCGAGTAGCCCCAACTCCATATTTAGGGAACTTAACTTTGCGAAGTGATCCTCAAAGACCTTTCCGTTGACCACCGTAATTCCAGTTTTCGCGTCGCCCATTAGATCTAAGTTTAGTAGAAAGGAAATGTCGTCAAGGGTGATCAATGGATTTTCTACGAAATATTTCGATCCCACCAAGCCAGCCTCTTCGGCGCCAAACCAAATGAATACAACGTCATATGCTGGGCGATTAAGGAAGTACCACTGATACAAATCAAGCAACATGGCTGAGCCGCTTGCGTTGTCATTTGCGCCTGCGATATAGGTGGCTGCACCCATGCGACCCAGATGATCCAAGTGAGCCGTATAGACCAAGGAGTTGGAAGTGGAGTCGCTTGTACCAGGCAGAATCGCCATTACATTTTTACCAGTGTGTTTGCTTTTAAACACTTGATCCACATTTATTTCCACCCCTTTTATCTTCTTTAAAACCGAAGATTTTTGAACATGGAAGATTGGAAATGACACCATGGATCGGCTCACACTCCAGGTTAATTTTTTATCCGTGAGAATAATATAACCAGCTGCCTTGAGCGGGTTTTTATACACGTCGTCAATCAGATTCTGATAGTTGGTGTTTTCATCGTTAATATCAAATACAATCACCTTTCCGTCAAATTTACCATCGGCAATGCGCGAAAAAAGTTTCTCATGACTATCGGCCCACTTTGGCTTAAAGGTGACCACATCGTAGGTTCCTTTTGCCTTTCCAGACTTCGGATCGATGATGAAATCCTTACCGGTAATCAATGTGTTGCCATTCACTTTGAGCATCATTTCTCCAGGAAATATATTCACGCCAAGTTGAAATTCTTGCACCTGAACCGGCTGGTCTACTCCTAACCTTTCAACCTGCTCCTGAATAAACGCAGCTGCTTTTGAGTCTCCGTCCTCAACATAACCTCGACCATGAAAGTGAGGCGCACACAGGGAATCGATCATGGCACTAACAAAGACGCGATCTTGTGAAAAAGAAGGAAGGGCTAAGAGCAGCGCTAGGAGGGCGGTTAATGTGTGTTTCATCATGCGAATCTTCTTGAAACCAATGACTTAAAGGCAACAACAGTTTCGCTTTCTTCATCCCACCGATAGCGAGATGCCAAGTTTTCATTTAGCAACCTATTCGCATCCGTTTCCGAGTCAACGTGATTGAGCTCTTCTACCGCTTGTGAAAAAGCGCCCATGTCACCCGCAAATAATTCATTGGCATATAGAAAACGTTCGTTGATGCCAAGACCACGCTTAATATCATGGAGCTTCTGCCTAGACACTTTATCTCCAAGTGTTGGCCGCCCTTGGAATCGTTCTCCGGCACTTTCACCTTCTTGTATTCCCATAGATCGAGACATTTCCTCAATGGTGCGCATGATGGCTTCATGCTCGGCTTCATCTACTTGCGGTACGTCCACTTGTGGCTCTTCCAGTGATTTTTCTTCTTCTTCTGTTTCAACTGTAGTGTCACTCATGGCTTCGGCTTGCGTTGCAATGCGCGCGGCTTCTTCTTGCTGTTTTTGAATAGCTTGTTCTGCCGCAATGGCTTCTGCTTTTTCAGATGCTAGCCTTGCTTGTTCAGCTTCTGCCCGTGCTTTTTCCTTAAGCTGCGCATCTTGATCGGCCTTTAATTCTTCTATTCGATTTTCTGAGATGGCATCCTCAAGTCGAGCTTTTAATAGCGTCAGCTCTTGTTGGATGAGCATGAGTTCATGTTCTTTTTCCTCTACCCGTGCCTGTAGGGATTGAATCTGTTGCCTGAGTTCTTCCATTCGTTGCGTATTCTAATGCTTTTTCAAATATGTAAATTGTCAGAGGAGATAGGGCACTAGAATTCGAAAGTTTTGAAATATTCGCTGGCCTTTAGATTCAAGGCACATATTCGTGGGAAAAGCCTCATTGAATCGCATATTTGTAAACCATGTTTCTTGAATACACCGGAACCCACAAGCACAAATTTGGATGGATTGAAGTCATCTGCGGCTCCATGTTTTCTGGGAAAACAGAGGAGCTTATTCGTAGACTGAAACGCGCAGAAATTGCCGGTCAAAAAGTCGACATTTTCAAACCAGAAGTGGATGTGCGCTACGATGAAGAAGAGGTAGTTTCTCATGACAGCAACAGCATTCAATCTACACCCGTTCGGTCTTCAGGAAATATTTTAATACTCGCAAACGACGCTCAAGTAGTGGGTATAGACGAGGCGCAATTCTTTGATGACGAGTTGGTTAACGTCTGCGTGCAATTGGCTTCTCTTGGAAAGCGTGTAGTAATTGCTGGGTTGGACATGGACTATTTAGGAAGGCCATTTGGGCCCATGCCAGGCTTAATGTCGGTGGCAGAATATGTGACCAAAGTACACGCCATTTGTATGAAGTGTGGTTCCCTCGCCAATCATAGCCATCGAGTAATTGCAAGCCAGGAACTGGTTGAGCTTGGAGAAAGTCAAGAGTATGAACCGCTTTGTAGAGGCTGCTTTAGCTTGGAACGCGACAAGGAAATAGGCGAATCAAAAAAAGGAAAGAAATGAATTATACCGTCGAATCCATCGGGGACTTCACAGGAGGACGAACGTTCATCGCTCTTCCAGGGTCGAACATAAGTAATGTAATTATCGACCATAGAGACATTCACTGGCAAAGCGCATTGTTTGTCGCTTTTAAGGGGTCAAAATTCGATGGTCATGCCTTTATACCAGAGCTTATCGATAGGGGTGTCCGCAATTTCCTCGTCACCGATCAAGGAGTTATTGATGCGCATAAAGGCGGCGCCAACTTTATTCTGTGTCAAAATGTGGTTCAAGCTATGCAAGCCATTGCCAAGAATCATAGACGTGGATTTAAGATTCCAGTGATTGGTGTGGCCGGCAGCAATGGCAAAACAATTGTGAAGGAATGGCTGAATAGTTTGCTTGAGCATCAGCACCAAATTTGTCGAAGCCCCAAAAGCTATAATTCCCAAATTGGCGCCGCATTGTCTGTGCTTCAGCTTAAGAGCAAGCACACACTCGGCATTTTTGAGGCGGGAATTTCCCAGCCAGATGAGATGCCGAACCTGCAAAAAGTCATTGATCCTTCCATCGGCATATTCACAAATCTTGGAGACGCACATGCTGCGCACTTTTCTTCTTTTGAGGAAAAGCTCAAAGAAAAGATGCGCCTATTTGATGCGTGCGAAACCATTATTTGCTGTAAGGACCAGTTTTGGTTTGATGGATGTCAAGATGGAAAAGCGGAGCGTTTCTTCACTTGGTCTGCTGTGGATCGGAACGCAACGGTTTATGTGCAGCGCACGAAAATCAGATCTGGAACGACCATTATCGAATTGGATCATCAAGGAACAGTTTATTCCATTCAGATACCGTTTGAAGATCGAGCATCCATTGAAAATGCGATACACTGTTTCTGCCTTACGCTCATCATAAACTGCAATACGGAAGACGTGCTGAAGCGGTTTAGTAGCCTCGCGCCTGTTGCAATGCGCATGGAAATGAAACGAGGAATTGAGAACAGCGTTTTGATTGATGATAGCTACAATTCAGACCTAGGATCGTTGCAGGCAGCATTGGATCAATTGGCCGTGCAAAAGGCAGATGGACAGTTGGTCATATTAACGGATATGTATCAAAACCTTGCAAGTGATCATCTGTACAAAGAAATATCGGAGCAATTGAATGCCTCCAAAATTGATCATCTTGTACTTATCGGGCCCGAGATTGGTAAGTTTCAAGGCCTTTTTAAGCAAAACAGAATTGATCATTTTGAAGATGTTGAGGCCTATTTGTCTGTGATTAACCCGGTAGATTTTCGGAACAAGGCCGTTCTTGTGAAGGGCGCACGCGCATTTAGGTTGGAAAAGCTAGTGCACCGCCTGCAGGCACAACAGCATGAGACCGTGCTTGAAGTGGACTTACATAAGCTGGGCAAAAACCTCGAGTACTTCCGCGGTAAAATCAAGAACGAAACGTTGATCATGGTTATGGTCAAAGCCTTTTCATACGGAAGCGGTGGGTACGAGATCGCCAATTTTCTTCAAACCCAAAACATCGATTATTTGTCAGTGGCATACGCCGATGAAGGGGTGGCATTGCGCAAAAGAGGCATCCGGTTACCAATTATGGTAATGAGTCCGGTTAAGTCTGCTTACGATTCCATTATTCGATTTCAGCTCGAACCTGAGATCTATTCGATTCGAAGCTTAAAGGAGTTTATTGAAACAGCCGGAAGCCTGAGACACCTTTTCCACGAATTGAACATACACCTGAAAGTAGATTCAGGGATGCACCGCCTTGGTTTTTCTCAAGGAGACATGGAAGAGCTTGGTCAGCTTCTAACCTCTGCGCCGTTTATACATGTTCGTAGTGTGTTCACCCACCTCAGCGCTGCTGACAATGAAGTAAGCGATACGTTCACCGAAGAACAAATTGAGACCTATCTTGCATTTGCCGACGAGGTAGAAAAGCGAGTGGGACACGAAATTTTACGCCACGCGCTTAATTCTACTGGTGTACTTCGTTTTCCTCAGTTTCACTTTGATATGGTGCGGATAGGAATTGGATTGTACGGATTTGCAGGATCTGAACACTCAAAGTATCTGCAAGCCCTTGGTTTATTCAAGTCATACATTATTCAAATCCGAACCGTTGATGCAATGGAATCGGTTGGATACAATCGAGCCGGAAAGGGTTCAGACGCTCGAAGAATTGCGACAGTGGCTGTTGGGTATGCCGACGGTCTAGATCGTCGACTCGGAAATGGAAAATGGGCCTTAAGTTGGCAAGGGAAACCGTGCAGCATTGTGGGAGATGTTTGTATGGATATGTGCATGATCGATGTGACCGATTGCGCCGCGCAAGAGGGGGATGAGGTCGTGATTTTCGCAGGTTCCACCGACGTGCATCGCATGGCCAAACAGCTGGATACCATTCCATATGAGATACTCACGAAAGTTTCACAGCGGGTAAACCGGATTTACTTGCAGGAATAAGATGGTGAAAATTTCGGCGGTGATATTGACCCTAAACGAAGAACGGAATATTGGCCGATGCCTAGAAAGCCTGGTTGATATTGTTGATGAAATTGTTGTTATTGATTCCAATTCAACAGACAGAACAGAGGAAATTGCCATGCGCCATGGTGTTCGATTTATCAAGCAAGCATTTCTTGGATACATCGAGCAGAAGAATTTCGGGATGGAACAGGTCAGCCATGAATATGTCCTTTCATTGGATGCTGACGAAGCATTAAGCCCCGCTTTACGCGAATCGATTATTTCCGTGAAGAATAATTTTCAAGCAGATGGATATTACATGAATCGGCTGGCAAATTATTGCGGAAAATGGATAAGGCATAGTGGTTGGTATCCAGATCGGAAGCTGAGGTTAGTAAATAGAACCAAAGGAAAGTGGGCTGGAACGAACCCCCACGATAAATTTGAATTGGAATCAGGATCAAAAATCTTGGCACTCGATGGGGACCTATTTCACTACACATTCTACACGGTTGACGAACATAAAAATCAAGTGGATAATTTTAGCAGTATCGCGGCTCAAGCCAAATTTGATAAAGGCGACCGCTCAAGTTTATTGAAACTGATTATTAAGCCAACGGCGAAATTCTTTAAAAGCTATATACTAAAACTCGGGTTTTTGGATGGCTATTATGGCTGGTTGATTGGAGTCTATTCAGCCAAGTCCACCTACTTGAAATACCTGAAATTGCTTAAGATCCAGCGCCGATGAGAATCATGCATATTTCTTCGCCAAAAACGTGGCGCGGCGGCGAGCAACAGCTTATCTATTTGATGGAAGAGCTTAATACACTTGGGGTCTGGCAAATTGTGCTGTGTCCGTTCAACTCCATGGTGCACAAATACTGCTTAAAAAATCACCTCAACCACGTCACCTACTTTAAAGGATTTTCGGCCAATCCGATGGTCGCTTTTCGGGTAAGTCATATTTGTAAACGAGAGGCGATAGACCTCATCCATGTCCACGATAGCCATGCGCACAACTTTGCGGTCTTGAGTTCAGTCTTGTCAAAAAACGAGGCGCATATTATCGTATCCAGACGGGTAGACTTTCCGATTCACAGCGGGGCACTATCCATGTTTAAGTATAACCATCCGCGTATTGCGAGGATTCTGTGCGTTTCTGCGGCAATCAGGAAAGTAATGCTGCCGTTCATTGATGATGAAAGCAAGTTGGAAGTGGTACATAGCGGCATTGATCTTGGAAAATTCAAGAATGTAAAACTAGATCAAGATCTTAGGGCTGAGTTTGGCGTCGATGAAAAAACAACCTTGGCGGGAAATGTGTCTGCGCTTGCACCTCATAAAGATTATCAAACCTTTATTCGAACCGCGAAGCGCGTGATTGAGGCGGGTAAGGACGTGAAGTTTCTGGCCATTGGTGATGGCCCATTACGAAAAGAAGTGAAGCAGTGGATTGAAGAAGCGGACATGTCGAACCACATCATATTGACAGGTTTTAGAAAGGATGTTGTGGCGATGCTACCTCAGTTGGACATCTTTCTCATTACCTCCGAAACAGAAGGGCTTGGCACATCCATTCTCGATGCTCAGGCGGCCGGGGTGCCGGTTGTTGCGACAAAAGCTGGGGGCATTGTGGAAATTATCACCAACAATGAAAATGGGATGCTCGCCGATGTAAAGGATGATGAAATGCTTTCGAAACATGTGTTGCACTACATCGAAAATCCAGAGGTTAGAGCACAACACGCCAATCATGGCAAAAAGAATGTGGAGCGGTTTTCCAAGCAAATGACCGCGCAAAAAACCAAGGAAGTTTACGAATCGGTCCTGGGACGCCTTCGAGATATTCCAGTTAAGGAGTAGAGGAAAAAGGCATTAAAGAATGCGTAGGTCGTTACGCCCACCTGGGTTTCGAGGGTGTCTTCATTAAGCATACTCGCATACATAATGATACTGAAACCGATGTATAAAAACGAGTTGGCGTGGGTGAGTTTCGCGAAAGGCCATGCAAAAGCAACCAGTATCAGAAGGAAACCAATCAGTCCAAAACAGACCATGAAATTGAGGAATTGATTATGCGACCTCAATCGGTACTTCTCACTGAGCTTTGAATCAAGTCTGTCATACATATCATGATATCCGATGCCTAAATCACCCGTGCCTACGCCGATAATTGGGTTTTCTAGAAACACCTGCCAACCCGTGCTCCAGTATTCAAATCGTTGAGAAACCGAATGGCCTTGCACTTCTTTTTCTTGCACCATTTTATCAATTTCCCATATCACGGTATAAATTCGATTATCCAAGGCATTCCCGTACAGAAATCGGATGTTGGGCACCCCTGACTCCACCGCATCAATATCGGCCATGCTTAGTTGAGAAAAGCCGGCGCTGTCTTTTCTTAAACCCTTGCTGGTCATATATCGAATTAGGGTTGAGTATACATAATGACCCTGCAGGTCTAAGCCCTCATGATATTGGATGTCACTGACCTTATCCCATTCCTGTTTAAGCTCGGGGTGGGATATATAGATATTGATGTAGTTACCGTTTTCCAACATTAAGTTGGTGGTGTCGTGGTGATAAAACTCACCCGCCTCAGAGATGGGATCAAGGTTCGAAAAATTGGGTTGCGTGTCTGGGTAGTATGCGTCAATTTGAATGAAGAGATAGAATATCAGAAACAATGGGGTGATGCAGAGAATGGTGAATGCCGCTGCCCGCCGCATTTGATGTTTGAAATAAAAGAGGGTGTAAAACAAGAGCATGTAACTGCAGAGAAACCAAATGACAATGCCTGTCATGGATTGAAGGATGAAGAGGAAGATGCTCATCCAGATGGCCAGACCAACATATACAAATCGCAGCCAGAGCTTTTTTTCCTCGTTCCAAGCGCAGTTCAGAAGAATAATGTAGCCCAAGCAAACCATGAGCGAATAGCGAATGTGGCTTGTGAAGAGACTAATATCCCGAAAGTTGAAATCAGGATCTGTGCGATGTGCGAGGTATTGATACGTGGATAGTCCCGAAGACGCGATTACTGCGGCTGAAAAAATGGCTGCCATCCATAGAAATTCGCGGCGTGTCAAGCGCTGAGATAGTGGAATAACGATCGGAAAGAGTAGAAGAGGAAGCTTGTTTCGAAGATCGACGACCCCAAATTGAAGGTCGCTTGACCAAGAGAGCCCAATGATGTGGATCAAATAAATGCTGAGAAAAAGCCAAATGCTGGGATCGGACTTCAGTCGTTGAATACGTTCTGGCCACCTACCCTCGAGAATGAAGTTTGCAGCTAAGATTAACTCACCTATACTTATAAAAGCCCTAGAAAATGGCAGTCCAATGACTACCAAAGCAAGCGCAATTAGATATATCCAACGGTGTTGGCTAGAAGTTAAGGTCATAGTCTAGGTTAGGCAGCACCTATCCCTTTTTCACGAGGCAATCGGTACAGGTGCCGGCAAGAACGGAGTCGTAGTAGGTTTTATTGTTCAGAACTTCAATTGCTTTTTTGATTTCAGGATCATAGGATAAATAGGCCCGAATGCGTCCTTTAGAATAGTAGTACCGTCCTATGATTTCACTTTCGAGCATGAGTCGAATTTCGTCCTGAAATTTCATAAAATCCTGCTCTTTGTCTCGTTCCAATTTTGAGGCCAGCGCTTCGTATTCTTCTTGTACTTCCTGCCAAAATTCGTCGTCCTCAATTTCCTGCTTTAAGTCCTTCATCTTCTCCGTGCTCGAAGTTTTGTATTCAAACTCATGTTTTAATACGAAGGAGATAAAGTCTTTGTATTGGGCATCTGAAAGCGCAAAATCTTCGGGCTCGTCAATGGAGTCATGATCAAAGTAAAACTCTGTGGCGTAGTCAAAAACAAGGTTTTCACGCATTACCGTGGCAAGTAAGTCACTGTATTCTTTGTCCTCTACCGTGAGGTCCGGGGTTATTCCAGCACCATCTCGAACTATACGACCATTTCTAGTTTTGAATTCAGCCAATAGAGAATCAGGAATTTCCATTGCCTTACCGCGGGCATCACGTTTGCCACCATAGTCAAGGCGCTGAATGCAACGGCCACTTGGGGTGTAATATTTGGCAATCGTTAGCTTGAGCTTCGAGTTGTAGCTTAGGTCATGCGTGGTTTGAACCAACCCTTTACCAAATGAATTATGGCCAATGATAACTGCCCGATCTAAATCTTGAAGCGCCCCAGAAACAATTTCGGAAGCGGATGCCGATCCCTCATCAATCAACACAACCAATGGGATTTTGCTGTCTAGTGGAGCGTTGAGGGCTTTATTCATTCTATAGTGCTCTTTCACTTTTCCCTTTACCTCGACTACGTCTTCACCCCTGTCTACAAAGAAGTTTACGATGTTGACTGATTCGTGCAAAAGTCCGCCCCCGTTTCCTCGAAGGTCTAACACAAGCTCTTCCATTCCATCGGCCTTGAGCTTTTCAATGGCTGCTTTTACATCTTTACTCGCAGTTTCTGTAAAGCCACTTAAACTAACGTAACCTACTCCTTTATCTAGCATGCCAAAATATGGGACGTCATCGATCTTTATTTTCTCGCGAACAAGGTCCCGTTCTAACGTTTCGTCTGTGGCAGGCCTGCTAATTTTCACATGAATTGGAGTGCCTTTTTGCCCTCGAAGCATATCACTTAATTGCGATGAGTTTTTACCTACAGCGGATTCCCCATCAACTTCCAATATGATATCGCCCGCTTTTAAACCAGCCTTATCAGCTGGAAAACCTTGATAAGGTTCAGTGATCATTACATGATCATCTCTCGTTCCAATTACGGCACCAACGCCTCCGTATTCGTGGGTTGTCATGAATCGATAATCCTCAATGTCAGATTCAGGGATGTAATTCGTGTATGGGTCAAGCGAGCCTAACATGGCGTCAATTCCGGTTTTAACAAGCTTGCCGGGATTGGTTTCTTCCACGTAGTTCACGTTAATTTCTCTATAAACGGTGGAGAAGATATCGAGGTTCTTTGTGATTTCGAAGTAGCTCTCAACAAAGCCAAACGAGCCGAAGGAAATGGCGCCGATCACGACTGAAAAGAGGATGGTTTTAACTGCTTTATTCATTTCAATATCGTTTATGGAACGGGATCATATCCGCTGCCTCCCCATGGATGACAGGATCCTATTCGTTTTAATGCGAGACGGCCACCCTTCCAAGGGCCATGCTTTTTAATTGCGGCCACACCATACTCTGAACAGGTCGGTGTATATCGACATGTAGCAGGATAAAGCGGAGAAATAGCTCCTTGATAAAAACGAATGAGAAGGATGAAAAACTTACTCAGCATGCTTGGTTTTGTCTGCGACCTCCTGTAAAAGTACCATCATTTTTTTCTGAAGTACCTCATAAGAAGTGTTATCACTTTTTTGTACAACGATTAGGAGTGCAATTTGAGTGCCTTGCTCATTTAAATGATCGGTCAAGAAGGATTTTTGGAGTCGATACGCTTCTCGAAGTTTTCGCTTGATGGTGTTTCGATCACTCGCTTTTTTGTACGCCTTTTTTGGTACAGAAAACCCGATCTGTATTGGGACTTTTGCCGGAAGTGGCATTGGTTTCCAAATCGCGAGCAATGGATGTGCAAACGATCGCTTGGCGCCCGAAAACAGAGCGTCAAATAGTCGCTTTTGCTTTAACCGTTCGGTCCTGTTAAATCGATTGTCTGCCTCCATAGCTTCCAGCAAAGGTGGAAGAACGGAAATGGAAATCCTATTTATTGCTATCCTTAATGAAAAGGTTGATTGCCGCCGTCATTGAAGGGGCGTCTGGGGTGGGTGCAACACAGTCCAATCGAAGCTTGTGATCGGCAATGGCTTGATGCGTAGTGGCACCGAATCCAGCGATGCGTGTATCACCCTGAACGAATTCTGGGAAGTTGTGAAATAACGACTTGATACCGCTTGGGCTGAAGAAGACCAGCATGTCATACTTCACATCTTCTAGATCGCTCAAATCAGAGATTAGCGTTTTGTAAAGAATACCTCGAGTATACCTTACCTCAACTTCGTCCATTGTTTTGAGGATGTCTTCCTTGATTTTGTCCGCACTTGGAAGCAAGAACCGCTCCTCGTTGTGCTTCTTAAACAAAGGAATCATGTCGCTAAACTTACGTTCACCAACGAAGATTTTTCGCTTGCGATACACGACATATTTCTGCAGGTAATAGGCAATGGCTTCTGACATACAGAAATACTTCATTGACTCAGGAACCGTAACCCGGGTCTCGCCGCAAATTCGAAAAAAGTGGTCTACTGCATTTCTACTGGTGAAAATGATGCAGGTGTGATCCAATACTTGAATGCGTTGTTGTCTCCAGTCATGTGCGGTAACACCTTCAACATGAATGAAAGGTCGGAAATCAATCTTCAGCTTGTGCTTCTTGGCGAGATCTCCATATGGAGATTTATCTCCCTCTGGTTTTGGTTGACTAACCAAAATGGTCTTCAACTTTTTCTTCGCGTTAGTGTTATCGCTCATTCCTGATCTGATTGAATTATCCTTCGAATTGCCTCGAAATCATGGTAATAATCGCTACTACCGGCAAAATTTCGAGCGCGCAAATGTACAGAAAATTATACGTTACCGGAACGTGGAAGTCAAAGGCGGAAAGCATGGATAAACGTAGTACTCTAAATAGATAAAAGATCCCCAGAGCAGCGAGTCCAATGATGGCTGTTGCATCTTTAATCTCGGTTGGCCCGAAGGCCAAAAGGATAGAAATTGGAAGCAAAAAAATTGCTTGAATAGAGTTCGTAAGAAGCCAGTGAAACGTGTGGTGTTGCTGAAGCGATTCCATGTTGAATAACCAAGACAGAAACGCATACAAAGCAACACGAGCCGTTGTTAACAATATCAACCCCATGACAAGGCCGGATGTTAGACCGGTGAAGCTCAGGTCTTCAAAAAAGTGGAACTGATGAAACATTAAGGATAGAAACGTGGACAGAACCAACACAACAATTATGAAATTGAAGATGGCCAACCTTGAAAATGCACGTTCCTGACGAAGCTGGGTATCTATCAAGTTGGAGTTGATAAATGATTTTAAAAAAAGCGTAAGTCGCTCGCGCTCCCATTGTCTAACAAGACCAATTAGGAGTAATATGAAGAGGAAAACAAGAAAAACGTACTCGTTTTGAGCGTCGATTCTATCAATCATCGTGAATACGGCAAAGCTAGTATCAAATTAGGAGAACAAACTTCTAACTTCGGCGGTTCAATGATAAAGTTATGGCCAATAAAGAGGATAGATATCAAGGCGTAGATTATTACAACATAGACGACTTACTTACGGAAGAGCATATACTGATTCGAGATAGCGCACGCGCGTGGGTCAAGCAGGAAGTGAGTCCAATTATTGAAGATGCGTATGAGAAAGCGGTGTTTCCGAAGCAATGGATTAAAGGACTAGGAGAAATTGGCGCCTTCGGACCCTATATTCCTGAAGAATATGGAGGTCCAGGGTTAGACCAAATATCGTATGGATTGCTCATGCAAGAGCTCGAGCGAGGAGATAGCGGCCTTCGGTCTACAGCGTCGGTTCAGAGTTCACTAGTTATGTTTCCCATTTGGAAATATGGTTCAGAGGAGCAGAAGCACAAGTATTTACCAAAGCTCGCAACAGGCGAAATGATGGGTTGTTTTGGCTTGACCGAACCTGATTTTGGAAGCAATCCAGGTGGAATGGTTTCAAACTTTAAGGATGCTGGAGATCATGTTATTCTGAACGGTGCCAAGATGTGGATTTCCAATGCCCCGTTTGCCGACATTGCTGTGGTTTGGGCTAAGGATGAATCAGGTAGAATTCATGGATTGATCGTCGAAAGGGGTATGGAAGGGTTTTCTACGCCAACGATGCATGGTAAATGGTCGCTACGAGCATCCGATACAGGCGAACTAGTCTTTGACAATGTACCTGTGCCAAAAGCCAATATATTACCCAATAAATCGGGTCTTGGTGCACCGCTTGGCTGCCTTGATTCTGCTCGGTATGGAATCGCTTGGGGAGCGATAGGTTCTGCAATGGATTGTTACGACAGCGCCCTTCGTTACTCACAAGAGCGCATTCAGTTTGATCGACCAATTGGTGGATTTCAATTGCAACAAAAGAAGTTGGCCGAGATGGTGACTGAGATTACGAAGGCACAGTTGATGGTCTTTCGCTTGGGTCAATTAAAGAATGAAGGCAAAGCCACTACTGCTCAAATTTCTATGGCTAAGCGAAACAGCGTAGACATTGCATTGAAAGTTAGTCGAGAGGCACGCCAGATACACGGTGCTATGGGCATCACAAATGAGTACTCCATTATGCGTCACATGATGAACCTAGAGTCTGTGGTGACCTATGAAGGAACACACGATGTGCACTTGCTCATTACGGGAATGGACATAACCGGGTTGAACGCCTTTAAGTAGAAGGTCAGAAAATTCAGGAAACGAAAAGGCCCCAATTAAGGGGCCTTTTTTGGTAGATCTGGTGTTCTTATTTACAAGAGCATCCAATCGCTTCGATAATTGCAATACCAGCATCATATTCTTCTTTGCTTGCAGCGTCATCTTCACAAATTTCTTGTGAATCCACTTCATTGCCCATGTCATCCTCAAGTGTGACTCCGTCAGGACAGCTATCGCACGTGACACATTTGTTGCAAGAAGTAGCAGCAAACATCATGGTTGCAGCAAAAAGAAAAGTAAAAGTTTTGATTTTCATAGTTTGATTTTTGGCGAATGTAGCCCAAAATCAAATTGAGACTATTTCTCTCGATCAATTGTAAACTGCACCAGTTGCTTCAAGGAGTTTCTTGATTCATTGGCAGGCAGCGTGTCTATTATATCCAAGGCTTCTTGAGCTATGCTGCGCATCTTGCTTTCCGCATATGCGATGCCTCCCGAGTTTAGGACAAAGTCTACTACTGAAGCCACGTCTTTTTTGGATTTCTTGTCCCGCTTGAAAACCCTCAGAATACGCTTGCCATCGCCGTTTTTACTATTGTTTATTGCATGTATCAACGGCAGCGTAGTCTTCTTTTCGCGAATGTCGTTTCCGGTGGGTTTCCCGATTTTCCCCCCAAGGCCATAATCAAAGAGGTCGTCTTTGATTTGGAACGCGATGCCAATTTTCTCCCCGGCTGAGCGCATTTTCTCTACGGTTTCATCATCGGCTCCAGCGGAAGCAGCGCCACATGCACAGCAGCTGGCAATCAGGGTTGCGGTTTTTTGCCTGATGATGTCGAAATAGACGCCTTCATCGACATTGACGCCTCGGCTCTTTTCTATTTGAAGGAGTTCACCTTCGCTCATCTGACGTACTGCGCCACTTACAATTTGGAGCTGTCTAAATTCTTTATTATCGATGGCTAAAAGCAGTCCGCTAGACAGTAAGTAATCCCCGACAAGCACCGCTATCTTATTCTTCCAAAGCGCATTGATTGAAAAAAACCCGCGCCGTTCATACGATTCGTCTACCACGTCGTCATGCACGAGGGTAGCCGTGTGCAGCAATTCGATAAGCGCCGCACCCCGATGCGTTGATTCGGAAATATCCCCCAAAGCTTTGGCGGTCAGGAATACAAACATTGGCCTGATTTGCTTGCCTTTTCGCTTTACGATATAGTGGGTAATCTTATCCAGCAAAGGCACGGAACTCCGCATCGAGTCTCGGAACTTTTCTTCAAAGTGTTCCATTTCTCCTTTGATGGGGAGTTTGATGTTATCTATTGAGCTCAACAGTGGCGGTTTTTGGCAAGAATCAAACGTACGTCATTCTCTATCATTACAATCGAGAAGTATCTATTGTTCCCAATTTGAAATCCTTTCCGTTTGAAAGAAGAAGTACAACCTTGCCGTTGATTTGATACCCAGGCACTTTCGTAAGTAAAACGAAATCGTCGAGGCCTTGATAGACATCAGAGACAAGCTTATTCTCTTCGTTCACATACACATAGCGTAGTATCGATCGACCAGGATTGTTCATGATCCGATCTGCCTGAATGCTTGTGTTTTTCATGTGATCATTGTATAACACGATCAACTTCCCATCTGAAACAAAGGTTTGTTGGCCCATATAATCACCCGCGGTATTGTAATCAACTTGATCTCGACCAATGAAGTGCGATTTTTCTGAATCAGGAAGGGACTTAAGTAAGATTCCGTCGAAGTGATATTGATCGGTGCAGGTAATGATGCCGGTTCGCGGATCAGTCGTGCAGACTTGATCTAAATATCGTTGATCCATGATGGCCCAGCTGTTCTCCTCATTTGGGAGGACCGCCTGAATAGTAAGGTCTTCAATTCCCTGGCCTGGTTTGGCCTCAGAGTTAAAATCTAGGATCGTTTTCGAGTCAAACATGTGAATGAATTTCTCTTCAACTTCCGCCCCTTGGCTATTTAACTTGAAAAAGGTGAACCCAGCTGCTTGTCCTTGCTTAAAAGGGTCCGATGAGAATAAGGCTAAAACGTGGATTTGATTGTCCATGTTTTTAATTGCCATGCGATCAATAAAGAGTTTGTCCACGCTCAAGTCGAATTCGTGTAGCTCTAGAGAATCTTGATTGAAGGAGTATAACAGGTGCTTTCGTAAAAACGGACTATTCAGCTTTATTCCAGTTTTTGCACCAATAAACACTAAGCCATTATTCGAAATCGTGATTCCTGTGATTTCTATATCATCACTCTCAAACGGTAATGGAATTGTGTGTGAGGTTGTATTGGACGTTGGATAGTGGGTGATTTCGACAAAAAGGTTTGCTTTTTTCTCTTTTACAAAAGGAAATTGCCGTGCAACGACACTTACTTTTCCGTTTTCTGAAGCTTCGAAAAATATCGGTTGGGCATTCTTTCTACCTAAGGGTTTGGTAAACCCTACTTGATGTCTTTCGGCCTCTGCCAGTTGGTCGTTGTGAACGGTATAAATGACCGATTCAAATATTGCCGAGTTATTCTTTTCAACCGACTTGATCATACAGAAAAGGCTATCCCCACGTAAAATGTGCTTGCGAACCTTCTTTGTCTCGTTTGAGCGAATACTTAGTAGTCGTATCGGAAAACCGGTTTCCACGCTTAGAGGGCGCAGGAAAATGTTGTCACTTTGGGTGGTCAACACCATGCTTGATCCGCTGCTCACCTTTGAAACAGATTCAATTGTTTCGGCTTTCGGAATGGAGAAAGCAGCGCCAAGGCTAATCGGGGAGACCTCTAGAATTTGTCCAAAAGAGCAAATGGATAAATGGAAGATGAGTGCAAGAATTCCAATTCTACGCATACGCCGCCTCATTTTTGTTTGCAAGTTGACCGCAGGCAGCGTCTATGTCTTTTCCTCTGCTCCTTCTAATGTTCACGACAACACCATTTCGCTCGAGGTAATTTGCAAATGCATCCACCTTCTTCGGGTCGGCTTGCTCGTATTCTCCACCATCAATGGGGTTGTACTCAATGATGTTTACGCGTCCGGGAACCTTTTCACAGAAAGCCACAAGCTCTTTTGCGTCTGCGATTTCATCGTTGAAATCTTTGAATATGATGTATTCGAAGGTGACACGATTGCCAGTTTTTTCATGAAAAGTCTTCAGTGAAACAGCCAGGCTGTCTAGGGTGTTTTGATCATTAATGGGCATGATTTTACTGCGCTTTTCGTCGTTGGCAGCGTGAAGCGATAATGCGAGCCTAAACTTGACCTTGTCATTTGCTAACTTCAAAATCATCTTGTCAATGCCTGCTGTAGAAACAGTAATTCGTTTTGAGGCCATGCCAAGACCGACACCATTGGTGATCCTGTATATAGAAGTGACGACGTTATTATAGTTCAATAAGGGCTCACCCATGCCCATGTAAACGATGTTTGACAAAGGTTTATTGAAATACTTTTTAGCCATTGCTTTAATGGCCACAACTTGATCAAAAATTTCATCTGGCTCAAGGTTGCGCATGCGCTTGAGTCTGCCCGTGGCGCAAAATGCACAGGAAAGACTACAACCGACTTGAGAGGAAATGCATGCCGTCATGCGATCCTTTACAGGGATAAGCACAGCCTCGACTACCATCCCATCGTGTAGTTTGATGGCACACTTGACCGTGCCGTCATTACTTACCTGTTCTTCGGCTACTGTGAGAAGGTTAATGACAAAATCTTTTTGTAGTTGTGACCGCACTGCTAGTGGTATGTTGGTCATCTCATCAAAGGAGGTGGCTTGTTTTTGCCACAGCCATTCCTCAACCTGCCTTGCTCGGAAGGTTGGTTGATCGATAGAGACAAAATAGTCTTCGATTTGCGAAGAACTTAAAGAGCGAAGATTTTTCGGGCCCGTTTGCATTAGAACAAAGGTATCATCGCGGGGCGATAGCTGAGTGCTTGTTTCTGAATTTTGGTTTTAGGATCGACAACCCGTGGTGAGCCTCTCGAAATAATGCCTACAACAAAGTAATGAGCGCCTCAGCGATTTTAATATCCCCGGGAGTGGTGATCTTAATGTTTGTCGCATCGCCTTCGATGGTTGCTATCTCATGGCCTGCGGCTTCGAATACTGTGGCATCGTCGGTGAAGTTGGTATGAGAAGCTGAATCGTAAGCAGCCAAAAGAGGTTTGCCCTGAAAACACTGCGGCGTTTGAACATTGAGGAGGTTTGACCGATCGATCGCGACCGTTTTTCCATCAATCTGTTTGCGCATGCTTTGATTCACCGCCGTTACCGGGATGGCAGAGCCACGCTCGGCCTGCTCGTAGCATTTGCGAATCAATTCTTCTGAGACTAAAGGACGAACGCCGTCGTGCACGCCAATCACATCAGAGTCTGCGCAGTTACTTAGTCCGTTTTTAACAGAATTGAATCGGGTTTCCCCACCAGCCACAATTGTGAATGGTGTCTCAAATGCGTGTTGCGCGCACAATTGTTTCCAATAATCCATTTGATCTGTTGGTAGAACTAAAACAATTGCAATGTCACCGGTAAACGCGGAATGAAATCGGTTTATGGTATGAATCAAAACGGGGGTGCCGTTTATCTCCAGAAATTGTTTTGGCAGCGATGTTTGCATACGCAGTCCTTTGCCTCCGGCTACTATGACTGCGCTGCGTTTCAAGCGTTATCGTAAAATTAGCATGGCATCTCCATAGCTGAAGAAGCGATACTTTTCTTTGATTGCTGTCTTGTAAGCCTCCATCATCAAGTCGTATCCTCCAAATGCCGAAACCATCATAAGCAATGTTGATTCGGGAACGTGAAAGTTGGTGATCATGCTATCCGCAATGCTAAATTCATGTGGTGGGAAAATGAACTTGTTTGTCCATCCACTATATGCCTGTAGGTGCTTGTTTGTAGAGAATGAAGTCTCCATGGCGCGCATAGAAGTTGTTCCAACAGCACAAATGCGCTTTCTTTTATCCTTTGCGTTGTTTACGATATCGCAGCAATCTTGTGGGATAATAACTTGCTCTGAATCCATCTTGTGCTTGGTCAGATCTTCAACCTCCACATTTCGGAAAGTTCCCAATCCAACATGCAGTGTAAGATTTGCGAAATCAACACCTTGTAATTCTAGTCGCTTTAATACCTCTCTACTAAAGTGTAGTCCTGCAGTTGGTGCCGCTACAGCGCCTTCGTTCTTGGCGTATATTGTTTGGTATCGTTCTTCATCGGATGCTTCCGCATCTCGGTGGATGTATTTTGGAAGTGGTGTATTTCCAAGGCCCATTAATGTCTCGCGAAATTCTTCGTAACTGCCGTCAAATAAGAATCTGAGGGTTCTTCCGCGACTTGTTGTGTTGTCGATAACCTCTGCAACTAAACTGTCATCTTCACCAAAGTAAAGTTTGTTGCCAATTCGAATTTTTCGTGCAGGATCTACAAGTACGTCCCAAAGTCTGCTTTCGCGGTTTAATTCGCGAAGAAGAAAAACTTCAATCTTGGCTCCAGTTTTTTCTTTGTTGCCATAAAGACGAGCAGGGAATACACGGGTATCATTCAATACCATTACATCGCCTTCGCTGAAGTAGTTTATCACATCCTTAAAAACTTTGTGCTCGATGGTGCCCTTAGAGGCATCAACAACCATCAACCGTGCTTCATCACGTTCGGGCGATGGGTACTCAGCAACGAGCTTTTGTGGAAGATCAAATTTGAATTGAGAAAGCTTCATATAGTGTGTTTTTTTGAATATACCGCCCCTAAAAAAAGGGCTGCAAATTTAAAATTCTAATGCTCTAAATCACAGACGTTTTTAAGTAATTACTGTATTCGAGTTCAATGAATTGACTTGCCTGTTCTATGGAGAGGGCATCCTTCAAGTTAAACGAGCCAATCTGTGTTCTGTTTAGGCGGGCTAAATGCGCTCCACAGCCCATTGCTTGGCCAAAATCGTGGGCAAGACTGCGAACGTATGTCCCCTTGCTACATTCCATTTTGAAATCAATATCTGGATAGTTGGTGACCTCAATTTCAAGTGAGCTAATATGAATTGGGGCAGGTCTCATTTCGATATCCTTCCCTTTTCGAGCCATCAAATAGGCTTTTTTGCCATCTACCTTCTTGGCAGAATAAATGGGTGGTGTCTGAATGATATCGCCTCGAAAAAGTTGAGCGCTTTTTTCCAGTAGGTCAATATCTTTTACCGGAATTGACAATTGGTTTTCTGGTTCGGTTTCTAAATCATAAGAGGGAGTCGTGGATCCCAATCGAAAGGTGCCTTCGTACCGTTTTGTCAACCCTACCATTTCATTGATGGTTTTGGTATGACTGCCAACGCAGATAATTAGAAGTCCAGTGGCTAGTGGATCGAGGGTGCCGGCGTGGCCTACCTTAATTTTTTTTCGTCCCGTCACCGACTTCGCCGTGTAGCGTAATTTGTTTACCACATCAAATGAAGTCCATGTCAGTGGCTTGTCTACTAAAACTGTGAGTCCGAATGGGGGCTGGTCCAATGTATAACCTTAGAATGAGACAATAATGGTGATCGCGCCAACCAAGAAGCAGTAGTAGCTGAAGTATTTCAATTGGCTCTTCTTCACCAATGCAATCATCCACGTACAGGCGAACAAACCAGCAATAAATGCGGCCAATGCTCCAGCAATCAGTGGCAAAACATCGGCTTGGGAGGATGCAACACCTCCGTCCATTAAGTCTTTTGCCATTTTTCCAAAAATGAGCGGAATAACCATAAGGAATGAAAAGCGTGCAGCACGCTCTCTGTCTATTCCTAATAAGACAGAGGTTGAAATGGTAGCGCCACTGCGACTAATGCCTGGCAATATGGCAATGGCCTGCGAGACACCGATAATGATTGCATTGATATACGACACTGGTTTGTCGGTTTGTTTTGCTCGATCAGCTAGAAAGAGAAGTACACCTGTTACGAGCAACATGGCTCCAACAAGGACCAATTCTTGCGAAAAGAGCGCTTCAATTTGATCGTTGAATAACACGCCAACCACCGCGGCAGGCAGCATGGAGAGAATGATCTTTATGGAAAACTGAAATTCTTCGTTCCATTTGAATTGGAACAACCCCTTGAATACTTCAACGATGTCTTTTCGGAAAATGACAACGGTGCTTAAGGCTGTTGCGAAGTGAACTACCACGGTGAATAGCAGGCTCTCTTCAGGTAGACTTTCGTCTCCAAGGATGGCTTTGCCTAGTTCTAGATGGCCGCTGCTGCTTACAGGGAGGAATTCTGTTAATCCCTGAATTATGCCAAGGATGATGGCTTCAAGTATACTCAAGCAATGCTACTTTTTTATGATACCGTACATCACCAAACCGTATCCTGCGAGGATTGCGATTGGAGCAACATACATTCTGCGGAAACTAAACACCTCTTCGCTGAACGATGAAACATCGTCGGCGCCGCCGCCGCTCATCAAGAAAAATCCGATGACTACGGTTGCTGCCCCTATGCCAATTAGTAAAAGGTTTGTCTTATCAAGTGGAAATTCCGTGTTGGGAGTGCTTTCGCTCATATCTAGTACATTTTGTTGCCTTTCATTCGGAGGAATTTTCGAACCGCCAAACTGGTAGACACCCACGAAATTAAAATTCCCAGAGCCATAACCATCACGAATAAATATGCTAAAATTTCTATATCCTGAATTTCTATAAGATCTGGCAGGATTTGCTGCAGGTAATACATGACACCCATAATCAACAGAATTGCGATGAGCGCGCTGTAAATCCCATGCAGGACGCCGCGTCGAACGAATGGGCGGCGAATAAATCCTGACGTGGCGCCAACCAATTGCATGCTCCTGATCGTAAATCGATGGCTGTAAATCGAGAGCCGAATACTGTTGTTAATTAATGCAATGGCAACGATTAGAAGCAACGAACTGAATGCCAAGATCACCACTCCAGCAATTCTGAGGTTTTCTTGCACCTTCTGAATGAGCGATTCTTGGTATACTATTTCCTTGACTTTCGAACTTCGAATCAAGCCTGATTTAATAACTGCGAGGCTGTCAGTATTTGCATAGTTGCTTTCAACTTTTACTTCAATGGATGCCAGAAGGGGGTTATAGTCGAGGAACTGCATGAAGTCTTCACCCAAGTCTGCTTTGAGTATTTCGGCTGCTTTTTCCTTGTCGATATAGGTCGAAGTGCGTGTATAGTCGGCTAGGTCAATGACCTTTTTCAATCGGTCTACGTCGACTTCCTTAACGTCGTTATGCAGATATACCGTGAACCCTATATCTTCAATAACTTGATTGCTAATTTTTTGGGTTGACATAAGAAAAAGGCCAAGTAACCCGAGGGTAAAAAGCACCAATGACACGCTTAAAACAACAGAAACGTACGAGCTTCTGAGTCTTCTCTTTTGATATTTAACATCGCCTGTATTCGCCATAGACGGGACGAAACTAGAGAATATGACGGCCTTAGTTTAACAGGTAATAGAAAGTAACTAACAACGAATGGGGAATTCTTATTGGAGCGTATCGCCGCGCAATTTGCGGAATCGTTTTCGCGCCTCTACTACAAACAAACTGCCGCTGTGCTCAGTGAGTATCAGCTCGTACAAGGCCATGGCCTGTTCGGTGTTGTTCAAATAGTTTTCATTGATTAAGGCGCCTTGCATTAGGGCATTATCGACCAGAATGTCGAATGGATATATCTCAGGAATCTTTAGAAAGGATTCGGCTGATTTTTCATACTCACCAAGCTCCAGCCAAATTTCTCCACGCTTGAATAATATGTTATCACCTAAATCATGACCGGGAAATGCTGCCTCAATGCTGTCTAGTTGGGCGAAGGCGGAATCGTACTTGTGTTGCGCCACCATCAGTTCCATTTTCGCAAACATCCCCAGCGCCACCATGTTCGAATCAATTCCAAGATTTTCGGTGATGAAGGCACTCAGCTCAACGGCGTCGTTAGAAATAAGTTTAGAGGTCGAACCCTTCAAAACATCTAATTGAGATTGAGACCATTTAAAATCCCCAGCGTAATAAAACACAAGCGCATTTTTGAGCTTGGCTTGATGCCCAATCTCGTCATACTTGAATTTCTTTTCGACCTGACCATATAGCAAAGAGGCCTCCCAAATATTGCCATTAAGTACATATATGTCGGCTAGCTTTAGCTTTAGTTCTGCCTCGTCCATTGCAGACAAGCCAGGCGCAGAAAGGGTGCTAGAGATCAAGTCTGCAGCCTCAACGATCGCGGCCTCGTCATACTTGCTTTCATAGAATGCCATGACATGTGCCAGTTCAAGGATGATCTGTGATGATGAAGCTCCAGTTCCTAATTCTTCGAGCGCCAACTCGTATTTGCCAATCAAGGTCTCAATACTTAAACGATCGTACTTTCCTTCAGTGACCTTTGCTTTCAGAGAGGAGAGTTCACCGGTCATGGCCGCGCTATAATAATAGGTTTTTGGCCCTTTCGCTTTTACGTAGGAAAACCCATCAATGGCCACGTTATAGCGGTGATTGTTTAAAGCAAGTTCAGACATTTCCATCACGCGCTCTCCGTCTTCCTTGTTTCGTTTGTCCAAAGCTTTCACTTGAAGCAGGGCCATTTCAAATTTATTTTGCTTCATGTAAATCCAGATGAGCATTTCGGCATAGATGTCATCATTTGGGTTTTTTTGAATTCTTCGTTGGAGCTCGGTGAGAAGGACTTCATTATATCGGTTGTCTTCATCAAATCCAACTACCCGGTTCAATGTGTTTTGAACGCTTTGTATGTATCCAGGACTTATTTCAAGTACATCCAGATATTCCTTTATCATCCCCTCTACGTCGCCTTTTTGACCTAGAATTTGAGCAATCTGAAAGTTAAATGGATAAGACTTACCCATTTGCTTGCGGCCGGCATAGAATGATTCAAGCGCATAGTCTACTTCACTCATCTCAGAGAAAGCATTTCCTACATCCAAGATTTGATTTACAGAGGCCTGATTGAGGTCTTTAATTAGTCGATCAAAGTATTTCGTGGCCTTGTTCGTTTCCCCTGCTCGTTTCATTACCCGACCCACATCTACTTTGTATCGATAGGCCTGCGGGTGTGCTTTGGAATGGCGTTCGGCCAACTTCTGTGCATCCTTGAAGCTCTCTGTATTTAAGAGTGAGGTGAGGAAATATTCATAGTTTTCTTTGCTGCCATTTTGCTCATACAACCGCTCGTAATAGAGCAAAGCTTTTTCAAATTCGCCTTCCCGGTAATAGTGTGCGGCGAGCTGCTCGTCTGTTGTGCCTTGAGCAAAGCTTCCTAGTGAAGCAAGGATGAAAGCAACGAGTAATAGCTGATATGGCTTAAATAGGTTCAGAGGAGTAAATCACAGATTTAATACTGTCTAATAACGAGGTGACTCCGGGTTTGGTTCGCTCAAAGGACACGTTTACCGATTCATATGTGCCTTCAAGCTCATCTGTCGCCTTCACAAGCCGATCGAGACTTTCTGCTTCGGTTTTGAAATATCCAGTAAACTCTTCCTCGCTGTAAAAGCTGTTTTTCACATCGGTGCGCAACGTGGCAAGTTGCTTTTCGCTGAACTCCAACTCGGACTTTACCTGTCCATATCGAAGGATTGCTTTTTTGTAAAATTTCTGGCATCTTAAATGGTCGCCTAGGATAATGCCCGATTCTGGGTCAAGCGTATCCGTCAAGTTATCAAGCACCCAACTGCCGGTTTCCTCCATCTGTTGAATCCGATTAACGATCATTTGAGAATCAACGGCACCTACTACTTCACGAACATGGTTTAAATGTGTGCCCAGGCTATCAATTTGTCGCAGTCTTGATTCCTTGATATCATTATTGCACGATGTAGTTGCGATCAATGAGCAAAGAATCATACATATATTGAAAAGGTGTTTCATTCTATTGTTTCAAATTTAGTGTATGGCACAAGACACGCAGGAATCCGCACGGCTTCGCCATCGTAATTATTTTCTAAAATGGCGGCCAAAATTCTTGGAAGTGCCAAAGCACTGCCGTTAAGGGTATGTGCCAGACGCTTTTTACCGTCTTTAGATTTAATACGCAGTTTCATACGATTGGCTTGGTATGTTTCAAAATTTGAAACAGAACTTACCTCCAACCATCGACCCTGTCCCTTTGAATAGACCTCAAGATCATAGGTCAGGGCAGCGGTGAAACCCATATCTCCGCCGCAAAGTCGCAACACCCGATAAGGTAATTCAAGTTTTTGGAGAAGCTGCTCTACATGCTCCACCATTACCTCAAGAGCCGCATAGCTATCTTCTGGTTTGGACAATTGCACGATCTCGACCTTGTCAAATTGGTGGAGCCTGTTTAGCCCACGCACTTCTTTTCCGTATGATCCAGCTTCCCTTCGGAAGCACGGTGAATATCCCACGTTTTTAATTGGCAGGTCATCCTCGGCGATAATAACATCACGGTAGATATTTGTAATTGGAACCTCTCCAGTTGGAATCAGATAAAGGTCGTCCTCTTTTGCGTGGTACATCTGGCCATCCTTATCTGGTAACTGACCAGTGCCAAATCCAGACTCAGCGTTGACCATGTGTGGCGGAATTACTTCTGTATAACCGGCCTCTTCTCCTTGATCAAGAAAAAATTGAATGAGCGATCGTTGCAGCTTTGCTCCTTTTCCGAGATACACCGGAAAACCCGCACCTGTGATTTTCACGCCAAGTTCAAAATCGATTAAGCCATATTTTTTTGTGATGTCCCAATGTGGGGTCGCATGTTCGGCATTTTCGGCTTCACCCCAGGCGCGAATTGTTTCATTGTCGTCACTGGATTTTCCAGCAGGTACAGATGCGTGTGGTGCATTAGGTACCGTGGCGAGCAATTCGATTAAACCTGCCTCGTGGCTTTTGAGTTCTTGCTCTAGTTCCTGATTTCGCTTTTTGATGGTGCCGG
This sequence comes from Flavobacteriales bacterium UBA1993, assembly GCA_002336485.1. GTDB lineage: Bacteria > Bacteroidota > Bacteroidia > Flavobacteriales_G > Salibacteraceae > SHAN690. The sequence goes on from DDCZ01000085.1 coordinate 38,426, forward strand.
TTGCGGCTTTAGCTGCATTTGCCTCTTCCATGCGGCCAGCCTTCATCATGCTTCCGATTTCCGATGCTATTTTTTTTGCCTCAGAGAGACTTTGATCCAGCGCCGATTGTGTCTGCTTTCGGTGGTCATCCAATGCGATGATCTGATCGATGATTTCTACAGCATTGATGCCTCTTTTTTGAAGCGCCTCGATTATTTCTTGGCGGTTCTCTCGAATGTGAGCTAGTTGTAACATGATAGAATTATGAAACGAATGAAAACAAAAAATCCCGATTCATCTAGCAGTGAATCGGGACATTATAATGAATTAACGTGTGTCTAGTTCTCTGCGTGTGGAAGAACCGATACGAACGATTTATTATCTCTCTTTTTTTGAAAAGTGACAACACCGTCTGCCTTCGCAAAAAGTGTGTGATCTTTTCCAACACCTACATTGAGACCAGGGTTGTGTCTAGTGCCTCGCTGACGAACAATAATGTTGCCTGCTATAGCTGATTGACCTCCGAAGATTTTTACTCCGAGTCGTTTTGATTCTGATTCGCGTCCGTTTTTAGAACTACCTACACCTTTTTTATGTGCCATGATTTAGTCTGGTTTAATCGGATTATGATAATGCTTCAATTAATTCGGCCTTCTTCATAGAAGTGTATCCGCTAATGCCTTTTTCTTTGGCTTGCTCTTTTAATTGAGCTACAGTCATTGAAGAAAGATCAGTTGACGCTGCTTCTGGCGCATCTACTTTGGCGGGGGCCTCAGCTTTTGGTGCTGGCTCTGCTTTTGGTGCAGCCTCCTTCTTAGGAGCCGCAGCAGCTTTCGCTCCGCTTGCTTTAATCTCGTTGATTTGGATTTCAGTCAGGTATTGACGATGTCCATTTTGTTTCTGGTAACCTTTTCGTCTCTTCTTTTTGAAGACGATTACCTTATCACCTTTAAGGTGCTCTAAAACGGTAGCACTAACTTGTGCTCCGCTGATAGCTGGGGCGCCGATGTTTACTTTTCCATTGTCATCGATGAGAAGAACACGATCGAAGTTGACCTTCTTTCCTTCTTCTGCATCCAATCGATGAACGTAAACCTTTTGGTCTTTTTCAACTTTGAATTGTTGCCCTGCTATATCTACAATTGCGTACATAGCTTTATAATTTATTTTTTCCTTTTAAAAGGGCTGCGAATGTAGAACAATTTAGTTTTCAACAATTCGAATCAACGTCCTTTATTTTTCTGCGTGAGACTTTCGTAAATACTCCGAGGCGATTTCATGTTGATAAGGAATATTCCTGTGAGAATAAATAGCATGAAAGCCAGATCAACTAGTGTAATTATTTCTCCATCGACTAGGCCCCATCCAACTGCTACAATCGGAATTAGATACGTAACCGTGGAAGCAAAAATGGCAGTGGTTTCTTTTATCAAACGGTTAAACATGATTACCGCGGCGGCTGTGCCAACAACTGCAAGAATTACGAGGTAAAAGACTCCCATCCAGCTGTCTTGATTTGTCTGAACAATGTGAAAAAAATCGGTTCCGAAAATTAGGTAGAGCGCGCACCAAGGACCTGTCATGAGAAAACTGAGGGATGTAATGTGTGTTGGACGCATATGCGGCAATTTCGATTTGATGGTGTTTACCGCCACCCCGTACATGCCCGAAGCGAGCACCACAAGTAAGGCATATCGGCTGTTTTCGGACAATCCTAGCAAACTCTCAAAACCTATAAGTCCTGCCGCTCCGACAAGTGCGATGCATACGCCGGTCACTTGCATCCAGGTTGTTTTTAATCGAAAAATGAGAACACCAATCAACAACGTGAACAAGGAGGTGAGGGAGTTTAGAATGCCAGCCAGGCCACTCGCAATCTCGGTTTGAGCAAGGGCGAAAAGGAAGGCGGGTAGCGCATTCCCAAAAAGCCCCGTGACCAATAATGGCATTACATGCCCTTTAAACTGACCCAAGTTTCTTAATGCAATGGGAGATAGCACCAAAGCTGCGAGCGAAATTCTAAAGGCTGCTACTTCCGTGCTGTCAAAAAAGACCAACCCCTTTTTCATTAGAATAAACGAGCTTCCCCAGGTTAGAGCAAGCAAGGCTAAAACAACCCATTGAGTTGGCTTATGGGAGAAATCTATTTGGCGCATTTCGATCGCGAATGTATGCTTTGCAAAACACCATAAAATGGTTAATGTTGAACGATGAAAATTTACACAAAAAAGGGTGATGACGGCTCTACTGGTTTACTAGGTGGGACGCGGTTGCCAAAGCATCACCTACGCATTGAAAGCTACGGTACGGTTGATGAATTGATCTCCTTTATTGGGTCGCTGCGTGATCATATGGTTCAGCCGCCTTACGTAGACCAACTAATCCAAATTCAAAACGATTTGTTCACGATTGGGTCGCACTTGGCTGCCGACCCAGAAAAGAACAAAATGGAATTGCCGAAAATTGGATCGGAGCGGATCGAGGCCATGGAGATCGCAATGGATCAAATGGAAGAAAACCTGCCTGAAATGAAGTTCTTTGTTCTTCCTGGTGGACATCCGGCCGTTTCGGCGGCACACATTTGCCGATGTGTCTGTCGTCGTGCAGAACGACTTTGTGTGGCCTTGGCTGAGGCTGAGGAGGTTGGCGCTATAATAATTCAGTATTTGAATAGACTCTCTGATTTTTTCTTCGTCTTAGCAAGACAGCTCACGCTGGATATGGAGGTAGTTGAAATACCTTGGAATCCAAAGAACCGAAGTTAAATCGCTGATTTTCAGCAATTCATGGCGGTGAAGATTTAACTTGATTCATATCGGAAAAAATATATTTTTGCCGCCTTTAGAAATGACCCCTAAAATTAGGAGACATGTATTGGACATTAGAATTAGCATCATATTTAGAAGACGCACCTTGGCCAGCTACCAAGGATGAGTTAATCGACTTCGCCATGCGAACTGGAGCACCTCTTGAGGTGGTGGAGAACTTGCAGGCGCTTGAGGATGAGGGAGAAAGCTACGAAACGATTGAAGACATTTGGCCAGATTATCCGACCAAGGAAGATTTCTTCTTTAACGAAGATGAATACTGACCTAAGGTTAAAATGAAATTTAAGCTGTTGCATTTGCAACGGCTTTTTTTGTGTCTTGTCCGACATACTGCCATGAGTTCAATCAGTACATTCGCCAACCCGAACAAAAATTGGGACGACATTTGGCAAGTTTGTCAGGTTTTGCCCTTTGGCAAGGCAATTGACCTTCGTCCAATCTAATTGAAAGACCATGTTAACCGCAGTCAATAAGCTTCTAAACTCTGTTTTTGGAAACAAAAGCGATAAGGACATAAAGGAGTTAGTACCAATAGTTGAGCAAATCAACACACATTTCAAATCCTACTCTTCTCTAACCAATGATCAGTTACGAGGAAAGACACTCGAGCTAAAGGCACGGATTAATAAATCCATTGAGTCTGACCAAACAAGGGTGGATGAGCTAAAAGCAAAAATCGAAACTGAGGATATCGAGATAACCGCTAAGGAGGAGATCTACGAGGAGATTGACAAAATCGATAAGAACATAGTGGATCAAATCGAACGTACGCTGGAGGAAATTTTGCCTGAAGCATTTGCTGTCATAAAAGAGACCGCAAAGCGTTTCATGGACAATGAGAGCATTGATGTGACTGCCACAGAAATGGACAAGGAATTAAGTGAGTCGCGAAAACACATTACCATTCAGGGAGATCAAGCGGTTTGGAATAGCACATGGGAAGCCGCTGGTATTGAGGTGAAGTGGGAAATGTTACACTACGATGTTCAACTCATAGGAGGAATGGTTCTTCACAGCGGAAAAATTGCTGAGATGGCTACGGGAGAGGGAAAAACACTTGTAGCAACCTTGCCAGTTTACCTTAATGCATTGAGCGGCAGAGGTGTTCACGTTGTTACTGTAAACGATTACTTAGCACGAAGAGATAGCGAATGGATGGCCCCAATCTTTCAGTTTCATGGACTCACCATCGACTGTATTGACAAGCATCAGCCAAATAGTGAAAGCCGCAGAGCTGCCTACAGATGCGACATCACTTACGGAACGAACAATGAGTTTGGATTCGATTATTTGAGAGATAACATGGCGGGCCGGCCAAAAGACTTGGTACAACGGGTCCATAATTACGCCATTGTCGATGAGGTCGACTCGGTATTGATAGATGATGCTCGAACACCACTTATCATTTCAGGCCCAACTCCAAAAGGGGATCAACAGCAGTTTTTGGCGTTGAGAACACGAGTCGAAAAATTAGTAGGTGCACAACGCTCTTTGATTAACAGCATGCTTGCTGAAGCCAAGAAGCTTCAGAATTCAACATCGGAGAACACAGCCAGCAAAAAGGAACTTGAAGCCAATTTGAAACTAGGCGGCGAACAGTTGCTCCGTTGTTTTCGAGGTCTTCCAAAAAATAAGGCCTTAATTAAATACTTAAGTGAGCCGGGAGTGCGAACCACGCTTCAAAAAACGGAGAATTACTATTTGCAAGATCAACAGAAGGAGATGCATCTCATTGACGACGAGCTCTTTTTTGTAATTGATGAAAAGCAGAACAGCATTGAACTCAGCGAGAAGGGTATTGATTTGATCACCGATCAAGGAGACGATAAGTCCTTTTTCATACTGCCGGACATTGGGATGGAACTGAGCGATTTGGACAATAGAATTTCTGACAAGGAAGAACGTGCTAAAGTTAAAGATCAGCTGATCACTGATTACTCCGAGAAGGCCGAACGCATCCATGCTATAAACCAACTGCTCAAGGCCTACGCGCTGTTTGAAAAAGATGTGGAGTACGTTGTAATGGATGGCAAGGTGAAAATTGTGGATGAGCAAACCGGACGTGTCATGGACGGTAGAAGATACTCTGATGGTTTACATCAAGCCATCGAAACCAAGGAAAACGTAAAGGTTGAGGCGGCCACCCAGACCTATGCGACGGTCACGCTCCAGAATTATTTCAGGATGTATAACAAGTTGAGCGGTATGACCGGAACAGCTGAAACGGAGGCCGGTGAATTTTGGGAGATATACAAGCTGGACGTTGTTGTCATTCCAACAAACCGACCAATTGCACGAAAAGATGAGCAAGATTTTGTTTACAAAACTGCTCGAGAGAAATACAACGCGGTTATCGATGAGGTTGAAAAACTGCGTAATGCTGGACGGCCAATTCTTGTAGGTACCACATCGGTTGAAATTTCAGAATTGTTGAGTCGAATGCTTAAAATGCGAAAGATTCCACATCAAGTATTGAACGCGAAACTCCATCAAAGTGAGGCGGAAGTTGTTGCCGCAGCCGGAAAGTCTGGCACTGTTACCATTGCCACCAACATGGCGGGACGTGGAACGGATATTAAGCTTGGAACAGGAGTGAAAGAGGCAGGAGGCCTTGCTATTGTAGGAACTGAACGACACGAATCTAGGCGTGTTGACCGTCAGTTACGCGGTCGTGCCGGTCGACAAGGAGACCCAGGATCAACGCAGTTTTTTGTTTCACTCGAAGATCATTTGATGCGACTGTTTGGCTCAGACCGAATTGCTAAACTTATGGATCGCATGGGCTTGGAAGAAGGCGAAGTTATCCAGCATGGTATGGTTAGCAAGAGTATCGAGCGGGCTCAGAAAAAGGTGGAAGAAAACAACTTCGGAGTAAGAAAGCGATTGCTCGAATACGATGATGTCATGAATTCACAGCGTGAGGTGATCTATAAGAAACGTCGATATGCGTTGCATGGTGAGCGAATGGGTGTAGAAACCGCGAATGCCATTCATGATGTATGTGCTTCAATCACAAATGAATATCAAGAAGCACGAGATTTCGAAGGATTTGAAATGGAGCTTCTTACGTCATTGACAATGGAGAGTCCAGTGAATGAAGAAGACTTCTTGAATCGCTCGAATGATGAACTTACCGATATAGTATTTGGAAAGGCGTTAGAGCATTACGACAAGAAGAACAAATTCGTAGCCTCTGTGGCGTTGCCTGTAATCATGAACGTGCACCAAACACAAGGCGATCAGTTTAAGAACATTGAAATTCCGTTGTCTGACGGTAGACGCGGTCTGCCAATTGTTGTCGACATGGAAGAGGCGATTGCAAAAGGCGGTAAAACCATCCGCTTGGAGTTAGAAAAGTCTACGACACTCGCGATGATCGATGCGGAATGGAAGGATCATTTACGTGAAATGGATGACCTGAGACAATCTGTGCAAAACGCAGTCTATGAGCAGAAAGACCCACTTTTGATCTACAAGTTTGAATCGTTTAAGTTGTTTGAGCAGATGATGGATAAAGTGAACCGCGAGATCGTGAGTTTCCTTTTCCGAGCAAACTTGCCAAGCCAACAAGCAGCGCAAGCAACCCAAGGGCCAAAAGAAAACTCCGACTTAAGTCAAGTAACTGCTACAAAGCAAGAAGTGGCCCCTGGAAATGCACCAGACCCGAGAGTAACCGGTAACACACAGCAACAATCCGAGGTGAAGAAGGAACCAGTTCGAGTCGATAAAAAGCCTGGTCGAAATGATCGGGTGGAGGTTCGAGACATAAAATCTGGAGAGATTAAGGTGGTCAAGTTCAAAGTAGCTGAAGCCAAAGTGGAGCAGGGACAGTGGGAAGTGCTAAAGGTGGTGGAATAGTTCCCATGGATCCGATCGCTCGACTTCAAGAACTGATGGAAGCCGCAGCGCTACCTTCTACCAGTCTTGAGCTAAAGCGCAATGAGTTCCTAAAAACCAGCGGTTCGATAGACACCCGCCTGTATTATATAGATTCAGGTTCGTTGCGGATATTTTTTGAAGATGAATTCGAGGAGCATACCATACGTTTGGGTTACACTGGAAACTTCATTGCCTCACTTGACTCGTTTATATCTGAGAAGCCATCCGATCTATACATTCAAGCCATAAAGAAATGCCGGGTCACGGCATATAAAAAGAAAGACTACACGGCGTTTTTATCTGCAAGCATCGAGGCGAAGGAAATCTGGAATTCCGTGAACGAGTGGCTTATTTATCAGCAAATTGAGCGGGAAAAGGACATTCTTATACAATCTCCAAAAGCACGATATAAGAGGGTGCTGGAGCGAAGCCCTCGTTTGTTTCAAGAAATTCCACTAAAGTATATTGCTTCGTATTTGCGTATGACGCCCGAGACGCTGAGTCGCCTCCGAAATTCTTGATTTCAATCAATGTTGGCGAAACTAAAACGCACGAAATTTGCCCAAAACCAAGCGATGAAGGCAACGAATGACAAACTGATAGAAGACTTAATAGACCGCACCAAAGCCAATCTAAAGCGGGTTGAGGCGCTTAGGCAAATGGATCTTACCGCTCTCAACTGGAAGTCTTCTCCTGATCGCTGGAGTGTTTTGGAGTGCATCGAACACCTAAACAGATATGCCCGGTTTTACAATCCTGAGATTAAAATGCGCTTAAAGGATGCGAGGCGAAGATCGGATGGCAAGTTCAAGAGTAGTTGGCTTGGTGAGTACTTTGCCCAATCCATGCTTCCAAAAGAGAAGTTGAATAATATGAAAACGTTCACAGAGATGAACCCAAATCAGGGGCATTTTGACATTTCTGTGATAGATGCATTTGAGCACTTTCAGCACGAATTGTTGGAGATGCTGGATGATTCAAGGAAAGTGAATCTAGTCAAAACAAAAACCTCCATCAGTATAAGCACTTGGATCAAACTTCGTTTAGGCGACACGTATCGAGTTGTTATCTATCATAACGATCGGCACCTCTTGCAAGCTGAGAATGCCATAGCATTGATGCGCTCAAAAGAAAGGTAATCCTGAGTCTTTAACCCCGCAGCTTAATCTCGGTTTCATTATCATTGATCGTTACCGTGGCCTTGTTGTCGCATTCGCCAGTGCCATAGTCAATTGATCGGTCATTAAATCCAGCGGGCGTAAGGATAATGGTTCCCTCAGTTATCCATTTACAATCCAGCTGAACACGCAATGGATTGGTGATATTCAAATCGAAGTCTAGTCCTGCGCGGCTTGTACCTGAACCATTGCCAGTAATCTCATAAACATCATCTGTTATGCCGTCCCAGCCGAGCCAGCCGCCGTTTCCGTCAGATGTGAAAAACCCCGTTTCTTGTCCCTCCACCCACGTTCGCGTGCGAGTAGATTCCCATAAGATTGTTTCGCCATCTGGGTTGGTAACCTTACCGTCCTCGACCTTGACTTCATAATGAAGCTGTCCACTACTATTCTCTCCTAGGTTTGATGATGTTCGCGTCCCTTCCACGAGGTTGTCATCTACATAGTAATCCACAGGCGTTAATGTTATCGTACTTCCTACGTTACGGAACCAATCTGTGATAGTGTAAACGAGTTTACCCCGTCTTTCTCGGCCGTCTTGACCCGTGCAATTTTCTTCACCAAAATCCACCGTAATTTCAAATGGCCATGGACTACCAAGTGTATCCACAGTAATCGTAGCACAACTTGTATATGTTGAATCTTCGCTTTCGGCAGATTCGGAGCTACTCTCGCTTTGAGATCCGAGGTCATCAAACATGGATTGTGCAAATGCTTGATCCTCTGAGGATGCGGTATCCAGATCATCGTCGGTATCTTTTTTACATGAGCTCAGACTGAGAATTAACGTGGCCAAAAGGAAGTAAGGAAGATTTTTCATGTCGATAGGTTGTACTAAAGTAAGGGAATGATTGTTAGTTCGCTTGACGTTTTAAGTGGAAGCTGAGTACATTGGAGAAATCGCATTGCATGGTTGTGGCCTTGCCCGACATAGTACCTGAGTCATAATAATGAAGGTCCAATTGCACTCATAACTGGTTTTTTGGGTTTCTACTTCTGCATCGGAACCGCCGCGTATGTACTGATCTTGGTGCCTGGTGTTCGAAGGCCTAAACATCCCCGAGCTTTGATATGCGGGCCCATTTTGCCAACGTATGGAACCGGTTATCGAACTGTCGTTCTCAAACGTCAATATCACAATGCCATTCATTTGCATTTGGGACTGTGCCATAGAAACTTGAAGTGTGCCCTTGTCGCCATGTAAGTCTGTAAAAGTGCCCGTGTATTCCCCTGTCCAGTTTTCCTCAACTGCTGACTTAGATCGGCGTTGTGCCGTCACCATAATGGAGGACAAGCATAGGAGTAAAATGATAGCGTACTTCATTTAGATAAAGTTAATTCATAGAACGCGAAACCCCCTTGATCGTAAAGGTGAATGGCCGTTGGATTGGATTCCGTCAGGTGCTCAACGTGCTGAATTTTACAAATGATATAATGCTTGTCTGCAGTTTCTAATTGACTTGACTCAGGTGTTACTCGACCATAGAAATAGTGCGCATAGCTTTTGTATTTGACCAACTCGAAATGTGCATTCTCATTCTGATGTGCCTCAAAAAATTTGATTGCACTGCGTTGCGAATAACCCTCGATTTTTGGCACAATGGCAACCATTATTCCCGAAATAATAAAGGCTGTACCCAGGGATAATACGAGAAATGATCGCGCGGGTGACTTAGCTTTCAGGCGCATTGCGAATAAAATCACGAAAATGAAAGCCAACCCAATAATCCACTCCCAACCAATCCAATTTACGTTGGCACTCAGGTTGCCGAGTGCAAACGGATCCTCAACAAGATCGACCCAATCCTCTTTAAAGTACATGAGAATGGGCAAGATCATGAATACAATGCCCAATATGAGCCCTTGAATTGTGATCCAATTAAATTGCCATCGTTTGATTGTGGGCACGCTCAGGTGTCTCGTGATCATGATTGCCGCCAAATAGGACAGCGGCAAGTAGGTCATGGAGCTATAGTGGACAATTTTTGTGGTTACGATGCTGAATAGGATTAAGACAACCCAAAAGATGTATTTCATCCACTTGCTCAACCCATGATCGTCTCCTTGAAATCGCTTTCGAAATACGGGAAGCGCTATGATTGATAATGGGAAGCACCCAAGAAGGACAACTAAAAAGTGATAGAAAAACGGTTGTTTATGGCCGGCTACTGGGTGTAAAAACAACTCTGCTTGATATTGGAGAAACTCCACTAAAAACCAAGGTCCATTTTGGATGGTTTCGTATCCAAACCAAACAAAGGAGACAAGCAATACTGTCCCAGCGAACGCACCTATCGAACTCCATGCTGCTGGGCGCTTAAATCGGTTCACAAACAACCATACCAGAAATGTCAAGAAGAGAAGAAGGAAGCCGACAGGTCCCTTTGTAAGAATGGCTAAACCGCTGAATAAGCCGGCGTAAATGCTGTGTTTTGAGAAACCATCTTTAGAATGCTCGATGGTGATAAACAGATGATAAATACTCAGGAAGATGAAGAGATTGAACCATGGATCGATGATGCCGGATTTAAAGTAGAGGTGTGGTAGAAACGAACCCACATAGAGTAGAATCCAAGCCCAGGCAAATGTTCGGTTTTGCCATTTTAGGCCTATGCTGAATATGACCTGAAGGGTAATAATGCCGCATACTGCATTCGGAAGTCTTGATGCAAATTCGCTTACACCAAAAAGAGCCATGCTCAGTGCTTGCATCCAAAAGAACAGAGGCGGCTTTTCGCGAAACGGTTCATAATTGATCGTGACTTGCCACCAATTTCCTGTTTGAAGCATTTCACGTGCACTTTCAGCAAAGTTGATCTCGTCCCAATCAAATAAGTGAACCGTTCCTAGAAAAGGAACGAATAGAATTAAGGATAATAATAGAATTAGCAGTCGGTCGCGGTTCACGATCGGGTTCGGTTTGTTTCGAAATTAGCCAATAGACCCTTTTCTCCCCAAGACTGGGTTTGAAAAAATGCCATACTCGCGAAGCAAATTAACGTACCCATGATACTGCCTACATAGACGTCCTCAAAGAAATGTTGACTTAAGTAAACCCTACTAGACGCGGTAATCAAAGCGAGCGCATAACATAAACCTTGGAGCTTTTTGTTTGGAGAGATGTAGGCCAGGAAAAAGAAAAGGGCGAAGGCTGAAGTAGAATGGCCAGATGGAAAGGAAAAAGATCGATGGAGATTAACACCGTCTACAAAGTGAAGATCGGCGATGCCCTCTAACACTTTTGAAGGCCGGAAATGATCGTTGAAGACAACGCGTTTAAGGAATTGGGTAATCAGTCCAGAAACCACTATTCCAACAAGACCAGCGACGGCATATCGGACCTTATATATGAGTATTATAAATATCATGAACCCAATCATCATTCCCTCGGCCATATGAGTTGCATACCTGAAAAACGTATCACCAAAGGAACTATGCCACTGGTTAAACCAAATGTGCAAGGCATTCTTATCCGTAAGCATAATTACGACGAGCCCGGCAGAAAGAATGATTGCATGAGCTATTAGGAAGAGAGCGGATTTACTAAGCGCTTCCTTCATTTTTTGGTCTTGAAGATCCTTGGATTAACCAGGCCGCGCTTGCTCAGCCAATAGATAAACGACCATTTCAATACTCCTAGCCCATAGGTGCTGCTGCGTGCAAAGTTTATGCTCGAGGCTTCTTCAAAATACTTGGTAGGACATGTGACTTCGGCAATGTCAAATCCTGCATGAAAAACTTGACACAGCATTTGGTTATCAAAAACAAAGTCATCTGAGTTTGATTCAAAATCGATTGTTTCGAGAATTTCTCTTGAAAAAGCGCGGTACCCAGTATGATATTCACTTAACTTTTGACCGATCAGGATATTTTGCGTGAGAGTTAAAAAGCGATTTGCGATGTATTTGTACATGGGCATTCCACCTCGTAACGCTCCTTTACCAAGTATGCGACTCGCTAATACGGCATCATACAGACCATTCGCGATGATGTGCGCGATTGATGGGATAAGCAATGGGGTGTATTGATAGTCGGGGTGAACCATTATGGTGATGTCTGCATCCAACTCCAAGGCCTTTTTATAACACGACTTTTGGTTTCCACCGTATCCTAAGTTTTGCTCATGGGTAATTACGTGTTTGATGCCAATTTCCCTGGCCAGTATGGATGTCTGATCCGAGCTTTTGTCATCTACAAGAACAACATCGTCAACGATATCAAATGGGATTTCGTCGTAGGTCTTTTTTAGGGTTTTTTCAGCATTATATGCTGGCATTACCACAACAACCTTTTTTCCATTTATCATGGTGCGAAAATAAGGGAATACGTACGCGGGTTTTTTGGAAGCTTAACGCAATATTATCGGATAGACCTTTCTGGCTTCAACCGATGATAGATTTATGAAATATTGACCCGATTCGAGTTGACCCAATTGAAGCTCAAAAGGATCATTATTCGTGAGTTTTCCGCTGCGTAATATGCGGCCTGAAACATCGAGTACGGCCCATTTCTCAAACGTTGTAGAATTAATTCCATCAATCCAAACGGTATTGGTCGCAGGTATCGGATATATGCGAACTTGATTTTTTATGTGCACCGTTCCTGTAACAGTATCGGTTGTGTCAACTGGATTTTGTTGTATGATCACGGTTCCGGTAGCCGTGTCAGAAGAATCGCACTGAATAGACACAAGTTCTACTTCGTAGGCTCCAGGGCCAGGGTAAAGGTGAGAGGGATGCTGTGAAGAGCTTGTGTCTCCGTCTCCAAATTGCCATAAAAAGTGTTGGCCATTTATGCTGGTGTTGTTGAATGACGCATTGAGGCCACTTTGCGCAATAGTGAAACTTGCATTCGTAGTGGTATCATAGGATCCAACATTCCATTTGCTTAAGCTATCGAAAACGACGGTTTTTACGGCATACCTGATTTGGAGGGCATGCAAGGCGTTAATCGGGCCGTTAAAATCAATCACTTCAGGATCGGCGCGGTGGATGATAGAATAGAATGTGCACGCTGCGGCATAACTGCCAGCTGGAGAGGGATGTGATTCGTCGTTGGAGTATAGTTCAATCCCTGAAAAGTTTTCCCGAATAAATCGCCAAACTGCCCCAACGGGAGAAACGATGGCTTCATTGTCATCGGTCATCTGCATATATCGAAGCGCAAGTAAACTGTCCATTCCTTGGTACGTACAAACGGGCGGCCAATTTGGGCAGTTTCCAGCATCGCCGTTCTTTCTACCCCATGTCATAAAAAAGACAGTTTCGGCACACGGATTCGCAGCCAAAATTGCCTCGTCTAAGTCTTCAGCATAAGGGAAGCATTGGCTGCTGACTTGACCTATTGGGAATGAAGGAATCTGACTTTGTTCCTGAAGTACAACATAGTCCCAACTCCCTTGGTTAATAAGCTGCAAGGACTGTGTATTTGTACTATGCCCTTGCAACGTGTACCCACCTGGAGTATTCGCATTTACTTCACATGTGTCGCCACCTGCGGCAGAAAACTGCGCGAAAAGATTCGGTAGATCATTGAAAAATGTATAGCTATTTCCCAGAAATAAGACACGCGTTGGGTCACTTTGTCCATGACCCAAAATGGTCGTTAAAAGAAGGAGAATTATTGGAATGTACTTCATTCTCTACGGACGCAATCCAATCCCATTAGTTGCGAAATGTAATTACTGAATGATGACTTGTTCAGACCGAATTCCAGTTTCAAAATGGAAGTTGATGATGTACACGCCTTTCGAAAGTGTGGTGAAATCTAAGATGCCGTTTTTAGCGCCTTCTAGAGATTCATGGTAAACCTTTTGGCCCGCCAAATTCACAAGTGTAATTGACTTCAAGGTCTCTTGATCAGCCACTTCAAATTGGATTGTTCCGTTCGTTGGATTTGGATATATGTCGAAAGTTTCATTTGAAGACAAAGCGCTAATTCCTAAGCAAGAATCCGCAGCAATTACGATGGTATGCGAACTGCTGCAGCCATTAAAATCTGTAACGGTTACGCTATAAGATCCTGCAGTAGAAATCTCAATAGTTTGGGTGGCAGCGTTGTTAGACCAAGCGTATGCGAAGCCTGTGCCCGCATCAAGGGTTAAGGTTTGATCAACGCAGACAATGTCTGTCGAATCCATAACAATAACCGGATTTTCATGCTGATAAGAAACCGTGGCGCTATCTACAAGCTCACAACCATTGGAGTCTGTTATGGTAACCGCATATGCACCCTCGGGAATATCACTAAGGTTTGTTCCCGTGCTTGAGTTAGACCAGAGATACGCATAGCTGGCAGTGCCGCCACTGGTTGTGTTTACAACAGACCCGTTCGTATCTCCTTCACACCATACATCTTCTATTGCGGTGTTGTTTGTTAAGGTATCTGGAGCGATAATATCATATGAATAGATTTCTACGCAGCCATTATCATCTGTTATTGTCAACATATAGGTGCCGTGACCTAAATTCGATATGGTAGAGGCGGTAGAAGCGTTGGACCACTGATATGAGAATGGAGTTGTGCCGCCGCTTATTACAATTCCAAGTGCGCCCGTTTGATCTTCGGCACACAAAGGATGAACACTGTTAAACACGCTGTCTTGAATCGCCTCAGGTTGAGTAATTTGAACTGTGTCGTAAGCAAAACATCCGTTGTCATCTGTTAACAACATGCTTAACTGGCCAACCCCAAGTTGGTCTACATATGTCGAATCTTCTCCATTCGACCAGAGGTATGTATAAGGACTTTGTCCTGCCGATCCTGTCGCTGCAGCAGACCCCGTTGTTTCTCCGTTGCATAGAACATTATTTATTGAGCCGATTGCCACTTGTGGACTCGGAAAAACCTCCAGATAAAAAGAGTCGCAAACCGACAATTGATTCTCGTAAGAATTTGCACAATAGTATGTGGTACTCGTGCTTGGGCTGACCTGGATGGAAATGCCTGAATCTATAGGGGTGGAGGCACAAGAGCCAGAATACCAATATACTTCACCAACGAAAGCGCTATCTGCCGTTAACGTTACAGGCAAGTCTTCTAAACAGGCCACTGAATCGGATGATGAGATACTAGGGGAAGGTACTGGGCATGTTGTACATCGAACATACGTTTGTCGACAAGAGTTAAGCTCACCACAGTTGCTATCTAGAAAAATGTGAATTCTCAGCGTGGTATCTCCATACGGATTTGTGAATGTAAATGGCGTGGCACCGCTTGTTAGATACGTGTCATCGGTTAAAGTCAGAAAGAAGAAATCCGGATTATTACTGGTTATTTCATACGTTTCGCCGCCACTAACTTCCATTTGAACGTATTCGCCTGCATAGTTGCAATTGGTGATTGTATCCAGGGCTGGATCATAGGAAGCCTGAACGTTGGTGTTCGGGTATTGAGTCGACGCAACGCATGGCAATCTCCGCACTGCTGTGGTTCGACAGGCTGATTCCCCACTGCAATTCGCATCGGTAAATATATGTACACGAACTACCAATGTATTTCCTGTCACGCTAGCAATGACCGGTGTTTGTTGCGAAAAGTATAGATTGTTGTTGGTGTCTGTAAATACAAATATGTCTCCTGTATCCGAGCTCGTAATTTCGTACTGACCAGGGTAGAGTACTATGTCGAAGTATTGACCGGCGTAGTTGCATGTCGAAACAAAGTGTGTGTCGTAATTGGTGTTTGCTGTGTCAACATAGGTTGGAAAGGCTACTGTTGCCAAGCAAGGCGCCCTCGTTACGGTTGTTACACGACAGGCGTTCTGAGTAGAGCACGCATTATTTGTGAAAATATGCATGCGAACAGTATCGATTCCACTATTGTTAATGCTTACACTACCAGTTCCTGTATCGATAGTGACATTGGTAGTTGTGGTGATTTCTAGAAAATCGGTAGCAGTGGCGCTCTCAAACGTATAGGTGAAGCTTCCTTGTAGCACGACTACAGCATACTCTCCAGCATAGTTGCAGGTCGCAATTGAAACAGCTGCCAACGAGGTAGAGTCCGTAACCACCATGCTGGTTGGGGATTGGGTCGTAGCGGTGCAGCAGGTAGCCTCGTTGCTTATGAATGAGCCAAGCGCAATAAGGACGATGGATAGGAAATAGGTTCGCATTGATAGCGATGTTAATAGGGATGCGAAATTAGCAAATGGTAGCGAAAGTAGCAAGCTTACCCCTCTGGCGCTCAACCCGCCCAAGTATCTCGATCTAAACTACGATACTGAATGGCCTCGGCTAAATGCTCAGGTTTAATGGACTCTGAACCTCCCAAATCGGCGATGGTACGGGCTACTTTCAGGATCCGATCATAGGCCCGAGCGCTGAGCCCAAGCTTTTCCATGGCTCGTTTAAGCAGGTTCTGACCCGCTTGGTCGATCTCACAATATTGATTTATCATTTGCTTGGTCATTTGCGCATTGCAGTAGATTCCTGTCGCTGCATCGAAGCGACTTTCCTGGACTGTTCTAGCGCCAATTACCCGATTTCGCACTTTATCGCTCGATTCAGAAGGATGCTTATCGCTGAGTTCATCAAATTTGACCGGGGTGACCTCAATGTGGATATCGATTCGGTCGAGTAGGGGTCCACTGATCTTATTCAGATAATTCTGAACCACCCCTGGCGCACATACGCAGTCTCTTTCAGGGTGGTTATAGTATCCACAAGGACATGGATTCATGGATGCAATGAGCATAAATGAGCTGGGATAGTCGACAGACAATCGTGCTCGGCTAATCGTTACACGTCGCTCTTCCATCGGTTGGCGCATGACCTCAAGCACGGTGCGTTTAAACTCGGGTAATTCGTCAAGAAAAAGAACGCCGTTGTGTGCGAGGGAAATTTCACCAGGCTGCGGAAACCCACCGCCTCCAACAAGCGCAACATCACTAATTGTATGATGGGGAGAACGAAATGGCCTTCCTGTGATCAACCCATTGCTCTCTTTTAAACGCCCTGCAACCGAGTGGATTTTGGTTGTTTCAAGTGCTTCGTGCAAATTCAAGGGAGGTAAAATGGTTGGGATTCGTTTTGCAAGCATTGTTTTTCCCGCTCCAGGAGGTCCGATTAGAATAGCATTGTGCCCGCCCGAAGCAGCAATTTCCAATGCTCTTTTAATGTTCTCTTGGCCCTTTACATCGGCGAAATCGACGAGAAATTCATTCAATCGATTGAAGAATTCTTCACGTGTATCCACCGATGTGGCCTCAATTGGTTGTTTACCCGAGAAATGAGCGATTACGTCTTGAATGCTCTCGGCGCCAAGGACCTCAAGGTCATTCACGATAGCGGCCTCTATGGCATTTGATTTCGGAAGAATTATTCCCTTAAAGTTTTCTTTCCGGGCTTGAATCGCAATGGGCAAAACGCCCTTTATGGGTCTTAATCCACCATCTAGTGCAAGCTCTCCCATGATGATGTAATCTCCGATGTTAGGGGCATCAATTTGGCTTGAGGCCGCCAAAATTCCCATGGCCAATGTTAGATCGTATGCCGAGCCTTCTTTCCGCACATCCGCGGGGGCCATATTTATAATGATTTTCTTCCCGGGTATTTTGTATCCTGAATTGGTTAGTGCAGCATCAATGCGATGTTGACTTTCTTTCACCGCACTATCAGGAAGGCCTACTAACGAAAAGTTGATTCCCTTATCGATGTTGACCTCCACGGTTATCGTGTTGGCGTCAACACCCTGTACAGCACTTCCATAGGTTTTTACGAGCATACCATTTTTGTTGATTGCAAAATAGGAAAGAAAAAATATTGCGGCTATAACAATGCGTTACGCACGAACACCA
>DDCZ01000005.1 GCA_002336485.1 Flavobacteriales bacterium UBA1993
ATTGAACAATGTCTGAGCACATGAAAAGCCTCGCCATCCTCAGCACCCACCCAATCCAGTACAATGCGCCACTGTATCGCATGCTTGCCTTGGCGAACCAAGAAATAGAACTGAAAGTTTTCTACTCCAAGAAAACGGATGAAGTGCTATTCGATAAGGAGTTTGGGCAAATCATCGAATGGGATATCCCCTTGACTGAAGGGTATCAGTTCGAATCATTTCAAGCGTCTTTGAAGACTGGACGAAAAGATCTGATTGATGCAATTCATGCGTTCAAACCGGCAGCGATTTTGGTCTATGGATGGAATTTCGATGGACACCTATCCATCATGCGACATTTTAAAGGCTGCATCCCAATTTGGTTTCGCGGAGATTCAACACTTCTCGATCCGTTGCCAGCATCGAAGAGACTGCTGAGAAAAGTAGCACTGAATTGGGTCTATCGATTTGTTGATCTGGCTTTTTACGTAGGGCAAGCCAACCTGAGGTATTACAAATGGTGCGGGCTCCGCAATGAACAACTCGTTTATGCTCCTCATGCTGTTGACAATGCGTTCTTTACGAAAGATGTCAAAAAGAAAGAAAATCAGGCGACTCAACTCCGCACTCAACTTGGAATCGGTTCGAATGCAGTGGTATTGCTATTCGCGGGAAAGCTTGATCCCATTAAGCAACCCGTGTTCCTCGCAAATGCCTTTTCCCATGTCCTGAATCATCAGGACGAAAAACGAGAGTCCCATTTAATTTTTGTAGGGTCAGGCGCACTCGAAACGACATTAAAACAAGAATTCGGAGCAAATCAGCACATCCATTTTGTGGGGTTTCAAAATCAAAGCCTCATGCCCGCGTGGTACCAAGCTGCTGATGTCCTGTGCCTTCCCTCGATGAGTGAAACTTGGGGATTGGCCGTCAATGAGGCGCTGGTTAACGAATGTCGCGTATTGGTCTCAAACCGGGTGGGTTGCGCAGAAGACTTGGTAAAAGGCAAAGAGTATGGCGCTATCTTCCAATGGGACAACTCGAACGATTTAATTGAAGCTATGAGAACAATTATTGCATCCGAAGAAAAACCTAGCGTTCATGAAATACCCTCAATCGATGTATTCTGTAAAAGCATACTCGAGCAGCTGGTCCGCTTAGACACCAGTACTATAAATTGCAACAAATGATATCGGTCGTATTGCCCGTATACAATGGAGTTGAATTTCTGAATGACGCCATTCAATCCGTTCTTCATCAGGAGTTTGCTGAATTTGAATTCATCATAATCGACGATTGTTCGACGGACCACTCCATTGAAATCATTCAGAAATACACCTCTGATCCACGCATTCATTTTGCACAGAACAAAGAAAATAAAGGGCTTTTCGCTACACTGAACAAAGCCATCTCGATCGCAAGAGGTTCCTTTATCAAGGTATGGGCACAGGACGACATCATGATGCCGAATTGTTTGTCCGTTTTTCTCAGCGCGCAGCAGAGTCAACCCAATCACTCCTTTATTTGGTCACAAAGCGAGGAAATCTCTAGCGATGATGATTACGACTCATTGATTCGCCAGTATTCAGCTCACAAAGAGGGGCTAAAACCAGAGCTTTGGGATTTACCAAAAGTCGTACGTCATTTTTTGTTTTGCGGGAACTTACATGGGAACATTTCTCTCTTTGGTTTTCGAAAAAAAGTTTGGGAAGAATTAAACGGATTCGATCAAACGCTTGTTTACTCCGGAGATATAGAATTCACTCTAAGGGCAATCGACATGGCTAGCCCCATCTGCATCGCTGAAAAAACTGTTTGGTTGCGGGGGCATTCCGGTCAACTCAGCCGCAGTGTAAACCACCTCAGTTTTGAATTACAAGAAACCTCTCTAGTTCAAGAGAGGTTGAGAAAAAAGCACTGTTCATCCACGAATTTAACATGGTTTGCCATCAAGTGCGAGAGACACATCCGAACACCCTATTTCGTTTCAAACGCATTGCTTGTTGCAAGAAAGACCCCGCTACAAGCAATCCACATGCTCAATTCCATTAGCTCAGAATACGGAATGATTCGAGCCCTCATCTACTGGTCCCACTCAAAAATTCGAAGAGTTCTAGGCATGCAGAAAATGGTTGAGTTGAACGAAGAGAAGAAAAAGGTCCTTTGAAGACTAGCTCGCAGCAATGGGCTACCCAACTACTATGCTTCAAATCGATACATTAAATCCTTTGCCACGGCCGGTACCTTTGGGCGCTTTGAACTTAGTGTTTCTGTTTGTCGCGCTCAGCACTCTGTTCAGTTCAAACCCTATCACTGGATTGGCCGCCATTCTTCAATTGCGGCTTTTACTTCACTTCTATTGGAGAAAAGGACTCCCGCTTTTTGGCCTGCTTCTCATGCTCATGCCGTGGCTTGAGATATCCACGAACATATTGGAAGCGAATTTCCGTGGCATATCTCTGAATGAAATGTTACATGGAACAGGAGACACCGCCTACTGGATGGCTTTTGCAGGACTCTGTTGTGTCCACCTTGGATTTTACAAAGAATTTAAAAAAAATGCTTCTCAATTCCACCCTGAATCACTCAGACAATTCGCGATTCAACTGTCTTTAAATCGCTTGATGTTAATCTATGCCGGCCTTTTCTTTTCCACGTCACTTGTCTCAACAATCATCGGAGGCAGGGCCAGTGTCTTCTTTCAGCTCACCACTTATTTCAACCAAATTGCATCCGTCATCCTGGTTGTCATATGTTTGCGACAAGCTGTATTAAAGCAAAATCCAAAAGTCTACTTTGCTTTTCTAGGCGCTATTATAATCTTGAGTTTTTATAGTCTCTTTAGCAACTGGAAGTTCGTCGCTTATGCGATTTTTATTGGCCATGGAATCACACAAGTTGTTGACAGGAAACTCTTCTCTCGAATTGTCTTTTTACTCGTGATTTTTGGCGGTTTAGCAATACTCTGGCAAAGCATTAAACAGGATTACCGGATCTTTCTGACAGGTTCAGGCGAAACAGGCGGTTTGGTCTCGCAAAGCATTGTTCGCGGAAGGCAAGAATCTCTTGCGAAATTTTTCGAATTGTCAACAGGCTTTCTCTCGGCAGAAAGTGAAGCTCAACCTGAGGTTCAATCAGATAACAGCGCGCTCTACTCAAACCTAAGACGTGTCGGCTACCTGGAGTTCTTTTCGATGGTTCTCAACGAGGTTCCTCATAAAATCCCACATGAAAACGGCGCGCTCATCAAAGAGAGTCTTTCTTTTGCGCTCGTGCCGCGATTTCTCAATCCAAACAAAGGGGTAAAAGACGATGGAGCAAAGGTGACAAAGTATACTGGCTTCTTTGTAATGTCAAGTTCCTCCTTCAGCCTGGGTCATTATACGGAGCACTTTATCGACTTTGGTTTTCTAGGCCTGTTAATCGTATTACTCATTTTCGGGAAAATTGGTGGGCTAATCCTTATACTTCTTTTTAAAAGGCAACACCTTCAAAAGAACGCGTTGTTTTCCATTGCAACCACATACGTTGTCCTAATGCATTGGGGCTCCTTTCAAAGCGATTTTACATTCATAGTTGGCACCTTATTTTTTAGTTTTATCTGTCATGGTTTTGTTTTCGCACCTCTATATTCATTCATAATGAAGTGGACTTCCAATGCGACATAATACGATGACTGTTACGTGGCTTTTTAGAAAACAGCAACAACTTGGAAATTTCAGCATTGAAAATTCATTCAAGGAATTGCATAATGAATGGCCCGATAGCAGTAAACCCAAATGGCATGAAGTCAATAGGTTTAGTCACGGATTTTGGGAACGAATCGCGCTCTTTTACGAAGTGTCTCTTATTCGCTCAACGATCATCCACATTACCGGGGACATCTACTTCACAGCACTCGCAATCAACTCATTCCGAAAAAACTGTTCCTTTTTGATTGCGACCATCCATGATATTGGATACATCCATCACTCATCTAGAATCAAAGCTTGGCTCCTCAAATATTTCTGGTTCACTTTATTATTGAAGAAAATAGACTGCCTAGTCGTTGTGTCAGAAAAGACAAAACAACGCGTTCTGGAAGAAGCCTCCTGGTTTCCAGAAGCTAAGATCACGGTCATTCCCACCGTCGTGCCGCAGCATTTCAAACCACGAAATGCTGAATCAAACAACCCCAAACCCATTGCCC
>DDCZ01000006.1 GCA_002336485.1 Flavobacteriales bacterium UBA1993
CCTTCTATCTTTATTTCTACCCTCACTCTTGTAACTCAATGACACCTGTATCTTGCTGGAAATTGCATGTTCCATCTGATGAACAGACCATATTTACATTCACCCACTTAGGTGCAGTCCAAATTACTTTTTCAGGGTCTTTTTCGTCGAACACTTCGAATTCTACTTTCAAATCTGCCATATTCATACCTAACATCCGCTGAATCTTTTTTGATTCTTGTTCATTGACTGGAATAGAGTCCTCGCGAGTTTCGAATATTGCTATTTCCTTTCCTGAGGCACCTTTTACGGTCATCCGAACTTCTTGATTATCTTTTTTACCAAGGAACTTAAATGCCCCTTTACCATCACGTAGTTCCACTTTGAACACACACCCATTGCCACCTGGAACTTGAGCCTTGGTATCAGGACACACATCAAAGGCATCGGGCACACCATCGTTATCAGCATCGCATTTTAGACTTGTGGGATCGAGACAGTTTCCTGCGCAATCGTAGCCGGTTTTCGGAACCCTGCCCGAGCAATCACAAGTTCCCGGCACTATCCCTCCTCCTCCACAAACTCCGCATTCGTCCAACACTGAGCACGTTCCATCGTCAACTTTGGCCTCGGAGCTGAAATTGCACGCACTCTCATCTGTACAACCGTAGTAGCTTCCTCTGCATCCAAATTCAACCCGAATTCGCGAACCTGCATCGATAAGACCTGAGTTGACCATGGGTATGAGCCCCTTGGCCCGAAGAGAATCAACATTGTTGTAAGTGCCATTAGCAGCAACTGTGCTTGATAGCTGCCTCTCAACGAAAAATGTGAAATCATAGGAATTTGATGAATCACAGGCTGAATTCAGGAAAGATGTCGAAAGACCGCCTAAGCTCGTCCCTGAACCACCCTGCACCTTTTTAAAGAATTGCGCCTCGTCGTTGTAGCGATATTCCATCCGATACGTGACTGGAGCGAATTGCATGCTGAACCAACTTATCCCAACCTGTGGAATGAGTAAGCTCTCTTTGCCGGAGACAACTCGCGGCACCAAGAAATCAATCGCTCCTGATTTATCGTCTTTTTCAATGAATCGAAGCAGCGTTCCGAGCTCACTTTCAATTTCGTCCGTTGGAACTGACTTGTCACAATTGCACACTTCGATCGTGAATTCGTTTTCAGGGAACGCCCCATGAAATTCCCACGTCGTAATCGCCCAAACACCGATCAGGGATGCTCCTAAGATCAACGCACCTGCGGCATATTTAATTCCATTGCTTTCCATCAAACCAACTTTTTAATTCGGCAGTCTACCCAACTGGATTAACTGCAGCCGCATGCAGGCATCAATCAATGCCCGGAAGAAGTCAGATCTTGTATCAAAAGCTCCTGCCAGCTTAACTATGTCTTCATCCCAAAAACAGCCATACGTAACCAGCTCATATTCAAATGATTTGGATCCGTCGGGCTCTTGTTTTTCGTTCAGAAAGTTTATTTCCTGTCGATTCAATTGAAAATTAGACTTCTCCATGGGCTTGGAGCTATGGAATATGAAGCGTTGGGGTTGTGCAATCTCCCGGTCTTCATTCGCACTCCATTCCGCCTCTTCGCGATTGAGCATTTTTGCAGTTCTTCTCGCCGAGAGCCAATATCCGGTATGATAAACATGAACATACACGACGATGAAATACAGCATCAAAATGATGACCGTTACATACATATTGGCAGCTGAGAACCCAAGCAGCAATATGGCTCCAACCTTGATAACCGCTGAGAGGAATAAAAACACGACTCCAAAAAATTCGCGGTTCGTAATCTTCCCCGTGACGGCCACAAGTTCTCTTTTGCGATGTTTGTCAGGAGATAGTCGCAGCTCACGATTAGCCAAAACCTTGGACTCTCTGTCGCTCGCGTGAAGCAACACTCCGATGACATCGAAGGAAATGAACAGAACCACAGCAACCACACTTAGGACCAACACGCCAACGTTTTGATTTTGAGAGTACAACCCAAATGCGCCGTAAAGTGTCAAGAAGAGAGCACCAAACTCTACTAAGATCGCTAACATCGTCCAGCCTGCGTCCGAAGCGTAGTTCACAGTTTCAATCAAGCCCGATATCGTCGGTTTCGTTTTCTCGTCTGTTTTTCGAGTACGAAGCCACATCAATAGCGCATCGCGGCTGGGCATAAATTGTCTTTCGTTTGGATAGTAGGGTGAGTTCATGCCGGTGAAATTTTGAAACAAGTTTACTACTTTTATTGCAACATCTGAAATTCTGAAATATCGCAACTTTGACAAATAAAACCACTCGAATCACTCTATTCTGCTCACTCACCCTTCTGGGGCTCATTTCCTGCGATTCTGAAACTGAAACTGAAAAATTCGCTCGCTTAGAAAGAGAAGAACAAATCAAATTAGATCAGGAATTTCAGAAAATTTTACAGCAAGAAGAAAAGCGCAGGAAGCAAGCGATCTGGAACGAGTACTCCGAAAACAGTCTCAGCCGCGGAGCCAAGCCCTGGTCGAATTGCTTTGGCCGTTCGAACGCCTGTGATGGTCGTTGCTCAGAAATTAAAATCAACAGTCCGAGCAACATAGACGTTGTTGTCCTCTTAAAGCAAGGAAACGTAACCAAACGCCACGCTTACATTCCAGCCGGGCGCAGTTATACATTCAACATCCCGAACGGTCGCTGGCAGCCTTTCTTCTACTACGGAAAGGGCTGGTACCCAGATAAAGAAATGGAATCTTCTTCCTGCAGCTCAATCAAGGGCGGGTTCCTTGAGAACGAAGATTGGGATAAAGACTCGCCCGACTACCTCGAGGATGTGGTACTCACATATACCCTGACGTCTGTCGTAAACGGTAATTTCCAAACCCAGTCCAGTAGTCAGAGTGAGGCCCTCTAAATCGACGAAACCACACGTTTCGATCATTCTCTCATTTTAAAAATCGTTCCAGCGGAATCGCGACAGTGCTCTTGGCCGCATGGCAACACTGGCTAGGCCAAATGGTCTCGAAGGCTGTCCAAACCCCGTCTACCAATCCCACCCGGCCATCTTCCTGGGCCCTTTGCAGGTAGTCGGGACTCTGGCAAGAGTGGCAATGGTAAGCCTCGTAATGACCTGAAGGGTCATAACAGCCCGGATGATTAAAAGACTCACTGATGTGTGCATCAGCTTGGGTAACATCCACATCGTTCACGGAAAAAGGCATTTCTAGGGAATCGCCAGTAAGGACATCGATGTTAAAGAAATCAATTTCCTGCCACCAA
>DDCZ01000054.1:0-6213 GCA_002336485.1 Flavobacteriales bacterium UBA1993
GGAGTCGCAACCGCAGTCATCACAAACCGAGTATTGGAGTGAGTCGAGGCCGGTGTAGTTTGTGTTGGCGGTGTAGCTGATGCTATCATTGCTCACGTTGCCCAAACCATTCGTGGCGGCAGTGGTAATGGTAATGATTAACGAATCACCATCAGGGTCGCTGTCATTGGCGAGAATATCCACGCTGGTCTCATCGCCATGCTCCACGCTAACGGGGCCATCGTTGATGGCAGTCGGTGGGGTGTTGAGCACCGCGTAAGGTTGATTGCTCATGGTCGATACGCAGTTGGCTCCGGTGATCTCTACATAGAACGTATCGGTCACAGTCATGGCTCCGCTGAACCGGGAGAAAACAGTTCCGTCACCCACGTAGGCCACACCCACGCTGGCGTTGTCGGACGTGCGTTTAATCTGGTAGGAGAGGGTGCCATCGTTTTCAGTTTGCACCAGGATATTGACGGAATCGCCAAAACACACGGCCGAGTCGGAAATGGTGACGGCTAGACTGGTGTTTGCACCCTCTACAGCGATGCGCGAGGTGTTCACCAAGTTGATGCTACAATTAGAAATTCCTGTGGTGTCGGTGGCTTCGATGTAGTAGGTAGCCGAAGAGGTCAGCGTTCCAGTGGTGAGCGCAATCAGCCCTCCGTTTCCGGCCGCAGCGGAACCCACGAGAGTGGCTGAGGCGCTATCGAGCAGGTGATACTTTACACCGACTTCGGAACCGCTGATGCGAATATTAACAGTTTCGCCCGTGCACAAGGTGGTGTCGGCCGGACCCACCGCCAGATTGGAGTCAGGCGTAGGATCGATGACATAGGTAATGGTGTCTTCCATCACGATCTCGCAGGAAACAGGGGCAATCTTGTAGCCGCGGACACTAATCTTGGATGGACTCACAGTCAACGAGAAGGTATTCAGAACAATGTCGGAACCATTCCCTAGTACAGAGTTTCCAATTACCGAATCATTGATGGCATCGTAGGCTTCGTAGATGATCCCAGATTCTGAACTGTTGATGGTCAGCGAGGCAGTTTCGATTATCTGGCACACCACTGTGTCATTGGCAGTAAGGCTCAAGTTCGATTGGGGAATTATGCAGGCTACCATGCATACATTAGAACTGTCGCTTTCGGCATTGGAAGCCACAAATGCGGTGGCATAGACCTCACCGCCCACGTAGAGTGCATCGCTAGCCACGGTGTCTGACCAGGTTCCGCCTCCAGTTACGGTTCCGCTTCCGATGCTGTCCCCATCGATGTAAATGACGATGGTCGCTCCCGCGCTGCTATGCGTGCCGGAAACGATGGTGTCACCTTCTGTGTAGTTCAGACTGCAGTCGAGGGCTGGGGTAGAGGAAGTGTCGAGGGCTTCACATGCAACCGATAAGGATCCGACAATATAACATCCAACACCGTGCACGTAAGCCTTAATCGAGTCGCCCGCTTCGATGATGTTGGAGATATCCCCAAAGAAATTGTCGTATGCGGTGAGGTAGAAGGTATCGGTAGACGAGGTGGCTGCTGAAATATCATAGTGTATAATGAATACTGTGTCGTTTTCATTGCCCGCAGCGGTTCCGCTGACGTAGGTGTCGCCCGCACTCAGGCCGCAGTTGAGTACCGGGGTGTCAGAGTCATCACTCACGTATTTGTCTGCGGTGTAGGAGGAAACACAAGCACCGGAAGTAGCGGCACGCGCACTTACCGTATCGCAAGAGTTAAACGACAGGCTGCTCACGGTCCACGCGCCCAAACCGTCTGCTAATCCTGAGCCAGCCAGCGAGCCATTTATGTATACATAGATATTGGCGCCAGCCGCACTGGTTCCCGATATGGAGGTGGTGGTAGATTCGATTGGGTCGGTGGTGATAGATGGGACGACCGTGGTCCCGTTGGTTCCGTAGCAAATGAAGATGGGCTCGGACTCGCATTCTCCAGGAGATTGTTGTCTGATTGTATATACCCCATTGGAAAAGCAGGGTTGGCCGCTGTTGCACGAACTGGTTCCGTTGCAGCTCCAAATCCATGCCCCGTTCACGTCTACGGTTACTTGGCCTGAGGAATAGAGGTTTCCGCCAGTTGGGACTTGTAGGATAGACCCAGAATATATGTTTAGAGCAGCTCCTGAAATGCCGCTGGCGAGGTCCCCGCACATTCCCTTTGCGTTCACAGTGATCAAGCCGCCATTGACCACAGGGGCGGTGCAACTTGAGGAGGAGATGACATTGGCATAGGCACAACCTTCTCGAGAAATTGAATAGCCAGAGGCTAGTGCATATATTACGATGGAATCCCCTACTTTGAGGTTGGAGTCAAGGGAAGATAAGTTCCATACCCCGGAGTTGCTGGCAGCAACAGTGTCATATTCTATCGTATTTCCACCAGTGTAATGCACTTCTATGAAAACCTGGGCATTAGCCGAAGCAGTTCCTGAAATACTAGAGCTGCCTTCTTCGATCGGACTGCTGATTTCAGGGCAAGCAGTGCGGATGGCCGGAAACCCAGAGCAGGTGTCGCACAGATCACCAAGGGAGGTTGGAACCTGGGCGTTGATTAAATCTTCATAAGCGCACGTGATGCAATTACCATAGTCCTCATCATTTACACCACCAATATCTGATACGGAACCCTCCAAAGCACAGGTATTGGAGGTATTGGTCACTGAGACCATGCGCAGCGGGGTGGAGGAGGTTACTCCGAAATACGTTGTTAAAGCAGAAAGGGGCACATAGAAGTCATAGAAATAGTCGGGGTCATTGCAACTCTCGATTCCGGCTACAGATTTTTGGTGATGGGTGGTGAGCGAGTAAGTGGCCTTAACATCGTTGCAATTGTTCGCTCCATCGATGTCCACGATCGAAACCTCATGTTTTGAGCGCAAGAGGATAATAGCCTCAAAACCGGGGTTTTCAGCAGTTGCATTGGTGTCTTCAGGCCCAAATTTTCCATCCACATCAAGGAAAACAGTGTAACCTTTAGCGTTTGGCTTGAATCCTCCGAGGCGAAAGCGAATGATGAGGTTACCGACCTCATCTAGCGCAAAATAGGTGGCGTTACCATTTGTATCTACGGCTAAATCAGTAAATCCGCAATTGGGCCCGCTGCGGATGTCGCTTAGTGTTTCTCCTTCGCCAAGACTAGGCAAGGGGAACATGGTGATCTCAAATTCATCAACATCATAACCATCACCTGAAAAGCCCACGGTGGTTTGCGATGTATAACCATTAGAGTCGGGGTCAAGAATGACATCACCCGCTTCAAAAATGAATCCGCTGGTCTGGGCCCTGGCCTGTGTCGAAATTAAAAGAGCGAAAATCAGGGGGAAGAAGAGTGTACTCGGAAAGTATTTCATGAAACTTTTGACATGTAACCAATCTGGAAAAGGATGTTGAGTATAAGTGCAAATATATGGATGTCAATAGTCAGTTGATAACATCGTAGTCATAAAATTCGAATCCCAAGGTTTAGTGTAAGTAATCGATATTGAGAACCTTAAAATGAAATTTAGAGTTGCATCGTCCGATATCTGTTTATCATAAAAAATTGAATGTTCCCTCTCGTATATCGACAAATTTTCACTCGATATATCAAATTTTGATATTGCATATTATTAACATAATTCGCTATCAAAGGCTTGATAGTGACCGTTTATTTCATTCAATAGAAATGCATCTTCAAACTCTGGATATAGGTTTTTGAAATCAAATAAATTCTCGCAAGCCATTTCTGAATTCGGAAATGTTTCGGAAAGCACCACAGCTATTTTACCATTTTCTTTCTCTAGGATTTCACACATCTGCCCTTCTCGTACAAGACTTGAGATCAATTCATTAGCTTTCTTTTTTGTTCCTGTGAAGATTTGAATTTTGAATTTCTCGTTTTCTTCGATTACAAAACTTTCGCTGTCATATTCCTCCTCAACAATTATATTACTGTTTCCAGAGTAACTGAAATTTATTGGTATAAGATTCGGAGATAATTTAAAGCCCCCAAATAGCATCGAAATAACAATTGTGATCGTAACAGCTAAAAACCATCCAAAAAGTGGTTGTTTTTCATCTTTTGATTTCAATTTCTTCCATTCTTCGCTCACGTAGTGTTCACCTTCTTCATGAAATGAATAAAGTTGGAAATGAAACTTGAAGAAATAAAGCAATCCCGGAGTGCTAAGAAGCATCAAAACGATGAGTCCGATCATTCCAAAAAGAGTTGAAAACCATTGTACGATAAGATCCGATTGCTGCGATTCCAAAGACTCAGTGCTGGCAAGTAATGCTGTTATCTGTGTTTTCCATTCTGCCGCCCTTAGAGCCCGCTTGTTTTTAGCTTCCTCTATTTGCAAATCGATTATACTAATTGAATCATTTACGTCAGCGATGTCATAGAATGCAAAAGCATGCTCAGGAAGCTTAAAATCCTCTTCGTTTTGTGGATAATTGTTATCACTTTTCGCTACTTTATCAAGTCCAGGAATCACTTTAACTTCATGTGACGAGTAGTTTGAAGTGGCTTCATCTTTATTGTTGCCGCGTAAGCTAACTACGCCCGAGTTTGCACCCCATTTCACTTTGATTTTGTTTGTTCCACTACCTTCACTTATGCTTGTACCTTCTGGAAGCACCCATTCGTATTGTGAAAAAGTACCATTAGCACTGAAGGTTGCTTCATCATACGCGCAAAGTGAATTGGGGCCGGAAATATCGATTTGCTTCGAACGACTCGGAAAATCGAGAATCGTTGCATTGGCAAAATATTGTTCACCTTTTTCGCAGATATTTTCTGGAATTACTGAGATGGAATATTTACCCGATTTTGGCCACTTAAAGCTGATTACGGAAGAGTTACCTATTTCAGCCGAAGTCGTTTCAGACATCACTACTTTGTCTTCACTGTCTTTAATTTCCCAACTATACTTTTCACAGTTTAAAACAGGTGGAAAGCTGAATTGTTGGGTTTCAGATTGGTAATAGGATTCGGAGGTATAAAAGATTTGTTTTTGAAGAAGATTATCTCCAATTGATTTGAGCGCTCCTTTTTTCGATTCAAGGTCTAAAATGAATGCTTCAGTATTGACAGAATCAGCTTTTGAAAGTGAGTCAATGTTATTAATCATTTTTTCATTGAACTCAATATTTTCAGAAAGGTGGCTGTAGTTGTTGTCGATATCTGAGAAAGCGATGATGCGGTCTTGGTGAGCTTCTAAATCGGCACCCGTTACTGAGTTAATTCCGAAATCTAGGCCAGAATAGAGAAGAATAGGAACTAACGACACTATAGCTAATCCTAAGCCGAAAAATGGCAATGCGTATAAAAATTTCGGTGTGCGAGAAAATAGTGCCTTCAAGTAGTTTGACGTGCCGTTTTCACTATTCTGAATATGATATCCAACACCAAACGGAATAGATATAATTAGTGTGAAAAGAATTATTGCTCCAACAGGCAAAAGCAGCTCAGAGATTGGGAAACCTATTTCTGAAATGCTATACAAGTTGTTATAGGACATAAAGGTGAAAAGAACACCCAGAACCGCTCCACCTAGCGCAAGCAGAATAACAAATTGAGTAAAGAGTCTTTTGCGTGATTCAGCCATTCGATCATGGTTCGCAAAAATGAGTCCGAGGGTAATCAGCATATAGATTAAAAAACCGAAAAATGTCAAAGCCGCGATAACGGTGAACCAATTCTGATCTATCAATCCATGTAAAATGTATAGAACCATGGTCACTAGCATGAATTTTACAAGCTGCGGAATGGCGCTTTTTATGTGATTCAGGTTAAAAGCGGATACAATGTTTGAAAATGAAAGCTGAGTATTTTTCCACAGGAAACCTATTGGATAATGCCAAGCAAGTTTAACTGCGAAGACAATGGTTGGATTTAAAATATTATCCCAAATCCAAACGACAAGATTTTTTAGTTGCAGGATCAGGAAAAGCACGAATATCAAGATTTGCTCTATTCCAAAAACCGCCCAAAGCACTAGGTTAGCTAGAAGGTAAAAGGCGGTGAAAAAGGCGCCAAAAGCTTTCATCCAGCTCGTTTCTTTCGAAAATGAGCTTGCAGTTTTTTGAATGTCAAAAATTCGTGGATTCGAAATTTTTAAAAGGTGCGAAACAGTAAAGCCTATAATAGCCAACACACCTAGTGCTATAAAGAAATAATTGAAATACATGTCAGTTCATATTTAGGTTAGTAAGGTTTCATATTTGTA
>DDCZ01000054.1:6321-11495 GCA_002336485.1 Flavobacteriales bacterium UBA1993
CCAATAATCCTTCATGTTGCCATGACAACCGAAAGCAATTTTTTCTTCTACGCTATCAATAACAACGACATTCTTAGCTGAGCTAACAACATCACCGAGGCCTCCGTTTAAGCTCATGTCAACTATATGATAATACAGGCCAATATTGGGTTGAGTACTTGAAGTCATAAAGGCAGCACCACTACTCATAAACAAAAAATACTGATCCGAATTACCAGGATGCGGAACTATTGCCACTGGTTGCTCGGATGGAATCATTCCGATCAAACCAGTTCCGTTTGGCATTGGATTGTGGCTTTTGTCCCAAATAGTGTCCCCTTCTGTATAAAAGAGCAACTCTCCATTTTTGTCAGAATAACTTCCTGTACCCGTAATCCAGTATTGATCCGCGACACTTTCCATCGTAGATTGCGGCCCCGTGCTGTCAAATTCTAGCCCTGCACGATTCCCAAACATCCACCAGGTTGTCTCTTTTTGTGCATTGGCCTGAAGTGCAAACAATAAAAGAAGAATAACGGCTAAGCGCATAACTCAAAGTTAGGTTTAAGGATGGAATGACGTGTGAGGCCAAAATGTCCATTCTTTTCTTGATATTTAATGGCAACAAAAAACCCCAACCGCTCCTGTTTAGGAACTCGTTGGGGCTCTCATGTTTTCTCAGAAATTTACTTCCCAGCCTCGTAGCGTCTACTTACTTCGTCCCAGTTTACAACATTCCAGAATGCAGAAATGTAATCTGGTCGTCGGTTTTGGTAGTTTAGGTAATACGCGTGTTCCCAAACATCCAATCCTAAAATTGGTGTGCCTGAACAGCCAACACCTGACATAAGCGGATTGTCTTGATTTGGAGTAGAACATACCTCTACTGCTCCGCCAGCATGCACACATAGCCAAGCCCAACCAGATCCAAAACGCGTTGCCGCTGCTTTTGCGAATGCGTCCTTGAGTGCGTCAAATGAGCCACAGGCTGCGTTAATTGCGTCAGCAAGCTCACCCGTTGGTGCTCCGCCGCCATTTGGAGACATAACTTTCCAGAACAAGGAATGGTTATAATAGCCGCCGCCATTATTGCGCACTGCTCCGTTAGACATATCCAAATTGGCCAATATATCTTCGATAGACTTGCCTTCTAGATCTGTTCCTGCAATTGCACTGTTTAGGTTATTCGTGTATCCAGCATGGTGTTTTCCATGATGAATCTCCATGGTTCTTGCATCAATGTGTGGTTCTAATGCATCATGTGCATAGTCGAGTGTTGGTAATTCAAATGCCATATTATAAGTTTTAATGGTTCAAGTAAAGCGTTAACAATGGTCGGTAAAAACAGTTTAGTTTAAAACCGGCCATTTCCAATAACTTCGTCAAATATTTCAATTCTAAACCACTTAAACCTAATACAGTGATGAAAAAACTAATACCAGCTGTCGTAGCATTGGCTTTAATAGCCACTGCATGCGGAGGAAACGAAGAGGCTGCCGCTGAAGCTCAAGAGGCTGCCGAAGAGCAAGTTGATGAAAAAGTAAACGAAATCATGGAAGACCTCGAAGCGTCAGCCGAAGAAGCTGAAGTTGTTGCAGACTCTGCTGCCGTTGAGGGAGAAGAAGTGATGGAAGGCGAAGAGGCGCATGATCACGAAGGACATGACCACGAAGGCCATAGCCACTAAAAGAAGCGGAACACACAAAAACCCGAGGCTAAACGTCTCGGTTTTTTTTTGCCTCAATAATCCGTTGCACGGCTGGATCGGCACGATTGGTAATCATATAATACTCGAGGTCGGTAAATAGACTCCGTGCCAATAGAGCTCGCAATCGAACGCTCATTTTGGCCTGAGAACGACTCCATTCCGATTCATTTATGGCAAAAGCCTTCGCGCCTAGAAATTCGCGCATCCCAACCAAAATGGAACTATCGGATACTTCTGCCTCAAAACCCTGAAACGTGAGTTCATCTTCTAAAAGATGGGCATCCCTGAATTCATATACGAATTCGTTTATCCAGCCTCGATGCACCAGCTCTGCATACAGCCATGTTATCCCGGCTGTATCTCTATCAACTTCTATATCTGGGACAATGCCACCGCGCTTTTCTGTTTCTAGGCTATCTAGATCTTCCGAAAACCCATCGTACGACCTCTGGATGCTTCTACCTAATGGGGTATAATAGCGCGCCACAGTTAGTCTTGTTGCAGATCCATCGGCCCATTCGTTCTGCTCCTGCACCAAACCCTTTCCGTAGGATCGTTTGCCATAAACAACCGCTCGACCATGGTCTTGCATGGCGCCAGCAAGAATTTCCGATGCACTCGCGCTGTATCCATCCACAATAATGCTTAGGTCGAGGTTTTCCAAACTTCCAGTAGAAGTTGACATATACTCAGTGCGTGGTCGTGATTTCCCCTCAGTGTAGGTGATCACCAAATCAGCTTTCAAAAATTCATCCGCGATGCTAACAGCCGCGTCCAAAAACCCACCTCCGTTGCCTCTCAGGTCCAACACTATTGAGGTTGGATTCTGTGTCAGAAAGGGTGCTATTGCCTCATTAAACTCATCAAATGTGTTCTTAGCAAATCGATCTAATTTTAGATATATCGTGGTGTCATTCAGCATATATGCCGCATCTACACTAGAAAGTGCAATAGTGCCTCGAACCACATCAAACGACATCTCAGCACCATTTCGAAGCACGGTTACCGATACCTCCGTGCCGCTTTCGCCTTTAAGCAACGCCATCACATCCTCGTTCGATTTCCCCACACCTGCAATCACTTCACCATTGGCCTTGAGCAGCCTGTCGCCAGCCTTAAGACCAGCGGCTTCAGCCGGGCCTCCGGGAATTGCCTTTATCACATAAACGGTGTCCGTTTGGAAATTGAATTGAATCCCAATCCCATCGAATCCTCCATTTAGAGATTCATTTATGGAGCCTAGCTTATCCTCTTTGATGTAAAATGAATGTGGATCCAGGCGCTGCAGCAAATAGGATATTGCTTCATCCTCAAGCTTGGCCCGAGAAATTGTGTCGACATAGTCCTGCTCAACGTATTGCAGTATTTGGTTGATTTTTTCCCACTCCGGTCGTCGGTTTGACTCTTCGCCACCTGAGAGTCCAAAACCAAGTACAAGACCCATTGCCATTGAAACGGCTAAAAGAAGAGGCACAATAGCTTTTCGGCTCATGTTTAATCTAGATTCTGCATTTGTCGAATTTCCAATCCTGCTTTCTTGAGAAATTCTAACCCGCTCACGTCTTTATATTGATCTATATAAACTAGGCGCTTTATTCCCGCTTGCAACACCAATTTAGAGCAGTCTTTACAGGGTGAATTTGTTAAGTATAACGTAGCTCCATTTACTTTGTTTGATGAACGCGCAACTTTAAGAATTGCATTTGCCTCGGCATGTAAAACGTACCACTTTGTATTTCCTTCCTCGTCCTCACAGTTGTTTTCGAAGCCAGTCGGTGTCCCATTATATCCATCTGCAATTATGGTGGCATCCTTGACTATTATAGCCCCCACTTGCTTGCGCTTGCAGTGACTTAATTTGGCCCATTCCTTGGCAAGCCTCAAATATGCCCGATCGTATCGATCTTGTTTTGTGGGGTCGTTATATGTGATTTTATCGTTTTGCATCGCGGGCAAATGTACTCAGCAATCTATGCAGATTGCACTAGAGGCTGAGCATAAACCATCGATCACCAATTCTTACCATTTACCATCCCGATCCGTTGAGAAAACCAACGAAGTCGTTTATTTGCCCCTTAAATCGAAACCACATGAAAAGAAATGTTTTTCTCACTATCGCCTTAGCAGCAAGCGTCTTCGTTAGCTGCGGTGGTCAAAAAGAATCTATGGAATCAGAACATGTTATGGAAACGGCCCCGACAATTGAATTAAAGGACTTCTTTAAGAACCCTGAAAAAACGTCGTATCAAATTTCACCGGATGGTAAATACTACTCGTACTTGGCTCCATATGAGTCTCGAAAAAACATTCACATTGAGAACATAGAATCAGGCGAAACCAAACGTGTTACATCTCAGACGGATAGGGACATTGCCGGATACTTCTGGGCGAACAATGAGCAACTTGTCTTTATGCGCGACGATGGTGGTGATGAAAATTGGTATCTGGTAATGACGTCCGTGAGCACCGGTGACGAGGTGCCATTAACCAAGATGGAAGGTGTAAGGTCTCAGATAATTGACGCATTGGAAGATATCCCAAGCCAAATGATCGTTGGGCTAAACAAGCGAAACCCACAGTTTTTTGATCCATATAGATTGGATCTTAATACCGGTGAAATGACCATGATTGCGGAGAACCCTGGAAACATTACGGGTTGGATGACCGATCATGAAGGAAAGCTAAGAGTGGCGAATACTACAGATGGAGTAAACACCTCAATTCTGTATCGAGCAACGGAAAACGACGCTTGGAAAACGGTCATCACGACAAACTTCAAAGAAGGTATTTCTCCAAGCTTTTTCACGTTTGACAACAAAAACGTGTATGCCACATCGAACATAGGCAGAGACAAGCAGGCGGCGATCATATTCAACATTGAAACAGGAGAGGAAATCGAAGAATTGTATGTGAATGAACACAACGATGTAAGTGGAATTAGCTATTCGAAGAAGCGTCAATTAATAACGTCGGCTCGATATACTGCAGAGAAATCAGAGCGTCACTTTTTTGATGCGGAATCGGAAGCAACATACGCGCGCTTGCAAAAAGAGCTTGCTGGATACGAAGTTGCCGTGACATCCGTAACCGACGAGGAAGACAAGTACATCATCCGCACTTACAGCGATCGATCCCTGGGTGCATAATACATCTATGACAAAAACACGGATGCACTAACACACATTGCGGATGTAAGTCCTTGGATAAACGAGGATGACATGGCCGCTATGAAGCCTATTGAGTATACTTCAAGAGACGGCTTGACCATCCACGGTTACCTAACCATTCCTAAGGGGATGGAAGATGCAAAGGATTTACCCGTAGTGGTTAATGTACACGGTGGGCCTTGGGCTCGGGATCAATGGGGCTTTAACCCTGAAGTCCAGTTTTTGGCCAATAGAGGCTATGCCGTTCTTCAAATGAACTTTAGGGGATCAACAAGCTATGGAAAGAAGTTCTGGGAAGCCTCGTTTTATCAATGGGGACT
>DDCZ01000054.1:11510-12769 GCA_002336485.1 Flavobacteriales bacterium UBA1993
CCCAGATCGCATTGCTATTTATGGTGGAAGCTATGGAGGATATGCAACGCTTCAAGGATTGGTCAAGGACCCAGAATTTTACGCATGCGGTGTCGATTATGTTGGGGTTTCAAATCTGTTCACCTTTATGAATAGTATGCCACCATATTGGGCCCCATATCTTGAAATGATGCATGAAATGGTAGGTGACCCGGGAGTTGAAGAAGATTCCTTAAGAATGAGAGCTACCTCACCAGCATTAAATGCGGACAAAATCACGGCGCCTTTATTCGTAGCGCAAGGGGCAAACGATCCTCGCGTTGTGAAATCTGAAAGCGATCAAATGGTAGATGCGATGAAAGACCGCGGTGTCACAGTCGAATACATGGTCAAGGACAATGAAGGTCATGGTTTCCGAAATGAGGAGAACAAATTCGAATTCTATGGCGCAATGGAATTGTTTTTAGGCAAGCATATTGGCGGCCAATCAGATGAGCCAATAACTGCGGAAGAAACGCACTAGAAAATTTTTTCGATGGAAAAAGGTCAACTCAATTTTGGGTTGGCCTTTTTTCTATTTCATGACCACGACTTCGACGCGCCTGTTTTGTTTTCGCCCCTCCTCTGAAATATTTGACACAATATGTTTCGATGCGCCAAACCCTTCATAACTCAGCCTGCCACTCTCAATTCCTTTGGCAGCTAAGTAGTCGTATACAGACTTTGCCCGATTTTCAGAGAGCTGCTGATTCAGCTTGCTTCCTCCCGTGTTATCAGTGTGACCTGCTACTTTAACTCGAAGTTCGGAATGCTCCTTTAGGTACTCCGTAAGCTCATCCAATTCAGAATTAGACTGCTCCTTCAACTGACCCTGACCAGTTTCGAAATACACATGCTTTAGAATTACAGGTTCTCCCGTCACGAGCTTTGTAAAGTCGGTGTCGTCATTATTAAAATCCTCTTCAATCATTCGTTGCATATGTACCTCTTGCGCAGGCAGCTTGGAAAACTTGAACGAACCATCTGCGTTCATAGAGTTACTTGAAGCCGACTCGTAGGGCACATTCAGATCATCCTCCATTACCAACTCGGTATACTGGTCAGAGTGGCCATCTTCAATCCTAATCGAATAATGTCCTTTATCCAAATTATTAAAGTTAAACCGGCCAGCCGCGTCCGTTCGTGTTGCATTGATCTCCTTTTTTAGCCAGGCGGCTTGCAACAAGAATGAAGTATTCCTTCTTTGGTTCGAGGTCATTTAAACTAATCACAATTTCCGA
>DDCZ01000044.1 GCA_002336485.1 Flavobacteriales bacterium UBA1993
CAAATCACCCCAAACCTTACCACCGGAAACGAAGTATTTGGCATATCCCAACCCGCGCATTCCTATTCGATCCTTGAGATCTATACTGGCCCGATGAAATTCGTATTGACCCAAAACTGGAACCTTTAAGCCGTAGCCATAATTCAATCGAATAATTGGCTTGGACGATCCCAAACTCACTCTTTCAAAATCCCCCAAAATCACCTTCTCACCAAATGAAATGTTGGTGGAGAGCCGTATTTCGGTAGAATTAAAATAACCTCCAAAGCCGCTGAAGTCATCAAACTGATTGGCGTATACATTTCGATTGACAACACTTATGGTATTGCTTAGTCCACGCATCCACTCATGCTCGTAATAGGCTTCCATCTGCCGCACCATCGAAAGCTTATCCAACGGTCTACGACGAAGCAGCGACCCGAGAATATGATCCACAGGATACGCAGATTCACTTTGACCAATTTGCTCGATATCGTAGAAATACCTCAGACCAATTGCTCGTCGCGGATCTTTTTTTGGTAACACGAGTATGTCACCACCATATTTAACACGCTGATCCAGAAAACCATAGGCAGCAAATCCCCCAACACGAAACGTCTTACTCAGTTTCGTATTAGTCCGAACACCCATCCTCAAGCGAATACCCTCAACTGGGTTTTGTGTAATAACCTTCAGGTAAGGACCGAACTCAAGAAACCCCACATCTTGATAACCGGTCAGAACGGTTGTCATGACTTCCTTCATTGACATAAAAAATGGGATTTTTTGAAGACGCTGGACGTTCTCGTAAATCACTTGCTCTTGATCGGTGAGTGTATCATGGCGTTTTTCTGCCCAATATTCATCTGGCTTTTCCAACGCGTCTGTTTCTACGATCACCTCTTGTCTATAAAACGCCGTGGGCCGCTCCACACCGAGCACATACTTGTCGTATGACGCATTCTTTCGTGCATAGAGCCCTGTTTTACCTGCTTTTTCAGAGATTGCAAAATCCAGTAAGGTATACTCCTTTTGCAATACATACTTACCATTCAATTGCGAAAACTCTTGCTTGACAAGCAAGCCATTCACCCAGTTTATATTGGTGTTTTCAGAAATGGAAAGCTCGGCCTTAACTAGGGCATATTGCGATTTGGAAATCCAGATATCTCCCTTGAATGCAAGGTCCTCATCACGTCGCGGAACCACTTTAAGCTGAATGCATTTATCGCCTACGATGATGGTACTATCAACTATGTAGTACTTGTAAAACAAGCCGCCAGTAGAGGCAAGTGGACTCACAAAGCCCTTTGTAAATATGTCAACAAAGTCATCATAGAGATTGATATTGAGATAGGTGTTTGCCAACTGCTCATGCACACTTTCATTTTTGACACCGGAAATGCGACTCGCTAAAATGACCTCCTTTTCATCCTTGGGAAACTTTCTATAGTAGTAGGCGGATAGATTTTCAGCCAGAATAACAGGGACATATGGCTTACCTGTACTATCTCCATCAGATTTTTGATCGAACATAAATCCGAAGCGCTGCATCACTTTTCGATCTTGAAACTCCTGATCTAGGTTATTGAGATCAATTTCCACCTTTCCGTAGACCTCAAACTCGACAAAATCGTTTTCAAACACATCGTTAACCGCTTTGCGGTCTACGACTTTTTTCATTAAGGTTACTGCAGGATTTTTATCCTTTCTATTTGTCGTAACAACCACATCATCAAGTGATTCAATTGATTCAATTAAAGTAAAATGTAACTCTTGATCTTGCCCTTTAGCTACGGACTTAACCGAGGATTCAAATCCGATGAACGACGCCTGCAAGGAATCCCCAGGCTTGTTGGTTTCGAGGCGATAACGCCCATCAATATCTGTGATTGTTCCAATGGAAGACCCAATAAAAACGAGGTTAACAGAAGGCATTCCGAATCCATCGCCATCCTCGACTTGCCCATAGATGACCGTTTTCTGACCCATCGAAACGCTCGACATGAGCACTACGCCAAGAACAAGTGAAATTTGGATAAATCGACGGTGGAAGGACAATTGATTTTTGGATTGGGTTGCGAACTTATCGGAAATTGCACTAGGTTCTAAATATTACAAGCTTCCCACATGGATATAAACGACAATCGAACGATTGACACTAGATTTGTCGAATGAAGAAAGCAATGGCACTTTGTTTCCTAATTACGACTGGATTAGCCTGCGGCACGAATGCCTCGAAGGACGAGGGCGAACCCGTGGAACAGAAAAAACAGGAACTACGTGAAGGCATTACAATCGTAAATGGAGTAGAACGGAGCGAACTCGCCCTTACGATGCGCGAAATGTATGACCAAATGAAAACCGTGCGCGACTCCCTAGCCCGCGGCGAGGAAATTCAAACTAAATTCCTCAGCCGATTCAAGTCAATCCATACCGATCACGCTACCGAACCAGAAAAAATCGACGATGTCTATAATGGCATGGCCAGCTCCTTTTTAACGAGCTATGAGCGCTTCGAAGAATCGGACACCAACAGAGTTGAAGCCTTCAATCAAATGCTTGATGCCTGCTTGGCTTGTCATCAACAGAAATGCCCGGGCCCGATCAAGGCAATAAACAAACTTAAGTTGGACTAGCACCAAACCAACTAAATCATTATTCATTTATTTGCCAACCCTCAAATAGGAGTCTAGACAGTAATCGCCCATGAAGCTTTCCATCATAATGCCGGCTTACAACGAAGAGCCAACCATTCACTTGATTCTTGACCGAGTGCACGCTGTGCGCTTAACTAATGATGTTGAGAAGGAGATCATCATTATCAACGACTTTTCCACAGACAACACAAAAGGCGCGATTGAGCGCTACATGAAGGAAAACCCTCAAGTTCCCATCACATATTATGAACATGAAAAGAACATGGGAAAAGGCGCTGCGTTGCACACGGGAATCGCAAAGGCCACAGGAGAATATTTGATCATACAGGATGCAGATTTAGAATATGACCCCGAAGAATACAACGACCTATTAAAACCGGTATTAAGCGGCTTCGCTGATGTAGTTTATGGATCCAGGTTTCAAGGGAGCAACCCTCACCGGATTTTGTTTTACTGGCATACAATTGGCAACAAATTCTTGACTCAACTTTCAAACATGTTTACCAACCTCAATTTGACGGATATGGAGACATGTTACAAAATGTTTGACACTAAGATCATCCAATCATTATCTCTACAGGAACGGCGCTTTGGCTTTGAGCCTGAAGTCACCGCGAAGATATCCCGCATTCCAAACATTCGGATTTATGAAGTTGGGATCTCATATTATGGCAGAACCTATGATGAGGGAAAGAAAATAGGCTGGAAAGATGGCGTTAGGGCCATATACTGCATCATGAAATACGCTGCTTTCGGCGCTTAGATTTTTGTAACCTTAACCAGTCGTTCAATTCCATCGCCTTTGAGCAGAATGATGTAAGCCCCAGCTGGGTAGCCTGCCATTTGAAAACTCGCATGTCCCATACTCAACTGACCTAGCAAGCGCCCTTCGAGGTCATAAACATGTACCTGGTTAAATTTCAATGTTGATTGAACGTTTACCGCGCCCATCGCTGGATTAGGATAAACCAAGACATCAGGACCAACATCCTCACCTTCCGCTACACCAACTAACTCTAAAGCTCTCTGAACCGCGAAATAGGCTTGAACCTTTCCATGACCCCAAAGGTTATCTCCTATCGCGGCTAACACACCTGTATGTTGGTCCTCGCGCGCTGTCTGCGTCAATATATCCTTAATCATTTGAGGCGATAGGTCAGGGTTAGCCTCGAGCATAAGCGCAACGATTCCAGTAACCACAGGTGACGACATGGAGGTTCCACTAAAACTTGCAAAAACATAGGATCTCCCATTGAATTGAATTGTTGTCACTGGCGTGTAATTTCCATCTGTAAATGACGAAAGCG
This sequence comes from Flavobacteriales bacterium UBA1993, assembly GCA_002336485.1. Classification (GTDB taxonomy): domain Bacteria; phylum Bacteroidota; class Bacteroidia; order Flavobacteriales_G; family Salibacteraceae; genus SHAN690. The sequence goes on from DDCZ01000044.1 coordinate 3,947, forward strand.
ACGAGACAACACTCGATCCAGGCGCTGTGATATCAGGCTTAACGCGTTCATCAAGAGTTGGTCCTCGGCTCGAAAATCCCGAAATACTAAAAGGGAGCCAAGCCCCATTGGTAAAGACCCCAGCTTGATAGGACCCAACCGTTATCAGACTCTTTGTACAAGCGGGCTCCCCAACCCCATACATTCGATCTCCCGCCGTATACCCATTTCCAAGTGAAATAAAATCCCACCCAGTGTTACCAACCCCTGTGGTTGTTTCAAGCAAATTCCAGAAATGAACTACACCTGAAGTGGCCGTAGACTTCAATACAATTTTTGATCCGGCAGGCGGGTAATCTATCCTCAATCGCGCATGGGGGCGTTCATTTAGTGGATGAGCAGCATCAATGGTAATGTCGTAATGAAAAGTGTCTCCATCAACTATTAAATCATCCTCAGTATATGCTGCCGCTGTAGCCGTTGAATAAATTGGAGCACTCCCGAGAAGCTGGTTGGCATTATCCAATACATCAAATGATATTTTAAAACTCTCCCCCACTTCTCCCCACGCGGTGATGCTTTGACCGTCTTGGAAGCTCACCGCATTGTTAGGGACAAAACCAATACGCGAGCGCATGGTGTCGCCCTGAAAGTTATGCCGAATATGAAAATCTGCATCGCCATTATTCCCTCCACTGGTAACGAAAACTACGCCTAGTTCAGAATATGCATCAATTGCTTGACTCACGAGTGAATTCCCGTCCAGAGTCCCCATGTAATATAGACCCCAACTCATATTTACCACCAATCGTTTTTCTTCTTCGAGTGATTTTTGATACATCCATTCAAAGGCATCGATCACAGCTCCCTCGTCGACCAAAAAAGTAACAAGCAAGTAATTGGCGTCGAACGCAACGCCTCGATACTTTGTGCCAGCTCCAGAGCCTCCGGCAATACCCGCTACATGCGAGCCATGGGTTGCGTAGCTGTATATATTGGATGTATCGGACTCTGCACTTAACAAAGCTGACTCACCCAAATATTCAGTCCCATAGACATATTCAGGTGGGGCTGGCCCTGATTTTTTGAATTGATCCCAAGCAGCGAGAATGCGCGTCTGTTGAAGGTTTGTATCATAAAACATCGGATGCGTATAATCAAATCCCCAATCGGTGATTCCGATAAGAACATCCTTTCCGGTATATGCTTGGGGCAAACCAAGTCCCTGATGCACGCTATCTGCTCTCACATCCTGAACGGCACGCTCAAGGTTTGCGCTTGCCTTAGAGGCGATTTTGAAATAGTCAAACCCCTCATATCGACTCAGGCGCTCGAGATTTTCAAGCGGAACTTTCAGTGTGATAATCGAAGCTCGATGCGTTCCAAGAATAGCGTCGTAAGAATGAAGGTCTTGTTTCGTAAATCGCGTATTCGTTTTGGCTAAGACTGAAATGAAGTGTTCAGACCCTATTTTCATGATGGGCAGTTTTGCAGTTAACTCCTGCGCAACACCCGCGTCTAGGCTGCATTTGACTTGATTGATTAAAAAGCTTGTTTCCGCGGCAATTCGAGTTTGAGCAAATGCACCGCTCGAAAAACCTAAACATTCAACAAGTAGAATTACACGTGAAAAAAGGCGGAATCGATAAAAACTGAGCATGGCTAAAAATATGCTTTGTAGCCTAATCGCCGATTTCGAGGATTATCTCATTCTGCCTAAAACGTCATAGTGAGTCCTAGGCGATTTCCGAATGCCTGAACGCTTGTCTCAACCGGACTCGGCTCCCGCTTCTTTCGCTTATACTTCAACTCCAGGTGATACCCAATTAAACTTCCGGTAGCAGGCATTGCAGAAGCGAGAAGAAACAAGATCGGCATATTCGCATCGGAACTATATTGCCGAGCGGCAAGCATTGTGAGCGTTCCTGCTCCTAGCCCTGCAACCACACCCGCACCCGAACCTATATAGTTGTACTCGCCATAAGCCTAAGAGCCTAGAAACGATACCGCCAAAACTGAAGCTCCAGTCAGCCCGATTGCATAGCTTCCTAAAGCCGCGTCACCAACCTTGATTGGGTCAAAGTAGGAGCCGACCTCCCATGTTAAAATTGCCGCACCTAATGCACTTCCACCCCCAACCATAATACCCGCTCCAGCCGCTGAGACTATTTGGCCACCAACGATTGTGACTCTATCGATTGGATGTCGCTTTCGCAAAATGTAAAAATCTTTATACACCCTCTTTTCCTGTTGCGAGCCTTGAGCTCGATAACGCCGTGGAAGTCTTTCATTTCGCGAAACCTCAGTAATACCAGCTGTGTCAAAGAGCAAAAAGCTGGAATCCGT
>DDCZ01000078.1 GCA_002336485.1 Flavobacteriales bacterium UBA1993
GCAGAAGAAAAAGCGGCGGCCGATAAGATCAAGGAAGAAGAAGCTCGATTGGCTGCGGAAAAGCAGTCGGAAGAGTCGAGATTAAAGGACGAAGAAGAACAGCGTAAGGCTGATGAAATTGCAAAGGAAGAACGCCTTAAAAATGAAGCAGCAGAGGCGGCCAGATTGAAGGCGGAGCAAGATGCATTGAAGAATAAAGAATTGAGCGATAAGGAACGGGCGGAAGCGGAAGAAAAACAGGCAAGAGAGAGAGAAGAGCTACTTAGACTCGAAAAAGAGGCAGCTGATCAAGCCGAAGCAAAACGTATTGCCCAGCAAGAGGAAAGGGCAAAGGATGAGGCCGAGCGACTTGCTGCCAAAGAAGCTGCTCAAGCAATAGCGAACGGACCACGCGAAAGCGATGAACTGGCAAACTTGATTAATGAGGAAGCTGTTAAACAAGAAACGAGGCCGGTTACGACCAATTCTCCTCAAATTGGAACACCTTCTGGAGGATCAAAAGTTGCGCAGGCAACAATGGATTCAGATGAGCGGCCAATGAGGCCAGTTCGTGGGGGCGCAGTAGCCATTTCAGACAATAGAGTAGGCGAAAAGGCCCTTAGTACATCCTCAGCAAATATGTCAGAAGACGATATATATGATGGAGTTATGAAGACGATTGAGGCGGAACAGTCACAAATGCAAGTTGAGGCCGAACAGCGCGCTCTAATAGAGAAATATCCAGCCAGGAAGACAACAGAGACTGAAAAAGCTGGAAACAGCGTTATTACTTATGTCTATATCAATCGTGGGGAGTTTGTGAATGTCTATAAGAAGGTTGAGCATAGCTGGGGTGGTGTATTCTTTTTTATTGATGAGCGCGCGACAAACCAGCGCTTTTGGGAACACGAGACCCTATAAAAAAGCCCAGGAAACATCCTAGCCCTATAATAGCTGTATACGTAGATTATTCTGTTGTCTTGGAGTCATCTCCACTGTCGGCTTCGTCATCGCCGTCTGACACTTCCTTAATGCTGATAACGATTATGTCTTCATTATCACCAATATGCTCATCTGAAGTAGTCGTTGTTAGCTCAGAATCTCCTAGGTCACCAGTTGAAATACCAGTGCTTTCGTCCATTCCTTCATCAGTTAAAGCACGCTCTGCACTGGAGGCAGATTCATTATAGATCTCCTGAAATTCATCTTTTTGACAGGAAGTCAAACTGATAATTCCGAAGACCATGGACGCTATGATGAGTTTTCTAGACATTCTTCTAACCCAACGAAGTTAAGATATTTTTATTGGATTTCATAATAATCAGTGCCTTAATTCAACCTTTCCTTAAGCGGTAGTGTTATTTTAACTAGTGTTCCCAGCACGTTGCCTTCGGAATTTCTTAGTTCTAAGGGCCCGCTAACGGAATAGTGATTTCCTGTCATCGTACTGAGTACCTCCATACGTTGACGCGTGATTTTCATACCATTTGAAACATGATAGGATGTTCCGTTCTTTTGTTTAACACTTGTCTCGATTCCGATTCCGTTATCCTTAATGTCGAACTGGATTGAATCATCTTTCAGTTTTCCAATTTCAATAATGATATGCCCAAAAGATTCAGAGGGTAAAATTCCATGCATAATGCTGTTTTCCACAAACGGTTGCAAGATCATGGAAGGAACCAAAATGTTTTCTGTGTTGAGGCTAGGTTCAATGGTGAAAACAAAGTCAAACCTATCTTTAAACCTCATTTGCTCTAGGTTCATGTAGAGCTTAAGTCGTTCAATCTCGTCGTAAAGGCTGATGTAGTCGCTTTGGGCGCTGTCGAGGTTCTTTCGAACCAACGAGGCAAACTTTGTCAAATACATATTGGCCAGCTTTTTTTCCTGGGTATTGATGTAGTACTGAATTGAGTTTAGTGCGTTGAAAATGAAATGACGATTCATATGAGCATTCAAAGTTTGCTGCTCAAGGCCAAGCATTTTTGCTTTATTCTTTATGTCTTCAAAGCTTCTTCTTCTTGCTTTTGCACGATTTAAAAGGTAGAATCCCGCATAAATCATGCTCGTTACCAAGATGGTAACAAGTAAAATAAACCACCAACGGTAATAAAATGGAGGAGTGATCTTAAATTTAAAGAGGGTCAATTCTTTACCCCATTCAGTGTTTTCGAGTTTAACTCGAGTCTCAAACTCATATTCGCCCGGCGATAAGTTCGCATACGTAACCGCATTTTCTCGAACTTCTGGAGACCACCTATCCTCTGACCCCTGGAGTCGATAGCTGTAAAAGACTTTTTCGGGATTTGAAAATTGAATGGCCGAATATTTAAATGCAAAACGATTTTGGGTATGAATAAAGGAGGGTATGCTTATATGATATAGACTGTCTAGATTCAATCTCGAGAAGTTTACCTGAAGCTCTCCTAATACAACGCCATACTGGTCCTGCTGAGGCTTAAGGATTTCGTAGGGATTGATTGAAACCAATGCACTATTGAGTCCAAACCACAGCATTCCCGACCGATCACAGTATGCGGCATTTTGATTGCATTCTTGACTAATAATGCCGTCATGCTCATTATAGCTCCGAATTCGTATACTATCACGATCCACGAAGACTTTCGTGTTAAGGCTAAAGAGACCATTGTCAGTTCCAATCCATAGAGAATTCAAGGAGTCGTGAGTTAAGAAATTTACAATGTTGGCGCTCGGTTTTTCACTTATGTTGAGGTGTTTGATTTCTGAACTCTCCGAATTATGAACGTAGACACCATTATCTGACCCCATCCATAAATTGTCGTTTAGGTCAATCGCGAGGCTGCTGATGTATTCGCCCTCCATGATAGAACCGTCAGAAAAATCCCTGAGCTCGTTGGTTTCTAAATCAAAACTATGAACGCCGTGACGCGATGAAATCCAGACATGGCCGTTGTGCTCGCAAAAGGCTTTTACTTCGACCAACTCCTTTAAGGAAGAACTTTGAGGTGTGTTTATGCTTCCATTTCGGTAGCGAATCAATCCATCTCTGGTGCCGATCCAAACGTTTGATTGACTGTCCCTGAAAATGGAAGAAACTCGAGCAAAAGGTAACTGATCGTTGTACTTAAAAGCGCTTAATTCACCATTCGAGAATATGTTGATACCTTCTGATGTACCAATCCAAACAGTGTCTCCAAAGGTTTCGATGGACCAGACTGTATTATTCAATAAACCAGAATCAAAATTGAAACGATTAAATGTGCCATTCTCTAAGTGCATAACGCCTCCTCCGTAAGTGGCAAACCAGGTCTTCCCGTCTTCGGCCTCACGTATGCACATGATCTGGTCCGATGCAATTCCGTCTCTAAGAGTATACGTCGTGGTGAATTCACCTGTAAACTTCAGTAATCCAGAACCACTAGTCCCGACCCATATGTTCTTATCTCGATCCGTATAAATTACCTTAAGGTTGTCCGCGTGATGATTAATTGTTGGTTCAATAGCCTCAATTTTGCCTGTTTTTTGGTCAAATTTTGCAAATCCATTTTTTGAGATGAACCATGCATTCCCATCTCTATCTATACATACATCTTTCTGATAAAGGCTATTCAACCCGTCTTCAATAGTTAGATGCACGGTATCGCCACGGGATATTTTATAAACGCCCTTCGAAGTTGTGGTGATCCAAAGATCATTTTCATGCTCTATTAGTTTGTTTATAGATAGTGGCGATAAAATGGATTCTATTTTTCCGTCACTAAAGGAGTATAGTCCCGATTTGGAACCTAATACAAGCTGGTTCTGATACGTGCAAAGCGAACGAATGAAGTTTTGATTCTTATTCTCAAAAGTGAACCGATTGATAATTCCTTCATCCCATTGCAAGAGGCCACTGCCGTTTGTGGCCAAATAAACCATTTCATCGCGCTCCAGAATATCGAATACAATCACTTGTTCCAAGGAATCAGGAAAGGGAAACTGTTCGATAATTCCATTTGTGATGCGCACTATACCTCCTTGGCAGGCAATGAGAATCTCGTCATTGGAGGTCTCATATATAGAGGTTATTACATTGTTTAGTAATCCATTCGCCTTGCTGTAGTTTTTGAATATTTTTCCGTCGAAACGGCTCACACCGCCAATGGTGGCAATCCAGAGGTAACCGTCTTTAGCTTGGACAATATCTCTGACTTGGGATTGGGCAAGGCCTTCCTTTACAGAATAGGAAACAAAGTGATGCCGCTGTGCGAAACCAAATTGGAGAATAAGCGTAAAGACAATGGAAAGGGATAACCGCAAAGGATTTTTTTTCAAAACTACTTGAATAGATTCTTCGGTGTTCGTTCGAATTATTAAAAGGTTACTTGTGCGTGAGAAATTCAGTTCACTGTTGAGTATGCGGATTGCCAGTATAATTATTACACTTTTTTTGTTTTCTACGGGGGTTGAGGCCCAAAGAGGAAATCAAGCATGGAAGAACTATCGCCATGAGGCCATGGTGGGCTTTGGATTTAATTCATTCTTAGCTTCAATTGGCGAGGAGGATAAGTTTGGTACGCGTTTTATTCTTCAACGCTCAACATTCAATGCCTCGTATCGATACTACTTTAAAAAGCACTTTGCCGTCCGAGGGGCCTTTACACACGCATACTCCAGAAAGAACGACAAAGATATCCTTGATCCGGCCAGACTTAATTCAAGGTTAGATTATCAGATGACGCTGAGTGAGTTAGCCGGAATTTTAGAGTATCATATTTATGACGAAACCACAATGGGACGTCGTAAAAAGAAGGTCCGTAGAGCGCGTAGAGGAATGTCAAAAGGCTTGAACGTCGGTTTTCATCTTTTTGCAGGTGCGGCAATAGACTATATGCGTCCATATGCTGAACTGTATGGTAGCAAAATGATCTTAAGGCCATATGATGCAAATGCAGGATTTAATTCTCCGAGCGATTATAAAAAAATGAATGTGCACTTCCCTGTTGGAGCTAGTGTGCGATTGGTGGTTGCGGAAAACTGGCGAGTTGGTTTATAAGCAGGATATCGCTTTGGAATCAGAGACTACATTGATAATGTGAGTACAGTTTACTATGTAGACGAGAATCCACAAGCCCAAACTTCCAAATTCAATGACAGTCAGTTTACCGGAGAATATGTCACCTTAGAAAAGGATGCGGCCCCGGTAGCGTCTCTTGCGAGCCAAGGAGGTCGGAAAAATTATTTCTTTGGTCTTTTGACATTGTCTTATAGGATTAAATCTAAGTCAAAGAAAAAGTAATCCTATTATTCAAAGGCATCTATTTCATCCAGAGATAGAATGATGTTTCCATCAGAATCTGTCTTGAAAGCTCTCTTAAATTTCTTATCGACCTTCGACTCATTGAGTAAATAGCTAAATCTTTGATGAACAGTCTGTGAAAACACATCATCGAAGCCTTTGATATGAATAAGTAGCTCCGACGAAGATGTGCTGATATCTTTGATAGACTTACCATGCAGCGGGCTATTACTATCGATTGGGTGAACAATGGTCCAGGTCAACGGAAAGAACTCAATCGCGTCAATTTGTAGATTTAGTTTGTGGTATTGGCGAAATACGCTGCCATCTTTTTCTCGGTTGATTTCCGCTAGCAATACTCGAGCTTCTACCTCCATCAGGCTATTAGACCTGTCATTTACGACGCGAAAAAGAAGGGCAGTGACACCGTTGATTTCGCTCAACACAACGTTTTTCGAGAACCGAATCCGTGCATTTGGTTTACTAAAGCGGCCAAATAAAAGTCCAGTGGCTAAAGCAAAAGATAAAAAGCCCACAAAGGCTTCGAAGGATGCAATTAGGTTGGTCAGATTACTCGTCGGAGAAATGGCTCCGTATCCAACTGTGGTGAAAGTCTGAGCGGAGAAGTAGAATGCATGTAGAATTCTATCCGATAGGTCAAGGTTCTCTGATTGCGACAGCCCGTCTGGACCAGAAGCAATATATAGACATGCGAAAATCAAGTTCGCACCAATGAACCCGCCCAACAATAACAAGAAGAACTTGCTCCAGCTAATGTTTATGAAGAAAAGGTATTTATCATTGAGTCGGAATTTCGCCCCATCGCGAATTACATTGAATGATCCATCCTTGTTGATGATTCGCTTTGTTGACTTGGCAAACTTCGCCCCTGTGCCAGGGTCCTGTGATGCAAATGATTCGGCCATTAGAATAAGATCTTTATAAGAAGGTCAGCGTGTTTAGAAAGAGTGTTAGAGTTGATGATGTGATTTGAAATTGATTCAAAATGATGCTTTAATCCAACAAAATGCTGGAGTTGACCGTTTAGAAAATCATCGCTGAGTTTAATAGAAACAATCTCCCCACCCCGCTTAACCTGCATTTCCAACTCAATTCCATCTTCTTGATTTCGAAATGAATACATAGGCCCGTATCCAAGGTTCCACTCATCAGAACCATACTTATTAAGAAGTGCCGAGTCAATTTTATCTACTGATTCGATATGATCGAACTTGCTCTTTGCTGTATTCACCAACAGCTGAAAAAAGCTAGGAGCTGGACCATGGTCTTTCGCGTTTCGTAAATTGATGACTTGACTTCGGACAGACCTGACCGCTTTATCCTCAAACTGTCCCGTTTTGCGTTTTATCGCTTGATTTAATCTATCCGTATTAGAATCGTACAGAATCGTTCCGTGATGCAGCGCTCTTCCCTTTCGAACATGCTGGGCGTTCCCGGAAATTTTGTATCCATCGAGCGTTAAGTCATGCCGTTCATTAATCATAACCTTATAACCCAGCGTTTTCAAAAGGTCCACAATGATGTCCAGATTATTCTGGTAATTGATTTGGCTCGATGCGTTTACAAATCGATAAAAACTAAAGTTGATGTTTCCAATATCATGGAATACCGTGCCGCCGCCGCTGATTCTTCTAATTACAGGAATATTGTTTTCTCTGCAGAACGTGAAATTTGATTCAGCCAATGCATTTTGATGCTTTCCTACAACCACAGAGTCTGTACTCTGCCATAGACGTAATGTTTCCTCATTAAAACTTTCAAAATAGGATTCTTCGAACGCGAGGTTTTCAATTGGTGTCAGAAAGGAGTTGGCGATTAGTTTCACGATGCAAAAAACGCAAACAAATTGAATTAATCTACTACTGATCTTGGAGTAGAAACCTAGATTTACAGCCAAATTTTACATTTTGAATTATTCTGAACTAGAACAATTATTGTCGACTACAAGGCGCGTCGTTATCACAACGCATAGATCACCAGATGGCGATGCGATTGGTTCGTCTACGGCACTTTATCAGATACTATCGAAGAGGAACCACGACGTTTCAGTCATTGTGCCCGACGCCTTCCCAAAATTTCTTTCTTGGATGGATCCTAATCGTAGCATTTGTCAGTTTGATACAAATAGAGCAGAGGCTGAAGAGTTGATTGGAAGTGCAGAGGTTATTTTTTCGCTGGATTATAATACACTGGGACGAGTAGGGGATGTCGGGCAACTGATTTCCAAATCAAATGCAACGAAGGTTCTGATAGATCATCACCTGTCGCCCGACAGTGGTTTTGACTTTATATTGAGTGATACTACGGCCTCTTCAACGGCACAATTGGTCTTTGATTTTGCTGCAGAAATGAATATGCAGGATGAAATTGACGTTCCTACATCGGAATCATTATATGCTGGTATTGTAACTGACACTGGTTCTTTTCGTTTTCCGTCTACCTCAGCGCATACCCATGAAATTGTTATGGAACTTATGAGAATAGGCCTCAAACCAGAGTCTATTCACCAAAAAATTTATGATACCAATAATCTTAGTCGGCTTCGACTTATTGGATATGCGCTAAGCCAAAAATTGGAGGTGGATGCTCAGACCCAAACCGCCATTATTCCACTTTCATTGGAAGAAAAGAATCGATTTAAGTATATCAAGGGAGATACCGAAGGGTTGGTTAATTATGGGTTGTCAATCGAGGGAGTTCGGATGGCTGTGTTCATGTCCGAAGAATTGAACGCGGTCAAGTTTTCATTTCGCTCGAAAGGTGACGTTGATGTAAACCAATTCGCGCGTTCCTTTTTCAACGGGGGAGGCCATAAGAACGCCGCGGGGGGTAAATTGGATTTGAAATTAAGTGAGGCCATAGATCATCTGAAAAAAGTGTTGCATGAAAACAATGAACTATAGCATGAAGGTTCTTTTGGGTTTGATATTAATAGCAGTGACACACTCATGTGGAAGTGAAGTGCATACCAATGAAGAGGTTCCAACTCAAAAAGAAATAAATCGAGGAATGGAAGATATCAATCGGAAGTTCGCCTTGGATGAGGCTGTTCAGATTGATGGTTATATAGAACGGCATGAATGGGATATGAAGGCCACTGGAACAGGACTTCGATATATGATTTATGAGAATGGTTCAGGCGAACAAGTTGGTAAAGAATGGAAAGTAGAGATCGACTATCATGTCAGCCTGCTCGATGGGAGTGACTTATACAGCTCGGAAGAGTCAGGGCCTAAGATTGTAACTGTTGGACGTGACAATATTGAAACAGGGCTTCATGAAGGCTTGTTGCTTCTGCACGTTGGCGACCGAGCCAAGTTTATTTTACCGTCTCATTTGGCCCACGGCTTAACTGGGGATAACAGCAAAATACCACCTAGGTCGTCGGTGGTATATGACATTCAGTTATTGGCAGGTCATCCATGAGGTTAGCGCTTGTTTTTCTGATTATAAGCTTGTTTTTGGTTGGGTGTAACGATTCAGAGCATTTTAGCTACACGCGGCACTCAAAAAGCGTTCATTACAAACTCATCGCACTTGGAGACGAGTCTAGGCCCGTGAATCAAGCGCATCACCTAACCATGAACCTTACGTTTATTTCAAGCGGCGACACGATGGCATTTAAGCAGTTTAAACGTATTGATAAGAGTGGTAGCCGATTACCAGAATACTTAGGCGAAATATTGCAAACTGCAAATCAGGGTGATAGTATTTCGATTATTGGTTTGGCAAACGAACTTATGGTTGGGGCCTTGATTGGAGTAGATACGGTCTTCAACAAGGAGCAGGAATACCAAATAGAACTGATGGTCGAGGAAGCATTAAGCGATGCGCAACTTCGAACCGTATTAGCAGAAGAAAGATTAAAGAAGGATTTGGAATTGAAAGAACTAGGAGAGATGAAGGCCATGGTTGACTCCTTAAACCTCAATGAGAATAATCAATACAAGGACATGTATATAAAGTTCTTAGATGATGCGGGCGGCGAGTTCGTAAAGCAAGGAGATCGCGTTTCAGTGCATTATAGGGCAGCATTGGCCAATGGAAATACCATAGATGACAATTTTGAAATGGATCCATTTGAATATGAGGTAGGCAAGCCCGATCAGGTGATTGATGGATTTAGCATTGGTATGGAAAGGTTAACTATTGGATCAGAAGCGTTATTTATTATCCCACCTCATTTAGCATTTGGATCGAAAGGTTCGAGTTCAGGTATTGTGCCTCCTGGGTCAACTATCGTTTATCACGTGAAATTATTGGGTCTGGCAGACTGAATTGTTTCTAGATTCGTCAAAAATTAATAGATATGAAAACGCTCAGTTTTTTACTTGTATCCCTAACACTTTTATTGAATGCTTGTGACAACGGCGGAGGTGCTAATAAGGATGAAGGACTTGAGGCAGAGGTTGTTGAGAACCCTATGCATATTGAAACTGCCGAAGGATTGATTATTGACATTTCAGAAATGGGGAAGGGTGAAAAACCGAATGTCGGTGATAAGGTGCAGGTGCATTACACTGGCAGCTTAAAGTCGAATGGTGAGGTCTTTGACAGCAGCAGAGGTACAGGAAAACCTTACGGGTTTATTCTTGGTAAGGGCAGGGTTATAAAAGGTTGGGACATCGGTATTGAGTTAATTAATGTTGGAACCAAGGCGACATTGACCATCCCGGCAAACTTGGCGTATGGTTCCAGAGCTATGGGGCCAATTCCTGCGAATAGTGATTTGGTTTTTGAAGTAGAACTTGTCAGTCGTCAAACACCACCAAAAAAGGTAGAGAAAACGGTCTTCGACACTACTGGTTTGCAAAAGCAAACAACCAATTCAGGGCTTACTTATTACATCATTGATCCAGGAAACGATAAAAAAGTGGAGGTTGGCTCAAGTGTTTTGGTGCACTACAGTGGATTCTTTTTAGACGGTGGGAAAAAGTTTGATAGTTCGTTTGACCGAGGACAACCCATTGAAGTAAAAGTCGGCACAGGTCAAGTAATAGAAGGATGGGATGAAGCTTTAGCCCTAATGCATGAAGGGACAAAAGCAAAGTTCATTATTCCGTCATACCTGGCTTACAAAGAGCAGGGGCGAGATGGGGTAATTCCGCCAAATGCGAACCTCGTGTTTGATATGCAATTAATGAAAGTGAAGTAGCTAGTTGTTGCTATACTTTATTTCTTCCACTGCGATAAGTCTATCATAATCCAGGCCTAATGGGCGATGATAAATGAGAATAGTGTAATCGTTTTCAGTCTCGTAGTGGGAACCTTCGAAACTGGTTAAATCTGGTTCCATCACACCATCCTTTACAGAAACATAGACATAGTTGTATAGTCCTTGTTTTAGATACAACTCAGCCGTGTATTCTAGGGCCGTTTGATCATAGGTCATTTTTGCTTCTGGCTTGAGTTGCCAATCTGTCAACGCCCCAAAAATGTAGACATCTCCATTGGTTAGAGGATATTTCGTGTGCAAGGCAAAATGAGTTTTAATATAGTCGGAGTCTACTGTTGCGTTCGTTCCGGGTCGATCATTTTTAATGAAAAACCATCCATTCATGTCAGGATTCTGTAGGTAAGTGATTGCGGAGCGGCTCTTGTTCTGCTCCAAATAGGCATGATTCTCTTGGTTGGTATAAGAAACACGATCGACCCCTTGACCCGTAAAGCGCGTATCGGCGATGTCGATGAGCCTGAATTCGTTGATTCCATAAAAGGTGTTCTCACCATCATAGTTGTAGTCAAGGGAGTTATCCTTGACAAACCTTGGCTGTAAGTCCGTTTTTGCCGATTCCCACGTGTGGTTTTGAAGGATTACAACTTTTAGGTCTGTATATGGGTTGGTTATCGAATATCGACCTGGAATAATTTCAAAATCCACTTCCTGATGGCTGTATCGCTCCTTTACTCTAGTGGCCTGGTGCACGTTAGAGCTTACAGTAACGCCGCTTCCAGACTCAACAACGGAGAACCGACGAGTTAAAACAACATCCTCTTTGTCTCCTTCCTGATATACCATCAGAATGTAATTTCCAGACTTCGTGATTTCAATATCGAAGTTTGGAATCTGGATGGAATAATGAATATATCGTTGAAACGTATTTCTAGAATATTCATACTCATTCAAGTAGTTTTCAGCGGGTCCAGTTAAATACTCCTGCGGATCAAGGTCAGATTCTGTCCAATCATGATCGCAATGAATGAGTGTGAACATGTAGTTTCCCATGGTCGAATCTAGAACGTCGAAATGCAGTTCGAGCGGAGTACCGTTGTTCATGTCATAAATCGGAGCACTCAAAGGCCAACCCTGTGGATAGAGCATGACCGTTTTGACATTTGGAAGGTAGTTGTGATTGGTGAACCTTAAATAGTCCTCTTGATAGTAAGCCGTCTCTGCTGCGGTGCTGACGTTGAACTGGGCCAAAAGCATCTCGCAATTGAACGTTAGAATTACCAGAGAGCATAAAATGAGTCGGTTCGTCATAATCTATGGCAAGTTTACCTGAATTGATCGTAATTGTTGGTCAATATCTGCGTTTTAACGCATCTTCAATTTGCTGCGATGAATCGCTGTTTTCTATCGATGGATGCAAAGCAAGGACGCGCTTAATAGAATCGTAAACGATTTTGCTAAAATGTTATTTTTTCTGAAGAAAATATCATGTAGGTTTGCGCCCGTTTTCAAGCGAAATTTTATCATCTAAGCATGTCGAAAAACGTTAAGATTCGCAAAGGAGCTAACATTAAATTGGTCGGGGAGGCAGTTGAAAAAACTGTTGATTCACAAATGCCAAGTTCCTTTTCGATTAAGCCTACTGACTTCCACGGTACGGTGCCAAAAATGCTTCTCAAAGAAGGGGCAGAGGTCAAAGCTGGTACTCCAATATTCCAAGACAAATCCAACGAGCGCATTAAGTATGTTTCACCGGTAAGCGGAGAGATTGCTGAAATCGTTCGTGGTGCGAAGAGACGCATCCTCGAGGTGCGTATATTGGCTGATAAGGAGCAAAAGCCATCCGAAGGCACTCCCTTTGATACTTCTGGAATGGAGCGGGCACAGGTCTGTGACATACTATTAGCCGGTGGTCTCTGGCCATTTATTAAGCGTCGGCCATACGATGTAGTTGCCGATCCTACAGAGGCTCCTAAATCGATTTTTGTATCTGGGTTTGATTCCGCGCCACTCGGAGCAAACATTGCTTATCTATTAGAAGGACGTGAGGCTGATTTTCAAAAAGGAATTGACGCACTTGCTAAAATGACCGCTGGAAAAGTTCATGTTAATGTTTCTTCTGGTGATAGTTCCTTCATTTCGAAAACAAAAAACGCTCAAGTAAATTCAATTTCTGGACCGCACCCAGCAGGAAATGTTGGTATTCAAATCCATCATATTGACACAATTAACAAAGGCGACGTCGTTTGGACTGTCGATGCTCAGGCGGTGGCAATGATCGGAAGATACATTTCCACTGGTAAAGCAGATTTTTCTCGAAAAATTGCCCTTGTAGGGTCGGAAGTAAATGATCCAGTATACGTAAACACATGGACCGGAGCCAGTATCTCCTCAATCGTAAGTGGTAAAACAACTGACGGTGATAATCGAATTATTGGCGGAAATGTTCTAACAGGCGAGCAATTGCTTCAAGATGGTTATTTAGGTTACTATTCAAATATGGTTACCGTGATTCCAGAGGGCAAGGAGTCTCAGTTTGTCGGTTGGATCCAACCTAACTTTCATAAGTTCTCACTTTCTCATTCATATTTCAGCTGGCTTATGCCGGGCAAGAAATATCGATTGAATACCAATCTAAATGGAGAGGGAAGAGCATTTGTGATGTCAGGTCAGTATGAGGATGTTCTCCCTATGGATGTCTATCCAGTCCATTTGCTGAAAGCAATCATGACCAATGACATCGAGAAAATGGAAGGACTTGGAATTTATGAAGTCGCTCCGGAAGATTTAGCATTGTGTGAATATGCTTGTACTAGTAAGACAGAGGTTCAATCCTGGATTCGAAAGGGACTTGATATCGCAATGGAAGAACTTGGATAAAAGGAAGCAGCATGAAAATTATTAAGAATCTATTTGACAGTTTGCGACCTTCTTTTGAAGAGGGCGGAAAATTCGAGCGTTACTATACGGCATTTGAAGCGATGGAAACATTCGCTTTTGTTCCAGACCATGTAACGCACAACGGCACGCATATTAAAGATGCAATCGATTTAAAACGTACCATGTTCTTGGTCGTGATAGCTACTATTCCTGCACTTCTATTTGGTATGTGGAATACAGGACATCAGCACTTTCTAGCCCTAGGGCAGTTTGCAGATTTAGGCGATGGAATGATGGAAAAATTCATTTTCGGAGCCATTAAAGTTCTTCCAATCGTGGTGGTAAGTTATGCCGTAGGACTTGGAGTTGAATTTGGGATGGCTGTTTATAAACGCCATTCGGTAGAAGAAGGTTTCTTGGTTTCGGGAATGCTAATTCCCTTGATTATGCCAGTAGAGGTTCCATTGTGGATGGTTGCCGTCGCAACAATCTTTGCCGTGGTTATTGGAAAGGAAGTGTTTGGAGGAACTGGAATGAATATCTTAAATCCGGCGTTAACGGCTCGGGCCTTCTTATTCTTTGCTTATCCAACAAAAATGAGCGGAAACTCTGTCTGGGTAAACACAACAGAAGGTACACCAGTTGACGGATATACAGGCGAAACATTACTGGCTCAATCGATCAATTCCAGCTCTAGCTATATTGATCAGGCTGGCACAGCATACTCCAGCGTAAACGACACTATTTACGCCGCTTTTATGGGATGGATTCCTGGATCAATTGGGGAAACATCAACGTTTGCTATTCTAATAGGCGCAGCCATTCTTCTAATCACGGGCATTGGCAGCTGGCGTATTATGCTGTCATTTTTACTAGGTGGACTTGCGATGAGCTTGCTCTTCAACCTATGGGATGTTAACGAGTTTATGCGAGTCGATCCAATCCTTCAAATATGTATGGGTGGATTTATGTTTGGTATGGTTTTCATGGCCACAGACCCTGTAAGTGCAGCCCAGACAAACATGGGTAAATGGATATACGGGTTCTTAGCTGGATTCCTAGGAATAATGATTCGTGTATTTAATCCTGCCTATCCCGAAGGAGTAATGATGGGCATTCTGTTTATGAACGTAATGGCCCCACTTATAGATCATTACGTAATTGAAGCGAATATCAAAAGAAGAACTAAACGCGCTGCATTAGCCGCTTAAACGCACCGATTATGGCAATTAATAAGGAATCACAAAGCTTCACTTTCATCTTTTCCATAGTTATGGTGGTGATCGTAGCAACTGTTCTGTCTCTAGCGGCCCTTGGGTTAAAAGAACCACAGCAGGAGAATCAGAAGCAAGAGAAAATGCAGAACATTCTCGCATCCATTCAGGTTATGGTTGAGCGTTCAGAGGCAACTGCAGAATTTGGAAATTACGTTAAGACGAGACTAGTCTTAAATCATAAAGGCGAGGTGATAAGCACCATCGAAGGTCCTATAAAGTCTTTAGCAGATGGCAAGAAAGCATTTGATTCTGACGCGTTTAATATTGATATCAAAAAGCAATATCGAGATCAATCAAAAGCAGATGAGGACAAGACTTATCCATTATATGTTTGTGAGATTGATGGTGAAATAAACTATGTTGTTCCATTGGTTGGAAGTGGATTATGGGGGCCGATATGGGGATTCCTTGCCTTTGATAAAGACTTGAATACAATTGTTGGAGCTACGTTTGATCACAAAACTGAAACGCCAGGTTTAGGTGCGGAAATAAATCAAGGCTGGTTTCAAGATCCATTTATTGGCGACAAGATATTTGATGAAAATGGGGAGTTTGTCTCCATAAAAGTGTTGAAAGGCGGTGCTGATGCAGATGATTTGCATGGAGTTGATGCCATTACTGGCGGAACCATCACAAGCGTTGGTGTATCGAAAATGCTTGAAAACACATTGAAAGTTTACGTTCCTTATTTTAAGAATAACGCCGATTTGGCGTCAATCGATTAAACTATGAGTACAGAAGTTAAAGCAGCACCAGAGACAGCAGTCGCGGCCAAGGAGCCAAGCGAACCGCTATTCTCAAAAAAGAATAAACTGCTCCTCACAGATCCGCTCAATGATTCAAATCCAATCACCGTTCAGGTTCTTGGTATTTGTTCGGCATTGGCCATTACAGTTCAGGTGAAACAGGCAGTCGTAATGTCAATATCTGTATTGGCAGTTATGATTGGAGGTAACTTGATCATTTCACTCATTCGGAACATTATTCCGAGTCGAATTAGAATTATTGTCCAGTTGGTAGTAGTAGCATCCCTTGTGATTTTAGTGGATCAGGTCCTAAAGGCATATGTATATGATGTGAGCAAGGCGCTTAGTGTCTTTGT
The DNA here is from genome assembly GCA_002336485.1 of Flavobacteriales bacterium UBA1993. Taxonomy (GTDB): domain Bacteria; phylum Bacteroidota; class Bacteroidia; order Flavobacteriales_G; family Salibacteraceae; genus SHAN690. The sequence goes on from DDCZ01000078.1 coordinate 15,693, forward strand.
TGGCCTTATTATCACAAACTGCATTATAATGGGCCGCTTGGAAGCCTTTGCACTAGCAAATAAGCCATGGCCTTCAATTCTTGATGCCATTGGCAATGCAATGGGTTATGCCTGGATATTAATCGCTGTAGCCGTTGTGCGAGAGGCATTTGGTTCGGGTTCAATAATGGGCTGGAACTTCATTCCAGATGCATGGTTAATCACAAATGGTGGGTTCTACGCTCACAACAACATGATGATTTTGCCTCCGATGGCGCTTATCGTAGTTGGTATTATCATTTGGATTCAGCGAGCTAAAAACACTGCTTTAATCGAAGAACACTAAGAAAACATGCTCGAATTAGTAAACATATTTGTCAAGGGGATCTTCATAGAGAATATGATTTTCGCCTATTTCTTGGGAATGTGCTCATACTTAGCAGTTTCCAAAACAGTGAAAACTGGTGTAGGACTGGGCTTTGCCGTGATTTTTGTACTCGGAATAACGGTTCCTGTAAACTATTTGCTTGAGAATTACGTGCTAAAAGAAGGCGCTCTTGCCTGGTTAGGAGATGATTTTGCAGCAATAGACCTCAGCTTTCTTTCCTTTATCATGTTCATTGCAATTATCGCTTCCATGGTTCAGTTGGTAGAAATGGCAGTTGAAAAATTTGCCCCAGCACTATACGGCGCACTTGGTATCTTCTTGCCGCTTATCGCAGTGAATTGTTCCATTCTTGGTGGAGCTCTCTTTATGCAAGACAGACAATATTCTACCATTGCCGAAGCCACATCTTTTGGACTTGGCTCTGGAGTTGGATGGTTTTTAGCAATTGTTGCTATTGCAGCCATTAGAGAGAAGATAAGATATTCAAATGTTCCCGCTCCATTACGTGGATTGGGAATAACATTTATAATCACAGGGCTTATGGGTGTTGCATTCATGGCCTTTATGGGAATTGAACTTTAAGAATTAGATATGGCACCTACAATAATCACGAGTATCGTAGTATTTCTCTTCTTCATCCTTCTTTTGGTATCGATCATTCTCTTTGCCAAGGCCAAACTTTCTCCAAGTGGGAAGGTGAAGGTGGTTTTAAACGGGGAAAAAACAATTGAAGTTGACGCCGGAGGAACGGTGTTGAGCACGCTGAGCAACAATGGCATTTTCTTACCGTCGGCCTGTGGTGGTGGTGGAACATGTGTGCAATGTGTATGTCAAGTGACAAGCGGTGGCGGGTCAATTCTTCCAACCGAAGAACCTCACTTTTCAAGAAAAGAGATTGCAGATCATTATCGACTTGGATGTCAAGTCAAGATCAAAGAAGACATGGAAATTGAAATTCCAGAAGAAATCTTTGGTATCAAGAAATGGGATGCGGTAGTAGTGCGTAATTACAACGTGGCATCTTTCATTAAAGAGTTTGTGGTCGAAATTCCGGAAGACATGGGATATCGAGCTGGTGGATATATCCAAATTGAAATTCCACCGTGCGAGATAAAATTTTCAGACATGGATATCACGGCACACCCAAAGGAGCACCCGGGTGAACCAGATAAGTTCAAGAAGGAGTGGGATACATTTAACCTATGGCCACTTGTAATGAAGAATGACGAAATGGTTGAGCGCGCTTATTCAATGGCCTCTTATCCTGCAGAGGGAAGAGAGATTATGCTCAATGTTCGTATCGCTACTCCACCATGGGATCGAGCGAATAACAAATGGATGGATGTGAATCCAGGAATTGCTTCGTCCTACATTTTCGCGCAGAAAGAAGGAGATAAAGTGATTATTTCTGGACCTTATGGAGAATTCTTCATTAAGGATACAGATGCCGAAATGTTATACATTGGCGGTGGTGCCGGAATGGCTCCAATGCGAAGTCACCTATATGAGCTTTTCAGAACCATTAAAACTGGAAGAAAAGTAACGTATTGGTACGGTGGTAGATCAAAGCGTGAGTTATTCTACATCGATCACTTTAAAGCGTTGGAAAAGGATTTTCCAAATTTCAAATTCTACATGGTTTTATCTGAACCGATGGAAGAGGACAACTGGAAAGTGAAGACTGATTGTGAGGCAGAAGGAGATGGTTTTGTTGGATTCGTTCACAATGCTGTCATCGATCAATATCTCGCTAAGCATGATGCCCCAGAAGATCTCGAGGTATATTTCTGTGGACCACCGATGATGAATCAGGCAGTGCTTAAAATGGCTGATGATTGGGGTGTCCCACCTGAAAATGTCGCATTCGATGATTTTGGAGGATAATCCACATAAAATTTTTTCAAATCCCTTTGGCCTGTGTCAAGGGGATTTTTGGTTCAATCTATCCTTGGTCCTCACGATTGCCATTATTGGAACGTCCTGCAATCCCGACCTGAAAAAGACCACGGCGGAAGAATTTAAGACCACCATCCAAGGTGAAGCGCAAGGCACAACATGGAATATTGCTTACTACGATATTCGGGAACGAAACCTGAAGCCGGAGGTTGATAGCGTGCTTGATGCCATTGATTTGAGCATATCCACGTATCTACCCAATTCAGTGATTGATCGTTGGAATGAGTCAGATAGCGGTGGCAATGTAGATCGATTATTCATGGAGGTTCTTATTGAGTCTTGGAACGCGTTTCAAGCGTCAGACGGTGCCTTTGACCCAACGGTTAAACCACTCGTAAGTTTATGGGGTTTTGGGCCTGAGAAGTTTGAAAATCCGAGTGCCGTTGATGACGCTGAAATTGAGCGACTCAAAAGGTTTGTTGGGTTTGATACATTGAAATTTTATTTCAAGGGCGAGAAATTAGAGATCTCGGAGCTTGGTGGTTTGAAGAAGTTACCGGACTCAATTTTTTTATGGAAACCTGCATCTGAGTTTGAACTTGATTTCAACGCAATTGGCCAAGGTTGGAGCGTAGATAAGGTGGCTGAAGTCTTTAGAGTGAGAGAAATTGAAGTTTTCTTTATCGAGATTGGCGGCGAAATTGTTGTTGGAAAACCCAAGCCCGATGGGGAATTGTGGCGATTCGGAATTGACAAACCTGAGTCAGACATGGAAAATCGAGCGCTTCAGGCAATTATTAAACTCCGAAATCGAGCTTTGGCCACGAGTGGCAACTATCGGAAGTTTTATGAACGAGATGGGGTGCGATATGCACACACGATTGATCCTAGCACTGGTATACCGGTGCAGCATAACTTACTAAGTGCAACAGTTCTTGGTTCGTCAGCGGCAGAGGCCGATGCCATGGCTACAGCATTTATGGTTATTGGGAAGGACTCGACCTTAAGTCTGCTAAAGGAGAAAACGTATTTAAGCAATTATGTGTACCTGATATATGATTCTGCCGGGGTGAACAAAACATTCATAAGTCCGCAGATTAAGCGGTTGATTGAAAATCCCGAGTGAAAGCTTGTTGGGGTGTAGAAGTTACTTCTGACACTGCTCACTTGGCTTCGCACCACACACACCGCACGTCCCGGAGTTATCACTGAGCATAGGATTGTTGCTCGCACATGTCCCCGCGAATTCTCCACCCTTTTTACCCCAAATTTTTACCGCAATTCCTGCAATGCCTAGGCCTAATAATACGACCGCAAGTAAGATCACTTTCATAGTGCGAAGATACTTATTCGAGTAGGACTGTCAATGCTAACTTTGCCCAATGAGTCGGTTAAACGTTGTCTTCTTTTTAACGATTTATATAGCACTGTTAATCTCGGCTTTTGTACTTCCGGGAACTGGTGGCGATGGCGACTCCGTCTCGCATTACTTATACGCGAAGCATGCGTTTGATCACCCCGAATTATTCTTTAATCACTGGGCCAAGCCGTTGTTTGTTTTATTGACTAGCCCCTTCGCTCAGCTTGGGTTTATTGGAGTCAAAATAATGAATGTGTCTCTGTCGATGGGGGCCATGTTCATTCTTTTTATGCTGGCTAAATATGAGCGATTCAAGTATCCCCTGATTCTTCCACTTTTCTATCTGCTCTTTCCATTGAATCTTGTGCTCATGTTTTCTGGACTTACGGAGCCAATGTTCGCCTTCTTCTTGATTCTTGCGGTGTTTTTTGCCTTGAAAAAGAAATTGATTTTGGCCACACTTCTGATCTCACTTCTTCCTTTTATCAGAAGCGAAGGCCTCATCGTGATTTTGGTGTTTGGAGCATACCTTGTTTTCATTAAGAAATGGCGCATGCTACCATTGCTTTTGGCGGGCCATCTGGTTTATGGACTGGCAGGCCTCGTACAATATGACACCATCCTATGGACTTTCACCGAGATCCCTTATACCGACCAAGGGGGATATGGACATGGAAGACTCCAAGATTTTATTTTTAAGCTTTTGTACGTATTGGGGGTGCCGTTATATCTAATGTTTTGGCTCGGAATTGTCTCTGCATGTAGGCAGTTGATTCAAACAAGGCTTAAATCAAACATAGAATCAAATGCGCTAGTTCTTGGATTGGTTATGGCGTACGTCTCGGCACATTCGCTTTTTTGGTGGTTGGGATTATTTCATTCAATGGGGCTGAATCGGGTTCTCATTGCGATCGGTCCCTTACTTGCCATTTTAAGCTATAAAGGATTTATCCTTGTGTATAACGCCATTCCGGTCCCATTAGCAAAAAAAATTTGGTTCGCAGTTGCGGTTGGTTATGCATTAATATTTCCGTTCACATCAAATCCAGCAGGGATAAAATTGAAGGACTTTTATTTGTCTGAAACTCAAGTTGCAATGGATGCACTGGCTAAAGAAATGGTGCTGACAACCGATTCGAGTCGGTTGTATTACCATGCGCCATATCTGAGCGTTGCGTTTAATAGAGATCCTTTTGACTCGAGATTGAGTCCGCGAACCATGGACTCTTTTATAAATGGAAGCGACGCTCATGGCGCGTTGGTGTGGGACTGGTGGTTTTCAGTAAAAGAAGGTGGCCTGAGCTTGGCATATTTAAAAGGACATCAAAATTTGAAAGAGGTGAATCGAGTTATCGGGGAAAATGGGCAACCGTTGCTTGTGATTTTCGAGAAGCATTCGCTGGAGCGCTAGCCTATGTTCTCATTCAACAAGTTGCAGTCTAATAGCTCAATTGACTTAATCCTCTTTAAATAGCTCGCCAATACCCGTTCTGTTCAGGTATATTTTATCCGCACCACCGTATAGATGGATGTTACCTTCAGAATGAATAAATGCCTCTAATGAATCGCTTGAGTAAACCTGCACATCACCGCTGTTTCGAGCAGTAACCCACGCCTCAGGAGTAAAGAATTCTTTACAATCCACATATCCATAGCTGGAAGAATAGATGTACAATTTCTTGGTTTCACCAAAGCACGTCATGTCTCCTGTGCCTGTATGAAGCTTGATGAAAGCGGTGTCTGACACAATTGTCAATTCGTTTACCCCGCTCGCAATTTGCTGATCAAACCGAAATACCTTGGTGCGGATGGTGTCAAGTCCAATAATGTTTCCAGTGTTGGATGCAAATAAATGAACCAACTCTGGGAGGGCCACATACATGTTAATTTCATGGTCATATGTTCGAATCCAATCACACGTATTTTGATCCGTTATTGTTAGCCAGCCTTCATCGTCGACATCGGTGACGATATTTTGAATAATGTTTTCCCCGGCATCAATTCGAACGGAATAAACAGAGTCGATTGAGATAAACAAGTTGATCTTTTTTCCAATATTGATCTTATCAAAACCGTCCAAGTTGCGAAACTCAGAAGTTTGATCCCCTAATGAGTTAAGGCACTTGTCGTTGCATCCGAAAAGGGTGATGGACAAGACTAAACAGTATATGAATCCAGATTGCTTCATAGAAAACGATAGCCTATTCCAATTTCAAAATTATCTGCTTTAAAGAAATGGGTTTTGACAACCCATCTTAAGGCAATTCGATTGTTTAGAACATACGAGGCTGCAATGCGGTGATAGAAACTACTGTCAATCGAATATTTACTTCGGATATAGATTCCCTGTCCGAATGATAAACTCAATTTATCGATATTCATTCCATAAGAGAGCATAAACCCTTGTGCTGTGGCCGAGACCATTTCTCCCAAGCTACTTGGTTGAGGTTCATCCTGAGGAATGATAGACGTGTTATAGAAAATATCGAATGTTCCGCTGACCTTGCTTCTGTAGCCAAAATACTTGGAGACCTGTGTGGAAACCCCAAAAATGGGATACTTCTTACGTCCTATAGGATAGTTTTCCTTCAATCCAAATGTGCCATAGATGACACCTTCGAACCGTCCTTTCTTAAGTAAACTGTCGATGGGGTCTTGAGTCTCGATTCGATTAAATGCATAGTCAAGTCCCAGGCTAATTGAAGGAAGGTTAATCCCCAGATTGGGAACTTTGTAAGAAGCGTTTGAATAATGCATCAAAGAAAGGCCCGCGGAGGCACTGAGATTCTTCGAAAATTGATATCGCGTTTCCCCCGTGATCCCCGCACTAATATTCCCTCTTGATCCAATCATTACATTTTTATGATTCTCATCTGGGTCAAACGCCTTTGTCACATATCCGATCCCGGATCCCATTTTTAGTTGAAACATCAGTCTTCTATCCTCACTAGTACTGAACTTAATATATGGGAATAGTGAAAAGCTGTATCCTAGCTGTTTAGGGTTCCCAAGGTCGGCGCCATAAAAGCTCAAGCCAACCTTAGGAAGGTTCCATTGATGATGCCAATGCTTTAATCCTGAGGTTTGCTTTTCTAGGTTGATTTCAAGCCCTTGAACGTGATCTTGAATTAGGTTGTCCACTCCATTTCTATGCGGTATTACAAAACCAAAATGCGCCTTTGCTTCAAGACTATATTGAGCACTCAGTTGAGTACACATCAGAAAGAAGCCAGAGAGGAGGTAAAATGATTTTTTCAAGCTTGGAATTCGAGTTGACATTCGAAATAAAAGACGAAGATTGTAAACAAATCGCACATTGACTGACTTTGATTATCACCAAAGAATTTAAGACGACAAAATGAGACCCGAACTTTTAGAATTTGAACGATTAATTGAGATTATCAGTGAACTCAGGGAAAAATGTCCCTGGGATCGTAAACAAACCATTGAATCGCTACGGTATTTAACCATTGAGGAAACTTACGAGTTAAGCGATGCCATCATTGACAATGACCTAGAGGAGGTAAAGAAAGAGTTGGGTGACCTGATCATGCATATTGTCTTTTATGCTCAAATAGGACATGAAAAAAGGGCCTTTAATATTGCAGACATTCTGGCTTCGGTTAATGAAAAATTGATTCGTCGGCATCCTCATATTTATGGTGATGTAGAAGTCCAGGACGAAGAAGAGGTGAAGCGCAATTGGGAGAAGATTAAGCTGACGGAAGGGCGCAAGTCTGTGCTGGAGGGCGTGCCCAAAAGTCTGCCCGCCATGATAAAAGCGAATCGTATTCAAGAGAAGGCTAGGGGAGTAGGGTTTGATTGGGACAACAAAGAGCAGGTATGGGGGAAAGTGCAAGAAGAGCTGGGAGAATTAAAAGCAGAACTTGATTCTGGATCAGACTTGAGCAAGGTTGAAGATGAATTTGGAGATGTACTGTTTTCGCTCATTAACTATGCACGATTTGTAGACGTAAACCCTGAGGATGCGCTGGAGCGAACGAATAAAAAGTTTATCAGCAGATTTCAATTTCTTGAGGCTAGGGCCTTGAAAATGGGCAAGTCTTTAAGTGATATGACACTTGGAGAAATGGATGAAATTTGGGAAGAAGCGAAGACTAGCGCTAGCTGATCAACGCCAAGCCAATACCAATTGCGATTACGAAAACACGGGTTGGACTGAGTTTGTGATGGTCCGAACTTTCAAAGAGTATGGTCGTCGAAACATGAAGAAGAATACCAACGGTTAGACCAAGGTTTATAAACATCCACGATGACGCCGCATGCCCCGTGCTCTCGCCAATGGTATACTGTAGTAAACTTCCGGCTAACGTGCATAGAATGAAAATGAAGAGCAATAGAATCGATTTGTTTTTTGCGATGCCTGACTTTGACAAGAGCATTGCTAGGGTAATTGCTACCGGAATTTTATGCAGCATTATTCCAATCGTCAATTGATGATGGAACGCCGTTGTAGATTTAAACAGAATGGATGCCATAGGCATGCCTTCGATTAAGGCGTGAAGGCACAGAGCAAAGAATGAAATATATAGTGCCTGCGTAGATTGTTTTGAATGTGCGTGGCCATGTTCTATGCCTTTCGAATAATTCTCCAGGAGTATTTGAATCAAAAATCCAGCTAAGAGTGCGTAGCCTGCTTGTTCGGGAATTACTTCAAATAACTCAGGTAAAATGTGCGTAAAGATGATCGTCATTAAGAACGCGCCACCTGATGCCAGAAATAGAAATATCCACTTTTTGTTTTCTGGGGGTTTGATAATAAACCACAGACCACATGCGAGTGAAACCAATAATCCAATGAAATAAAATGTCATCTATTTCTTTTGTGCAATTATAATAACACGAGGGTGAGATTGCTCAAACGTTTCCATTTGATAATTGCCGTGCACCGACAATATGTTAAAGCCAGCTTGCGAAATTAAATCTATGAGCTCGTCGTGTGAAAAGGCCAATACTTGCTCTCTATATGTCTCCTTGATGTCACCATCCTGAACCGTTATTTTCTTAGTAATATGTGCACCTACAATTTCCTTGGAAGTTGTAAAGTGTAGATTACCTAGTGGGATTTTTTTTACGTCGCTATTCTGGGAAACGAAGTTTCTATTTAGAAAATCAAGTACAAAAATGCCATTTGGCTCAAGGGCCGAGTGAATATTTCGTAACGCTGTAAGGTGTTCTGCAATTGAATCGAAATACCCAAAACTGGTAAAGAGATTCAATGCAAAATGAAACGTTCCACATTCAAACGGTTCGCGTATGTCACGTACATTGTATCGAAGTCGATCACACTCTTGCTGCTTGGCAAATGATATACTGTTTGCCGATAAATCAATACCCACGGTTGGATAACCTCTTTCTGATAGCTGCAGTGAGTGTCGACCTCTACCGCACGCTACGTCCAAAAACGTTGAACCATTTACGGGCTTTAAAAATGAAAGAAGCGCGTCAATAAATTCACGCGCTTCTTTGTCATCTCTATGATTATATAGAATGTGGTAGTAGTCGGTATCGAACCATGTCCTAAACCACTCATCTTTCATTTACTTGCTAGCCTTAATAGGTTGAATAGAAGGCGTGCTTTGCGGTTGATCTTTTGCGTTCTTCTTGGTCTTAACCAAGGAAAGCTCATCTATGATGTTTTGTGCGCCAGCGTACTTATCGATAATGAAAAGTATGTAGCGAACATCAACGGCGATCGTACGTTGAAGTTTCGGCTCGAATGCGATATCGCCACTCATTGCCTCCCAGTTTCCGTCAAAGGCACAGCCAATTAGTTGACCCTGACCGTTGATTACGGGACTTCCCGAGTTTCCACCTGTAATGTCGGTGTTTGAAAGGAAACATACTCTAAGCGTACCATCCTGACCATATTGTCCGTAGTCCTTCTTTTGATATAACTCTTTAAGCTTTGCAGGAACAACAAATTCATCGTTGGTTGGATCTTCCTTTTCCATGATACCCTCAATGGTCGTGTAATAGTTATAATACATCGCATCGGCTGGGTAGTAATCTAGAGCATTTCCATAAGTCACTCTCATTGTTGAGTTGGCATTAGGGTAATACGTCTTATCTGAGTTCATTTTGCGCAATCCATTTACAAACAACCTGTTTGAGTTGTCAATTTGGCTTCCGGCTTCACCCGTCATAGGAATAATAACTCCGCGGTAGTGATTTATGAACTTTGATGCAAACTGATAAACTGGATCCTTATCCAATACCTTTTTAGATGGGTTGTCAAGAAATGCATTGAACTTTGCCTCATCCGCAAAAATGCTCTTTGCATACATTTTTGAAATCATTTTGGCATAATCTCCTTTGCTTTTGCTCACCATAGTTTTGAAAAATTCTGGAAGCTGATCCGCCGGTATATCATCGTGGAACATTTTGAAAAGCGCCGCCGAAACTTTCTCATCTGTAGGTCGGTTGTAATCTTGAAAGAATTTTGAAGCCCGAGAGCGAACACCTTCAACGGCGGCATCTATTTCCTCTTGATTAGGAGATTCTTTGCTCAGAGCACCATATAGTTGTGAGGTTCTCCAACCCATTAATGTAGCCTCACTGGCGAAAATACACTCGCCAAAATATGTTCTAAAGAGGATGGTTTTTGAGTCGTTCTCGAATCCTGACGCCCACTCCTTGGTTACGTTCCCGTAGATCTCCTTTCGCTCGGGCTTTTTGTTCACCCATGCATCAAATTCATCTTCCAATTCCTTCTTTTGATCTTGGACCTTGAGTCGTTTCAGTCCTCTTTGTTGACCAATGAAATACTTCCAGTAATTACTAACCTGAGCGTATTTGCTTGCATATTTAATTCGAATAGCGGCACTAGAATTCATGTCTTCTTTAAGGAGAGCGAGTCGTTGCTCTCGAATCTTCACAACACTTGGCTGACGGAAATCAAGTTGTTGCTTTACACCATAGCTACTTAAGTATCGATCGGTGCTTCCAGGGTAGCCCATTATCATGGTGTAGTCGCCTTTTTCAACTCCACTTATTGAAATTGGTAGAAAGTGCTTTGGCTTATAAGGGATGTTTGATTCAGAGTAATCCGCTGGTTTTCCATCTTCGCCCATATATACACGCAATAGAGAAAAGTCGCCGGTGTGACGTGGCCACATCCAATTGTCAGTATCGCCTCCATATTTCCCAATAGATGAAGGAGGAGCTCCAACCAATCTTAAATCTCTAAATGTTTCATAAACAAATAGATAGTATTCGTTTCCTTCAAAGAATCCCTTTACGCGCACATCGTAATGCTCTTCAACTTCTCCTTTAACTTTTTCAGTTACAGCCTGAATTGCAGCTCTCACAGCCTTTGACCGTTCCTCGCCGCTTAGTGTAATGCTTATTTCAGAAAGAATGTCATCGGTCACATCTCTCATTTCTATAAGATAACTGGCCGACATGTTTTTTGCGTGTAGCTCTTGTTTCATAGCCATGGCCCAAAAACCGTCGGTTAGATAGTCATGTTCAGGCAATGAATTGTCTTGGATTACACCGAAAGCACAGTGATGATTGGTAAGAAGCAATCCCTTTTCGCTAATTGTTTCAGCGGTACACGAACCTCCGTTTAGAGCCACGATGGCATCCTTTAAACTTGAGTTGTTTACACTGTAGATTTCCTCTGCCGTGAGTTGCAGACCATGCTTCTGCATGTCTTGATAGTTTAACCGCTTTATTAACATTGGTAGCCACATGCCTTCATCCGCTCGTGATTGGATTGAAACCAAGGTCATTATTACCGTTACGATTGATAGTACTTTCTTCATATGTTTTTCTGATATATTAAGGCGGCAAATTTAAGAAAGCAAAGGTCTTGATCGATATCTATATGTTTAAGAACGAATCGAATGACGAATTGTGAAGAATTCGTGGTTAATAGTTGGCTGATTCGTGGTGCGATAGACGGCAATAACGGCTATATTTGCTCGAAATTAAGCCTTTTGCAAAGCCCAACAATAGATAGCTTCGAAGAAGAAATGACCACTGGTGGTGAGGTTTTACGCTCATTTGAGGGTGAAATTACCGAATCAGTGCTCACCGAAACTTTGAGAGATATTGAGTCTATGCTTGAAGAACAAGGGGAAGATTTTAAAAAGAGTCGGAAGGTTTATAATATTTTAGTGGAAGCACTTCAAAATTTATATCACCACACCGATGCTCAAGCGCAGGAGATTCTTGATAACGGCGATCAAAAAAAGACTGCGCGCTTTATTCTTGCACGAAAGAATGGAGAATACAATATATTAGCCGCGAATTATTTAGTGTTGGACAATGTTCCGCCGCTAAAGTCAAAACTGGATAAAGTAAACAGCCTAGATAAAGAGGGTCTGAGAGCACATTACAAAGAAGTTTTAAATAACGGACAGTATAGTGTGCACGGAGGAGGTGGTCTGGGAATGATAGATATAGCTCGTAAATCTGGAAATAAATTAGATTACGATTTCGCAAGTATCAATGAGGACTACGGATTGTTTATTTTAAAAATTAAAGTCTAACCAATATCAAAAACCAAATAGTAAAAGATGGATCCAATCAAAATTGAAGGAACGCCCAAAACGCCAACGGTGAATTTCAATGCAGATTCCGGCGTGTTAGAAGTCAAAGGACGCTCTATTCCCGAGAATGCAGTAGAATTTTATAAGCCATTAGTCGATTGGATCGGTTCTTACGGTGAAGGCCCTTTGGGCACAACACAGGTAAATGTTCAGTTGGAGTACTTCAATACGAGTTCTTCCAAATGTATCCTTGACGTATTTAAAAAGCTTGAGTCGATCAATGGTAAAACAAGCATTACCATCAATTGGCACTATGAAGAGGATGATGAAGACATGTTAGAAGCTGGTGAGGATTACCAGGCTATCATAAACATCCCATTCAAGATGATTGAAATGGAGGAGATGTAATCTCTTTCATTCACGAATAAGAAAAGGGGTTGCAATTTTAATTGTAACCCCTTTTTTATTTCCCTCTTCCTTGGAGGACAATTAAGACCGTGTGAATCAATATTTTGAAATCTACAAGCAACGACATGTTTTCGATGTAGAGTAAATCAAAACGAAGTCGGTCAATCATCTGATCGATGTTTTCTGCGTATCCAAATTTTACCTGACCCCAGGATGTGATTCCTGGTCTTACCTTTTGTAAGTGCTTATAGTGTGGCGCACGCTCTACAATCTTTTCAATAAAGTAAGCCCGCTCTGGTCTCGGTCCCACTAAACTCATGTCTCCGATTAGCACGTTGTAGAATTGTGGTATCTCATCCAATCTTGAGCGTCTCAGGAATTTTCCGATCGGGGTGATCCTGCTATCATTCTCGCTCGAAAGTGCCGGGCCATTTTTTTCGGCATCCAGATACATCGATCGGAATTTGAAAATTCTAAACGGCTTAGCGAAAATGCCAATGCGCTCATGGCTATAAATGATTGGCCCCTTTGAGGAAAGCTTCACGAGGAGGCCAATTAAAATGTAGACAGGAAGTAAGAGTAGAAGGCAGAAAATACTAATAGCAATATCCAGCGCACGCTTTGTAAACTGTTGCCATGCAGGCATTATTTCCTGCGTCACTTCAATGAGTGGGGCTCCTAGAATCGAAGTCATTCTAACTCGGCCACTCATGATATCATACATCTTAGGAATGATCTTAATATTCACATCCATTCCGTCTAGAACGTTTAGAATCTGGCCGATTTTATCGTGTTCATTACTCTCCAATGCGATAATGACATCTTCAATCTCATTCTTTTCAATGACAGCCTCAATTTCTCGAACGTGTCCAAGGTGCGCCAGACTGCCTTCTAGTGAGTGATTTTTTCCCCCGTTGATATGGACGAAGCCTTTAAAAACGAAACCAGAAGACTTCCGTTGTGATTCCAATTCCTGAAATAGCCGAAGAGCATTTTCGTTGCTTCCAATCATAAGAGTGGAAAATCCATATTTACGCGAATGAATCTTCCTTGCATTCATCGTTGATAAAATGAACCTGCCTATTGCAGTCAGTAGAAATTGAGCCGAAAAGAGTATGGCGAATGATAAGTAATAGCTCTTGTAATCTTCGATATAATCATCGAGGATTATAGTGAAAAACAGGAAAATTGACCCAAGCAGGGTAATTGAAAATGTTTGCGTGAACTCGCGTAACCTAGACCTGCGATAGATATTTCGATATTGACCAGTTGCGGCGTAAAGGATCAACCAAAAAATTACAATGGAAAGTAGGCTGAGAAAGAATTTTTGATCATAGATGACCATTACGTCCGCTCCAAACACCTTGGATTCGATTACCGACTTGCGGAATGTAAATACGATCAGATATGCCAAAGAGGCAGTTAGTGAATCACTGATGAGATACTTTAAACGCTGTAAGCCTGCATTCATCTTTGATACATGAACTTTATGTTGTCTAAGGCAAAGTGTCCGTCTTTTCGGAGTGCGGGAGATTCAATGCGGACATTAAAAAATACATAAAAACTCTCTGGATTCGCTGCTGCGCTTGTGATTGAAGTTAGTTCCACATAAGCTTTCTTCCAAGCTTCTTCTCCATCCTCGTCCGTTGTTGGCTTTATGGTGAGATAGTCGATTACTTCATTCTGAATTCCAATATTCTTGACAAAAACGCCAATTGTCACCGAATAATCACTGAAATAGTCCATCTCCATATACACAGGTTTTGAACTTGCCGGAAATTGGTAGGCCGGAGTGCGCAGCGCTACAAGAGAGTCGTTTTTAGATATCGTTACCAGGCCTGATCCGGTGCCGTCATATACATACCCATCGGCCTCAGTTTTCAGAATTGCGGCTGCACTGCCCGAAAAACTATCAATCTGAGTAAACGCCGTTTCGAAATCGTCAACAACTATATACTCATATGTAGAACCCTCATCTCTATAAGAGGTTTGAGGGATGAGGTCGACAGATTCTCCGGCGATCAATGAGAAGTTTTGATCGACATGTGCATTGTAGAAGGGGTAGTTTTCTCGAATTGTGGAGTTTGTACTGACCAATATACCAGGGCCTACTGTGAGCTTATGATTACCTGAGGTGAGGACAGGTACTTTGGCTGGCAATTCAAATATGCCAATCATTTCATCATCTATGAACACCCAAGCATCTACGATTTGATTTGTCAGTGATCCCTCGTCTGCATTTGGATTGTCCACAAGTGCAAATGAATCAATTTGGATATAAGAAGGTACAAGTTCGTCCGGTTCCAATAGGGAGCAAGACCCAAGGACGATGTTGAGGAATAGAAACAAGAAAACTGAATGAATCGAGTTCAATGTTCAGTAGGTTAAATAGGACATCCAAACGCAATTATGCCGCGTTTATTTTATCCCAAGAATTTAAGCCGCGAAAATAGAATTCGTAAGGTTTATTTGATCCAAAATTTGATGGGCTACTTGAAGAGCTCCATATCCATCTTCCACTGTGACTTCAGGCTTTGACTCGGTATTGATAGAATGTGCAAACGATTTCAATTCTTCTAAAATCGCGTTGGATTCCTGAACTGCAGGTTTGTCAAAGATGAGTTGCTGAGGCGGACGGTTTTCTCCAGCATTTATCACAATCCCAAATGGATCTGTTGGGTCTGCGTCTTGTATTTGGACGATGTCTGTTTTACGCTCAAGAAAATCGACCGTTATGTATGCGTTCTTTTGAAAGAATCGTGACTTACGCATATTCTTTAAGGAAATTCTACTGGCTGTTAAGTTGGCAACGCAGCCATTATCGAACTCAAGTCGGGCATTACATATGTCCGGGTTATCGCTAATCACAGCAACACCGCTGGCGCTTGTTTTTCTGAGGTTTCCATTTACCACTTTCAAAACAATGTCGATATCGTGAATCATTAGGTCAAGGATGACAGAAACATCCGTACCGCGAGGATTGTATTCAGCAAGCCGGTGTGTTTCAATAAACATAACTTGTTCAAAATGAGGATATGCAGCTTGAAACGCCGGATTAAAACGTTCAACATGACCAACCTGAGCGCAAACCTTGGCCTCATGGGTAAGCTCAATGAGCTTTTTCCCCTCTTCCAATGTGTTGGTAATAGGTTTCTCAATGAATATGTGCTTATGCAAGCGCAACGCCTGTTGAGCAATGTCGAAGTGTGAAAGGGTAGGAGCTACGATGTCAATCGCATCGCAGACCTCTATTAATTCAATCGCAGTTGGGAAATATCGAATGTCATACTCCTTCGCCACTTCCTTGCTCATGGCGGTGTTTGGGTCGTGGAAGCCGACTATTTCGTAAACATCGCTTAACTCTTTAATGAGTCTCAGATGAATTTTTCCAAGGTGACCCGCTCCCATTACTCCGATTTTGATCCTAGACATGCGCTTTTTTATTGTTATCGCAAATGTCAAGGCTATTTACCGTTGTCTTGCCAATCAATTTATATTCATTGAACATGCGATTGTCGAAATGGATATTTTCGAGGCATCAATGGAAGACGGATTTAGACATCAAGGAATGCGAAAATTGCTAGTGGAGCATTTACGTGAAAAGGGAATAAAGGATGAGAATGTGCTACAGGCAATCGGTGAGATACCGCGTCACCTTTTTTTCTTTGACACCGCATTCTTGCAGTTTGCCTATGAGGATAAGGCTTTTCCAATAGGTTCAGGACAAACCATTTCTCAGCCATACACGGTGGCGTTTCAATCTGAGCTATTGAACATTAAAAAGCGTGAGAAGGTGCTCGAGATTGGAACAGGAAGTAGCTACCAGACGGCAGTTCTTGTTAAACTAGGTGCGAAGGTTTTTACAATTGAGAGGCAGCGCGCATTGCATGAAAAATCGACCATTTTACTAGAAAAGTTCCACCTTAAAGCACGTTGTTTCTATGGAGATGGTTACAAGGGCAGACCGGGTTTCGCGCCATTTGATAAAATAATTGTCACTTGCGGGGCTCCGTTTATTCCAGAAGAGCTTAAAAATCAGCTTAAAATAGGTGGACGTCTTGTAGTGCCAGTTGGTGAGTTTAATGGCGTGCAGAAAATGCTCGTGGTAGATAGAATATCCGAAACTGAATTTAAAACCACCGAACACGGTGACTTTCAATTTGTTCCTATGTTGGATAAGACCGATATGGCACAATGAAATAATTAATTATTGAAATCGTTAAGCCGAATAAATCACAACCATATGAAGAATCTTATAGTTCTTTCTTTAGTCTTCCTTTCAATAAGTGTCCAGGCGCAGGTGATGGATTCAGTTTCAACTACTGAAAAGGAGTTTTTACCATCGGCTAAGGATTTGGGGATAACTGTAAATGTCAACGGATTGGTAAGCAACATAACCACTTCTCCTAGGCAAGATCTAAGAGGTGAAAACACCCTTCTCTTTCGTTATGTAATTAACGACAACATGACTTTTCGGATGGGGCTTGCTCCAACAATTTATTCGGCGCGGTTTTTAAACACAGATAGCGTTGGGAAAGACTTGGTTGAGTTTGATTCTACGGCACGTCAATCGGCATTTTCGATTCGTCCAGGATTGGAGTTTCATTTTAAAGGATCCAAAAGATTAGATCCTTATTTGGCAATTGATGGTGAAGCGGGAGTTGTGGGCCAGTTCAGCGCCGGCGCAACAACCAATATTAGTGACACAACAGGTACTTCGAAATACAACAGAACCGTTACAGAGGCAGGTGGGTTTAGTTTCGGCGCAAAGGCAAGTGTAGGATTCAATTATTTTGTCGCTAAGCGACTAAGTGCTGGATTGGAATATGGAATGGGCATCCATTATTTGGCCACAGGCGGCGACCGACAGGAAGTCTTGCAAATTGATCCTACGAGCGGCAGTGCTACAACCACGCGACAGCTGAGCTCGACCCGAGTTGTTAATACCCAGTTTTTTGTTGATCCTAGAGTTCAGTTCACCCTCAGTTACTTCTTTTCATTATGAGACTGCTCTCCGTTGCACTAATTCTAATATTAGGAGTCAATCTTGGATGCCAAAAGGGGGAGGAAGATCCTGTTTTTAGCTTGGTCACCAGAAAATCGCGTATCGCGGGAACTTGGACAGTTACGAAGGCTGAGAGCGTTAATGGGGTAATCTCACAAAGCTACGATGGCACTACTCTAACAAGCACCATTGATGACACCATCAGCGCTGTGTATGCCCTCGAATGGGAAA
This sequence comes from Flavobacteriales bacterium UBA1993, assembly GCA_002336485.1. GTDB lineage: Bacteria > Bacteroidota > Bacteroidia > Flavobacteriales_G > Salibacteraceae > SHAN690. The sequence goes on from DDCZ01000078.1 coordinate 33,479, forward strand.
TGAGCATCGATCGGCAAGGGGGATATACAATCACATATGTGGCCAATGTTCCTGAAGATACCGTGTTTAATAGAGCGGAATACACAGAAACGACGGAAGAAACTGGAAACTGGGAGTTTACTGGCGGGAACAATTCACCTTCAAAATCAAAGCTGCTGTTATTGCTAACAGAACGGAAAATAACTCGAAGCGATCAAGGGACAAATGTAAATGTGGTGACTTATGATGAGGCACGAGAAGGCGAGGTTTATGACATTGTAGGTCTATCAAGTGAAGACATGAAGTTGTCGTATTCCGAAATCAGATCGTTTGGCGGTGGACAAGACATCAGCTCTCAAACGATGGAGCTTAAGAAAAACTAGAACGCCTTTTTTAAGCGATCGAGTTCGCGCTTGGAGTCTCTATCCTTGATGGAATCTCGTTTATCATGAATCTTCTTTCCTTGGCTTAACGCCACATTAAGCTTTGCCTTTCCATTATCAGAAATAAAAAGTAGGGTAGGGATCAACGTGTAGCCTTTTTCATTCACCTTTTTCTTCCACTTCGCAATTTCGTTCTTGTGCATTAAAAGCTTCCGAACCCGCTTTGGCTCATGATTGGCGTATGTGCCTAATTCATATTCAGCAATATGCATGTTGACGACGAAAATCTCATCACCCTTAATTTGACAAAAGGCCTCGTTTATTCCTGCATTTCCATGACGGATGCTCTTAATCTCCGTACCCTGAAGCTGAATGCCAGCGGTTACTTTGTCAAGGATTTCATATTCATATGAAGCCTTGCGATTCTTTATTTTGACATCTGTGAAAGACATGTGGCAAAGGTGAGTATTAATCTGAGCCTAGTCGCTCGAAATAATATCGAGTTTGGTGCCCGTTACACTAAAGTCAACCCGTCGATTTTTGGCGCGTCCATCAGGATTGTCCGTGCCATCAGGATTTTCGTTTGGCGCAATGGGTTTAGATTCACCATAACCCACGCCACTAAGACGTTCCTTATCAATTCCTTTTTGAATAAGATACTTGGTGATGCTTTCTGCACGACGCTGGCTTAGTTTCTTGTTCAATGCACTAGATCCTTTGCTATCTGTGTGAGCAGATATTTCGACAATGATCGTTGGGTTTTCAGTAAGCAATTTGAAAATGGTGGTGTCTACCGTATTCCTTGATTCTGATGTGAGATCCGCACTTCCGAAATCAAAATAAATGTTCGGAATGATGATGGGTTTTTCATCCCACTTTTTAATTGTCAACTCCGCACTTGCAGTGTCGTTGATGTTGTTTTTCCGGGTATCAACGATCGAGGTTGCGCTGAAATAACCGGGCTTTTCAATTTCAATTTGATAAATGGAACCAGGCTCTAAACTGAGTTCCAATTTTCCTCCGTTCATCGAATCGGTCTGAATCAAATAGCGTTCGCCTGATTCGGGATCCAATAAATAGATGTTCGTTGTGCCCTCCTTAACTGGCCGTCGGTCTTCTAATTTTTCAATATCGGCGCTTGTTTCAAATCCTGTGACCTTTATGATCATATCAATATTTGAAGGATAGAAAACCTCATAAATATCATCGCAACACGTTGTATTCCACAGAGACAAAGATCCCGGCCGATTGCTTACAATTACCTGATATCGTTCCCTTGGTTGTTTCTTAAAATAAATATCATCTGCAGCGCTATTGATCGGAACACCTGAGATTTTCGGGATGGACCATTTGCTCATCATTCCAACGGATGAAAAGACATCCATACCACCAATACCTGGATGACCATCTGAACTGAAATACATGGTACCCCTCGACTTGTCAAACCAAGGAGTCTCTTCGTTTCCAACAGTATTTAATTTACTCCCACAGTTTCGTGGCTTGCTCCATTCCTCGTTTCGAACATTGTAACGAGTGAAGTAAATATCCTTTCCCCCTTTACCACCTGGACGATCACTCACAAAATATAGAATGGTTCTTTTTCGTTTAGGCTCTACTGCGACTGCCGCTTGTGTTGAAGTGAAGCCGGACTCGTTTATCCCAAATCCCATTTCTTCGGGCCGCTTCCAGACATCATTGACCAACCGACTTTGAAATATGCGACAAACGATTTTTCCTTGCCAATTTTCGGCGCAAACCGAATAGTAGAGGTATTTCCCTTTTGGTCCGATAACCGGATTCGTGATGTGGTAGTCTTGGTCATTGATTTCACTTTCGAGAAGTGTAGGAGCAGACCATTCACCATTGACTAGTTTAGACTCAAATATTTTCATTCTAGGAATAGCGGAAACACTATCGTCATATCCAATAATGGGCAGTATATCGTCTGCCATTGCCGAAAAGTACATGAGTGAGTCTGAGATGAAAATCGGACTAGATTCTGTGTGTTTTTGATTCAATTCCTTCATCGGCTTCACCAAAACTGGAAGCTTGTTATTCCATAATGAATCGGCGATTACGATTCCTGCCATTTCAGCTTTTATCAATCGCCGAAACTTGCTCTTATCCTTCAGCCCTCGATATCGATCCTTAAATTCTTCAAACGATACTTCTGCTTCTATGTATTTCTGGAGATGCTTTTCGCATTGACCTTTATAGAACCAAGCCTTGGGGAAAAGATCGGGCTCCGTGTTCGTAACCTGCGAATAGAGATCAAGTGCGGTTGCGTAATCCCGGGTTTGCTGCCTTAATTGCGCGAGTTCAAACTGTGCCCCAATTTTCTTAGGCCGCTTTTTAATGTAAAGTTCGTATAGCTCAATTGCCGAGTATGTATCGTTGTATCGGAGACTCTGTTTGGCCATGCGCTTCACCTTAAACGCTGACTTTCGAGTGAGGCTGTCACCAATAAGTTGCTGTGCTGACAGAGGCTCCAATAGGAGAATGGTGCAAAGTGTGAAGAGAACGTATCGAAGCATTTTACCCATTACAATCTATTACAAGGTATTGCTCGTTTGCCCAGGACGCTGCTAAACCCTGTATATATTAAAGCAACTTCAACCGCTCCAGAATAGGAGTTTGCCAAGCGAAGTTGACTCACCGTTACGTCATAACTAATAGCCGCTCGAAGGCGATTAAATTGAAGCCCACCGGTAAATATGAAAGCATCCCAATTTCGAATAAGTGAGTTTCTAAGGGAGATTCCTGCGAAGGCATATTGGGCCTTCAAAAAGTTACTCGACAACCGGTAATTGGCGTATGATCCAATAACAAAGTCAATGCTTTTGTTTTGCCACATATAAAGAAACTGTGGGTCAAGCGTCCATTGCTTATTAATCTTAATAAGGGAGCGTATGAATATGGCTTTTCTGATTTTTAGCTTGTTCTCCTCATAGAAGAAGGACTCGTTGGGTCTATTGATATGAAACAAAGACAACGTTGCCTCTGGTTTTAGTTTCCAGATTTTAGTGCGATATGAGGCACCGATGTTGAAATCTGGGTAGTAGATGATTCTTCGGTAAAGCTGTTCTCCTGTCGGAAGGTTTGAATTGAACCGTCCCGTTTGCTGATCCCATTGGTCGGGTAGGGAATAGCCTCCGCTATTCAATCGTTTTTGCACCACTCCGCCTTGTACACCGATTCGGAATGTGTTGTGTCCAACTGTTTGATGATAGGCAGCCGCCAATAAAAACTTTTGGTGAACAAGCAAATAATCGCCTCCTTCATCATATACGTACTGGCCTCCGAAACTAAATTTCTGGTTGTTGAAGTAGATCTGTCGGTCAAACGCAACCGCAGCCGTTGTGATCGGCCTGCCAATTTTCGCCCATTGATTTCTGTAATTGTTAATTACCCGCCAGTCTCCAAAGTAGTTACCAGTCTCTGTCGGACTTAATAAAACAGCGGCATGCTGAAACTGGCTAAAATGCAAATCTTGCGCATAACCAATTGACGTTAGGGCAGATAGCCCTAAAACCAAACATAAAACCTTATAATACGTCTTAATGTACACGTGTTGGATTGCCGATGGATTAAAGTAATTTAGCGCCTAATATATGTCTTTCAGAAGACGAATGATCAGACTACTAATCATATTATGCATAACGATTTTTTCAGGCCAAGCGTTTGGACAAATCACAGCTGCGTTCTCAACAAATAATACATCAGGTTGTGCTCCGCTTGTTAACCAATTTACGAATCAAAGCACAGCGACCAGCGGAATTACCTTGGCCTATTCCTGGGACGATGGAACAAACTCATCCACGTTGCAGAATCCAACCTTTGTGTATGCTACGCCTGGAACATATGTCATAACCTTAACGGCCTACGATCAGAATAACTCATCCGTGTTTGACACTGAGACATTGAGCATAACAGTATACAACAAACCAAGTGTCAGTTTTACAAAAACTCCAACGTCGGGTTGTGCACCTCTAGAGGTTCAATTTAATTCGAATGCCTCGAGCGCCGGATCGGGTACCATAACAAGTCGGTTCTGGGATTTTGGAGACGGATACACAGGATCAAGCACAAACCCATCGCATACCTACACATCTGGAGGTAACTTTACGCCTTCATTAAAAATCACAAACTCGTTTGGGTGTCACAAAACAGTGAGTGCCTCCACGAGCGTGGTGGTTTCTTCAGGTCCAAACGCCGCGTTTAGTTCATCAAATAGTCAGGCCTGCGCACCTCCCTTAACAGTCAATTTTAGTTCTACTACGTCAGGAGGCAATACTCCATATTCTTATCAATGGGACCTGGATGTGTCTACATCTACCAATCAAAACCCATCGGCTACATACGTAGCGGCTGGATTTTATGATATTCGATTAATTGTAACGGACAATGCAGGATGTAAAGATACAGCGACCTCCGATGACTATGTGATTATTACCGCTGTAGATGCGGACTTTGATGTGGAGTCGCCAGCCTGCAAGGGAGAGCCAATTTCAATCGAAAATAACTCCGTTGGCGCAAGCACCTATACTTGGAGTTGGGGCGACAACACTGCCGGAAGTGGCTCAGCGCCATCCAAAGCATATTCAGCTGGAGGAACATATACAATAACCTTGCTTGCTGTATCAGGAAACTGTTCAGATTCGTATACAGAAACTATTCAGATTCAAGAGATTACAACTAGTTTCACGACCTCGCCGACCTATCACTGTCAACAGCCTTTCATAACGAACTACACCAACACGAGCACGGTTAACTTTGGTTCTATTGCGTCACATGAATGGCGTTGGGGTATTAATGACGACCCTATTCTATCTCAAATAGATACAAACGAAGTCGATTCGATTATTCGTGACTATGATGATCTTGGATACTTTGATGACACTCTTATTGTGGTCTCAAATCTTGGATGCACCGCGCAATTGGTAAAACCCGACAACGTTTTCCTTGAAGTGATGACCGCCGCCTTTTCTACGGATTCACTTAGAGGTTGTGCCCCAATAACGGTTGATTTCATGGATGCGAGTACTCCAACAACATTGTATCCAATCAATAGTTGGTCTTGGGATTTTGGAAACGGGGCGACATCCAATGTGCAGAACCCACAAAACATTAGCTATGTGGACACGGGCTGCTATCAAATAAAATTGATCATTACAAATACATACGGGTGTATTGATTCACTCGTCACTCAGAACCCAGGAGAAGGGGTATGTTATGGATCGCACCCAACCGCAGAAGCTATATGGTATGAAGACTCCTTGTGTAGTAGCGATTCCATGTGGTTTTTTAATGTTTGGAATGATTCATTCGCGAATGAGTTTTACTGGAATTTTAGTGATGGAACATGGGTGGAGGGAGATTCGGTGCATGTAACGTTTGTCGATACGGGATGGATAAACTTGGAGTATATCGTCGGTCATCACGGCTGTATGGATACGGTTTACTATGACAGCGTCGCTTATGTTAAGGGGCCAATCGTTGAGTTCTTGGTAAACTTTGACTGTGATACCCCAATGACGAGATGGATTACCCCAATTTCTTTCGACGGTGTAGAACGGTTTTACTGGGATTTCGGGGATAACTCACCCATTGATTCGGTAAATCAAAGTCCTATTCATACGTACGCGCAATCAGGGACATACAACATCACATTGACTGCATTTAATGATACTTATGGCTGTGAAGATGAGTACATAGTTACCGTTGCCGTTCGAAACCTTGTAACTGATTTCGAGATTGGCAATTTTGGCGCTAACATCGTCGATTCGGTGGCTTGCCTGCCTGCATCGTTTTCTTTTGATGCGGGTATTTCCGTAGATGAAAGCAGTCAATATCAGTGGTTTATTAATAATGACACCATCGAAGAAACAGTTCCGAATACCTCTTACTATTTCACAGAATCAGGTCATTATGAAATCCGCTTGGTGTTGCATGATGCAAACGGATGTATCGAGGAGAAGGTGAGGAATGTCTTTGTATCCGATCCAACGCCGAATTTCACCTATAGTTATACCGGAGGCTGCGATCCTGTCAGTATTCAATTCAATGATAACTCATCTTCCGATACGAACATAAGCCAGTGGACATGGGCTTATGGCGATGGAACGTTTGATACCAATAATTTAAACCCAATCCATGAATTTGCGACAGCAGGAGGGAAACCCGTGACATTGTCCATTGTCGACTCAATTGGTTGTACAGCATCGCGCACTAAGATTATTCTCATCAAGTTTCCATACGTTGACTTCGAGTTGGATTCCATTGCCTGCGAACTTTCGACTGTTTCAGTTTTCAATCAAAGTGTGGGCGATAGCCTAACATACTTTTGGAACTTCGGTAACAACGTCACAAATACCGTAAAAGACCCTCCAGGAGTAATCTATACGGCGCCAGGTGAGTATCAGGTTTACCTAGCCATCGAAGATGATCTTGGTTGTAAGGATACTGTGTATAAAGATGTTTCTGTAAAGGAAAAACCAAAAGCCAACTTCACGGCCGACACAACATTTGCCCCTTGTTTACCCTTGCTAGTGACCCTACAGGACAGCTCTCAAGGAGATAGTATCGTTACCTGGCTTTGGGATTTTGGAGATGGATCAGGCTCTGTCCTGTTCGATTCACCAACTGCTCAACATGTTTATAATTTGACTGGGGCATTCGACGTAACTCTTACTGTGACCACAAAATATGGTTGTACATCTACCCGGAAAAAATCAGGATTTATTGAAGTTGATGGACCATACGCCATATTTGGGGTTGCTCCAGATTCAGCTTGTATAGGAACGCCAGTGAAATTCTTTGTCGAGCAGAAGCTTAAGCTAGGTAAGTATTTATGGGCATTTGGCGACGGATACGTTACTACGGTTTCTGGCAATGTTGACACGATAACCCACGAATATGAACGGGTTGGACATTGGACACCGGCGGTCGTTTATTACGATGACCTTGAACTCTGCAGCGTAACACAGCTTGATAGCGTTTATATCCATGAGGTACAATCAGATTTTTCCTTTACGCCTGACTCCGTAGGGTGTGGCAGACTGAATGTGACTTTTCTGAATGAAGGATTGGGTGCCGACATCTTTCGATGGGATTTAGGACAGGGAGAAACTTCAGGAGCAAATAGCCCACGACAGTATTATCCTTCTCCAGGGGAATATGAAGTAGAATTATATGTTGAAGATCTTGAGTTTGGCTGCAAAGACTCGATTACGAAGCTGTTTGTTGTGCACCCAGTTCCTGACGTAGAAGCCGGCGACGATAGTCTAATATGCTTCGGAGATTCACTGACAATTTTTGGAGAATCATCCATTGATTCATTGGATTGGTATTGGAAGCCAGCGCGGTTTGTAGAGGATGACTCGAGTTGGATCACAAAGGCATTTCCAGATACAACTAGATATATGAAGATTCATGCTATTGATACCAATGGATGCATTGGTGTGGATAGTGTTTTAGTGACGGTGCAAGACACCCCGCGGGTTGATATTTTTGATGATACGGTGGTGGTGATCGGTGATGTTTTGGTTCTAGACCCAAGGACAAACGATAACATAACCTACGAATGGCTTCCTCCAAATGTGCTGTCCTGCAATGATTGTCCATACCCAACGTATCGGGCTATGTCTGATCAGGATGTAATTCTTATTGCACGCGACATCTATGGATGCTTTGAGAAGGAGTTTACGTTTAGGATTCGAGTGGAAGAGAAATACTCACTTGATGTACCCGATGCTTTTTCACCCAATGGGGACGGCGTGAACGATGTCATTTATGCACGTGGCTGGGGTGTGAAGGAACTGCTAGAATTCACCATTTATAATCGATGGGGGCAAGAGGTGTTCTCAACCAACTCATTGCACGAAGGTTGGGATGGGAACTACAGAGGAAAGGCACAAGGGATGGACACCTACGCTTACATTGTGAAAGTAGAACGCTTCAGCGGCGACGAAAGCACAATAGAAGGATTTATTGAATTAATTAGATAAACAGCCAACCCAATTAAATAGCAATGCGTCTATTAATCGGTTATGAACCAATTAGGGTAGGTTTAGTAATAAAAAACCCCGCTTTTAGCGGGGTTTTTTTATGTCCAAAATTTTGAGATTCATCCAAAAATTATTGGACATAAAAAAAGCTCCAACAAGTGAAGCTTTAGTGACCCGACAGGGGCTCGAACCCTGGACCCATACATTAAAAGTGTATTGCTCTACCAACTGAGCTATCGAGTCATTTCCCGTTTTGAGGGGTGCAAATATAAATTCCTTTTCAGCTTAATCAAACTATTGATAAAATTCTCCGAACTTTCTCCTTATCGCGGGTTATTCCAATAGTCCAAAGCCCTGCTCCCGTGCGAGTATGGGTCGCCTTCACTGCCCACAACTTCTGATGATCTTTCTTGGCTTGATTGGCTCCCACCCATGGTTTCTCTTACAAGTCGAGTGTACCAAAGCTGGTCATATGGCTCACCAAGCACGTTAGAGTGCGCCAATATGTATTCGCTTGTTCTTTTTGTGTCAAGAAAGAAAAACTTTGCATTTGACTTTTCCGGAATTCGATAATAATGCCATATCTCGTATGGATAAGACCGTGACTCACTTCGAACGATGGACATTGAGTTGGGCTTGCCAAATTTCAAATAGATTCTTCCTCGATCAGATCCACAACCGTGCTGGGTGTTGTTTCCGTATTGACCTTCTACGTATGCGATGTCTTCATAATAGGTGCGCCATGCCGACTCAGGGTCAATGGCGTTGCGGTCTTGCCAAAAGGCATAAAAGAATCGCTGCAATTCGGCGTATTCTGCTTTGCGGTAGTTACTTGATATGTAATTGACTTCGGCGTCGGTTCCCTTATAGATGAGACAATTGCACATCAACCTCAATGAATCTTCTGGGATCTGCCCAACAAATGTTTCCGAAGGATCTAGACGTAGGCTCAAATTTTCCTCTGATTGACTGAATCGTTTAAAGGGCAACGAGCGCGTCGAAAGCACTTCGTTGTTTCTATCAACGGCCTTAAGAACGAGCACATATGACCCAGTTTGCAAATCTTTTATGTTGATCCTCTGAAGAATCGGATGCACGGACGCCGCTTTCTTTCTCTGAATAGAACGAAACTGTCCAACTACCTCGTCTGTATTTGGATTGACGATCTCGATTGTCACCAAAAATGGGGTGTCGGTTCCGAGCTTCGCATTCGCATTGTACAGTTCAGTGTAGAATTGAATCTCAGTTAAATCATTGGCATAAAACGGAGTAATCTTCGGATAAAGATTTTGTCCAGCGCGCTCAAACACACTTCCATCTATCGCTGGTGCTGTTGACCCTACCAACAAGATGTCACTGAATGCAATAGCTTTAGGGTCTAACTTAATGCTGACACTTTGTATGCTGGTGACTGAATCGGTTGGGTTGTTAATGTCTTTCAGCAAAATCTTCAGTTCATAGTTTCCTGGAGCCAATGCAAACCGTTGCTGGTCAATGAAATCATTAATCGAATTGACAGGATCTGCGGTCTTTTGACTCTTAATGATCGTTTTGCTGAAGTCCCTGATTTCTTCCTTGCTGATAAACATCAATGTTACCTCAACTTGTGCTTGAAACAAAGAGTCTTGATCTGGGCTATATGTTAGATCAGCTCCATTGAACATTAAATAGGTCTCTACGTACGTGTTTTTCTCTGGAGTTATGAAGACGCCATAATGAAATGTAACGCTCATAGAAAAGAGCTGTGTGCCAGAGGAGATTAATAATAGAGTGAGTAGTCGACGCATTATGCCTTGAAGTTATTGATTCGAGCTTTCGGAGATTACACTAATTAGAATACGCAGCGATTGAGGTTAAAACGGAAACAATATTGGAATTAGTAACGTGCTTAATATCCAAAAGATCAGGTTTAACCAGACTCCGACTTTGAAAAAATCACGAAATCGATAACCACCAGCCGAATATATCATGGTGTTTGTCTGATAGCCTATGGGTGTCATGAAGCTTAAACTTGCAGCAAACATAGTAGCCACCAAGAATGGAGTTGGGCTTACGTTGAGTTGAATCGCAATGGCAATGGCAATAGGCGCCACAAGTGCAGCGGTAGCGTTATTGCTCATGACTTCTGTTAATAGACTTGTCATGAGGTATATCCCAGACAGGATAACAATCGGGCCATAATCTTTGAAGCTTTCAGTAATAAACATGGCTAGGGAAGTGGCCAACCCAGAGTTATTCATGGCTACTCCTAGGCTTAACGCACCCGCCAGCAAGAAAACGATGGGCCATTGAATAGATCGATAGACCTCTTTCATGGTTAATGTTTTTGTTAGTACCAAGGCACAAACCCCGAGCAGCGTACTCACAACAATGGGAAGTAATCCAAGGCTTGCCGTGGTAATCACCGCCACCACAATAGCTGCAACCAGCCAAAACTGCTTCGCATTGAAACTTTGGATGCCTTCCTGACTTAATACAATAAACGGGGCATTCTGATCCTTGTTTGGCCCGCGCCATTGGTCAAGGTAATGTGTCTTCATTTCAGCAAGTATCACATCACCAGATTGCAGTCTTACCTCTTGAAGAGAATAGTGGAGCACATCTTCCCGCTGTCGAATGGCCAATGGCGCTGCCCTAAATCGGCGTCTAAAGTCAAATTCCCTCAGCGTTTTTCCTTCCAATTCAGAATTGGTTGGAATGACCAACTCAACAAAGGACGATTGATCGGAAGAACTTTCTGCCTCTTCATCGCCCTCAAATGTCATCATCTTAACCCCAAGCTGGTCTTTCATTGTCTTCAACTTGCTTAGGTTGCAGCTAATTTTTAGAATATCGCCAACCTTCATTCGGGTGTCTCCCTGTGGAAGGTTCATTCGCGTCGAATTCCTTCTAAGTTCTAGAATTTCCATTTCTAATTCCTTAACCAGTGCCGAAGAAAGTATTTGTTTATTGGCTAAATCAGAGCCGGGTAATATTTCGACCTCTGCGAGGTATTCAATAATGTTGTTTTCTAAATCACCGTTCATGTTTTCCTTTCTAGAAGGCAACAACCGCTGGCCAATGAAAATCATAAATATGGAACCAACAGCAACAAAAATGAGCCCCATTGGAGTAAAGTCAAACATTCCAAAAGGTTCGAGTCCGTTTTGAACTGCGATGCCGTTAACTAAGATGTTTGTCGAGGTGCCAATAAGGGTGCATGTACCACCGAAGATGGACGCATAGCTAATCGGGATCAATAGTTTTGATGCGGCTCGGCCAGAATTTTTCGCGATTTGAGTAGTTACTGGAATCATCACTGCCACTACAGGAGTATTGTTGATGAAAGCAGAAACGAAGCTTACAACTGCCATGAGCAGGATAACGCCTCGTTGGTAATGATTGCGAAAAGTTCGTGTTAGTAGGCCAGAGACGTATTGAAGTGAACCTGTTTTTAGAATGGCTCCAGACAAAACAAACATGAATGCTACGGTGAGGGTTGCTGGATTGCTAAAGCCGGCAATACCTTCTTCGGGGCTTATCACGCCTGATAAAACGAGCGTACCCATAATGAGAAGTGCAATGAGGTCAATGCTCAACTTCTCGGTAGCAAATAGAATTACTGCCGAGATGATTACGATACCTGTAATGATTGCATCCATCAGGCCGCTAATGTACTAGACTTTGAGCCTCTTAAAGTTTCAAAATGTTGGTTGGGATAAATTCTGACAGATTATTTTTAGACCATGAACACGCCCGATAGAAATTGTCTCGAATGCGAAACTAAGTTGCTTGGAAGGTCCGATCAAAAATTTTGTTCCGATCAATGTCGAAACGCCTACAACAACAAGCAAAACAGCGATGCAAATAACCTTGTACGGAACGTAAACAACGCATTAAGAAGGAATCGGCGCATTTTGGATGGGCTGTGTAAAGGAGAAAAACAGAAGGTCAATCGAGAGAAATTGATCCAAAAGGGCTTTAGCTTTCAGTATTTCACGCATCAATACCAGACTAAAACGGGGACAGTATATTGTTTTTGCTACGAATTGGGATACTTGACCTTGAATGATGAAGAGGTGCTAATTGTGAGGAGAAATTCTGAAAATTCGATATGAAGAAAAGTACGGGGCTTAATGGCCGATTGAAGAGTTTTGGCCATGCCTTTAGTGGCCTATTGTATTTCTTTAAAAGAGAGACCAACGCTAAGATCCATGCAGCCGCTGGTTTGTTAGCCATCCTTTTTGGATTTTTTTTCTACATTGATAAATTCGAATGGTTCATGGTATTGTCTGCAATTTCCTTGGTCTTGGTCACGGAAATCGTGAATACCTCAATAGAGGTGTTGGTTGATCTAGTATCACCAGAATTTAATGAAATGGCCGGAAGGGTCAAAGACTTAGCTGCGGCTTCAGTGTTGTTCGCTTCAGGATTTGCCCTTGTGATTGGACTCGTGGTCTTTCTAATGCCACTACTCAGCGCGCTAGCAGCATTGTTATGAGTCGGCCGTTGCAGCGACTATCCTTGACGATAGTTCTGCCATGGTGATTGGTTTCGGTAAAAAACTGTGCATTCCAGCATCTAAACATCGTTGTTCATCTTGATCAAGCACATTTGCAGTCACAGCAATGATTTTTGGAATTGGCTCGTGTACTGCATCCTTCAATATTCGTTTTGTTGTTTCAATGCCATCAAGGCCAGGCATATTTAAGTCCATGAGGATCAAATCGTAATTCCGTTCCTGCCAAATGCTGAGACACTCCAGTCCGTTATTTGCAATGTCACAATCTACCCCCAGTGATTCAAGCATGCGCTGAAGGATGATTTGATTGAATTTATTGTCTTCGACAATGAGCGCAGATATCCCTTCAAACTTTGGAATTCCGGTTACATTTAAGATTGGAGGAGTCACCTGTTTCTCCTCAGATGGGGTTAGAGGTAAGTAGGCCGTAAAACGAGAGCCGACTCCGAAATCGCTCGAGATTATTAATCGACCTTTCATCAAACGCAACAGTGATCGGGTGATAGTGAGGCCCAATCCCACACCGCTTTCGCCTTCGTTTTCTCTCTCCTTGCTTTGATCCGACACCTGGTTAAACGGACGCTTAATGAATTCAAGGTTCTCGGGTTCGATGCCCATTCCAGTATCGCTTACGCAGAAAAACAACTCGTCCGGGTTATCCTTATTTGTGGCAACAACTAACTCTACTTTGCCCTCTTGCGTATACTTGATTGCGTTGCTTAATAGATTAGTTAAAATCTGGGTTAACCGAACCTCATCCGTTAGTATCGATGAGGGCAAGTCACCTATGCTATACTTAAATTCGATTTCCTTTTTCTCTTTAATAATGAGCGCCTCGGTAAAATTCGCCATGTTTTTAACAAAGTCGCTGATGTGCATGTGTTTGGCTCGAATCTTAATTTTATCAGCCTCGATTTTACTTAGGTCCAATACGTCAGTGAGGAGTTGGAGTAGCGTCTCGCTGCTTTCATTCATGAGTTGAAAGAGCATTTTTTGATCTGGCTTTAGATCATGTAATTTCAGAAGGTCGATGGCGCCAATAATACTGTTGAGGGGTGTTCTGATTTCATGGCTCACACTCGCTAAAAAGGCCGACTTTGCTTTCGAAGCTTTGTCTGATTCTTTTTTAGCATACTCCAATTGAAGGTTCGTGCTCATTAAATCGCTTTGTGCGCGCAGAAGCTTTTTCCTGTCTCTGAGGAAGTTGATTCGGAATGAGGTGACAAGCACTGCAGCCCCTATAGATGCAAAGAACAATCCAGCCATTATTACCACCTTTTTTGTGCCGCCGATGGGCTCCCACACGAGAGATGGGTACATCAGCTCGGCACTGATAAGTACAATAAGGCTGACGAGATATACTATTACAATAGTTGACTGCTGTTTTCTTCCTGCTGTGAAAGAAACCATAAGCAGTAACAGAATTAAATATGGAGCCATAGGGCCATTTGCACCACCGTTTAAAAACCAAAGCGGAAACGACATACCGATACCTGTACCGAAGAACAAGTACTATGTAGATCGGCTAGCCGGAGTCTGACGTGTTTTAATGTAGATCCACCCATAAATTATTAGACCGATGACTAGGATAGCATTAGCCAATGGTGGGATTTCCATTGCAATGTTTACAATGACCGTGGGTAAAATGAGGATGCACACAACGAGGGCACTATTTCTCATTAGCCGATCACCAACTCTGTGGTTGGAGTTGGTCATGTTTAGATACGTATAGAGCTGGTTTAAGTAGCCCATAGATTGTTCAAATCTTAATAAAAGATAGGGTAGGTATAATAATACGCAATTATAGAATCAAGGTTTCTATATCCCATAAGTAGGATACCGATAATCAATCTAAAGTCAGTCGTTACGACAACGTTCTTGTCAGGTAGTCGCTAATTTATTAAGTAGGTCAAGAGCCGCTTCGCTGATCACAGTGCCAGGCCCAAAAATCGCTGCAACGCCTGCATCCTTAAGGAAGGCGTAGTCTTGCTTTGGAATCACGCCGCCTGCCACAACAAGGGCGTCGGAGCGTCCGATTTTGGCCAATTCATCAACCAAATCGGGCATCAATGTCTTATGACCTGCCGCAAGTGAACTCACCCCAACAATGTGCACATCGTTTTCCATGGCCATACGAGCTACTTCGGCAGGAGTAGAGAAGAGTGGCCCAATGTCTACGTCAAAACCAATGTCTGCAAACGAGGTGGCAATAACCTTCGCGCCTCGGTCGTGTCCGTCTTGCCCCATTTTGGCCACAAGAATTCGGGGGCGACGACCTGTTCGCCTGGCAAACTCATCGGTCATCGTCCGAGCTTTGTTAAATGCTTCATCTCGCTTCATCTCCTTCGAATATACTCCACTTATACTTCGGGTCTCCGCTTTGTGGCGGCCATAAATTTCTTCTAAGGCGCTACTGATTTCGCCAAGTGTTGCGCGCTCTGTCGCGGCTTCTACCGCTAGGCCTAGAATATTTCCTTGTCCCGTTTTCGCTGCTTCGGTAAGCGCCTGTAGCGTGCTTTTTACGCGAGAATCGTTTCGATTAGCCTTGGTGTTCACCAATCGTTCTATCTGGCTGTCACGAACAGCGGTGTTGTCCACGTCTCGAATTTCGAGGGTTTTGTCATCCTCAATTTCATACCGATTCACGCCAACAATTATTTCTTGTCCGCTATCAATGCGCGCTTGTTTTTTCGCAGCGGCTTCTTCGATTCGCATCTTAGGTAATCCGGCTTCAATAGCTCCGGTCATGCCTCCAAGTTTTTCGACTTCTTCAATATGAGACCATGCCTTTTCAATGAGTTCAGCAGTGAGCTTCTCAACGTAATAGGAGCCGCCCCATGGATCAATTCCTTTGCATATATCCGACTCCAATTGCCAGAAAAGCTGGGTGTTTCGTGCAATTCGTGCCGAGAAATCGGTGGGTAAAGCAATTGCCTCGTCCAATGAGTTTGTATGTAAGGATTGGGTTCCACCGCTAATGGCAGCCAAAGCTTCCATACTGGTTCGAGCAATGTTGTTAAATGGATCTTGCTCCGTGAGGCTCCATCCCGACGTCTGAGAATGTGTTCTAAGTGCGGTGCTCTTTGGGTTCTTCGGGTTAAATTGCTGAATGATCTTAGCCCAAAGAACGCGCGCCGCCCGCATCTTGGCGATTTCCATGAAATGATTCATTCCTATTCCCCAAAAGAAGGAGAGTCTTGGCGCAAAATTGTCTATGTCTAATCCTGCTTCTAGGCCTTTCCGTACATATTCTAAACCATCAGCAAGTGTATAAGCCAACTCAATGTCGGCAGTGGCTCCTGCCTCATGCATGTGATAACCCGAAATGCTTATCGAGTTGAATTTGGGCATTTTCTGAGACGTGAATTCAAAAATATCCCCAACCAATTTCATCGATGGCTTTGGTGGATATATGTAGGTGTTTCGTACCATGAATTCTTTGAGAATGTCATTTTGTATAGTGCCGCTAAGCTTTTCAACTGCAACACCTTGTTCCTGCGCAGCTACGATGAAGAAGGCCATAATTGGAATGACCGCACCGTTCATGGTCATGGATACGGACATCTGATCAAGTGGGATTTGATCAAACAAGATCTTCATGTCCTCCACGGTGTCAATGGCAACTCCGGCTTTACCCACGTCACCCTTGACACGAGCGTGGTCGCTGTCATAACCTCTATGTGTGGCTAGGTCGAAAGCAACGGATAGTCCTTTTTGACCGGCAGCCAGGTTTTTACGATAAAATGCATTTGACGCTTCGGCAGTGCTGAAACCAGCATATTGGCGAATGGTCCAAGGTCGGATGGTAAACATGCTGGCATATGGTCCGCGCAAGTAAGGAGGAATGCCGGCGCCAAAACCAAATTGGGGTAGGGAAGAGGCGTCAACTTTGGGGGCAATATTCGGAATATCAATTCCTTCGGGTGCAGTCCATGTTGACGCTGAAGCCATTAAGTCGGCGTTTGAATGTCCAACTAAATCTTTGAATGAAAGTCCTTTAATACTCATGCTTCTTCTTTGCTTAAGGAGTAAGACAAACTGACAACATCCGGCAAATACTGGTATTCTGAACCTTTAATTAGGGGCTCATCTTCTGGGCGGACGGGAGGGTATTTGTTTGCCCCCAGTAAGATAGATTCGCTATTTGTAAACGCTTCCAGTTTCTCGTTTCGAGATGCGTCCAAATCAGTTAGCAACTGTTTGGATTTCACATAGGAAGAAAAGCCACCAAGTTTTTCAATCCGTTGAACCTCGGACCAGGCCAGTTCTGCAATCTTAGATGTCAGATTTTCAATAAAAAATGACCCGTCGCTGGGGTTTAAATTCTTATCCATTCTGCCTTCGTCCTTCATCAGGTTCTGAATATTTCGCGTGATCCGTGAGGAAAAATCAGAGCTTTCGCTAAAATGATGATCCCAAGGCTTGATCATAATATACGTGGCACCGCCAATCGCTCCTGCTAGTCCGGCAGAAGTTGCGCGCAGTACATTGGTGTATTCGTCTGTCTTGGAGTATTCGTTTGTTAGATTGGTGGCAATCATTTCCGGGTTAACGGCATCATGGCCTTCAGCCATTAATGCGGATGACCATAGCCACCGAAATGCGCGAATCTTGCTCAGCTCGGTTAGGTAAGAAGATCCTAAGCCTGTACTGAACAGAATGTTGGAAGGTGATTTTATGTTCGCTAAAGCTTCAATTCCTTGAGACAACATTAAAGCCACTTCTTGAATAACTGTTGCTCCGCGCTCACGGAGTCGTTCACCACGAAGTAGTAAAGTGTCCCCATCTGCAGAGACTGGTTGGGTGCCGTCTTTGAGAGTTGGTCCGAAAAAGTCTAACAAAGTTTCGTGCTTAATGAAGACGGGCGCGTAACTCTGATCGATGCTTTTCATCGCCACTTCGGCTGCTGCACCACGAAAGCTTTTTTCAAACCAGACGCCTTCGGCGCCTGCCATTAAAGACGCCAGTGCCTTTGAGTTTGCTTCGGTGGCATTCTGCTCGTTGATGTATTCGATCGCCTTCCAGGGTTCCTTACTATTAATCAGGGTTGGGACCATTTCGGGTAATTGATCTTGCCATGACTCCATGTCAAAACCCTCGATGCTTCTCCAGACAAGAAAATCCTCGTATGGCTTTCCCTTAAGTTCCTTGTCTACTTGAGCTCTCCACTCTGCATGCCCGATTTTTTCAAAAGGAAATTCCATTCACAATAGGTTTGGAAACGAATATAGAATCTATGGAAGAATCAGTGCGAAGATTCGGCTGCATCTTCATCTACAAAAACGAAGATTTCCTCATTCGTTTTTTTCATGTAGTAACGCTCTCTGGCAAACTTCTCCAGTTTACGGTTATCAGATAGCAGTTCTTGAAGGTCTTCCTTGATCTGAACTATTTCATGCTGGTAATAATCCTTGTCTTGATTTAGCTTATAGAGCTCCGCTTTAAACTCGACCTGATTTATCAAGTTATGCTGATCAAAGAAGGCAAGCCACATTACAAATGAGATCATAGTAATGATGTACTTGTTCTTTAAGTACCAAGGTAATTTGTTCCAATAGGCAGCTAGCATCGTCACGAAGGTGCGCATTAACAAGAAGGAGCAATAAAAAAGGCCGTTCAATTATGAACAGCCTTCTATGAATTACAATGATTGCATTCTAATAATAGATCAGTCTTCGAACCTTTGATATTGATTTTGCCAATCGAATTACCTGCTTTGTGTATCCGAACTCGTTGTCATACCATACATAAAGCACAATGCTTCGTTTATCTTGATGCACGATTGTAGCACTGCTGTCATAAACTGAACAACAGGTATTTCCAACTATATCAGACGAAACACACTCCTCATTCGTGTTGTAGTTTATCTGGTTCACAAGGTTGCCATCCAATGCGGCATTCTTGATCAAAGCATCAATGCCATCAACACTCGTGTCTTTGCCAACTGTTAGGCTAAGAATGGCTAAAGATCCATTTGGAACAGGAACACGAACGGCATTGGCCGTTAACTTGTCCTGAAGTTCAGGAATTACCTTAGTAACCGCTTTTCCAGCGCCAGTTTCTGTAATTACCATGTTAATTGCAGCAGACCGGCCACGTCTTTCCTTCTTATGGAAATTGTCTAGAAGGTTTTGGTCATTGGTGTATGCGTGAACAGTTTCGATATGTCCCTTTTCTACGCCTAAATGATCATTTATCACTTTTAGAACAGGAACGATCGCGTTTGTAGTACATGACGCCGCAGAGTAAATATCTTCCTTGTCATAGTCAATGTCGCGGCTATTTACAGCATAAACAATGTTTGGAATTTCCTTTCCGGGAGCGGTAAGCAAAACCTTGCTCGCACCTTTGGCCTCAAGGTGTCGACTTAAAGCAGTTCGATCCTTAAAAACCCCGGTGTTGTCGATGATTAAAGCATCGTGAATTCCGTATTCGGTATAATCAATGTCTTCAGGGTTATTGGCCGAAATAAATGATACACGCTGACCATTAATAATCAGAGCCATGTTTTCCGTGTCTTCGACAATGGAACCTTGGAATGGACCGTGAACCGAGTCATTTCTCAGCAAGTAGGCCCTTTTTTTGAGTTGAGATGCGTCAATTTTTCGAACAACTATTGCGCGAAGTCGAAGCTGTTGTCCTTTTCCTGCTTGCTTAATGAGCTCGCGTGCCGCCAACCTTCCGATTCGACCAAATCCGAACAATACAACGTCCTTTGGTTCAAATGTTCCCTGTGCCTCGGAAGTGAACCCGCCAAGTTTAGATGCAAGAAACTCTGCTTTATTAGCGAACTGTGCCTTTTCTGTATCCCATTCGGAGCTCAGTCGTCCAATGTCAAGTTTTGAAGGCGCCACGGTCATGTTCAACAACTCTTGGGCAAGTTCCGCAGAATCTTTGATTAAGATCTCTCTTCCAACTACAGAGTTTGCATAGTCGTGAAGCTGCAGCAATTCGGAAACACTTGCGTCTGCGAGTGGGTTTCTGAAAAGCACTAGTTCAATGCCTTTGTCGTATAGAAGTCTACCAACGCAGTGCTGAAGGTTCACTGCTTCCTTCTCTTGATTAATGTAGTCGTTAAAATGTGAATGATAGTTTTCCTTCACTTCGTTTTCAATCGTGCCGTTTCCCATTGAAATATATTTTTTGTCGAGGTTTTGTTTTTGTTGTAAAATAAAAAAGGCCGCGATTGCGGCCTAATTTCTTATTCTCCTAAATACATTTTTAGGAGTCGACTTCTCGAATTCTGACGAAGTCGTCGTATTGCTTTTTCTTTGATTTGTCTCACTCGCTCTCGAGTTAAATCAAATTTGTCTCCAATTTCTTCAAGTGTCAATCCATGGTTCATGCCAATGCCGAAGAACAATCGAATCACATCTCTTTCTCTTTCTGTAAGAGTTTCAAGTGAACGCTCAATTTCGGTTTGTAACGACTCACGCATCAAATCACCGTCCGCACTTGGAGATTCATTGTTGCTTATAAGGTCTAACAGACTGAAGTCTTCATCTTCCTTTAATGGAGCGTCGACAGACACATGTCTACCTGAAACACTCATCGTGTCTTTTACTTTCTCTTCCGGAATCTCAAGAGCTGAAGCCAATTCATCGGCAACTGGTGGTCTTTCATACCGCTGCTCTAATTGAGCGTAAGCCTTGTTGATCTTATTCAATGAACCTACCTGATTCAATGGTAATCTCACAATTCTAGATTGCTCAGCAATCGCTTGAAGGATTGATTGACGAATCCACCAAACAGCGTAGGAGATGAATTTGAATCCACGAGTTTCATCAAAACGTTTAGCCGCTTTGATCAATCCTAAGTTGCCTTCATTAATTAAATCAGGAAGCGTAAGTCCTTGATTTTGATATTGTTTAGAAACGGAGACTACAAAACGAAGGTTGGCCCGCACGAGTTTCTCAAGTGCGCGTTGGTCTCCCTTTTTGATACGTTTTGCTAGTTCAACTTCCTGCTCCGCGTTGATCATGTCTTCGCGGCTGATCTCTGTCAAATACTTGTCAAGAGACTGACTGTCTCTGTTCGTAATCGACTTGGTAATTTTTAGTTGCCTCATTTCTTAATTTTCCTCTCTGTTTGATTAGCCCAGAAACGGGCCTGCAAAGGTAAGCTATTTTACGTACGATCGCAATCAAGGAGTAATCCTCTTATTAATAGACGTATGATAATGGTAAAACGAAAGTTGTTTGAATAAGTTTCATTAAAGCCCAAACCCGTAGTAGGCGCGCTTTCCATTTGGATACATTCCTTCTAGCAACACACCACCAGACTTTGATTCTAACATTTCGAACATGTGATCTCTATCTGTAATCGGTTCCTCATCAATGGATAATACAATAAACCCCTCAAGAATGCCGGCGCTTTTAAGTTTGCCTTTTTGAATTTCAGACACCATTACTCCATGATCAATTCCAAGCTTAGTTTTTGTCTCATCGTCTATATCATTAATTAAGGCACCAAGCTTTTCATTCAACTCCATCTCCTCTTTCATTGCAACCTCAGCTTCGCCAAATCTGTTTCGAAGTATGATTGGAAGGTCAACCGATTTTTCATCTCGATATACAGAGATTAAAATTTGATCGCCCGGTCGGAAGCGGCTTATTTGTTCTTGCAGTTCAGTGACCGATTTTACATTCACTTCTGCCACCTTGTAAATAATATCTCCAGGCAATACGCCTGCATCTTTAGCCGCCCCACGGTCAATTGTTTCAGCAACATAAATTCCTGTGAGGTCTGAGATTCCTTCCTCATCTGCCAGCGCTTGATCAATGTTTCGAATACTAACTCCTAAATACCCACGCTGGACGGTTCCAAATTCAAGCAGATCTTCGACCACCTTTGTCACTATGTTTACAGGGATCGCGAAGCTATATCCAGTGTATGATCCGGTGTTTGACTTTATCGCCGCGTTTATTCCGATCAATTCGCCGTTCGTATTTACCAAGGCACCCCCGCTATTTCCTGGGTTTACCGCTGCGTCGGTTTGGATAAATGATTCAACGGCGTTCATTCCGTCAGGACCATTCGCCAAGATATTAATATCCCGCCCCTTTGCGCTTACAATCCCTGCCGTCACAGTTGACTCTAAATTGAACGGGTTTCCGACGGCAAGAACCCATTCACCTAACTTAACTTGATCGCTATTGCCATATTCGATTTTTGGGAGATCAGAACCTTCAACTTTTAACAATGCCAAGTCGGAACTTGGATCTTGCCCAATGACATCCGCAGTGTAGGTTTTGTTGTCATTCATGGTGACTTCAACCTTGGAAGCACCATCAATAACGTGGTTATTTGTGACAATATATCCGTCATCCGAAATGATTACACCTGAACCTGCACCAGCACCAACCCTCGGTGGCTTTTGATAAATGCCGTCTCCAAAGAAAAAATGTCTGATCGGGTCAAATGTGTAGTATCCACCATCAAGTTCAAATGTTGTTTTAACATGAACCACAGCATTTACAGTTCTCTGAGCCGCGTCCGTAAAATCAACAGCTTGAGCTGGCATGGCATAATTTACAGCGTGATTTGACTGTGTTAAATGTTGAGCTCGGAGCTGCTCGATCAAAAGTTCCCTTTCATATTCACTGTTGTCCAGGGCAACCATTGTGAAGACTACAAGCAATCCTCCGACGAATGAAGCGGCGACATATCCTAATTTGTTTTTCATTTTGTGTTTTTTCTTTTCAAAGAAACTGAGTCGCGACCCATTTAGTTTTATGGGCGCTGTTAATTAATGTTAGACCAATAGAGGCTGAATGGAAGGATAAAATCCTCTTTTTTGTAGCATAACACAGAATTCGATAATGAAGTTCTCTAAATATCATGGAGCGGGAAATGATTTTGTCATAATAGACGATCGCGATGAATCAATTGGGCACCTTGATGCGACCGTTATTAAAGCTATTTGCGACAGGCATTTTGGCGTCGGTGCAGATGGTTTGATGCTTTTACGCAACGATTCGGAGGTGGATTTCAAGATGGTATATTTCAATTCTGACGGAAATCAAAGCTCTATGTGCGGAAATGGAGGCAGATGCCTCGTCGCGTTTGCGAAGCGATTGGGAGTGATTGACACGGATACGGAGTTCAGCGCCATTGATGGAAGGCATCATGCAACGCTTTTATCCGAAGACTCGGTTTCCCTTCAAATGAATGATGTGGCTTCACTAGAGGTTTTGGATAAATCAAGTGTGTTTCTGGATACGGGATCTCCGCATGTTGTCGTGACGCGCAAAAACATCAAGGAGATGGATTTAGTCGCGGAGGCACAAGTAATCAGGAATTCAGAGCGGTTCGTTACCGATGGTGTAAATGTCAACTTTGTTGAGCTGATTGATGAAGCCATACACATTCGCACATATGAACGGGGTGTTGAGAATGAAACCCTAGCCTGCGGAACCGGAGTTACCGCAGCTGCAATCGCGCTGCATTACTTGGGGTTATCCGGTGAAAGTGTCAATGTAAAAGCTATTGGAGGCAGTCTATCTGTGCGTTTCAAATTCTCAGACAATATGTATCAGGATGTTTGGAAAACGGGGCCGATTAAACATGTGTTTGAGGGAACGTGGATAGGATGATTCTGACAGATCAACATATCAGTATCAGACATGCCTCGCTTGAAGATGTAGAGGCAATATTTCAGTGGGAAAACAACAAAGACCACTGGTTTGTCAGTAATACGCAAGTTCCATTTACACGAGAACAGATTATCCAGTTTATTCGATTTGAAAACGACATCTATGGATCGAATCAAACAAGGTTTATGATTTTAAATGCGGATGGTTTACCTCTTGGATGCATCGACTTATTTGATTTCGACCCGGTAAATATGCGAGTAGGAGTTGGTGTGTTAATCGATCCTCAGTTTCGCGGAAAAGGTTACGGAAAGGCCGCGATTGCTCTGGTGATGAAGTATTGCGCCGAGGAACTAAAGGTGCGCCAGCTGTATGCAGAGGTATTAGAAAGTAACAGGGCAAGTCAGGTTATTTTCGAGAGCATGGGCTTCACAGAGTCAGGCAAGAAAAAACAATGGATGTTGGATGGTGAGACGTTTGTTGATCAAATTTTTTATCAAAGATTGTTGGTATGAAACCTGTTCGCTTTTTACTTGGTTTGGGACTCTGCCTCACCCTTGGCGCAGCTTGGCTGACGTGGGATTATTCGCAGCGATTTTTAAAACCAAATGTGCAATTGAGTGAATCTTCAACAGAGTTTTTTATTCGATCGCAATGGAGCTTCACTGAGCTGTTGCAGAATCTTCACAAGGAGGGGGTGATCACAGATTCAGCCTCATTTCGATGGGTGGCGACCTACAAGAAATTCGACATTAATGTACAACCAGGCAGATATATCATTCTTGATGGAATGAATAACAATCAGTTAGTCAACGTTCTGCGAAGTCAAAACACTCCAATTGACGTATTGGTTAAGTCTGCTCGAACTACAAGTGAACTGGCGAAGTCGGTTTCCTCGGTTTTAGAGTTTAGTGAAGAAGACCTAATGGATCTAATATCCAATGATGGGTTTTGCGAACGGTATGGATTTTCCTCGATTACGATTAGCACCATCTTCATCCCAAATACATATGAATTTTACTGGAATACAACGGCCGAGGAGTTTATGGAACGGATGGCTCGGGAGTATAAGCGCTATTGGAATGAGGATAGAATAAACAAGGCCAAAAAAATTGGCCTATCGCAATCGCAGGTTACAATTCTTGCCTCAATTGTACAATCAGAGCAGGCGGCGCATTCAGATGAACGACCGATCGTTGCAGGACTCTATCTGAACAGAATAAAAAAAGGTATGCGTTTGGAGTCCGATCCTACGTTGATCTTCGCATTAGGAGACTTTTCAATCAAACGGGTTTTGAATGCACATAAAAAGGTAGATTCTCCGTACAACACGTATATGCACTCTGGGCTACCTCCTGGGCCGATTCTATTACCGCAGCAAAGCTCGATCGATGCCGTGTTAAATGCCGCAGATCACAATTACATTTTTATGTGTGCCAAAGAGGATTTCTCAGGATACCACTATTTCTCATCAAATTATAGGCAGCATCTCAATTATGCGAGAAGGTATCAACGGGCGTTGAATCAGCGAAAAGTCTATAGATAACCTGTTTAGTACCCTCTTTTAATACGTCTTTCTCGTTTCTTTAAGCTTTTGTGCGCTGTCACCGTGTGCTTATGCTTTCGCACTTGACTCCGCCTATGCATATCGCACTTGATCACCCCGCAGCACTTATTTTTTTTGCGGTAGGCATTTCCACCGTCTAGAGTCATGCACGACGGAAGTAGCATTGAACTGATAAATAATAAACCCAGCAAGTTTTTCCATCTTAGCCTCATACCCACAAATTTAGGAAAGAAGCCATTTCAAATTACGCGCCACGATTTCCGAGGTGGTGGATGTTTTTGAAAACCAACTTGAAATCGAGTAAAGTTGAATGATTTAAGAGATACGATACGTTATTGTTGAAGATAGATTCCACCTCATGTTTCGGCCAAAATGTATCAATACTCGAATAGATGACTCCCTTTTTAATCGGGGGTAATTCTGGGTCGAACCCTCGGATATCATACCCAACCCAAGAGATTACCCCTGTGGTAGATTGAATCCAGTTTTTTATAAATCCTCCCGGATTGTCAACAAAGAATATTAAGATGGGAGTGATGGGTAATAAGAGACTTGAGATCATAACGTCAGAAAGGCGTTTCAATCGCTTAATGGAGCTGAGGTTTATATGATATAGCTTGTTTCCGGCTTGAAAACGGTGTGCTTTAATCACTGTGTTTGGTCCAATCATCCAATCCTTATTCAAGATTTTGACTTTCACGTCAAGCATCTTCGATTGATTAATAATATCTAGAACTTGCTGGTAAGTGCATGTATCACTGTCTACAATTACTTCTTCTATACGAAACTCGGTCACCGCCTTTGATAGCTGGTTTGTTGTTCCAAGAAATCCTTCGGTTCGTAACTTTTCGATGGGCGAAACGGCCGCCATGAATTCACTAGAATGATTTGTTAGGTTGAGGATTTTCTTGGCCATATTCAACCCTTTAAGCTCACCCACAAACAACCTTCGTGTGGGTATATAATCTGGACTTTTTTTAGATCTCGATAGAAAAACTTCGCGAAGGATACGCCAAAACAGAGCAATACCCAGTCCCACCATTGAGCCAATTAATAGGACTGCCCGGGAAAAACGATACGATTCAGGAATGAGAGCATAGAATGCGAGCACTACAACGATTGCCACCAGCCAACTCCGAAAGAGGTTTGATCCTTTACCCGGTTTGTCGTTCGCGCCTGAAAATTCGATTGCCATAGACATGATGGCAGCATAAATAGGAAGAAGCCAATTCACAAATTCGAGCGAAAAGTCCTTTGAGCCGTACGTTTCATAAAACCTTGTGCTAAGCAAGAATGCCAAATAGAGCGTAAGGAAATCAAGTATTACCTGCCAATACCGACCAACCAATCTTCGAATTAAGGCTATTGTCGCCCGGAAATATATGGCAACATTGATAATGATGGAAAACAAGGAGGCGCTGTCTTTTTCAAAGTGTTTTCGAGCGAAAATCACCATCGCTCTGTAGAAAACAAAGACATAGTTCACACTTCCCTTTTTTGTGCTTTCTCCCTTGTAATGAATAATGGAGGTGCCGGCGAAGTAATAGTTCTTATATCCTGCTTGGATAATACGATAGCTCAGGTCAATATCTTCTCCATACATGAAGTAGTCCTCATCAAGCCCTCCAATTTTCTCTAAGACTTCTGAACGCATAAGCATAAAGGCACCACTTAAAATTTCGACCTCATGGGTCCTTTTTTCGTCCAGAAATCCTTGATGATATCGTCCGAATTTTTTTGATTTCGGGAATAGTTTGGATAGCCCAGAAATCTTGTAAAATGCGGCTTCTGGGGTTGGTAGTCCTCGTTTGCTCTCTGGAAGGAAAACGCCATTTCCATCAATCATGTGAACGCCAAGTCCACCCGCCTCGTCGTGTCGATCCATAAAATCCAACGCAGAACTGAAAGTGTTCTCTTGAACGATCGTGTCTGGATTCAGTAGAAGAATGTACTTGCCTTTCGATTTTGAAATCCCGAAGTTATTGGCCTTCGAAAAGCCCAGGTTAGAGGCTAAGTAATGATATTGAATATCGGAGTAGTCGGCTTCCATCATGGATCGACTCTGATCGGATGATGCATTGTCAACGACAATAATTTCAGCGTCAAGTCCAGAACAGGCCTTCAACACAGATCGCAGGCAGTTTTCAAGGAAAAACCTGACGTTATAGTTGACTATTATTATGCTTAACTGCAATTTTTAGATGGTCAATTTGCGTTTAACGATGACTCATAGGGAAGCCTGGAGAGCAATGATCTGCCAAGGGTCACCTCATCTGTATATTGAAGCTCATTACCTATCGCGACACCTCTGGCAAGCGATGTTAGCTTCACCTGATTTGAGGCCAGTTTTTTATAGAGATAAAAACAAGTTGTGTCTCCTTCCATAGTTGCCGGCAGCGCAAAGATTATTTCGCTCGTTTTGCTCGAGAGCCCTCGATCGACCAGTGATTCGATGTTTAGGTCGCTAGGTGTGATTCCGTCCATAGGGCTAATCACACCACCGAGAACATGATATACTCCAAAATATTGTCCAGTAGATTCAATGGCCAATAGGTCGCGCAAATCTTCCACAACACAAATCATGTTTTTGTTGCGCTTTGGATGCAAGCAAATTTCACATTGAGATTCATCCGAAATGTTGTGACAAGTGCTGCAAAATTGTAAGCCGTTAACCAAGTCAATGATCGATTCTCCGAATCCACTAGCATTCTGCTTCGGCATTTTCAAAAGTTCCAGAGCATAGCGAAGGGCGGTTCGCTTTCCTACACCCGGTAATGAAGCGAAATGCTCCACTGTTTTTTCTAATAATCTGGAGGGTAATTCCATGTGGGCGAATGTAGAGAGTTATGGCTACAATTGGTCGCTGTTTGCAGGACTTTTGATCCAAAAAAATATCCGATGAACGTTGATTAAATACCAATACCTAGTTCTACTTTCGTGGCCACAATTAACATAGATATTTAATGGAACGCACAGACGTAATGAGTGCCAGCGCGGCGCTTTTTGCTCGTAGAAAAGAGGTTGTCACCAACGGAGTTGGTGTATTTAACCCATCAACGGCGGTATCAGCTAAAGGAGCAATAATTATGGACGCTGACGGTCGAGAGTTAATCGATTTTGGAGGTGGAATCGGAGTGTTAAATACAGGTCACTGCCCTGAACCAGTTGTTCGTGCAATCCGAGAGCAATCTGAAAAGCTTATTCATACGTGTTTCAACGTGGCAACGTACGAGGTCTATATGGAGTTGGCGGAACAGCTAATTGAGATTTTGCCGCATGGTGAAAAGACAAAGGTGATGCTAACCTGCACGGGTGCCGAAAGTGTGGAGAATGCCATAAAAATTGCGCGACAAGCCACCAAAAGGCAAGCAGTGATATGTTTTAGTGATGCGTTCCACGGCCGAACAATGATGGCAATGACTCTTACGGCAAAACCAGCATACAAATTAAACTGTGGTCCATTTGCGCCTGAAACATACAGATTCCGATTTCCTAATCATTTTCGATACGGACGAAATTTGAGTTACGATGATTTTGTCGAACGTGAAATTAAGTTGTTACGAGAATCATTGATGGCAACTGTGGATCCGAATAATTGCGCTGCGATTATTGTTGAGCCTGTTCAGGGTGAGGGTGGATTCGTTCCAATGCCTCAGGCGTATATGAAAGAGCTTCGGAAAATTTGTGATGAGTTTGGCATTTTATTGATTCTGGACGAGGTGCAAAGTGGATTTGGCAGAACAGGGGAGTGGGCTGCCTTTCATCACTACGACGTGGTTCCAGATTTAACAACGTGGGCGAAATCAATGGGAGGCGGTATGCCCATAGGCTGCGTTATGGGAAAGGCCGAAATTATGGACGCCGCAGCTTCTGGAACAATTGGAGGTACCTATCCTGGAAATCCAGTGTGTGCTGCAGCAGCCTTAGCGAACATTCAATACATGAAAGAGATTGATATCAACGCCCTAGGAAGAAAAGTAGGGAAGATCTGCGTCGATCGATTTGAAGACTTAAGAACGCGATGCCCAGAAATTGGAGAAGTTCGAGGGCTAGGTGCGATGATCGCCTTTCCTCTTGTTAAGAATAACGATCCTTTTCAGCCAGACTCAAAGCTGTGCGCAGACCTTATGGCCTCGTGCGCCAAGCGCGGTCTAATCCTTTTAAGTGCGGGAACTCATAAGAACGTTATTCGCGTCTTGAGTCCACTTGTGATCTCGGATGAGGTACTGGGAAAGGGACTCGATATTATTGAGGAAGAGTTACTTAGACTAACGGGTAGAGCTTAATTACCTGAACAAATCAGTTCAGACTATATTTGACAAGAATGAAGGAATTTGCGATAGCAGGCGTGCAAATGCATGTGAGTGGAGCGCACAGTAATGTGCCAATGATGAAGTATAAACTAGATCTCCTTACAGGAATCTATCCATGGGTGCAAATGGTGGTCTTTTCTGAGTTATGCGCTCGGGGACCATTAACGGCATTCGCTGCCCCATTAGAAGAGTATGATGGTGTCTTTGGAGAAATGGCCAGAAAGCACAAAATTTGGTTGCTACCAGGTTCCGTTTTTGAACGATCCAATGGACACATCTACAATACGGCTTCTGTCTATAATCCAGATGGCGAGGTCGTAGGGAGATACCGAAAGATGTTTCCATTTTATCCATATGAAGAAGGTGTTTCCCCTGGGAGTGAGTTTCTGACTTTTAACGTTCCAGACGTTGGATGCTTTGGGGTTTCTATTTGCTACGATATGTGGTTTCCTGAAACATCCAGAACCTTGGCAACAATGGGAGCAGAGGTGATTTTACATCCAACCCTTACAAATACCATTGACAGAGAGGTTGAGCTCAGTATTGCACGTGCTACAGCGGCTATTAATCAATGTTATATTTTCGACATTAATGGTTTAGAAGCAGGCGGAAACGGACAATCTATAGTGTGCGGCCCTGACGGTAGGGTGCTTTACCAAGCTCATACAAGCGATGAAATCATTCCCTTAGAAATAGATCTTGATCGAGTGGGAAATAGCAGGATTAAAGGAACACTTCGTCTTGGGCAAACGCTCAAGAGTTGGAGAGATCGAGCGGTTGATTTCGATATTTATCAAAAAGGAAAAAGGTTTCCATATTTGGATCAACTTGGTTCACTCACAAAACCGGTTCGAACGTCAGCATTGGAAAAGGCATATAAGAAAGAAGCTCCAATTACGGGAACTATCTCAACGATCGCAACGAAAGCAATAAAATGACAGATAAATCTTCGGCCATTATACCTAAATCGGGAATTACTTACAGGAAATACTACAATGTTTCCGAGTACAGATCTGAATTATGGAATGGCCTAAAGGATGAAGCAAACCAGCTAAATGTTGATGCCGATGGCGATCAAGGGGATCTAATAAAATCCATTCACGGGGTCATTGCCGAGTTGGAGAAAATTGAAAAGTATTGGGCCTTCCCAGGATTGGTTCGAATCAACCAACTGAAAGAATGCCTAGACCGTAGGGAGTATCATGCATTTTGTAACAGCGTCGAGGAACTAGTCAGATTGCTGGTAAGTCGTGCATATTATCATGAATCGCCTGAGTCTTTCGATCTGAACGACGACGCCAGTCATGATCCGACTCCAGAGCAGGAGCGAAAGGGGCATTACTTTGAAGTGCTCTTTGTGAATGATATTGAGATTGAAGAGCAAGAGGAACTCAGAGCGCAGTTACGCACATTACGAGGTCGTGATGATGAGTTTTATTACGATGTAGTCCATGTGCGAACATTTCAAGATGCGCTTATTGCACTGAATTTTAACCACAATATTCAGAGCTGTATCATCCGATACAATTTCCCGTTTCAGGCAGAGTCGAGCATTAAAAACTTGAGACCATTCGTTTCTTCTTGGCTGACGGAAACGACAAGCGCAAAGAGATCTTCCGAGATTGGAATTTATCTAGGACGTAAAGTGAAGGAACTTCGTCCAGAATTGGATTTGTTCTTAGTGACCGATTTAAGTGTAGAGAAGTTGTCAGATGAAGCGCTTCAGAATTTCAGAACCATATTCTATCGACAGGAGGACTTAACCGATTTGCATCTAACCATTTTAAAGGGAATTGATGAGCGATTTGAGACACCCTTTTACAACGCACTTGTTAGTTACAGCAAGCGACCGACTGGAGTTTTTCACGCAATGCCAATTTCCAGAGGTAACAGCATTTTTAAAAGTAATTGGATAAAGGAAATGGGCGATTTCTATGGTCGCAACATTTTCTTGGCAGAGACAAGCGCAACAACGGGTGGACTAGATTCGCTATTGCAACCAACTGGGCCATTAAAAAAGGCACAGGAAATGGCTTCCAGGGCATTTGGCAGTCGACGGAGCTTTTTCGTTACAAATGGAACAAGCACCGCCAATAAAATTGTTGTTCAAGCCTTAGTTCAACCAGGAGATGTCATATTAATCGACCGGGATTGCCATAAATCACATCATTATGGGCTCGTGCTCAGCGGCGCAAAGCCAGTATACCTGGACTCGTATCACCTCGAACAATACTCGATGTATGGTGGCATACCTTTAAAGCTGATTAAGGAACAGCTTCATACGTACAAGAAAGCGGGGCGATTGAATGAGGTAAAGATGCTCCTTCTAACAAACTGCACGTTCGATGGTATAGTGTACAACGTGGAGCAATTTATGGAGGAAGTCTTGGCGATTAAGCCAGACATGATTTTTCTTTGGGATGAAGCTTGGTTTGGATATGCACGGTTTTCATCGCTGTTCAGAAAGCGCACAGCTATGGCTTCTGCAGATCGCCTGCTTAAGAAATTCCGCAGCGAGGAATATAAAAGCCACTATACCAAGTTGGTGGATGGTGGGAAAAGCGTTTCGCACTTACCCGATCCAGATGAAGTTAAGGTTCGAGTGTATTCCACCCAATCTACTCACAAGACATTGACGAGCCTGCGTCAAGGGTCTATGATTCATATTTACGATGAGCAGTTCGCGCAGAAAGTGGAGGAGTCCTTCATTGAAGCATATATGACGCACACCTCTACATCGCCATCGTATCAAATTTTAGCTTCACTAGACATGGGGCGCAGACAGGCTGAACTGGAAGGAAATGAATTGGTAGAGCGAAGCGTGGAACGTGCGATGATGCTTCGGGTCAAAATTGCCAATACACCTCTATTGCGAAAGTATTTTGACATTTTGACTGTGACAGATCTTATCCCGCTTTCACTGCGTAAATCGGGATTTGAACGTTATTATAGCAAGGACAAAGGGTGGGGTAATATTTCACAAGAATGGAAGCATGATGAATTCGTTCTAGATCCTACAAAAATCAACCTATACATTGGCCGCACCGGCATTGATGGTGATACATTTAAGAAGAAGTATTTGATGGATCAGTTTGGGATCCAGGTAAATAAAACTTCTAGAAATACGGTGCTGTTTATGACGAACATTGGTACAACTCGGAGTTCCGTTGCGAAGCTCATTGGTGTACTGATAAAAATTGCCCAACAACTCGACGAACGGGTGGCTTCCTTTTCAAAACAAGAGTCGCTCTTACACGATGACTACGTTGTAAACTTAACGGAACGTTTACCGGCCTTACCAAACTTTAGTTATTTCCACGATAGGTTTCGAAGCTCTGAAACAGAAGAAGGAAACATTCGAGATGCCTTCTTCATGGCTTATAACGAACATCTATGTGAGAATTTACCCATCGAAACATGCGAACGGTTAATGAAAAAAGGCCGTGAAATTGTGTCATCATCCTTCGTGATACCCTACCCGCCAGGATTTCCAATATTGGTGCCCGGTCAGGTTATGACCAAGGGTATTTTAGAGTTTATGAAGGCGCTTGACGTCACAGAAATACATTCATACAATGCGGAACTTGGCCTCAGAGTATTCACCGAAGAGGCCCTAACTGACAACCCTTAATCATGGCAAAGAAAAAAACGAGCAAAGTCGAAAAGATTAAAAAACTTCGTGGTGTACATGACCTCAGAAGGTTTTTCTACAAAAACGAAACACCGATTTATTTTATTTCGGCTACTAATTTCAACCTACTGGGTGCAGATGAATGGATCAAGGGATTTAAGTTTATTACTTATATCAACTGCTTCGATGGTAAGCATCCCAATGTCTTTACACCACAGGAGGAAATGCCACATGCTGACTTTGAAAGCATTGAGGACATTGTAAATTATTTATTGGAGCACAAGGAAGTGGTCGATTTCATTAAGTCGCGCGGAGATGGTGGAAAAGCACTGTTCTTGATGTTTGATGAAAAAACAGAAGAGCTCGCAAAGCAGTTGGGATTGGAATCCGCGTTTCCTTCAGCAAGTCTTCGAACCCACTTAGACAACAAAGTAGTTACCAATCGAGTTGCTGAAAAGGCAAATGTTCCTGCCGTACCTAACGTTTTGACGAATGTTGATTCGTTTGAAACGCTGCGCAAAGTTTCGAAACATTTGGGTGACGATCTAGTAGTTCAAACACCATTTGGAGATAGTGGCCACACAACGTTTTTCATTAGCAATGAAGAAGAGTGGAAAAAGCACGCAGCTGAAATCATTGCTGAGGATGAAGTGAAAGTCATGAAGCGAATAAATTGCATGGGGGCTGCAATGGAAGCTTGTGTAACTCGACATGGAACTATTGTAGCACCATTGATGACCGAGTTGGTGGGATTCAAGGAACTGACTCCCTACAAAGGTGGATGGTGTGGAAATGAAATCTATGCAGATTGTTTTACACCAAAAATCAGAAGAAAGGCCAAAAAATATACAGAGCAATTTGGGAATCAACTGCTGAAGGAAGGCTACAAAGGATATTTTGAGTTGGACTTTCTAATTGATACAGACACCGGCGAACTTTACTTGGGAGAGCTTAATCCAAGAATTACAGGCGCAAGTTCCATTACGAATCATGCTGTGTTCGCACTAGCAGATGCACCATTATTTCTATTTCACATTATGGAATACATGGATAGGGATTATCAATTGAGTGTGAATGCAATCAATCAAAGATGGCATCTGCCCGAGAACATTGATGAGTGGGGACAAATGGTAATCAAGCATACCGAAGAGAGCATTGAGCAAATAACTACAGCGCCACGATCTGGAATTTACAAGATTGACGATAATGGTGCCATTCATTTTGATCGTATGGATACCCACAGAAGAGCCGTTGAAACAGAGCAGGAGGCGTTCTTTTTACGCATCTTAAAGGCAGGCGATTATATCTACGAAGGTGCCGATATGGGAATTTTGGTGGTTCGAGGTCGTTTAATGACAGATGACTTTCAACTTAGAGATCGGGCTCGAACTTGGATAGATGCCATGCGCGGTGAATTTGTTACCGTTGAAGCCGAGAATCGTCCTCATATAGAGGAAAAGGTGGCGGAAATTGGTGGATTTAAAATGATGTGATCAAATTATTGATGTATGCAAACGTTTTGAAGGCTTCTATGATTAGGAGCCTTTTTTTGTTTTCGCTTTTAGTGCCGAATTTCGTCCAGGCTCAGCCTACTGAGGTGCTAAAGCTAAAGGGGCAATTTATGATGCCTTTTTCGGGAGGCCCAAGAGATGATGGCTCTGCTGCTGTCTTAAACGATATTGGTTATTATGGATTAGGAAACAACCAATACTTCGAAGTCCAAAAAGATTGGTGGGCTTATTATCCGCTGGATGATCGGTGGGAGAGACGAAGTGACATACCTGGCGCCCCAAGACAATATTGTACTTCCTTTTCTTCGGATCAATCCGTTTTCGTGTTTGGAGGAATTTTGGACGATGGAACAATAGTTTCAGAGCTGCTTGAGTATAATGCAGTAAATGATTCGTGGAAGCAGATAAACACATCAGTTCCGACGAGAGCAAAGGCATTCGGATTTCGGATTGGACCCGATTATTATCTAGGAGGTGGGCAGAATGACACCATGGCTTTGGGTGATTTTTGGCAATTAAATATTGCATCTGGGCTTTGGACGAAGTTGGACAGTTTGCCTTTTTCTCCGAGATATGATATGGTTTCCTTCGTATCAGAGGGAATTGGTTATGCTTGCCTTGGGCAAGACTCAATCAATACCTATAATTCCTGCTGGGAATTTCAGGTTGCTACAAATGCCTGGCGTGAAGTAGCCGCTTTCCCAGGTCGAGCACGGACGTTTGCGACATCGATTGGTAGCAATAGCGGGGGCATCGTATTTGGCGGTCAGAACGACAAAGCGGAGCTAAATTCAGAGGTTTATTCCTTTGACAAAGAATCTAATGCATGGAATCGTGAGATTGATTTGATCTATCCAGAAGTACGGGGGATGGAGGGCTTTTCGATCCTAGATGGGTATTACCTGATCGGAGGATTGACTCAGAATTTTACGCGAATTTCCGCGGTTCAGCGATATGGTGAAGAGGAGAAGAGTGAGCTTGTCGATGTAAAGGTTTGGCCTAATCCGACCCGTTCGGGGATTTCCATTTTTATCATTGATCACGTTGGTAAGAACTCGGAAGAACTTCAAGTCCACCTTTTTGACACTCATGGAATAGTGGTGGGCGAGGCCAAGATATCGGGTCAAAATGATTTCCGCACACTTGATACGGAATCACTTGGGAATGGAATTTATTTCCTAAGAGTTGCCTCCGAGGCATACTCGGTGGTACAAAAGATTAGCGTTATGAAATAAAAAAAGCCTTCCGATTTGGAAGGCTTTAGTTTTATTAGAATCCGAGTTTTGGTGTCGGCATATTCTCAAGGAGTACGCCTACGCAGAATAAACTTTCTGGGTCCGGTGCAGCGTTCTTGCGTTTCCCGCCTCCGCCTTCTTCCGGTGGTGGGCCTGGCGCCGTAATTCGAACAATTATTTTCTTTGTGACTTCGCTGCTAAATTCGAAGAACATAGGCAGCCCGCCTGCTCCTTCTTCTCCAGCTTCTTCGTCAACAGGTACATCGAGCGCCGCTGATTCATTATCATACAATAGCTCTTTTGAACGACCGTCAAGAACCTTGAACTTAATCGGCTCTTCGACATCTTTGTCCTGACAAAGGCTTATTCTATAATCCTGTCCTGCGTGCGCTACAAATACTAAATCACTCGTGTGACCTAATACGAACATCCCGCTTTTTGACTGAGTATTGTATCTCATATACGGATCGTCAGAACCGTAACATTTTTTCTTGTGGAAATTGTTGCATTCCTGTGCACTTAGTTGTCCTGAAAAGACAAGGCTCAAAGTGAACATTATACCAATTAGTTTTCTCATGCTTATCAGTTTAGCCTTGATTAGGGTTGGCAAAAGAGTTTCTATATGCAGCAGATGCGGCCTTTAAATCGTTGAATTCTTCTTCGGTTATGATTATTCTATTTCCGCCGAGCACCGTCTTACCGTCTTCGCTTGACATCTGCTCCGAAATACTCTCCTCATCAAGGTTTAAAAAGACATCCGATACACCTTGAAGTTCTTCTAGTACTTCCAGAACACGATCTTCTTCTCGAAAGATATTTAGATAATCTAACACGTTTTCCATTACAAGTTTCTGATCCGCTATGCGTTGAACCATATCACTTTCTGCATTAAAGTCAGGTGCCATGTGCGTCAGAATGTAGATGCTTTCTACAAATCCACCTGTCGCTATAATGGCTAGTGTGGAACCTTTTTCAGCCTCCTCAAGTAAACCAATAATTCGTTGATATGAACTAGATGAGATGACCTCCAGAGAGTCGGCATTGTCCATGTTGCTCTTTACTCGATCAACCATCATTTCATCAAAGACATACGAAATGCCTAAGTCGTCTCCTACCTTTCGAAGATTGTCGAAGTTGGTAATGGATTCCTGAAACTTTTCGTAAGAAGCCGTGTAAGCTATATCAGCTGTGATTCTACCAAAGTTTAAAGCCTGATCCTTTGAAGATGTGTATTGATATGAATTCGTTGAAATCAGATCATCTTTGAAAGGAAGCTTACTTTCCTTAATGATTCCGAAGAGTTCATTTGGACTTGGAACTTGATAGGAATTACCTCCCATGGAGTCAAAGCCCCACATTTCTGTTTCTTCTGTTTCAAGCGTGGCAGGATCCACCTGAGGTGTTTCCTTTTTCTCAGTAGCATCACCACCGCAGGAAGTCATAATTCCGATGGTCAAACTAGTGACGATAATTTTTAAGTAGGGTGTTTTCATTTCGTGAGCGATAATAGCACTTATGTATGAATGCAACAAAAATAGCAATTAATCAATTGAAGAATATTTCTGTATAGCCCTTATCCAAAGGGTTTTAGATTCTGTATTCTCAATGACAATTGTGGGCTAATATACTGTAAAACTGACGTGGATTAAGCGCCTATTGCAGTTTTGAAGTCTGAGGTTAGATGGAAGGTTAGATCTGTATACTTCTCTTGAGCCATTTGTAGCATCCAAGCCGACGGTGCCAGAAAAACGGGGTTTCCGTCTTTGTCATGTGCCACTTCAGACGCCTTTAGTCGCATGAATTCGTTCAACTGTTTAGTATTCGTCGTAGTGATCCAACATGCCTTGTGAAAATTTCTTGGAACCAGATCACACGATGCCCCGTATTCATTGTTCAGTCGATACTTGATTACTTCAAATTGAAGTTCACCCACCGTTCCAATTATTTTCTTGTTTCCAGGTTGCTGGGTAAACAATTGAGCAACTCCTTCATCCGTAAGCTGATGCACACCCTTATCAAGCTGCTTTGATTTCATTGGGTCGGTATTCAGAACTTCACGGAAGATCTCTGGAGAGAAACTCGGTATTCCTTGAAATTCAAATCGCTCACCCTGAGTTAGCGTGTCACCGATTTTAAAACTTCCAGTATCATACAATCCAATTACATCACCCGGATACGCCTCCTTAATTAAGTTCTTCTCTCGAGCAAGAAACGAATATGGATTATTGAAACGAACTTCCTTTCCAAGCCTAGAATGAGTGAAAAACTTGTTTCGCTCGAATTTTCCAGAACAAATTCTGAGAAATGCTATTCGGTCCCTATGATTTGGATCCAAGTTCGCATGGATCTTAAATATGAAACCACTGAATTTTTCTTGATACGGATCTACTTCGCCCACATTGCTGAGCCGGGGCAATGGAGTCGGAGCGATGTCAACAAACGTGTCAAGCATTTCCTTTACTCCGAAGTTGTTTACAGCGCTTCCAAAGAAAACTGGAGCAAGCTTACCTTGAAGATATAACTCAGGGTCTAGGGTGTCGTATACGCCGTCAATTAACTCAACATCTTCCCGAAGCAGATTGGCGTCAGTTTCGCCAACAATTTCTTCTAGCCGTCCGTCCGACAAGTCCTTAATTGTCACGATCTCGGAACTAACTTTAGTCTTATTCGCTTCAAATAGGTTTAACTCATGGCTGTGAAGATTATAAACGCCTTTGAATGACTTTCCTCGATTTATTGGCCAGCTTAATGGGCGCACCTTGATGTCAAGGTGGTTTTCCAGCTCATCCAACAGGTCAAAGGGATCTCTACCTTCAAGGTCCATTTTGTTTATGAAAACAATAATGGGTGTGTCACGCATTCTACATACCTCGGTAAGCCGTTTGGTTTGTTCCTCAACACCGTTCACGCTGTCGATGACCAAGATCACGCTGTCAACAGCCGTGAGCGTCCGGTAGGTGTCCTCTGCGAAATCCTTGTGTCCAGGAGTGTCGAGAAGGTTAATGAGCAAGTCGCGGTACTCAAAAGACATTACAGATGTGGCGACAGAGATTCCCCGTTGCCGTTCGATTTCCATAAAATCTGAAGCGGCCGTCTTTTTTATCTTATTTGACTTTACGGCACCCGCGGTTTGAATTGCCCCACCAAAAAGCAGAAGTTTTTCTGTTAGCGTTGTTTTACCAGCATCCGGGTGCGAAATGATTCCAAATGTTTTTCGCTTGTTTATTTCTTTTTCGAAACTCAAAGTCAAAAATCAATTTCAAATTGGGCCAAATGATGCCCCATATGTTTTGATTGGAATACGATCCAGCCATTATAATCTAGAATACCAAAAACAGGATGCGCTTCCATAGCCTCCGGGTTAGATTCATGATACTCAAAAAAAGCAGTCATTTCATCTTCGAGATGATCTATGGCCGCTTGAAGGTTTGGCTTTCTGAGTTTCATCAGACCATCTCCAAAAACAGGATTGGTAATGTTCTTTTGATATGCAACATCGCTAAATATGAACGCTCTACGTCTATCAAGTTCATCACCAGAGGCTGCTGGCGCCACACGCGCTCGACCATTGGAGATGCGCCAGGTGCCGATAATATGCTCCACCATATGTTGTGGGGTCATAATACCCCACTTTGGAGTTTGATCAACGGCCAGCGTCTTTAGACGATTAGGTAACTCTAGAAAATCAGCCTTGGCTTTCACAAGTCTAGAATCGCTCGTCGGCAGTAAAGAAGAAGTCTCCTTCTATTTGAGCGTTTTCGTCGCTATCGCTTCCGTGCACGGCATTTTTTGCTTTTGATTCAGCAAATTCTTTACGAATTGTTCCATCAGCTGCTTCGCTCGGATCGGTGGCGCCAATAAGCGCTCTAAAGTCTGCAACTGCATTATCCTTTTCAAGAATCGCCGCATATATAGGACCTGAAGACATATAGTCAACCAATTCGCCATAGAATGGTCTCTCCTTATGAACTTCGTAGAAAACGCCTGCTCTCTCTGCGCTTAATTTTGTTTTTTTCAAGGCTACAATTCGAAATCCTCCAGATTGAATCTTTGCCAATATTGCACCTGCTGAACCATTTTCAACCGCTTCGGGTTTCACCATGGTAAATGTTTTGTTTCCTGCCATTCTAATAATTTTTCGGGGCGCGAAAGTATAAATAGATCAGCGCTATCAGGCAGGATTGCATTACTAAATTTGCCGACTCAAATGAATCGATATCACACTTTAATCATTTTGTTGTTGGCACCCTTCGCACTTGCAGGGCAGGCTGTTAAGTCTGGAGCATTCTCTACCAATTATGGTAAGGTGGATTACGTTCAATACCAAGCATCAGGTAGTCCGGCCATGTTTGTCCTATATGAGTTTGCCATAGAATCTGATTCTAATCTATCCGGAAGATTTAAATCGCTCATTCCAGTCGCAAATAAATTCAACGCATCCATTGTCGGAATGCGCGTTCCAGGAGATCCGTCCACCTACAAAAATGATCACGTTAAGTCAATTCATATTCCCGATAGTGCCGTCGACCGAAAAATAGCGGTGCTTAATAATCCAACGAGCACCGATGTGCACTACTTTACAAAAAACGGGTTTGATGTTGTGCTCATTGACCCTAGACTGGATTCACTCGAATCGGTGGGTTCGGAGATAGAGCCAATTGCGCTCGTACGCGGTTCTGATCAGTCAGAGCTCGTACAGAATTCATTTGAAACCTTGAAGGCAACTGGTTTTTGGGTGCCAAAAGGTATTCGAACCCCATATTCGGAGAAGCTAATTGAAAGTTTAATATCGGATATAGGTTGGATTGACTCCGTTGCGAAAATTGTAAGAGATAGTGCGAAGCTTGCACTCTATACCGCATCCGTTGGTATTCAAACAGAAGTACCTGGTGTGATCCGACAAGGACAAAAACTAGAACTTAATGTCAAGTCTGCTAGAAAAGGATCTGTACGTGTTCGATTCTTAGACCTTAGCTCCAAAGTTATTTTTGAGAAGAGCGTAGAGCTTGGGAAAGGATTTCAATTAATTGAACTTGAAACGAGCGAATTGGAATGGGGTGTCTATTACTTAGAAATAAAAGGTCAAGAAATTTCAGAACGTCATAAATTCATGATACGAGGATGAGCAATAACTACCCGAGCGTTACAATAAAAAATGGTCGCGAAAAGTCGATCAAACGATTCCATCCGTGGGTCTTTTCCGGATCCATTGACAGCGCCGAGCGCGAATTGAAAGAGGGCGAATTGGTTCGAGTGATCGATGAAAAAGAAGCATTCCTGGGCATAGGCCACTGTGCTGGAGGATCCTTATCCATCAAAATTCTCACGTTTAAAGATGAGGTGATTGATCAATTGTGGTTTGATGTTGCCATAGAGAAGGCAGCCAAGGCCAAAAAGGACTTGGGGTTTCCGAATGCCAAGACAAATGCATTCCGGCTCGTTCACGGAGAAGGAGATGGACTGCCAGGATTGATAATTGACATTTACGACAAAGTAGCGGTAATGCAATTCCACAGTGTTGGAATGGAACTATCTGAGGAAATGGTGGTCGGTGCATTGCAAAAGATCGGGCATCAAAATATTTTAATAAAACCTGCGGGCAAGGGAAAGACATCAGTCGCTTCGGGCGAAATTCCCGAGCGGATTACCGTACTTGAGCATGGCATCGAGTTATCAATCGACGTACTTAATGGCCAGAAAACAGGGTTTTTCCTCGATCAGAGAGACAGTCGATTTGTAGTTCGTCAATACGCAAAGGGACGCAAAGTGCTGAATGTATTTAGTTATACCGGAGGATTCAGTATTTCGGCGCTAAAAGGTGGGGCGATAAGCGCTCTGAGCGTTGATAGCGCGCAAAAGGCACTGGATATTGCACAGGATAATGCACGTTTAAGCAAGGTTAAATCCAAGCACACGATTCTTAAAACTGATGCGCTGCCTTATTTGGAAAACATGACTGAAGGCTACGACCTGATCATATTGGATCCTCCAGCCTTTGCCAAGCACAAAAGCGCCCGACATAATGCTATACAGGCATACAGGAGAATAAACGAAGCGGCATTGCGAAAAATTGAACCAGGAGGATTGCTCTTCACCTTTAGTTGTTCGCAAGTAATTGACACACAACTCTTTAGTGGCATATTAGCGAGTGCGGCCATTAATGTTGGACGCCAAGCACGAATAGTTCAACATTTAAGGCAACCAGCAGATCATGCCGTGAGTATTTTTCACCCTGAAGGTTCTTATCTAAAAGGCCTTGTGCTTATGGTCGACTAAAACTGAGCTTATGGAAGG
This sequence comes from Flavobacteriales bacterium UBA1993, assembly GCA_002336485.1. Lineage (GTDB taxonomy): Bacteria > Bacteroidota > Bacteroidia > Flavobacteriales_G > Salibacteraceae > SHAN690. Next base: position 75,491 of record DDCZ01000078.1, read on the forward strand.
AAGTATGGATTCTGAAATATTTGAGTTTGAAGCACCATTAGGCATTGCGGATTCTGATCTTTTTCAATACTATATTCCAGTTCCTGAGAACATCTCGGAAGCCTTGATAACCCCAGAAAGCAAGCGCGTAATATGTCAAGTAGAGGGTAAGCTTGAATATCAAGCCGCGTTGATCTCGATTGGGCAGGGTAATTATGTGATTCTACTTAACAAAGAGCGCAGGACTAAACTTGGTTTAGTGCTAGGTGAAATAGTAGGCGTGCGGGTATGGCGCGATACTTCTGAGCTTGGTATGAAGATGAGCGATGAATTCGCAGAAGTAATGAATCAAGAATCCGAGGCCCTGGAGATATTCGAAAAGCTCACACCAGGTAAAAAGCGAACACTTATTTATTGGTCAGATAATGTAAAAAGTAGTGAGATTAAAATTCGGCGTGCAATGGTGATGGCGCGTCATTTAATCGAGACAAAAGGTGCTGTCGATTTTAAACTTTTGAATATTCAAATTAAGCATGCCAACGCAGTGGCAAAAAGACGATCGATGTAATGTTGAACAGTTCTTCGAAATAATAATCGGTAACCAGCCAACCTTGATGCTATATATTTCGTTTTAGGGAAAAGCATAACCCTAATCATGCAGATTGATCTGACCACCCTTCCCAAGACTTCCCTGACTAGTCTCCGATTTCCAATTCATAAAGTCATTAATTGCCTTGAGGCACAAGTACATTTGTTTGAGGGCATGAGCCTGGAGTTGAGGGCGGTAGAAGGGAGTGCTATTGCCGTAATGGCTTTTTTTGAATCAGGGTATAATGTAGTTGGGCTCATACCAAAAGGGATGATGCCACATCTAGAAAACGTGGTTTCGAATGCATCCAATTATTGCGTTCAGGTCGATTCAATAGATTGTTCTCAGCTAACCGATAAAATGTGGATCACGATTGACGAACTACCCCTTATTCAAGGGCGTCCAATCTAACTCAGAAAACTTCCGCTTTCCTCTTACAAAATAGGTGTAGACGATCGATTTTGGGTAAATGCCAGAAGTCGTATGCTTCACAATATGGCTCTGAATCTCTTTCCTTTTATCCAACCACTTCTTTAGACTTAAAAAGAAACTCCAATGTGCTTTAATGATCGCGAATGCGGCGATTATTTGGCCGCGCATGGCCATATTGACAAAGGCCAAAGCATCCATGAAAAGTCTCAATATGATCTTACCTACTACTTGATCGGCCGGTAAATTCTTCAAAAGCATTATTAGATTGTTCCTGTGGTTTCGAAAGACTTTTTGACTTGATCCGTAGGCAATTACGGCTCCACCAACATGAAACACTTCCGATGATGGACAGACCATGATTTTATAGCCTTGATTCTTTATGCGCCAGCAAAGGTCAATTTCCTCCATGTGGGCGTAGAAATCATCATCTAATCCACCACTCGACTTGTACAGTTCAGCTCGAATAAAAAAGCACGCACCCGACGCCCAAAATATTTCAGCTGGATCATCATACTGCGATTCGTCTTTTTCAATATCGTAGAATATTCGACCTCGGCAAAATGGGTATCCTTGATAGTCTATGTAACCGCCACCTGCACCTGCATATTCGAATTCATCCTTGCGGTGCCAAGACTTTATTTTTGGTTGGATGACGCCGATATTGGAGTCGGTTTCAAACATTTTGAGAACCGGCTCAATCCAGCTTGCACTTATTTCCACATCCGAACTCAATAGGCAGAATATTTCTGCGTCGATTTGCTCTAGACCTACTTTATAACCATTTGTGAAGCCTCGATTGACCGGGATCGTTACCACCTCTAGCTGGCTACCGAATTGCTTTAAATAGTCTTGTGTGTCATCAGTTGATGCGTTATCAATCACAACAAGTTTAACGCCTTGATCCTTTGGGATAGAATTAACTATCGACGGTAAAAATTGCTCGAGCAAGTCTTTATTGTTGTAGCAGAGTAGTGCTACAGCCAGCTTTGGAGATGTCGTCGAATTTTGCAAGGTTCTTTTTTAGCGGTGCAATGTTAGTTATTCGTTTTCTCTCGTTCACCAGAAATAATGGGTGAACGCTCAAATGGTTTCGAGGGGTCGAACAGTTTTCTGTACGTTGTCATTTTTCGAATTTCTGATCCACCAAGTGCCTTTATTATCGCTATCATTTTAGGATTGAAGTCGCCGATCCAAGTGATAATGATTCCATCATAGAGCTTATTCTTTTGAATGGTCGATTCCATGTGTTTAAATATGAATCCTTCAACTCCTTTTGATTGAAAATCTGGATCTATGCCAAACGCTACGCCGAAGCTGTTTTTCCGCTTCCCGACATATTTGTAAAAGAGGAATTTCAATTTGCCAAGCCAATTCAGATTGTCGCCAATCTTTTTGAACACCTCGTTTAATTCGGGCAATGAAATGTAAAATCCAATTGGTTTGTCATTGTAATAGGCAAACCAGATTAATTTCTCATCGAGCACAGGTTTCAATCGATTCATAATACTCATCGCCTGCTCTTTAGACATGCCCTTGAAGTTTTCATGGGTAGTCCAAGCGCGATTATATATGACTCGGAAGTCTTCTGAAAATTTCGCAAGGTTTCGCTTGTCAATGTGAACACAACGATAGGCACTATCTGCGATTAACCTTCCCGCACGATCGTTAAATCTGGCTTGTAGTGGATCGCTTACTTTTCGATAGAAGATATGCTGATCGAAGTAGGTTCTAAACCCAAAGTTTTCAAATAGGGAGATGTAGTATTGTGGATTGTAATTCTGTCCATAATACGGAGCCATCTCAAAATTCTCCGTGATCAATCCCCAAAATTTATCCTTCTCACCAAAGTTAATTGGGCCGTCCATTGCCTCCATGTTTCGCTCTTTCAACCAATCTTGACAGGTCTCGAAAAGTTTGTTCGCCGCGTCTTGATTGTCGATGCATTCGAAGAAGCCCATCCCACCGGTGGGTTGTTTGAAGGTGTTGCTTGTTTTTCGGTTAATGAATGCCGCTACTCTGCCAATCGCTTGACCATCATCATTCCATAATATCCATCGCGCAGCTTCTCCATGCCTCCAAAATTTATTCTTCGTTTTGTCAAAAACGTCTTCCACATCTTGTCGAAGATGTGGAATCCAGTAATGGTCCGTTGCGTAAATGAGCTGCGGAACTTTACGGAATGTGGTGGTGTCGTTTTTGTCTCTAACTTCGGTGATGCGCATGCCTATCAATTAATGCGTGCTTCAAAGTAAATGCATATTTCCACTAAATAAGCGTGAGTTTTAGGAACAATAATAAAATCATTTTTTTATGGGGAATGATGGGGGTTGGAAAGACAACAATTGGTAAGAAACTTGCGGTCAAACTCAATTGTGGGTTTATAGATCTCGATCATTTTATTGAACAAGAAGGCGAAAAAACCATCTCACAATTATTTTCTGAAAAGGGTGAATCCGGTTTTCGGGAGATTGAGTTCAAGGCCTTACGCGCACTAAACCTTGATCAGCCTCTTGTTGTTTCAACTGGCGGTGGAACGCCTTGCTTCCACAAGAATGCCGAATTTATGTTGGAGCGAGGCTTGTGCATTTGGCTTCAAGGAGAGGCTGGATTCTTGGCAAGTCGCTTATCCAGAAAGAAGAATGAGCGTCCGCTCGTTGAAAGCAGTTTAGATAGGGAAGACCTTAAACGTAAGCTCGAAGCGCTGATTGAATCGCGCAAAACATACTATGGAATGGCCAATCTCAATATTGAGGCATTACACTTGGATTGGCCGGAATTACTAAGCCAAATAGAACTTACTCCAGGTGAATGAGTGGGGCCGGTCCCGTTTGTAAGCTTAAATGTTCCATGAGCGTGGTAGCTAAACTGAGTCCAGTGAAATCACTCTGTATAGGAAATCTTCGGTGCATTCGGTCAACCAAACATGCCGTCATTAATCGGCTAGGATTTGCCAATGAAACATGGCCGGCCACCCGCATCATAGTCGCGCCGCTGTTCACAATATCATCTACGACCAACACAACCTGATTGTGGAATGATTCATTTGAAAAACTTTCAGCTGGATTAATTGCCAGCATCTTCGATTTTATGCCTCCAACTTCCTTTAGACTGGAGTTGATTCGTTCAGCAACCCATGATCCGCGTGGTTCGATTCCGATAATAATTACCTCAGAATCAGCCGGACATGCCTCTATAACTTGGTAGGCGATTCGCGTTACAATTCGGTTGATCTGTTCGGTATTTAATACAATTGTTTTCATCCTTGGGTATGGGCCAAATGTAGAAATCAATTTTCAAGGGCGTTGCACGTACTGTTTAGTATATTTAAACCGAATTTATGAGGATTATTCGCATACTAATCGTTTGGTTTTTGGCCTCAACGTCCATTTCAGGAATGGCACAAATGAGTATTGAAGGCGAGGTTAACCATGCCAATGCTTCAATGGATATGGTAACCGTTCAAGTCTATGAGAATGGTAAGATTCTCCGAACAATTGCGGCGAACAAGCGCGGGAAATATGAGCTGGTCTTTCCATATAACCACGAATACATCCTTGTATATCGAAGGCCGTATATGATACCGGTGAAAATTGCAGTGGAGACGAATAAGCCTGATGGGGTTCAAAGCAATGTCACCGTTGCTGTTCCTTTAAATATGGAACTATTCAAACGATTCAAAGGATTGGATATTAGTGCATATAAGAAACCAATCGGGATAGTGAAAGGCGATGGGACAGGCGAAAATTCGTTTGCTTTTTTTCCTGATAAAGGAGTGTTGTCCGAAGTGAAAAAAGTAAATGATGAATCAATTCGACGAATGAATGCGGGTGAAGATCCAATTGATTCTGAGGAGGTCTTAACGGATATTGCGGAATCACCAGGAAAAAGAGAAAAGGTTTCGAAAAGCACACCTAGATCCACAGCCAATTCCGAGGCAAAAGACGAAATCGAGCATGAGAAAGGCAATAAGATAGCTCCGACACTAGATATAGAAAAGGGAAGTGCCGATCTGAGTGTGGAGAGATATGACAGGATGGAAGAGGGGCAAAATGAAAGCAATCGGCACGAGAGAGGCAAGCAGATTAAGAAGCAGGCTTCACTTACAAATGAATCCCTTGAACAAGAGAGCTATATCGTTTCCTCAAAGATCGGACGATCCAAACAAGTGGAAAGTAAATCCGAAGAGACAAAAGGTTTGGCCGATACGAGGGCTCGAAAGCACGAAGAAATGTTGGAAAGTTTACAGGACAACTCAAAAGGTCCGAGTGCACCAAGACTGCGAATGGGTGCAGACAAGGAACCTGTTATGCGAAAAGGATCTGACGGCGCGTTTTATTCTGAAGAGCTTTTGACAATTAAAGAATCAGGGGATACATCGAAATACAAGAAAGTGACTTATGATTGGTTGCTGATAGAGTTTGATTATTACTACAGAAACGATAAAGAGATATCAGAAGATACCTACAATGAAGCTAGAGCACTGTTTGAATAATTCTTTGTTTACCCTTTTACTCCTGTTTTTTCTTGGGTCATCCATGGCACAAGTCGGAAGCTTTAAAAACTTCGGCATAGAGAAAAATGCTTTTCCTTCTCGAATTGAGTGTATGACTCAGGCGCGTACGGGCGAACTTTATATTGGGACATTGGCCGGGTTGGTCATTTACGATGGGTATGAATTTCATCAAGTATTTGAACGTGATGGATTGGCCGAAAATGCGATCTCGTCAATCTGCGCCCAAGGCGATAATGTTTGGTTAGGACATTGGGCCGGAAGTCTAACCATCTACAATACGGTTTCACACAATAAAACGATTGTCGATCTTAGGGAACGGCTTGGTTATACAAGCATCACCCGAATTATGCCAAAATCGGATAGCTCGGCAGTGGTTGTTACCAATGATGGGAGACTTTATTCATACTCACCTTCAGGATTGGAACAGGTTGTTACCGGAATTCCTATTGGTGACGAGCACACTATTACCATTATCGAGGACACTTCGGGATACTTCTTGGTAGGAAACCGAGGCATATTTCACAGCCCTAGTTCTAAACTAGGTCAGGCTTCATTCGATCCGATTTTCATGGATTCAAACAATATCGGGGCGGCGCAGTACCTAGAAAATGAATCCTGGATCATTGGTGACGACAGGGAAGTTTTTATTCTCAACCTGAGAGCTGGGACGCATCAAACAATTCATACGTTGAAGCCACATGTAGAGGTGGTGTCCATTTTGGAAGATCAAGAAGAGTATATATGGATTGCAACGAGTGATGATGGCATTATTCGATATCATCCAATTACGGGTGAGTCAGTTCACATTAAACGAGAAAATGGATTGAGCTACAACCAAATACGTTCGTTGTTTCTTGATCGAGAGGGCCAAGTCTGGATCGCAACCTCTGCTGGGTTGGATCAATACCTCGGCCAGTCTTTCCTACTATTTGATAAGGCTGCTGGGATTTCTGACAACCTAATTTGGGATATAGCTGAGCTTGGGAATAGTGTCATTACGGCAAGCCCTGTTGGCCTTGAAATTGTTGAGTTTGATCAAGAGAAAACCAAGGTCTTGTCAAAACGTTTGTTCAACCTAGGACAAGATGAACCCAGAAAGATTATTGCCAGACAGAATGGGGAAATGATATATGTGATCACGGCGATGGGCGACTTATGGCTTGGAGGTTTAAATCAAACTTTTGAGCGCGTCAGCGATTTAAAACTCAAGGCAAATTGTTTAGAAGAGGTAAATGGAGAAATTTGGGTAGGAACGGATCAAGGTGTTATCAAGCTATTCGGAGATAGGATTCTTGAGCAGTACGCATCCGAGTTGGGATTGGGAGGCGATCGCGTCAACGGTATTTACTATTCCAAAATCAAGAATGAAACATGGGTCACTGTGCTCGGAGGCAGCTGTGCGCTATATCGAGAAGGCAGATTCAAACTGTTTGGTCCAGATGAGGGCATGACGTCAAATGTCATTCAAGATGCGGCATTTGATATGAATGGAAATCCGTGGTTTGCCACCTATGATGAGGGTGTGTTCTATCTGGAGGATGGTGTTTTTCATAACCTTTCAGAGAAGGTAGAATTAAGTTCAAATACCACATTTGCTATAGAAATTGATGATGAACAATCCGTTTGGATTGGACATAATTGGGGACTTGATTTATATCGAATTCCATATGAAGATGTTTCGTCTTTTGGGGCGGCTCAAGGGTTTTTAGGCCTAGAGGTGAATTCTGGCGCCATTGAAATAGATGCGCAGAAAAACATTTGGATGGGGACTTTGATGGGACTATTGAAGTTTAGACCGACAAAATTTCGCGCCAATCTGAACGAGCCAATTTCCACCATTCATTCGGCATACATTGGAAATGAACCCATCGAAAATGAGGGTGTTTACCGATTGGATTTTGACGAAAGCACCGTGACCATAAACGCCTCAGGTCTATCCTTGGCAGATCCTGAGTCAAACAAGTTTGAGTACCGATTAAATGGAGTGCATGCCCATTGGCGGGTAACTACAAATCCCAGCGAGATTGAATATGTTTCTCTGCCTCCAGGTGCCTACAAATTCGAGTTTCGAACATGCAACAATTCGGGTAAGTGTAATGAGGTCCCTGTTTCTTTGGAATTTACCATTAGACCACCTCTGTATAAGACCTGGTGGTTTTATACGTTGTTGTTTTTCTTGGTAGTGGTAGTTATCTTTCTAATGGATCGTTTTAGAGTATTGTCATTAATCGACGAAAAAAATACCCTAGGAGAACAAATTTTGCTTTTAGAGCAGCAAGTTCTAGAGCTGGATCAGGACAAACGATCACTAATCGATAAGCATGCTCAGAATAATGAGTTTTTTGATCAAATCTCAGATGGTCATGCATTAGCAACGCGCAACGACATCTTTTTAAAGCAGAAAACCCTAGAGCATCAGAGCTCCGATATTTTCATTCAGCTTAAGGTAGATGATCATGTCATTGAGGGCCTCATCGACCTAGGAATAGGAGGCGAATCCGGTGCGTTATTCATGGAAAAACTTCGGGGTGCTTTCTTTTCAGAAATTCGAAGCAACCCACCAAAAAGCGAATCGGGTTACTTCAAAATACTCGGCGACCAGGTGCAGAGAATCACAGAAAGACTAGAAAAACATAAGGGCGTGAACTGGGTTATCTGGATCGAAATGACGGATAAATATGTGCTCAGCGTTTATGATAATGTTTGCTATCAAATATCCGGAAATCAAGTGGTTGAGTATTATGGGGCGAAAGATGAGATGGGTGGAACCGTGTTCGAATTGCCGAAAACCGATAGATTGTTTGTTGCCAGCGATGGTGTTCGAGACCAAATATCTGCAGGCGGTACACGAACCTATTCGGATCGGAAACTGCTCAATAAGCTTACCCAAAATTTTGAAATGAGTTCGGACTTACTTATCCGATCAATCTTCACCGACATTGAATCGTGGAAAGGCGGCATGGATCAAGGTGATGATATCACCCTAATGATTAAGGAATTATGAAAAGAATAGCTTTCATTATAGCCATAATTACGACTGGCTGCGCTGGAACCTCAGGCGATGACAGACCAATTGATGAACAACATAGACCCGCCCCGTATGAATCGTCTATGGAATTGAACTTGGGTTTGGATCAGAGGCAAGATGATATTGAACTTCATACGGTGCGCTCGTTTTCTTCTGATGATGGTTTCGAGTCATTCCTAGATCAGCTTTGGAAACTGGCTTTCAGCGGAGACGCAAGTGTGTATGGCGTGAACTTTTTAGGCGAGATCGATATTGAAAACAAGCTTGATCCAAAGTCATTAGTCGAATCCTTAAATACATTGGATACCGTATACGTCGAAGATCTTCGAACCGGAGAACTGTTGGATAGCGCTATTAAATTCACGTTTAATCAATCAATGGTTTCTGCTATTTCAATCTATTTCAATGCTTCTCAAGCCGATGGATCTGACATTACATTTCAACCCTATTCTGTTGGGATTGGTGAACAAGTGTATCAGGAAGCCAGCGGCGAATATCTTGGTGTATCGAACAAGTTTTATCTATTATTCGGGGATGACGAAGGAGCAAAGAATCCTTCAGTTCAGCGATTGTGTATCCGCACAGATTCTGTCGGTGTATTGAGACCTTCCTATTTTGATCATTATAGCAGTAGTGGCAATAAGCCTCTTGAAGCACTTTTGACGAAGAATGGATTTTACGCTGAAAATGATTCGATTTTCAAACTTCAGTTAAAGATGACTTTGCAGTTTATTGATCCAAGATTGGATATGGCCATTTCAAAGGTTCAGCCGTCTACCTAGATCTTAGGTTTTAAGTTGATAAACAGCTCTCGACCAGCACGCGGTTCAATGCTGTTCTTAGCGGTTTCCATGGTTTGTATATGAAAGTGTTGCTCAAATAAATTGACATACTCGGCTCTGTTCCCACCAAAAGGAGGCCCCTGCTTATCAAATGCAGTATCGAAAAGTAGCCCAACCAATCTGCCGTTATCACTTAATACTTCATGCATCTTTTTGACATATGCCGCTCGCTGCATGATAGGTATGGCACAGAAGAATGTCTGTTCAACTACAAAATCAAATGTTTCGTTTAGGTCGAAAAAGTTGCGAACCAAAAGATGATCCTTCGGAAACGTAGGATTCCGTGCAGCAAACTTATTTAAGGCAGTTTCTGAAAGGTCGATTAAGAAAACATTGGTGAAGCCTGCATTGTGAAGATATTCACCCTCCCATCCATTGCCGCATCCCGGAATCAGTATTCTAGTTTCCTTATTGGAAACCTGATCAAAATAGGAAGAAATAGGTGTTGATGGATAGCCAATATCCCAGCCAGTTTCTTCTTTCTGCCATCGGTTTTCCCAATACTCAGTTCCTAATTCCACCTTACTATCCTTTTAGGTTATCCAACTTAAGAGAGTGGCCCATTTTATCCTTTTTTGTTTGGAGGTATTTGTGGTTGTGTGGATTGCTTTCAGACTCTACAGAAATTACCTCAACGATTTCTAATCCGTATCCAATGAGTCCGGTCCGTTTTTTCGGATTGTTACTCATAAGCTTCATTTTTCGCACACCTAAGTCGTTCAAAATTTGAGCTCCAACGCCATAGTCGCGTTCGTCCATTTTAAAGCCAAGTTCTAGGTTAGCTTCGACCGTATCCATGCCTTCTTCTTGAAGCTTGTATGCCTTTAGCTTATTTATTAGTCCGATGCCTCTGCCTTCTTGTTGCATATATACCAAAACACCCTTTCCTTCCTTCTCGATCTTTTGCATGGCCTCGTGTAATTGTGTGCCACAGTCACATCGATAGCTTCCAAAAATATCTCCAGTAACACAAGATGAATGCACACGAACAAGAATCGGTTCATCTTCGGACCAAGTTCCCTTGGTCAAAGCTAAGTGCTCTTCTCCTGTTGTTGTTTGTCGATAAGCGTGCATTTTGAATGTTCCCCATTGAGTAGGGAGGTCTACCGCAACTTCTTTTTCAATCAATCGCTCATGCTTCATTCTGTAAGCGACAAGATCTTCGATCGAAATTATCTTGAGGTCAAAACGCTTCGCAATTTCCTTTAGTTGTGGCATGCGGGCCATCGAGCCATCCTCATTCATTATCTCTACAAGCACTCCCGCGGCGCTTAAGCCGGCCAATCGCGCAAGGTCAATAGTGGCTTCCGTGTGCCCTGTTCTTCTTAGCACACCACCGCGTTTGGCACGTAAGGGGAAAATGTGGCCTGGTTTACCTAAATCCGATGGTTTGGTGTTTGGATCAATCAACGCTTTTATTGTCTCGGCACGGTCGCTCGCTGAAATACCCGTGGTTACAGCTTTTCCAATCAAATCGACAGAAACGGTAAACGGCGTTTCGTGCAGTGCAGTATTGTCTTGAACCATAAGTTCAAGGCCCAACTCATCGCACCTATCTTCCACAAGCGAGGTGCAAATGAGCCCTCGGCCATGTGTTGCCATGAAGTTGATTATTTCTGGGCTAATGTGATCTGCAGAGGCGATAAAGTCTCCTTCATTCTCTCGGTCTTCATCATCAACGACGATGATAACCTTACCATCTTTAAAATCTTCGATAGCCTCTTCTATACTGTTCAGCATTGTTTGAAATTTGTGGCAAATCTACCAAAGCGCCAAGGATTAAACCCGAATCCTGGCATTTTGTTGAACACACACTTTGAACAAACGATGTTGAATTTTTTACTAAGCGGAATTTTTGTCTTGTGAAATGTAAGTATTTGTGAATGAATCGGTTATAATGTCATGGTGCTGGAGAATTATCGGAAATAAAGTCAGGTAAGTTGACTTGGAATGTAAGTTGACTACTCAGTGAAAACTTTTAATTATGAAAACATTAGTAAGACGACATAGACCAATTTGGAACGAATTTCCCTTATCCTTTGACGGACTTTTAAACGACATGAGACCTGCTGGATCAGATTCTTCCGTTCCGGCTGTAAACATCAAAGAGATGGATACGCAATTTGAACTGGAGTTATCCGTACCTGGATTTGATAAATCCGATTTTAATGTCCGCGTGGAGAATCAAAAACTCCTTATTTCAGCTGAATCAAAAACTGAAAATGAAAAGGAGATGGAAAACTATACAAGAAGGGAATTCGGGTATCATTCATTTCAACGCTCATTTGCGCTCCCAAAGGAGATCATAAATGAAGAGGCGATTGATGCAAAGTATGAAGCCGGCATATTAAAGGTGATGCTTCCAAAGAGAACTGAAGTGTTGCCCAAAGAACCAAAGAACATTGTGATAAGTTGATTTGATTTGATTGTGCGATTTGAGGGAAAACCCGTTTATGAGAATAGACGGGTTTTTTATTGTTCGGCAACCTCAATTCTACCCGTTCATCACTCTATTGATTGGAATCCTCGCCACGACCTATTAGGTTTGAGTGATGTTTAAAAGAATGCCTATTCCTTTTGGTTACGTGCTAGTTACGGGTGTTGTGTTGGGCGTTGTCCTTGGCTTTAAATCGTTTATCCCTTATATGTACTGGGGCGACACGGCCGAGTATGAATGGTATCGAAGCGCGCTTCCACATGTGATAAACTATTTGTTTTGGCCATTTCTAGTGCCCTTTATTTATTGGGCATTTGAACGATTCAGAATCGGTAAGGGTGCCATATTTAAAGATCGCGCTGGAAATATAGGTATGAGCCTGCTCATTCCGCTTATGCACGAAGTTGCCACTACCATTATTTACTTCGTTCTTCTCAGTGCGCTTGACGTATACGCGTTCAATGACAAGACATGGGCTGTTGTTCTTGGGGCGTTTCCGAGTGTCTACATTGGTAGGATAGTCGAATATTGGATCATCTACGGATTGTTTGCTGCGTTTGATTATTACAAAAAGTATAAGAATAAGCAGGCCGAGATTGGCCGCATGGAGGCCAAATTGAACCGGACCAAGCTTGCCGTATTGAAGATGCAGCTACAACCGCATTTCTTATTCAATGCCCTGAATAGTATTTCAAGTTTGATGGAAGTTGACGTGAAAAAGGCCCAAACAATCACGGCTCGATTGGGTGAATTACTTCGAGGAATTCTAGAACAAGATGAAAGGTTATTCATTCAACTTGAAGAGGATTTGAATTATGTGAAAACCTACCTCGAGATAGAGAAAATCCGATTTGAGGATAGACTTGAGGTTATCTATGAAATTGACGAAGGCGCGCTTGGTTGTGCCGTGCCAATGTTATTAATACAGCCGCTCGCAGAGAACGCCATCAAACATGGAATTGCAAAAATGGCAAGCGATGGTATTATTCGAATTGAAGTAAGGGTCGAAAACAACAGGTTGAAAATAATTGTGGAGGATAATGGACCTGAAACGGATGTTGAGACCTCCAAGATGTTGGGAAAGGGCATCGGTTTAGCAAACATCAAATCAAGATTGAACCAGCACTTTGGCGATGATTTTGTGCTTTCAATATTGCCGGATTCAGGACACGGATTTAGAATAGAAATTGAAATTCCAAAAACAAACTACCATGAAAAGTATTCGAGCGATAATCGTCGATGATGAGTTTTTAGGTAGAGGGCGAATTAAAAAACTACTGCTCGAAAACGACCAGATTCAAATTGTCGGTGAAGGGAAGAATGGCGATGATGCCATTAATCTCATTCGAGACTATAAACCTGATTTGGCCTTTTTGGATATTGAAATGCCCTTGAAGAGCGGATTACAGGTGGTGCGTCAGTTGCCCGAAAAGGATCGTCCCTTTATCGTATTTGTAACCGCTCATGATCGATTCGCAATAAAAGCATTTGACGTAAATGCGACCGATTTTGTATTGAAACCGTTTGACGACGCTAGATTTAATAAGGCATTGAACCAAGCCGTGCACCAGATTGAGTTGCATCAACAAGGGCGGTTAAATGACCGCTTGCTCCAATTGATGGACGATTATAAATCTGAAAATCTCGCCCAGCCATTTGTCATAAACGTAAAGGTTCGGGGAGTGGATAAGCGGGTAAATCTCTATGATGTGCACTATATTGAGGCAGATGGGAACTACCTTCGTCTTCAGCTCGAAAATGAAAGATTCCTAGTTCGAAATACCATGCATCAGATGAATGATGAACTAGACCATAGTTGCTTTTTGCGAATTCACCGTTCGGTTATCCTCAACACAAATTACCTGCAAGGCAAGAGCTATAAGGGAAACAATGAATTTCAATTTAAAATGAGAAACGGTGAGACGTTCGTTTCCGGACGCAGCTTTAAAGAGTCTATCGACGCGTATTTTGAGGAAATTGGAGCCTAGCGATTAAACCCGCGAATGACCATTTATCACATTTCACCCGCAGGTGAATTTGATTCAAAATACATTAGTAACTGTATTTTATATCTGTTCTTTTCATACTCCCTTCATTGGGAGGTTTAGTTAGGTTTAGGCAGAGGCAATGGATTATATCCTGCGTTTCTGCCTTTTTTATTGATAGCTCCAATAGAGCTTCATGTTAAATCCCTGTCCCTCCAATTCGACTGGGTTCTCTACATTATTTCGAAAGTTAATTGCGTATTTGTTTACCAGTGGAGTGGCGGATGAGTTGCGCTGCCCAAAAAGCGAAATTTGAACTTGATCCAGTGGAATCTTGATGTTAACCGAATCCAGCACATTTCCTCGAAATGGATCGGTGTCAGTGAAAGTTCCCACTGCGTCGGAAAAGGTCACTTTGTTATTTCCGAATTCGAATCGAAACTTTGTGAAATCACTATCCCCTGTTATATCAATGTGGTCAACATAACGGGAGGCTGCCTTCACCGAAACACTGGCTTGATCGGAGTTATACGCACCGTCAGAATATGCCGTCACGGTCACATAAAAGGTGCCTTTGTTTTGAAATATATGGGGAGCCTCATCGCCAATGAAACCACCTGATCGATCACCAAAATCCCAGGTCAGAAATTCGTAGTTCTTGCTACAACTTGTCAACTTGTATTCGCGGCCAACTTCGTAGCCATCTTCTAACTCAAGACATGCCTTTGGGTTTTGTTTGCAAGAACAAAGTCCAATAAGGCCGATGATGAAAAGGAATGTATAGCGCATCTCTTAGAATGTGAATGTTAGTCCAACTTCTGGTCGTTGGATCTGCGGGTTCATCGAAAGTTCCATTTCCTCGAGCGTGAAGGGATTTCGTTGTTTAAAAACAGGAGGAGTCAATTTTTCAGCGTAAGGTTTTAAAAGGAAAAAACTCGCGACTCCAATAACACAGCCCGCTGATGCTGTATAGAATAGAATGTTTCTGGATGTGTATTGATTTTGAACGTTTTGCAATGTTTGTGATTGAATCTGACCACGCTCATAGTAGAATTGGTTTTGAACCAACTCTTCATGTTTGTTGTTTCGCGATGAGTATAAAAAGGGGAGAGCAATGACTGAGACTCCCGTAATTAAGTATGGCGCCGTACGGGCAAAGAATAGTTTTCGTTTATAGTCGTCTCGTTGACTCAAATATCCCAAGTAATCTCCTGTCTTCCTTAATTCTGCGAAGTAATTGGTGGAGTCTAAATTTCCAGTTTGCATCGTGCCCAAGAAAACGTCGTTTTTAAAAGACCAGATTTCGACCTTATGTTCTCCCTTCTCAACAGTGAAAATATTAGTCTCTGGCTGCAGTTTGTCGTCGATTTTGACTCGGTACTTTTCACCCCCCTTTACGAAGAATCGGACTACCGTCGAGTCTTGGGCGTAAGATGTCAATGCCGTACAAAGCACCAATATTGAAAGCAATAACTTCATTTTATAAAACTAATGATTCGGGCTTTTCGATTTGGCCCAATTTAGAATACGAACGGTGAATCAGTTTGAAGGGTGTTCATCCAGGTTAAAGTGGTACGAACCGAGTTGGGTTGAGTAGTTCTGCATATTCTGGAGGGCCACTGAAATGTTTCTTGGTGAAATCATCTAACTCATCTATAGTTTCGGCACTGAGCAGTTCTCCAATTTGGTCCATGGCCAAGTCACTTATTGCATATGGAAAGGTGCCGTCCGTTATTTGACCACCCACACATTGGGCGAATAAACTGTACTCGTTGCAGGCTGAAATTTCCTTTCCTGTGACAAGGCAGCTGTCAAATGAAATATCATACACGGACCGACGATCCCTTGTGGACTCTTTTAAATAATTTTCGATGCTGCTTAGAGATTCTGTCGACATTTTATCGCGCTCTTCAAGGGCGCAGGTTTGGCATATTGCATACTCAAATATGACTTCCGTTAATTGAAGCTTCGGAACCTTTCGAATCGCCTTTTGAATGGAATAATCAACGGATGGATCGGATAGACTGCAATCACAAATAGTGCAACGATCAAACGGAGCTTGTGTATCCGAATTGAAGAGTTCTTCGGGAATATCATTTGTTTCACGCATCCTCCAATGATAACGATATATCCCAAATTGCACCAGCTATTTTGATGAAGGATTGAATCATACTTTGAAGCATTACATTCGCGGCAAAGCATTCAAAAAATGAAACGTAAACTCGCATTTTTAGCCATCTTAGCAGTTGGCTGTCAAGAATCTAAAGAGCCCATGGAAAAAGGATTGTCTTACCCCGAATCAAGAAAGGACACGACGGTCGTAGATGATTATTTTGGGACTTCGGTTCCCGATCCATACCGTTGGTTAGAAGATGATCAGTCTGAAGAAACAGGAAAATGGGTGCAGGCCCAAAACGATGTAACTTTTGGTTTCCTCGACAAAATTCCATTCAGAAATTCCATTAAAGATCGATTGACTGAACTGTGGGATTATGAAAAATACTCGGCCCCGTCAATTAAAGGTGATTACACCTATTTCTATAAGAATGACGGGCTCCAGAATCAGTCGGTCATGTATCGACAACTGGGCACAGAAGAACCCACGGTTTTTCTTGATCCAAACAGTTTTTCGAAGGATGGCACTACGTCTTTAGCAGGTACAAGCTTTACGAAAGATGGGAGTCTTTTGGCCTTTCAAATCTCTGAGGGTGGTTCTGATTGGCGAAAAGTGATCGTGATGGACGCTGCGTCAATGGAAATACTTGAAGACACATTAGTCGATGTGAAATTTTCAGGTATTTCATGGAAAGGAAACGTGGGGTTCTACTATAGCAGCTACGACAAGCCGAAGGACGGAAGCGAGTTGAGTGGTTTAACTCAGTTTCATAAACTTTTCTATCACGAGCTTGGCACTAGCCAATCCGACGATGTACTTGTTTTTGGAGGCGATGAAACACCCAGAAGATATATTGGTGGTGGCGTGTCAGAAGACGGCTCTTACCTAATTATCAGTGCAGCCACATCTACAACAGGAAATGAGCTCTATATACAAGACTTAAGGAATGATGGCCCAATTGTAAATGTGGTGGACAACTATGACAACGATCATTGGGTTATACATTCAGAAGGGGATAAGCTCTTCATTAAGACAAATCTGAATGCACCAAATGGAAAGGTGGTTATGTCTAGCATTACCGATCCCTCTCCTTCAACGTGGATTGATTTTATACCAGAAACGGAGAACGTCCTGCGCGTTGGGACAGCCGGAGGAAAGTTCTTCGCCAACTACTTAAAGGACGCAACAAGTATGGTTGTACAAATTGCTGCCGATGGTTCCATTGAACGGGAAATTGAGCTTCCTGGTGTTGGTTCCGCTGGAGGTTTTGGAGGAAAGTTGGAAGATGCGGAGTTGTATTACTCATTCACCTCATACATCTACCCACCAACCATTTTTAAATATGACATCGCCTCTGGTGAGTCTAGCGTGTACAAGCAGTCCGGTGTTCAGTTTGATCCTACTCAATTTGAGAGTAAGCAGGTTTTTTATACTTCTAAGGATGGAACGAAGGTTCCAATGATTTTGACGTATAAGAAGGGCATAGAATTGAACGGTCAAAATCCAACAATGCTTTATGGTTATGGTGGATTCAATATCAGCCTTACGCCAAGCTTTAGCACTTCTAATATCGTGCTAATGGAAAACGGGGGAGTGTTCGCCGTTGCCAACCTTCGTGGTGGCGGAGAGTACGGAGAAAAGTGGCATAGCGCTGGAACGAAGTTGAATAAGCAAAATGTATTTGATGACTTTATTGCCGCGGCCGAGTGGCTTATTGAAAACAAGTACACGAGTTCTGAGAAACTAGCTGTTGCCGGTGGTTCAAATGGAGGATTATTGGTGGGTGCTACCATCACACAAAGACCCGATTTGATGAAGGTCGCCTTTCCTGCTGTTGGTGTTTTAGACATGCTTCGATATCACAAATTCACTTCTGGTGCTGGCTGGACGTATGACTATGGTAATTCAGACGAAAACGAGGAGATGTTTAAATATTTGTTGGGATACTCACCTGTTCACAATTGTCAATCAGGAACGCATTATCCAGCCACGATGGTTACGACTGCTGATCATGATGATAGGGTAGTGCCGGCGCATTCATTCAAGTTTGCTGCGGCGCTTCAGGAGGCGCACCAAGGGACGAACCCAGTTCTAATACGTGTAGATGTTAAAGCTGGTCACGGAGCCGGTAAGCCCACTTCAATGATCATTCAAGAGCAGGCCGATAAGTGGTCCTTTATGTTTTGGAACATGGATTTGAAACCCATCTATAAAGATCAAGAAACACACTAAAAAAAAGCCTCTGAATTTCAGAGGCTTTTTTTTATCGATATGCCATTTCCTGGTGGATATAATTGTTGAGCTCTCGAGCAGAGCTTGAGAAAGTGAATGCCTGTTTTACGCGATGATAGTTTTTTTTATCAATAGTGTATTGATACGCGTACTTAGCAAATTTCACCTGGTTAGACTCAAAGGTGAATGTGTGCATTAAAACAGCAACTTGAGATGCAGTTACGCGCCTTCCTTTCAAAGCGAAGCGCGCCTCGGAAAGTCTATCACGATCAAATAAGATGTTGCCCAAATAGATCTCTAATTCTCGAATCGCTGCTGGGGCCATAGCTTGCCTACGTCCTTGGACTGGGATTCGGTTTGACAGGTTATGCTGTTGTGCGCCATTTCGCGGTGGAGGTCTGCGCTCCATCGAACGTGAATTTGATCCAGTTTTTGACCTAGCATGACGTCGGTATGGCGAGTGGGAAATATAGTTCAGTTCAGCGACTCCATATTCGTCTAGATAGAAGGAGAAGTTTGAGGTACGATGGTGTTCAAGAAGAACGCGCTGCTCTAAAACTGATCTTTCATTCATCACAATCGTAACATCTACCACATTGGTGAACAAGTTCCCGATTAATACGGTTGGCATTGGGTGGATATTTGCGACCCGACCATTAATATAGACTTGAATGTGTTCTCCAAACTCACTTGAAATGTTTAATCCATTTGGCTGCGCCTGAATGGAAATAGCTTGGAATAAAGCGAAGAGTAAAATGAGATGCTTCATAACGTTTTGAATTAATTGTTCAATTACATTATGCGAGTAACGTGCCAAAGATGAATGGTGAGATCGATCAACCAGAGGCCCTAGAAAATTGGGCAAAAAAAAGGCCCCGATTTCGGAGCCTTAATATTCTTAGTAGTTCTTTCGATTGTATCGCTCTTTGATTCGAGCTGATTTTCCTTTTCTTTCCCGAAGGAAGAAGATTCTGGAGCGTCTAACTCTACCGCGCTTCAGTCTTTCAATTTTATCTATCAATGGACTGTTGTAAGGGAAGATTCTCTCTACGCCAACACCACTTGCCATTTTTCTTACTGTAAACGTTTCAGTAGAGCCATCGCCTCTTCTTTGAAGCACAACACCTTGGAAAACCTGAACACGTTCCTTGCTTCCCTCTTTAATCTTATAGTGAACAGCAATAGTATCTCCACTATTGAAAACTGGTAAATCTGATTTAGGATTTACCTCATTTATTATGTCTTGCATTACAACTTTGGCCATAGCTCAAAAAATTCAGGGTGCAAAGATAGATTTTTACTAATAGTTATTGGTCACTTGTTGCTTTTTTATTCCAAAGATCTGGTCGGCGCTCTTTTGTGCGCTTTTCTGCCTCTGTTTGACGCCATTCGTCGATGGCTTTGAAGTTCCCAGAAAGCAAGACTGGAGGCACTTTCCAGCCTTTGTACTCGGCTGGTCGGGTGTAAACTGGAGGCGCAAGTAAATCGTCTTGAAATGAGTCACTTAATGCCGATGTTTCGTCATTTAACACTCCCGGAATAAGTCTGATAATTGCGTCGCTAATCACGGCCGCGCCCAATTCACCTCCAGAGAGCACGTAATCTCCAATTGAAATTTCAGAGGTTATGTATTGTTCTCGAATTCGCTGGTCAATTCCCTTATAATGACCGCAGAGAATGATGATGTTTTGTTTTAGCGAAAGTGTGTTCGCCATACCTTGATCGAATCGTTTTCCATCAGGCGTCATAAAGATCACGTCGTCGTATTTACGCTCGTCGCACAGCTTGGTGATTATGGTTTCAATGGGTTCTATCATCATTACCATACCCGCACCTCCTCCAAATTGGTAATCATCGATTTGTCGGTGCTTCCCAGAGCCATAATCTCTCAGATCGTGAATGTGTACTTTAACAAGTTTTGAGTCGATCGCTCGCTTTAGAATGGAATCTGCAAAGGGACTTTCAAGAAGCTTCGGAAGGGCCGTTATGATATCTATGCGCATCACAATTAGTCTTCTTCAATGGTGCCAACGGCATAAATCTTTTTGTAATGCGATTTTAGTGCAGCATCATCTGGCACTAACTGGCGAGCAAAAGTCATTGTTTCTTGCGCCTCGTCTACTCGATTTACCTCGGATAAGTAATTGGTGTATCCTACAAATGCCTTAATCAGTATGTCATAGGTAACATCGTCCTTCACCCAGGCGTCACGAGCATCTTGCGCTCTCAAGGTATCGAGCGCAGTTTTTGCCAACTTTTCGCCTTGTCCAGCATTCTTCGCCATGATATCTGCCACGCCATTCATGAAAAGAACATTGACATCATCTGGAATCACCTTCTGGATTCTTCTGAATTCGCTCGAAGCTTTTCGGTAATTGCCGTCGTTATAATAGAACTTAGCATTGAATAGCGCTTCTTCTCGGATCTTGTCTAGTAGTTCTCGATTTGCCTCGTAGATCTCTCCCGTCTTATCCTTCTTGCGAAATTTATAGGCGTATTTCAGAGCGTCCTTCAGTGGGTCGTCAAACTCCTGATCAAATTTTTCGGGTTGAACATGCGCTTGATAGAAGCACAATGCCATGTATAAATATGGTTCAGGTTCGCGGCTGTACTTATCCTTTTGGGAATATCGCTCCGCTTTGTACGCGCACTTGTCGTATTCCTCCATGGTGTAGAGGTCAAACAATTTTTGAAAATCGCTATTCTTGACCTGCGCCTCCGAAGTGAATGCACAAAGGGTAAAAAGAAGTATCGCGTACCAAGACTTTTTCATTCCAATCATAATTTCATTAAATCAATTAGCGCGCCATGCGAATAGATTATGACCTTTGGCACATAAATAATTCGAACGCATGATTGATTCAGGTGCCAAAATTAGCGTACAGGATACTGAAGAAGGACAACTAATTACAATTTATCCACAATTAAAATCGTGGCAGAAAATCGCGTTGCGCATTTGGATCGCGGTTTGGGCTGTAACGGGACTGTTGGGGATCATGAGCATGCTCGGAACTAGCGAGGGAGATCAGTATTTATACCTGTTTGTTTTTACCATCCTCTGGATCTACTTTTTGTATTATGCAATCCGTTCGGTTATTTGGCATCAAAATGGGCACGAGTTACTGCGTATTGGAGCTGAAAACCTTGATTACAAGCGATCTTGGGGATCCTACGGAAAGGCTATATCGTATGACTTAGGTACGATCAAAAATTTAGGGTTGGTCAATCTTGACGGAAAAACATTCGCGAAAACCTACCAAGATGCTTTTTGGACAGTTGGTGGCGAAAAAATCGGATTTGAGTATCTGGGGAAAAAGGTGGTAATTGGATTGCGACTTTCTGATAAGGAAGCGAAAGACGTGATCAAGCGCATAAATAAGGGTAAGCGGAAGCCGGCGAAGTAATTGTTATAGCACGTTGTTCAGAATCGCGCTGACCTCATTGGCTCTGGTTAGCGTCATCATATGAGAACCATTCTTAACCACGTGAGTAGCATCAATGCGCTTAATGGGTAATGTATTATCATTCGTTCCGTGAATGTGGATAATCTCTGGATCGGAATCTAGTTTGTCCCAATTCATAATCATCTGTATACTACGCTTCGTGAAGACTTTGTTTTTCGACTTAAGCATGGCCGAGCACACCTCAGCATGACTTTTTCGATCTGGCTCGAACAATGGCTGCGCGATGAGAGCCGCATACTTTAGAACATTCTTCGGTACAAGTTTGTAGAATGGGAGTATGCGTTGAATCCGATATTGCCACGGCAATTCAGCCCTGCACTTTGCGCTTGAAATCAGAATAACCTTCTCTGGATTTGTAAAGGTTTTTATCTCGGATGAAATCATGCCTCCAAGCGATACGCCCACTAGTGAAAATGCATTGGATGTATCCATTGCCGCTGCCATTCGATGTGCATATGCATTCATCGTTTCTCCGCTTTCAGGAATTAAATAGGGAATATAGGTGACATTATATCGAGCAGTGTCCCAGTCAATTTCTTGATAAATTCGCTCGTCTGATCCTTGGCCAGACAGTAGATATAAGTTGGTTTTTTGGGCCGTCATATCGTGTGATGTTGAGATGAGCGCAACGAAAAATACCGTGTACAAAACAGCATATTGGATTCTGGAATTGGAAGTAAGATGTGGGCGAGACATTAAAAGAATGTAGATCTTAAATATAAGCCATGCCTCTTTCTCTCAGCGTTGAATAGAATTTCTAATTTCGCGCCTCCAATTATAATAATGCCCGGGTGGTGAAATTGGTAGACATGCACGCTTGAGGGGCGTGTGTCGCAAGACGTGCTGGTTCGAGTCCAGTCCCGGGCAC
>DDCZ01000071.1 GCA_002336485.1 Flavobacteriales bacterium UBA1993
AGAGGCTATCACCGGTGGTGATTTTATTGAGCTTCATGGCGATCGTGGCGTGCGCGATGATAAAGCCATGGTTGGTGGACTGGGTAGCATTGACGGCAAGTCATTCATGTTTATCGGGCAGCAGAAGGGAATCAACACAAAAATGCGCCAGTATCGAAATTTCGGAATGGCAAACCCAGAAGGATATCGAAAGGCATTGCGATTGATGCGCATGGCGGAGAAGTTTAATAAACCAGTTGTCTGTTTGATCGACACGCCGGGAGCCTTCCCCGGGCTTGAAGCTGAAGAGCGCGGACAAGGGGAGGCCATTGCTCGAAACATCTTTGAGATGTTTAACGTGAAGGTTCCGATCATCGCCATTGTTATTGGCGAAGGTGCCTCCGGAGGTGCTTTGGGATTAGGCGTAGCCGATAAAGTATTGATGATGCAATACACTTGGTATTCTGTGATTTCGCCTGAGTCGTGTTCTTCCATTTTATGGAGAAGCTGGGACTTTAAAGAGCAGGCCGCAGATGCATTGAAACTAACCGCAGATGACATGCTTAAGAATGGCCTTATCGATGGCATCATTAGCGAACCAATTGGTGGCGCACATGCAAATCCATTAGAGGCATTTGAGAACGTGAAGGCAGAAATCATCAAACAATACGATAGCCTGAAACGAGTCAAGCCGGAGTTGCGAACCCGTGCTCGTATTGACAAGTACAGCGAAATGGGCGTGTTTGTGGAAGGTTAATCTGAAGTCCATTTCTCATTTTCTAGAGACAATTTTTAAAAACCAGATCACAGCCTCCTAGAGTCTACGATGCCCTTTTGAAGTATCGCGCACTATATTCGCGGGCATGTCCGTTACCTGGAAAAAACACACATCCATTTTTGCCCGACCAGGCGGCACTTCGCGTGGCGTTTTGAAAACAAAAGATTCTTGGTTTCTGATCTATAAAAACCAAGAGTGGCCCTACCCAGCCATTGGCGAGTGCAGTTTTATCGAAGGCCTAAATCCTGAAAACAAGGAGGACATAGAGCCAATGCTCGATCTGGTCTGCGAGGCCATTTCAACCAATGCTACCCTACCGGATTTATCTGATTTTCCATGTATTCAATTTGGAGTAGAAACGCTGGCAGCAGACATAGCCGTTGAGGGTTCCAAAATATTTCAACCAACCGACTTAACATCGGGAGAGGCCCAAATTCCAATAAACGGATTGGTTTGGATGGGAGATATCTCCTTCATGAAGTCACAAATTGAGGAAAAGATTAAGCACGGGTTTGATTGCATTAAGATCAAAATTGGAGCGATCGAATTCGAGGAAGAACTAAATCTGCTTAAGTGGATTCGTACTACATTCAATTCGGAGGAGCTTGAACTAAGAGTTGATGCGAATGGCGGTTTTTCTGCCGCCGAAGCGATGGAGAAATTGAAACGGTTAAGCGACTTTAATATCCACTCCATTGAACAGCCCATTGCCACAAAACAATGGGATGAAATGGCGCAACTTTGCTTGGACTCCCCTATTCCAATTGCGCTTGATGAAGAGTTAATTGGTATAGATCGAACTAAAATTGATGGCTTGCTGTCACATATAAATCCACAGTACATCATTCTTAAACCGAGCCTCATCGGCGGCATTCGATCTTCCGAAAATTGGATCCAAAATGCCGAGGCAAAGGACATTGGATGGTGGATGACGTCTGCCCTCGAAACGAATGTGGGATTGAACGCCATCGCACAATACGCCTTCCTAAAAGGCGTTTCTATGCCCCAAGGACTCGGAACAGGTGGTTTATTCACCAACAATTTCGATTCTCCATTGTATATTCAACGCCAATTTATGCGCATGCACCCACAGCACAGTTGGAACTTTAACGCTTTATTATCATGAGTGATTGGAGGGACTATAAGTCTTTAAGCCTTAACGGAACAAAGAGATCCTTACAGGGCTGGAGAGCCTTTGCCCAGCAACAACTGCAGGAGGGTTACGGCATTCACGATATTGAAGAAATCCTTGAATTTGTGGTCGATTGGAGCAATCGAAAAGAATGGATCGAGGCCCGAACATCTGGCAGCACTGGTCGCCCAAAGAACATTAAAATCAAAAAGGAGCAAATTCTGGCAAGTGCAGAACGCACACTAGAATCCTTAGAACTTAAAGCCGGAGACAGCGCCTTGTTGTGTCTTCCAAACCGGTTTATTGGAGGTAAAATGATGATTGCGAGATCTATCATCGGCGAACTTGAACTTCACATTACAGAGAATACCGCAACGCCCCAACTTCCATCTGGAATTGACATAAGCTTTGCGGCCGTTGTCCCCTATCAGATGAGTTCTATCTCTAAAGACGCAGATGCAACCAAGAATTGGAAGAAGGTAAAGAAGATCATCGTTGGCGGTGGTCATGTTGATGACGCCCTCGAGGCAAAACTTAGAAGCTGGCCAAATGAGATTTACGAATCCTTTGGTATGACAGAAACTATCTCACATGTAGCGCTCAGGAAAATTAGCGGCACCAAGGAACGGGAACCATTCGTAGTTCTCGACACCATCGACGTTGAACTCGATGACCGTGGATGTTTGATCATCCATTCAGAGGCTTTGCCAACGAATCCAACAATTACAAACGACATTGTCCAAATGGTAGACAAACGATCGTTTCACTGGATGGGAAGAGCAGACAACTTGATCAATAGCGGTGGTGTGAAAATCATTCCTGAAGTCCTTGAAAAACTCACAAAACCGCACTTGAACGTTCGTTTTTTCATTACAGGAATGAAGGACGAAGATTTGGGTGAGCGTGTCGTCCTCGTGTTAGAGTCACAACCTCTCACACAATTAGATGAAGAGGAGCTTTTGACAGATTTAAAAAATGACTTAAGTAAATACGAGCTGCCGAAAGAAGTAGCTTATGTAGACGAGTTTGTGGAAACCGAAAACGGGAAAATCAATAGAAAGAAGTCGGTTAAGCTTATCCCAAAGCCTGTTTAGTTCGCGCTTATTTAAGCCAATTCCTTTCGTCTATTGCGCTCTTTCAGGATCATGGTGAACTCCTTGCCCATTTGACCTGCAATGGCCGTATTCTCCTTTGCCCTTCGAATCAAATAAGGCAGCGTAAATTTCACCGGTCCATAAGGCAAATACTTGCTTACGTTGTATCCGTCTGACGCAAGATTAAAGCTCATATAGTCGCTCATTCCATACAATTGACTGAAGTAAATATTAGGATGGTCGTTTTGAAGACCATTCTCTTTCATCAGCCAAGCTAGATATTGGAGGCTATATTCATTGTGTGTGCCAGCACATACCTCTACCCAATCGATATTCTCGACGCTGAGTTTCATCGCATCATTATATGCTTGGTCGGTTGCCTGCTTGCTGGCTTGGATTGGAGTTGGATATCCTCCTTCACTCGCACGCTTGTTCTCCTTATCAAGATAAGCGCCACGAACCACCTTTACCCCCACTTTAAATCCACTTCTTCTTGCCTTTAAAATTAGGTCGTTGTAGTATGCGAGCCGATCGTGTCGAAACATCTGAACAGTCTGAAATACGATGGCTTTCTCCGTGTTGAATTTCGCCATCATTGACTCTACCAATCGATCGATAGCTGGTTGAATCCAACTTTCTTCAGCGTCAACATAGACAGGAACTCCGGCGTCAAAATTTGCTTGACAAATACGCTCAAACCGTTTGTGAAGCACACCCGAAAGAACTTTCTCTGGGTCGTCTAAATCAGCGCCTGATGACAATTTCTCTAAAAGCC
>DDCZ01000026.1 GCA_002336485.1 Flavobacteriales bacterium UBA1993
CTACGACACCATACCCGGAACGTTAGCCCAATTCATCATCCGTTAGCTTGGCCTGTTGCGTAAGCGACAAGTAGACCTGAACAAGCGTTAACACATCCTTTTCGCAGTATTTAACGATACGCTCCAAATCATTTTCTTCCCAATACACCCCGGCCACTTGGCTTCCATCAATATCATCCTTCGGAGATGGGATATCGAAGACATGGGCCAATAGCTTTAATGACGTGAAATTTTTGAAATCTCCAAATTTCCACATCTGCATCGTATCGAGGTGTGCCACTTCCCAAGGCTTTTTACCAGCAGTATCAAGCATTCGCGGCACTTTCACTCCGTTTATAAGCATCCTTCGAGCAATGTATGGAAAGTCAAATTCCTTTCCATTGTGCCCACACAAAAGATGATCCGGACCATTAAAATGCTTCATCAATAGGTCGGCAAATTCTTGTAATAGCACTTTTTCATCATCACCATAAAACGATTTTAAGCGTAATTCTCTTTGCATTCCTTTTTGACCTACAATGCCCACAGATATGCAGACAATGCGCCCGAATTCTGCATATATACCTGCGCGATCGTACGTTGACTCAACCGTATCTTCTTCTTCCCGGATTAGAAATTTAGCCTTGTCGCCCCATAGCTTTTGATACGCGTCTGGAGCATCATCGAAGCTTTTGTATTGTGGAATCGTTTCAATATCGAGGAAGAGAATTTTGCTTAAGTCCATGGTTAATTAATTAGGATTCCTTGTTTTTCCAGCACCGGAATCAGCGTTAGATTTTTTTCTATTAACGTATCCGGCAGAAAAATAAACTTCTTGTCGAAAATGGTTTTACCTATATAGAAACTCACCCAATATTGATTGCTTAGGCCAATGAGCGACGACGGAACCACCTCAATTGGTTTTTGTTGAAGGGAGCCAATCTCCTCGAAATAATGGCGTAGCTCAGAGGTCTTCACTTCTTCCTTTTCCTGCTTTCCATATCCTCTTGCCGCTACGAGTACGTTCGTTATTGGCTCATCCAAATTGTTGATGATATGAACTTGCCAGTAAATATCCCCACCGTTATTCTCTGGTATGGCACATACACTTATGCCTTCGACCTTCGGGAAATCTATGTCCTTTTTCATTCTTCAATCATTCTCTTGCCCATTTCCAAATATGTGTACAAATCATCGGGATGCGGGTGCTCACCGGATCCAACATCCCTTTTTCTTCCCAAGCGTACTACTACTAAGTCGTGTTGAGGCGAAACAAGTACGTATTGCCCTTTTATACCGCGCATAAAAAAGAAGTCGGACTGAGCGTGATGCCCAAGCCACCACTGATATCCATATGTATTGCAAACTGTGCCATCGAGGTTTTGCGTACCGCTTGGCATAATAGAGGCGGCCACATAAGTGCTATCCACCACCACTGTTCCATTCCACTTCCCGTGGTCTTTATACAATTTTCCGATGCGAGCAAAATCTCTGGCCGTGGCGTTTATACAACAGAATGCTTTTTCCATTCCGTCTTCATGGTCTAAACTCCATAAAGCGAATTTCTCTGCACCAATTTTTGACCAAACATGCTTGGTGGCCATGTCACTCAAGGATGTCCGCATCACATCCGATATAATATGTCCCAAAAGCTGGGTGTTTCCGCTTTTATAATGAAATCGTTCGCCAGGTTTTTCTGTTACAGAGTAATCACACAAAAGCAGCTCTAAGTTGTCTCCATAATTCGCTTTGGCAGGAAATGCAAACGGGTTTATGTAGTGCTCGTCAAAGTCAATTCCGGAGCTCATTGTCAACAGATGCTTTATGGTCAACTCTTCGCCAAGGCCCTCTCTATACTGAGGCATATACCAATAAACGGGTTTGTCAACGTTTTCAATTTTCCCTTCATCTATTGCGATTCCAGTTAACAAACCAACGATCGATTTAGACATTGAAAACGAGTTGCTTATTGAGTCTGCATTGAATCCATCCCAATACGATTCGTAAATGATTGAATCATGATGGATTACCAGAAATGAGACGCTTTGATTCTGGGCGTGATAGTCGGTTTCCGACTCGGTTAATCTATTTGCCTCAGCACGAGTTGATCTGGGCCAAGGCTGAGGGTGCCACGCACTGATTTCTCTGGACGGCATAGCCCTATATTCTTGGATAGACGGGCCAAGCCGACCCTCGAGCAAGGTCATTGAAATGGTCTTGTATAAGTAGTGGTGGCCCGTTGTTTCGATCAAGAAATGACCCACAAGCAACACCGTAAGGCTAATAATTGCGCTTCTTTTTATACGATCTGACATAATCTAAATGTATAGACTAATCTGCCTATTGAAAGCGTTCGGTGTCAATTAAAATTTTGACAACTCACCCTTCAACCAGTCAATCACTTTCACTTCCGTAGAATCTGATTCTCGAAAATCTGCTAAGTGTACTGACATCCAATCTCCAAAATGTATAAGGTAAATTGCTTGCTCAATTGGCGTGCTTCCTTTGGCTTCGATGAGGTGCACATTTGGCGTGTATTTGCGATAAATTGTTTCGCTCAGTTCCATCCTTTTCGCAACTCTTGAATGATCAAGATTGCTTTTCAACATTAGTACCGCAAGCTTTTCATCGTTGTTTCTCCAGCCAACCAATTCATTGTGGTTCATCTCTGGATAATAGTGATGCCAGCAAAGCATCTTGGCGTTTTCATTTATCTGCTGACGCCAGCGTGTTCCAACTCCCTCAAGCCAATTGGAAGAATAAATAACTGGAAGCTTCCCTACCAATTGTTCCGCTAAAACTTCCGCGTTCTTAGAAATTGCTTCCTGATCTCGCTGAATCAATTCCATGGCCAAAGTCATCTCCTTTTTCCAATTTGAGGACACCAATCCGAGGCACTCCGCCAGTTTGAAAAGTTGAACACTTGAAAACCCAAATGCTGAGCGCGGAGGATATCCACCAGGGATTTGAATATGTGGCCAGGCGTTTTCTTTCGCCATTTCAAGGAGCTTCCCACCTGAAGTGATGCACATGATTTGCGCGCCACTTTCCATGGAAGCGTCCAGCGCTTCGAGTGTTTCCTCTGTGTTTCCGGAATACGAACACGCAATCACCACAGAAAGCTTGTTTACGAATGCAGGAATCGTATAATCTTTCGAGACTATTATGGGTTTGTCCCCTTCCGATCCAA
Source organism: Flavobacteriales bacterium UBA1993 (assembly GCA_002336485.1). Classification (GTDB taxonomy): domain Bacteria; phylum Bacteroidota; class Bacteroidia; order Flavobacteriales_G; family Salibacteraceae; genus SHAN690. The sequence goes on from DDCZ01000026.1 coordinate 3,170, forward strand.
TAAGTTGAGATAAAATGGTAGCTCCAATCCCAGATCCACCCAGTCCGCAAATAACTACGTTTTGAAAATCAGGTGTGGTTTCAAGATTGAAGGTTGTCGCGATATCCAATGCTTCCTGCATTTGCGCAGGAAATTCGGCGACCAATTGATTCATGCTTTTTGCCATAGCGCGCAAATATACTTGCCTCTAGCCGAGAAAGATGCAGGATTACTCAAGTTATGGTCACCTCATTGTTATCGATTCTATCTTTGCCGACTCATTTTTTAGACTGAACCGCATGTCACAAGAACTAAACGACCAAGAATTAGAACGCAGAGAGGGACTCAAGCAATTGCGTGAACTCGGCATAGATCCGTATCCAGCAGCGCTGTTTCCGGTAGACACAAATGCTGTTGAGATTAAAGAAAAATACTCTGATGAGGCTGAGAGATGGGAAGTATGCATCGCGGGTCGGCTTATGAGTAGAAGAATTATGGGGAAGGCCTCCTTTGCTGAACTCATGGATCATTCAGGTCGTATACAGGCCTATTTTAATCGCGACGAAATTTGTCCAGATGAGGATAAATCCATGTATAACGTCGTTTTCAAGAAGGCGCTAGACATCGGTGATTTTATAGGAATCAAAGGGTACGCCTTTCGCACCAAAGTGGGTGAAATTTCTGTGCATGTAAGTTCGCTGACGGTTCTATCTAAATCATTAAAGCCGCTTCCAATTGTAAAAACCGATGCCGATGGAAACGTGCATGATGGATTTGCAGATACCGAGCAGCGCTATAGAATGCGTTACTTGGATTTGGTTGTAAATCCAGGCGTTAAGGACGTATTTGTTCAGCGAACTAAGATTATCAACTCGATGCGGAATTTCTTTAACTCCAAAGGATATTTAGAGGTTGAAACTCCGATACTTCAACCAATTCCTGGAGGTGCTGCGGCTCGTCCATTTATTACACACCACAATTCTTTGGATGTGGATATGTACTTGCGTGTTGCAAATGAATTGTATTTGAAGCGGCTGATTGTTGGCGGTTTCGATGGTGTGTATGAATTTGCCAGAGACTTCAGAAATGAAGGAATGGACCGAACTCATAATCCAGAATTCACCATTATGGAAATCTATGTGGCCTATAAGGACTATAACTGGATGATGGATTTCACAGAGGAGATGATCGAGAAGGCGGCGATGGAACTTCATGGAAAAACAGCGCTTCCAGTCGGAGAAAACACCATCAATTTCCAGCGACCGTTTAAGCGCATGTCATTTTTAGGTGCCATTGAGCACTTCACTGGCACGGATGTGAGTGGAATGGGCGAAAGTGAATTGATCGCATTCTGCAAAGCACAACACATAGAAACAGACGAAAGCATGGGCAAGGCCAAGCTTTTAGATGAAATTTTTGGAGAAAAATGTGAGGGCAATTTCATCCAGCCAACATTCATCACGGACTACCCTGTTGAGATGAGTCCATTGTGTAAAAAGCACCGCGAAAACCCGGAGCTAACGGAGCGATTTGAGCTAATGATCAACGGAAAAGAAGTAGCAAATGCGTACTCTGAGCTGAACGATCCAATTGATCAACGGGAACGTTTCGAGGAACAAATGAAGCTAAGTGAGAAGGGCGATGATGAGGCTATGTTTATTGATCAGGACTTTCTTCGAGCACTTGAATATGGCATGCCACCAACCTCCGGAATGGGCATTGGAATTGATCGCTTGGTGATGTTGTTGACCAATCAAAGCTCAATTCAAGACGTCCTCTTCTTCCCTCAAATGCGACCTGAAAGGGAGCATTCATGAGGTGTGCTTCTAAGCGCACCTCGCGCTCGAAATTGAAGTTTACGCAGAATCTAGTTCCTTTTCGATTTTAAAGTCGGCTCGTCTGGAATAACCTTTTCCAGGGCAGTTTGGCACGCGTTTATTGCTTTTGGGGCAATAACAAAACGGCTAAAACTGAATCCTAGGTAGTAAATCAAAAAGCCAAAGGAATAGAGCTGACCAAGGAGGAATTTATTGGCGGTAGAGCTTCCATGAAACACCCCGATCAATAGGGTCGAAACCATCAGCAGCACAACCATCCATAGTATTATAAAGTATCGGATAGAATCATTGCTTATGCGCTTCGTTTCGTCGTAGAAATATGAAGCGTTGATTGTTCTGTTTTTTAGTGTGAACCAGAAGTGCGTGGTTAGAATAAAGAACACGAAACTCAAGCCACTAAACTCCTTCGCGATTGGGTTAATAAGCCAGAAATCGTAAAATCCATGCATCAAGGAAGCGACGAGAAATGCGCCTACAATATAATGCCATCCTTTTCCTGGTCGCCGACAAGAGGCGATAAGCAAACCATATCCAATAATGGAACTAAATGTCATATGGGCCACTGTGCTCATCAATGCTCGACCATTTATGGCATAGAAATCGGACCGTTCGATGTACATAGCGTTTTCAATAAAAGCGAATCCTAGTGCAGATACCGCCGCATAAAGAATGAAATCATACGGTTCATTGACAATCTTGCGGAATTGGACAATGATGATTAGCGGCACCATTTTGATTAATTCTTCAACCATTCCAATCCCCACCCAGGAATAAATGAAATCATTCCAAAAGCTATTGTCAAGTTGAAATCCAAGGTTGGTTTTCATGAAGGCCGTTATTGGAAATACAGCCCAAACTGTAACGCAACCCATGATAAAGACTATGATTATATGCTTCCATTCTTCTGGTTCGAACACATCAAGTTTTCGCAGATATATCATCCAAATGACGCTTATTGCGAACGCCACTGATACACCTAAGTAATTTCCAAAATGCAGGCGATTCATTTCCGAGCGAAGAGGAGAGACATCGGGCAGAATTAGCTCGACGACACCTAGAGTAACTATCAAAATGGCCCCAACCGTTAGAACGTATTTGTGTCGTGAGAACTTCCAAAAGTTCGTTTTATGAGACTCCGCAACAAAATCCAAATACTTGAACTTGAAGAACTGGAAAAGGAGTAAGATTCCGACTCCGTTGAATAGTAATGTAACCATGTTCCACATTCCATCAAAGTTCGATGAAATTGACGACCATACTTCAGTGTGTTATCAACATCTAGAGAGAATTAATAGTAGGTTTGAATGCTAATGGAGAAGCGTTTTGGACTTATTGGCGGTGGAAGTTGGGCGACAGCTCTGGCCAAACTATTAAGTAATAATTCAGACGATGTTAAATGGTGGTTTCGTCATGAAGAATCGGTTGAACATCTCAAAAAGTTTAAGCACAACGACAAGTACTTGCAGTCCGTTGAATTCGACTTAGGCCGAGTTCACCCTAGCTCTGACCTGGAATGGGTCATGAAAAACAGCGACGTCATCGTGGTAGCTGTGCCATCTGCTTTTGTTTTTAAAACCTTCGACGGGTTTAAATGTGAGGGAATCGAGAAGAAGGTTCTATTCAGCGCCATCAAGGGCATAGTTCCGGAATATCATAGCATCCCGGCTCGTTTCTTCCACAAAGAATTTGGAATCCCATATGATCGTATTGGCATCATATCCGGCCCTTGTCATGCGGAAGAAATAGCCCTCGAACGGTTGAGCTATTTAACCCTAGCTTGTCCTGACCTCGATATTGCCCAACAAATGGCCGATAGTTTATCGTGTCGGTATGTAAAGACATCCACCTCTGAAGACATATTTGGCACTGAAATAAGTGCCGTGATGAAAAACATCATGGCCATCGCTTCTGGCATTTGTCATGGATTGGGATACGGCGACAACTTTCAATCGGTATTAATTAGTAACGCTATCCGTGAAATTGAATCTTTTGTTGATGTAGTGAATCCGGCGCACAGGGATGTAAAGTCTTCTGCATATCTCGGCGATTTATTGGTAACGGCATATTCTAACTTCAGCCGCAACAGGACGTTCGGAATGATGATCGGCAAGGGTTATAGTGTGAAGGCAGCGCAACTCGAAATGAGTATGATCGCCGAAGGATATTACGCCGTGGCTTCCATCGTGGAAATGAATAAGAAATTTGGCGCTGAATTACCTATCACAAATGCCGTGTACCGCATTCTTTACGAGAAAATTAGCCCAGTAATTGAAATGGATATTCTGAAAGACGATCTTAACTAGGTTCCTCTTTCGAAAAGGTTACTTTGAATGTGGAGCCCTCACCCTCCACCGATTGCACCTCTACTTCCGCGCCGATGGCGCTCACAGACTCTTTTAGTATGTACAAGCCAAGGCCCGATCCAGCCGACTTGTTTGTTCCTCTAAAAAACATGTCCCAAATGTTTCCAATCAGATCTGCTCTAATGCCAATCCCATTCTCCTGAACGGAAAGCACGATATTATTGTCTTCGTTGATCCAGGTTCGAACACAGACTTTACCAAGTTTCTTTTTTGGATCCTGATACTTAATCGCATTTGACAAAAGGTTGTTTACGATGATTCGAAAGCGCAGTGGATCAGCGCGTAGGCTCTTTATCTCTAGGTCCTGCTTTATCTCAATTTCACGATTCTTTGCGTGGAAGAATTTTAATTCTGTGAAACACTTTGATACCACATCCTCGATGTCAATATCGGCGAACTCAATCTCCAATCTTGCATTTCTTGAATAATCTAGGACATCGCAGATGTATTGATCCATACGCTTGAGCGCGACGGACTGCATCTCCAACATTTCCTTCGTTTCCTCCTGAGAATCAGTTGACTTTGTCAAGTCAATCAAGCCCAATACGGACGCGATTGGCGCACGCAAATCATGACTAATACTATATACAAAACGATCCAACTCTGAGTTAAGGCCACTGAGCTCTTGGTTCTTGGCAAGCAAATCAAGCTCGGCGTTTTTGATTTCGCTGATATTAAATGAATACCCGATGTAAGCGTGTTTTTGTTTGCCTCTCTCCGTGATTTCTATGGGGAATATATATCGAACATGATAGGAATCAAGCCCATCCTTCGTCTTCATTTTTTCTTCCCAGGTAACGTGCTTTTTCTCATCGATGGATTTTTGGAGCATCTTATCTCTTAGCTCGAAAAAACCATTGTTTAGCCCTCTGCGCTCGGCATAATCACGGTTGGTTTTACCGAGCATCCATGCCCGCGTTTCGCTATCTTGAACGGCATTTTCAGAGATATATGTGTAGCGTAGCTGGTCGTCAAACATGACAGACTCGATGGGCAATTTGTCAATCCAATCTTCATAAAACTGCTTGGTTTCAATTATTCTTTGCTCCGCAACATGCTGCACCGTAAAGTCTTGTACAGTGCCATACCAAACGCCACCTTTCACCTTCTCAGAACGCTGATAGCGTGTGACGTAAACAAGAAATTTTCGCTCTCCTTCGGGTGTCGTATACCAAGACTGAAACTCAACATTTTCTTTCGTCATCATGGCCTTTGCCATGAGTGTATTCAACTTGGCCTCATCCATGTCGCTCAGTCTATCTAGCCAATCTCGATAGTCGTAATCCGATTGAATCGAGTTTAACCCATGTATACGAATGCATTCATCTGACCAGCGCAGAATTTTACTCGCATTAAACAACTGCCAATTGCCAATCTTGGCGATGCGCTGCGCCTCTCTCAATTGATTTTCGCTTTCTCGCAACATAGATTCATGCTCTTGCTGCACTGTAACATCGGTAACGGTTCCTACCAAAAATTCTAATCCATCTTCAACAATGAGCTTGCAACTAAGTCGCCCCCAAAAACGCGATTCATCCTGTCGTCTGAATCGCACCAACCGATTTGATACTTGGGCATTCTCGTGCAATTCGTCGAGGATGTCATCTCTATCTTGCGGTGAGCTATATAATTGATGCGGATCTTGGTCCACTAACTGGTCCTTATCTGTAAACGCAAACATTCGAATAAAGGAATCATTCATGTAGACCATTCCTCCGTTGACGCGCGATTTGTATATTCCTTCATTCAGGTTTAAACTAATCGTGTTTAGGATATTGGTTACCCCACTTAACTCGCGCAGATTCTCTTCGGTGGCCATTTTTCTATGTCTCGAAGACTTAAAAAATATCACAGACACCATGACGATTATACTCAAGTTCATCGCGTATGCAATAGACTTCCCACCTTCTATCTCTTCCTGGCTAATCTTAACAATTGGATCCTGGCTCAAATAAGCTATTCCGCATCCTATCATACCAATAACTAGGTACAGCACCGTAATGAAAATATCAGAAGACGAGCTGTTTCTATACACGATCATCAACGTGATGAAAATGGTCAAAATCAGAAACTGAAAATTCAGCTCCAAACCGAAATACCAGATAATTAGAAGAAAGACGAAGAGGGTAATAAATGAAAAAACAACCTTGGCAATAAGATATCGATGAACGTGGTTAAGGAGGATTACGCAGATTTTAGCAGTCATCTCAGTCATCACTACCAAGCTCACAAAAAAGGCATGTTTTGGAATTACAAACCAGCCAGCAATACCCGAAAAAAGCGTGAGTAATACGCTATGAAATGCGATCGAATTCATCAACTTGATTTCATCGCGCTGAGTTTCGGGCATGTCACCGGTGACACCACTAAGTACAATTTGACTTAACAACCGAGCTATCATTTCTTATCCGAAAAGTGTTTTAGTATCTGTTGAGCTTGACTTTTTGATATCGTAGTAGATAATTCTTCCAATGATAACTCTTGAATTTTTCCCACGCTAGCGAATGCCCTTAATAGTTTCTTGGCCGTTAGCTCTCCAATACCCGCAATTTCTAAAAGTTCGCTATTAAAAGCTGCCTTGCTTCGTTTGTTTCTATGATGCGTTATTCCGAATCTGTGCGCCTCATTCCTGAGCCGTTGAATCACCTTCAGTGATTCGCTTCGTTTATCAATGTATAATGGAATCGGGTCTTCAGGAAAAAATATTTCTTCCAATTTCTTCGCAATTCCTATCACCGTAATTTGACCGCGAATCCCCAGTTTATCCATGCTTTTCATGGCCGAGCTGAGCTGACCCTTGCCTCCATCAACGATTACAAGTTGCGGTAAACTCTGATTTTCATCTATCAGTCGTTTGTAGCGCCGATAAATAACTTCCTCCATCGAGGCAAAGTCGTCAGGTCCCTCCACCGTCTTAATATTGAAGTGTCTGTAATCCTTTTTTGATGGTTTTGCATTTCGAAACACAACGCATGCAGCAACCGGAAATGACCCATGAAAGTTCGAGTTATCAAAGCACTCGATATGTCTCGGGAGGTCAACCATATGCAAGTCCTTTTGAATGGTTTGCATCACCCGGTTTGAATGACGCTCCGGATCAATCTTTTCCTGCGCCCTTTGCCTGTCCAGCATGTAGAAGCGGACGTTGCGCAAACTAAAGTCAATCAACGCCTTTTTATCTCCGCGTTGTGGGCAGTGGAAACTCACATGATCCCACGATGCCCCAATCTCAATCGAGGTAAGGACTTCACGCGAATCGCTTTTGAACACATCCCTCATTTCAGCAATGAACGAAAGAATCAAGTCTTCGGATTGTTCATTCAGTTTCTTCTTGAATTCTACCGAATGAGATTGGATAATAGCCCCTTTAATCACGCGCATATAATTCAAATACGCGAATGCATCGTCCGCGATAATTGATACCACATCGACATTATTGATGCTCGGATTTACTACCACCGATTTACTCTGGTAATTCTCTAAAAGGTCAATTTTTTGCTTTAGAAGCGCAGCTTCTTCAAATTTCAGATCGGATGCCGCCAACGTCATCTCGGCTTTGTAGTCGCCAATGATGCTGTCCACATTGCCTTTTACAAGGTGTCGAATTTGAACTATACTCTGATTATAGTCCTCTTCCTTTTGCCTGCCCTCACAAGGCCCAAGGCAATTACCAATATGGTGTTCCAAACAGATCTTGAACTTGCCGTCCTCAATATTCTTTGCTGAAAGGTTGAAATTGCAATTCCGAATTTTATGGGTTTTGCCAATTATTTCAAGGATTGCCTTCATTTTTTTGACGGACGCGTACGGCCCGTAATATTCCGACCCATCCTTGATCACATTTCTGGTTGGAAAGACGCGTGGAAATCGCTCATTTTTAATGCAAATCCACGGATAGGTCTTATCGTCTCTAAGTTGAATATTGTACTTAGGTTGGTGCTCCTTGATCATCGAATTTTCGAGAAGTAACGCTTCGTACTCATTGTTTACTACAATATGTTGGATGCGCACGATGCTGCGAACGAGCAAGGCTGTTTTCCCGCTTTCGTGCTTATCTCGATTGAAGTATGAGCTGACGCGCTTTTTCAAGTTCTTGGCCTTACCAACATAGATCAATTTATCGTTCGCATCGAAATATTGATAGACTCCGGCGCTTGTTGGTAACGATGAAATAACTTCTTTAAGAAAGTCTTGTTTTGTCGGGGTAGGCATAGATAAATTCGTGCGGCAGTTGGTGAACTTATAACTCGAATATAAGCTATCATCTCAGCGTAATAAACTTTCTGTAAGTTTTAATGTTTAACTCCCTATGGGTAATTACTCAATTAAGGATATTGAAAAATTGTCGGGCATCAAGGCTCACACAATTCGCATTTGGGAGCAGCGCTATCAATTGATTACGCCACTTCGCACAGAGACGAACATTCGCTTCTATGACGATCATCAATTGAGGTATTTGTTGAATGTTTCTCTACTCTCGAAAAATGGATTTAAAATTTCGAAAATCAGCCAATGGAGTGAATCGGAATTTCATTCTAAGGTGCAGCACCTGTATGAGCAAACCCTAATTCATGACAGCTCCATTCAATTGGATCTCAGCGCAAACGACCTAATGGGTGCGATGATCGAAATGGATGCTCAAAAATTCCATCGAATTTATGAGAACTCTGTTATGCTTCATGGATTTAAAAAAACCATAACGCAGCTTATCTATCCTTATCTCGAAAAGGTCGGCATTCTGTGGTCGATCGGGCAAATAAACCCTGCTCAGGAACATTTCACCAGTTGCTTGGTCCGACAAAAAATCATCGCAGCAATTGACCGACTTGAAGAGCCTTCAAGCGGTGATAAGTATTTGCTTGTATTACCGGAGGGCGAACACCATGAAATTGGACTTCTCTTGGCACAATACATCATTAAGGAAAGTGGCAATCGGGTATACTACTTAGGCCAAGACCTACCGGTGGCTAATTTGGAGCAGGCCATAAAAACCATTCGACCACATATGATGGTTACGTTTATGGTTGACCCCACCATTGTGGGCAGCGCAGAGAGTCTTATCAAGACCATTCTTGCTGTTGACCCCGATACCAAGCTGCTTGTCGCTACTCGAAGAACACCCGAATTGGATCAAATTCAAGACGAGCGACTTCAGTTTCTCCACAGCATGGAAGATTTGTCGCACATAATCTCCTAATTTTCAATCAATTATAATTTTTGTTTAGCTTTTTTTAGAAATAAAAAAAAGTTCGTTGGGTTCGCAGCTTTACCTTATTTTTGTTCAACTTTTAACCACAAACGTTAAACAAAATGTCAACACTCGAATTCAACAATCACATTCTAAACCACAGACAGGCTTTAGAGTATTTCGCATACAGCCTCACATCTGACCGAGAAGATGCTAAAGATTTGATGCAAGACACGTACATGAAGGCTGTCACGTATCGCGACAAGTTCAGAGAGGCCACTAACTTGAAAGCATGGTTGTATACAATCATGAAAAACACCTTCATCAATAACTATAGAAGGCAAGTCAAGTCAAAGACAATTATTGATCAATCAGAGGATCTGTACTATCTGAACAACACCCCAGACCAAAACCAGCAACACCCGGCAGGCGTGTACAACACCAAGGAAATTCTAAGTACGGTGAATTCGCTGCAAGATGAATACAAAGTACCATTCAAAATGCACAGCGAAGGGTTCAAATACAAGGAAATAGCCGACGAACTTGGCCTCCCAATTGGCACTGTTAAAAGCCGTATCTTTTTAGCTAGACAGAAATTGATGGACCTATTATCAGACTATAACCCAAACTAAATTGAAGCCAACCACCACCATTATCGGCTCCGGTTTTTCATCGCTAGCTGCAGCCACCACATTGGCTGCTTCAGGCGTTGATGTGACCATCCTTGAAAAAAACAGCAGCGCTGGCGGAAGGGCCAGAAAATTCGAACACAACGGATTCACTTTCGACATGGGACCAAGCTGGTATTGGATGCCAGACGTGTTTGATAAATACTTCGAAAGGTTCAACAAGAAAACATCTGACTATTATGATTTGGTTCGCCTAGACCCCTCTTATAGTGTCTTTTTTAAGGATGAACGAATGGATATCCCAGCCTCATTCACCTCGCTCGCCGAGCTCTTCGAATCTAAAGAAAAGGGGGCGGGGAAGCAGCTCGAACGTTTCTTAAAGGACGCATCCATCAAGTATTCAGCGGGAATTGACGACTTGGTATATAAACCAGGCTTAAGCATTTTCGAATTTGCTCAGTGGAAGGTCATAAAAGGTCTGGCTGAACTTGACCTCCTCACAAACTTTCACGATTTCGCTCGGAAGTATTTTACAAATCCGAAGCTCTTAAGCATTATTGAATTCCCTGTGCTCTTTCTTGGAGCCATGCCGAAAGACACGCCTGCACTTTATAGTTTAATGAACTATGCAGACTTAAAGCTTGGGACTTGGTACCCGATGGGAGGAATGCACAAAATCATTGAAGGAATGGTCGATCTTGCAAAGGAGCAAGGAGTCAAATTCGAATATGATCAGCCTGTAGAGCACATCTTCGAGAATGGATCTATGAACGTGCGTACGGCATTGGATAATTTCAAAAGCGATTTTGTTGTTGGCGGCGCAGACTATCATCACATTGAAACGGAGTTGCTTGATAAAAAGGATCGTCAGTATTCGGATAAATATTGGGATAAGCGCACCATGGCGCCTTCTTGTTTGATCTATTACGTTGGTGTGGATAAACGTGTGGATGGTTTAAAGCATCATAATCTGTTTTTCGACACCCCTTTTGATGCGCATGCCAAGGAAATTTATAAAACGGAGGTCTGGCCTGAAAACCCACTTTTTTATGTGTGCTGCCCTTCTAAGACGGACCCATCTGTGGCTCCGGAAGGCAAGGAAAACCTTTTCATTCTAATCCCGATCGCTCCAGGATTGGATGATGATAGCGAAGAAAAACGCGCATCATACTTCCCGCAAATCATCGAGCGTATTGAAAAACAAACTGGAGCGACACTTAACGGGCACATTGAATACCAAAAAAGCTATTCGGTATCTGAATTCAAATCAGACTACAACTCGTTTAAGGGCAATGCATATGGCTTGGCAAATACGCTAAGACAAACGGCTTTTTTAAAGCCACGCATCCAACATAAAAAACTAAAAAACCTGTATTACACAGGTCAACTCACTACTCCCGGTCCGGGTATGCCACCATCACTAATCAGTGGTCAAGTGGTGGCGGATCAGATTCTGAAAAAAATTAATTCTTAAGAGCTATGAAAGAACTTTTCGACCAAACTTCATTTAAGGCGAGCAAACTCACCACTCAAGCTTACAGCACTTCATTCTCATTAGGCACCCGTTTTCTTGGATCATCTATCCGTGACGCGATTTATGGCATTTATGGATTTGTCCGTTTTGCAGATGAGATTGTCGACACCTTTCACGATTACGATAAGCAGCGCTTATTTGACAAATTCAAGCGGGATACATACGAAGCCATTGAGGACAAAATATCGCTGAATCCGATTCTAAACAGTTTTCAGCACGTGGTGCACGATTACAACATTGACCATGAATTGATTGAGACATTTTTGGACAGCATGGAAATGGATCTGAATAAACTTGAGTACACTCAACAGGGTTACGAAAAGTACATTCTCGGATCAGCTGAAGTTGTTGGCCTTATGTGCCTAAAGGTGTTTGTGCATGGTGATGAAGCTGAATACAAGAGGCTACAATATTCGGCAATGAGGCTAGGCGCTGCCTTCCAAAAAATCAACTTTCTACGTGATCTAAAGGCAGACTTTGAAGGTATGGGTCGCTCCTACTTTCCGAATGCAGATCTTGAAAATTTCAACGACCAGCAGAAGAAGGAAATCGAAGCTGAAATCGCCATCGATTTCGCAGAGGGTTATGCAGGCATCATTCAGTTACCAAAGTCTGCACGATTTGGGGTGTACATGGCATACATATACTTCTATCAACTCTTTAAGAAAATTCAAGGCACAGAGGCCCAACGCATCCTCACGGAGCGGATTCGAATTCCAAATCCACAGAAGTATTCCATCTTTTTTGGGAGTTATGTAAGACACAGCCTAAACCTACTTTGATGAAAAGATTATCTCTATTGCTATTGGTGTCCTTCATCTTGTTTTCCTTCAGTGGACCATTTGATGGAACCAAAACGTTAAGCGAATCATTCTATAAAGCCTCCATGGAGAAGTCTTTCAGGGAAGTTTTTCATGAATCTATGGAAAATTTGAACTCGGACTCGCCGCTAGCCATAGCGTATCTTGGAGCTTCAAAGGCCATGCTTGCCGAAACCGTCTCGAATCCATACTCGAAATACAACTACTTTGTTGACGGCAAGGAATTAATAGAGAAAGCAATAAAATTAGATCCGAACGACGCGGAAATACGATACGTTCGATTTATGATCCAATCGCATACACCCGCCTTTCTCGGCTATTCCAACGAAACCAAAGAAGATTTTGAGAGAATCGTTTTAGAGTTAACGTCATCTCAACAATCAGCCATCTGGGTTTCAGACCTGCGTGCCTATCTTATTTCAAGCAAGTCGTCCTTTATCCTTCCTGAATCTTAGATTTACCGCATGGATCAAGTAATACTAGTTGATGAATTGGATACTCCGATTGGAGTAATGGAGAAAATGCAAGCGCACCGGAAAGGAGTCTTGCATCGCGCCTTTTCGGTGTTAATTTTCAACGATGAGGGCGAAATGCTGATCCATCGAAGAGCCCTCTCAAAATATCATTCAGGCGGATTGTGGACAAACGCCTGTTGCAGTCACCCGCGTGAAGGAGAAACTACTGAAGAATCAGGCCACCGCAGACTCATGGAAGAAATGGGCTTCGACTGTAACATCGAAGAGCAGTTCTCATTCATCTACCGCGCCGTATTAGACAATGCCTTGATCGAACACGAACTCGACCACGTGTTCTTTGGCCGCTTCAATGGCAATCCGGCACCCCACCCCGATGAAGTCTGTGATTGGAAGTATGTTACCATGCAGGCACTAGACCGAGACGTAAGCGTGCGTCCAGAGGCCTATACAGAATGGTTTAAAATCATCCTGAATGAAATCCAAAATAAGAAAATGGACATTGTACAGTGAGAGTAAAGATCAGCAGAAAAGAACATTTTAATGCCGCTCACCGCCTACACAATCCCGCGTGGAACGACGCGCGAAATGCAGCGGTATTTGGCAAATGTAACAGCCCAAATTTTCACGGTCATAACTATGAGGTCATTGCCAATGTAACCGGAGAAATCGACCCAGACTCCGGCTTCGTCATTGACATGAAGGTCCTGAAACAACTCTTGAAAGAAGAAATAATCGAACCTTTTGACCACCTCAACCTAAATTTGGATGTAGCGGAATTCAAAACGCTCAACCCTACCGCAGAAAACATGGTTGTGGTGATCTGGAAGCGCCTGCGCAACAGGCTTTCATCTGACCTCGACCTCAGTGTAACCCTATACGAAACGGAAAGAAATTATGTTGAATACAGTGGAAAATAAAGAATCCCTAATCGAGGCATTGGACTATGAAAACCATTGGAATGGACTTTCGACACCCATGCGCGAAGGGGCTCAGGCAATATCATCTGAAGAAAAGATCGAAAAGATCCGTGGACATTTCCGTGAGATCATGGAGACATTAGGCATGGACTTGAACGACGAAAGCTTGCAGGATACGCCTCATCGAGTGGCGAAAATGTTCGTGAACGAAGTCTTCAAGGGCTTAAATCCAGACAACAAGCCGAAGATCAAACTTTTTAACAACAAGTACAAATACAAGGAGATGTTGGTAGAGCGTGACATTACTGTCTATTCTTACTGTGAGCATCACTTTGTGCCAATTATCGGTAAAGCACACGTGGCGTATATCAGCAACGGACAGGTAATCGGTCTAAGCAAAATCAACCGTCTGGTTGAATACTATTCCAAGCGCCCCCAAGTGCAGGAACGTCTCAACGAACAAATCGCAAAGGCACTGAAAGAAGTATTGAAAACTGACGACGTCGCAGTATTAGTCGAAGCGGAACACTTATGTGTACAGTCACGAGGCATTCAGGATACTGCAAGCAGCACGCTAACGTCGAGCTACCACGGCAAATTCAGAGACGCCGAGGTTAGAAAGGAGTTTCTCCAATACGTCAACCTCAAGTAATACCCATGAAAATTCTTGTAGTAGGAGGCAGCAAAGGGATTGGAAAAGCGGCAGTAGAGCTCCTTTTGGAGCAAGGGAACGAAGTAATTGTAGCCGCCCGCAGCAACAATGACATCCGTCACTTACCGATCGAATTCATAGAGGTTGATGTGACTCAAGATGTCAGTGCTTTAGACGACTTGGATGACCTCAATGGTTTGCTCTTCTGTCCTGGCAGCATCAACCTACGTCCTTTTCATCGCCTGACTGCATCAGATTTTCAAACCGATTTTGACCTGAACGTCATGGGAGCTGTAAAAGTCCTGCAGGCATGTCGCTTAGCCCTCAAAGCTGGAAATGGATCGGCCGTACTCTTCAGCACCGTCGCAGTGCAGCAAGGAATGCCTTTCCACGCATCCGTGGCAGTGGCCAAAGGAGCCATTGAAGGGTTGACGCGCGCACTTGCTGCTGAATGGGCGCCTGACATCCGGGTCAATACCATCGCGCCAAGCCTGACGGATACACCCCTGGCTGAGTCCTTATTGTCCAATGATAAAAGGCGCGAAGGGAGCGAAGCGCGCCATCCTCTGAAGCGGCTAGGCACGCCTGAAGACATAGCCTCCATGGCCGTGCACCTCCTTTCCAAGAATGGCAGCTGGATTACCGGCCAGGTGATCGGCATTGACGGCGGCATGAGCCGATTGCGATGAGTCAACTCCATTTCACATCCGAAGACTGGAAGATCAGCGAAGGCCGCTATTGGAGCACCTTATTCAATTCGATCAGTGGGCCGCGATCGGCGGTAATGATTGGAACCCAAGACCAATCGGGCATCGGCAACATTGGACTCTTCAATTCGCTTGTTCACCTAGGCGCAAATCCTCCCCTACTCGGCTTTGTTTTGCGACCTACGTCGGTGGCACGGCATACCTACCAAAACATTCTTTCATCCGGACGTTACACGCTACAGCATGGAACCGTTGATCTGCTTTCCAAAGTGCATCAAACATCGGCGAAATACGATGCGACGCAGGATGAATTCGAGGAAATCGGATTTGAAAAAACTTATATCGATGGCTTTCAGGCACCATTCATCCAAGGATTGCCCATCAGTGTGGGTATGGAGTTTCTCGAGGAACACCTGATACAGACAAACAACACGCGGTTGATCGTAGGAGAAGTCAAGCACATTCTGATCAATGAGTCATTGATCGACGATGATGGATACATAGACACCTCAATGGCAAACACCATCTTGGTAAGCGGATTGGACGCTTACCACAGTCACGATCATATCAAACGTATGGACTATGCCAGACCGTAAGCAAGCAGTGTCACTTTTTTGGTTTCGGCGCGACCTGCGGCTCGAAGACAACCATGGACTTTACCAAGCGCTAAAGGATGGGAACAATGTTCAACCCATCTTCATTTTTGACACCAACATTTTAGACAAACTTGATGATACCTGCGATCGGAGAATCTCGTTTATCTACCATCAGATCCAAGCACTGAAATCGGAGCTCATTGCCCTTGGCAGTGATCTAACCGTTTTTCATGGCGATCCGCTGACCATCCTGGATCAATTATCTGAAGGCAAACTTGATGCGCTCTACTCCAATCGCGACTACGAACCTTATGCAAAGGCACGAGATAAGGCTGTCTATGAAATGCTCGACAAAAAGGGCATTCCGTTTAGAGGATATAAGGACCATGTAATTTTTGACAAGGACGAAATTGCAAAGGACGATGGAGATCCATATGTCGTATTCACGCCGTATTCACGGAAATGGAAAACTCAGTTGGAGCCGCTTCATTACCAGCCATACCCGAGCGCTAAGTACACCCACAACCTTAAAGCGTCTTTGAAACCTGAAAACCTCATCTCACTTGATGCGTTAGGATTTCAGAAACATGAAGAGGACTGGCCTGAGCAAACTGTGGACATCGACGTAATCAAGAACTACCACGAAACGCGGGACATTCCTGGAATAATGGGCACTTCTCGGCTTTCGGTTCATCTCCGATTCGGAACCATCAGCATTCGTCACCTTGTAAAACATGGGCTCGAGCATAACGAAAAGTGGCTAAATGAGCTTATTTGGCGCGACTTCTATCAATCCATTCTTTGGAAATTTCCGCATGTTGCCTCCAGTTGTTTCCGATCAAAATACGATCGGATTCCATGGAGAAACAACGAGCAGGAATTTAAAACGTGGTGTGAAGGAAAAACTGGTTACCCCATTGTGGATGCAGGAATGAGGGAACTCAATGCCACAGGGTTAATGCACAACAGAGTGCGCATGGTTGTAAGCAGCTTTCTAACCAAACACCTATTAATTGATTGGCGCTGGGGTGAGGCCTACTTTGCATCTAAGTTGTTGGATTATGACATGGCTTCGAACAACGGCGGCTGGCAATGGGCTGCAGGATCCGGAGTTGACGCTGCACCATACTTTAGAGTTTTTAATCCCACACTTCAAACAGAGCGGTTTGATCCGAACCTGGTTTATGTTCGGAAGTGGGTTACAGATCTTGACTCCCCTGATTATCCTGAAAGAATGGTCGATCACAAAATGGCAAGAGAAAGGGCTATTCGAGTTTACAAGGAGGCTCTAACAGCGGTTTAAACTATTGAAATACTATGCGCGCCAGCTGATTTTTTTTGCGGCGACGGGTATACATTATCATTTCGTTTTCACTAATCACCTCCATAGCCTTTGGTCGGCAATACAAATCTGATTCATCTTCACTCAACAATAATTCCCGTTCTACATTTCCAGCTCGGTCTACCTCTACAAGCATTAAAACTGCCTTCTTCACATTTCCACGAAACACTGCCGGTTCGCCACTTTCGTAGTATAAATTCTTTGGATTGTCATTGAATATAAAGAATAGCTTATCCCCCATAACTTTTAGTGCATATCCTGAATATCGACCAGCATCATTCTTGGAAATTTGATTCTTAGAAACCTTCTGACTCCATTCAATATTTCCTTCTGGGTCAATGTTTACCACTACAATATCTTCATAGTGATATGTATATGTGGTGCTTGTATTTCCATTTGCATCCGTGGTTCGGGTCACCACCACAAAGTATCGTTCAGCTACTAAAAGGGCACCACCATCTTTACGCCGAATAATTTCCCGGATATCATACGAATTCAGTTCGTAGTCCCTCCCTTTTTCCATCCTCTTTTCCAGTCGATTCCCAGCGCCTTCTCGCATACCCTTGCGCATAAATTCAGAAGTGAAAGGTTTGGTACGCATACGCTCTACCTCACCAGACTCTTCGTTCACTCGCAGGTAGAAACTCCCTTTGATACTGCTGCTGGCCGAACCCATTTCTGAATAGAATCCCGCACAAATAAGGTCTCCATTATCGGCAACGGTCATTTGAAGCTCATTCATGTTCTTCCCATCAAGGTCGAGCTTGAATTCCTTTGGAGTGCCTGAGCCACTATATTCAAGTATGGAAATTCGATAATCTTTTGCGGTAAAAACCCCACCAGTGCCTTCATCATACACTCGACCTAGAACATAGACTTGTCCATTGTTTCCAACTCTGATCTGCGTTCGCACAAAATTTTCATCCGTATACGGCAATTCAATGTCCTGATTCCAGATCAGTTTCATCTCATTATCAAAGACCTTAAAGCCGAATTTTTCTGCCTCGTTTCTCTTGTACGGCTGTTCCATAAAAACCAGCAACTTGCTTTCATCGCCTGACTTACGGTATTCGAAACTTCCCGACCTGTTCACTAGAATGCCTGATTGAAAGTCAACCTCGGCTATGGTTTCTGCGAAATTATCTGGCTTAAGGGATTCCTTATCGATTCGATCTGAGAACAAGGAATATGTTTTATCCGCGGTGCTTTTGCGACTGGTGAACGCGTATATCTGATTGTTCATGCCAAACATCGACTCAAGCACGGCATATGAGCCCAAGGTTCGAAAACTCTGTGGCTCAGACCGTATAAGCTTTAAATCTGGAGTAAACTTCTGAAGATAATTGGTTCTGCTGAGAAGGCTCGTTTCGACAATTAAATTGTAGAGGCCTGACTCATCCTGCAACACCACGTTTTTTTGATAGCTATTTCCCGGGGTCTTAAACTCAGGCCCCCATATCACTTCCACCTTACTAGATTTTGTTTGAGCCTGATATCCGAAGGAGATCAACAGACTTAGCTGAATAAGAAGGAGTGACCTAAACATGATGCAGAATTTAAATTGAAGAAACCTTCAATTCTACATATGCTTTACCTCGTCGGGCAATTCATAAAATGTAGGATGACGATATATTTTATCTGCTGCTGGATCAAACATTGCATCCTTTGAATCAGGGTCCGATGCTAAAATGTTGTCTGACTCTACAACCCAAATGCTGACGCCTTCGCTTCTACGGGTGTAAACATCCCTTGCCATTTCCAATGCCATTTCTGCATCTGAAGCATGTAAACTTCCAGAATGCCGATGGTTCAATCCGGCCTTGCTACGAACAAATACTTCCCACAAAGGCCAATTTTTCTTTTCTGACATAATTTTTCGATTAAGCAGCGACGGTCGCTGTTTTCATTTTTCGTTTCTTATCTGCGTATACCATAGCGGCTTCTCTAACCCACGCACCATCGTCGTATGCACCTTTTCTATCTCGCAACCTCTGTCTGTTGCACTTACCATTGCCTTTCACAACATTCCAAAATTCTTCCCAATCAATCTCGCCCATTTCCCAATGGCCAGTTTCCTCGTTAAACTTCAAATCTGGATCTGGCACCTCGCAGCCTAAAAGATGGCATTGTGGAACTGTCATATCCAAAAATCGCTGGCGCAACTCATCGTTCGAAAAGCGCTTGATTTTCCATTTCATGCTCTGCGCCGAATGCTCCGAAGCTGCATCGCTAGGACCAAACATCTTCAAAGCCGGCCACCACCATCGATCAATCGCATCTTGCGCCATACGCTTCTGCTCGGCTGTACCATTGGCCATTTTCAGCATGATACTAAAACCTTGACGCTGATGAAAACTTTCTTCTTTACAAACCCGAACCATCGCTCTGCTATATGGCCCATAGGAGCAACGACATAGCGGGACTTGGTTCATGATCGCAGCGCCATCTACCAACCATCCGATGGCACCAATGTCTGCCCAAGAAAGCGTAGGGTAGTTAAAAATCGAAGAATATTTTGCCTTTCCCGAGTGCAAATCATCAATGGTATCGTCTCGTTCTACACCGAGTGTTTCACATGAACTATAGAGATAAAGTCCATGCCCGGCTTCGTCTTGTACCTTCGCAAGCAGCGCTACTTTTCTTGTTAGACTCGGTGCTCGCGTGATCCAATTTGCTTCTGGAAGCATACCGACAATCTCGCTGTGAGCGTGCTGTGAAATTTGGCGAATTAGTGTTTTTCGATACGCATCGGGCATCCAATCTTTTGGTTCGATTTTAACCTCCGCATCTACCTTATCCTGAAATATTTTCTCTAAGTCTTTTTCTGACATATCGTGCAAGTATGTTCGCGAATATAAATAGCAAAGCTGTCTCCTACCCACATTCTGATTTAAATCAAAAAGGTAACAGTTATAAAACAGTATTTGTTCCGCCTGCCGGAAAGGTCGGTAATGCTAAATTTGGAGTCCTAAACTCTTAGTATGCCCAAATTTCATTCATTAACTGTAAATGACGTTAGACGAGAAACGGAAGACACTGTATCGGTGGCATTTGACATACCCTCTGAACTGGCTGAAGAGTATTCGTTCAAGCAAGGCCAGTATTTAACCTTCAAGATTGAGCTTGGCGGAGAAGAGATTCGAAGAAACTATTCCATATGCACAAGTCCGCTGGATGGTGAGTTGCGTGTGGCTGTTAAGAAAGTCGAGGGCGGGTTGTTTTCAACTTACGCGAATGAGAAGCTTGCGGCTGGGGATGTACTCGAAGTGATGACACCTCTTGGTCGCTTTTACACCACCATAGAGCCCACTCAACAGAAATCATACTTGGCCTGCGCCGCTGGAAGTGGAATCACACCGATCATGTCTCACATGAAAACGGTTTTATCCGTTGAGCCTGACAGCACATTCACACTTATCTACGGCAATAAAAATACGGCCAGCATAATCTTTCGAGAAGAAATCGAGGACCTGAAAAACAGATACATGGATCGACTCCGTGTGTTTCATGTTCTAAGCCGGGAAGCAAGTGAATTCCCATTTTTGCAAGGCCACATTGACGCTGACAAATGCAACACCTTTTTTAAGCACTTTATTGAAATAGACACCCTTGACGAGGTCTTTTTATGTGGCCCTGCCCCCATGATAGAGGCCGTTCGGTCCTCGCTTCAGGAGGCTGGATTTGAACGAAAGCAGATCCACTTTGAACTATTTGCTTCACCACAACAGTTAGCTGAGCGAAAAGAAGAGAAAGCTGTTGCAAAACGGAGCGATGGAGTCCAAGCTAACGTGAAGATTATTATTGACGGTTTGGCTACTGAATTTGAAATGAATTCGGAAGACACAAACATCCTTGACGCGGCGATGAAAAACGGAGCTGACTTACCATACGCTTGTAAGGGGGGCGTTTGCGCCACTTGTCGAGCTAAAGTGGATGAAGGCGAAGTGAAAATGGACATCAATTACAGCCTTGAACCAGACGAAGTTTCACGCGGTTTTGTTCTAACCTGCCAAAGCCATCCAACAACCGAATCGGTTGTAATCAACTTTGATGAGGTGTAGGATTGAAGGATAATCAACAGTTCTATCTCATATTCTAAACTCGATTTCCATATTTGTGATACAATAATGTTGAATGAGTGATACAAAAATTTTAGTCATCGGAGCCTGCGGACAAGTGGGCACCGAATTGGTCGAAAACTTAGCCCGAACTTTTGGAAATGAGCGAGTTATCGCATCCGACATACGCGAGGAAGCTAGCTTTCCTGTGAAATACATCAAGCTGGATGTAATGGACCGCGAGGCAGTGAAAGAGGTGGTTTTGCAAGAAAACGTTTCTGAGGTTTATCATCTCGCTGCTTTATTATCAGCAACAGCTGAAAAGCATCCGGAATATGGCTGGAAGCTTAATATGGATGGTCTTTTCTCAGTATTAGACCTTGCAAAGGACGGGCATTTAAAGAAAATTTTCTGGCCTAGCTCCATTGCCGTATTTGGCCCAACAACTTCAAAACAAAACACACCCCAATACACCGTCATCGAGCCTACAAGCGTATATGGGATTTCAAAATTTGCCGGTGAGCGATGGTGTAACTACTATCATCAACGATACGATGTCGATGTGCGCAGCATTCGATACCCAGGGCTAATTGGATGGAAGTCTCTACCTGGTGGGGGAACCACGGATTACGCCGTGGACATTTTTCATCAAGCATTAAAAACAGGAAATTACACCTGCTTCTTATCTGAAGAAACGGCATTACCGATGATGTATATGCCTGATGCTATTAAGGCCACAATGGATATTATGGCGGCTCCCGCAGATAAAATCAAGATTCGATCCAGCTACAACGTCTCAGCGATGAGCTTCAATCCGCAGGATATAGCCAATGAGATTCGCAATCATATTCCTGAATTTTCGATTGCATACGACCCTGATTTTAGACAGGCTATTGCGAACGATTGGCCAGCCTCCATTAATGACGAGGAAGCACGCCACGATTGGGGTTGGAATCCAGAATTTAACTTAGAGAAAATGGTATCGGACATGTTGCAAAACCTAAATCAAAACTCAATCGTTAAAATCTAATCCAACGATTATTTTCGTCTGTCGATATTCAATCCCCGAATCTTGCAAATAAGTTTATCTTTTTCCCCTCGTATGACGTCATCATTCTTTATGAAGTATTTGCCACTAATCCTCTCCCTGTTTATCTCGAGCCTTGTATTCGCGCAAAACACTACGAGTCCTGAGGGACGAAAGGTTGGACCGTGGGTTATAACAGGTGCTGAATCGTCAAAACCAGGATATGCGGACGATGCCAAGGTTGAGGAAGGAACTTATGAGAATGGAAGAAAGGTTGGCTCCTGGAAGATGTATTTCCCGAGCGGAAAAATAAAATCGGAGATCACCTATATCAATGGTCGCCCAAAAGGACCATACAAAACCTACTATGAAAACGGCAACGTTGAAGAGCAAGGCAATTGGGCTCTAAACAAGCAAACCGGCAGTTTCAAACGCTATCATGAGAACGGACAAGTTTCGCAGCAATTCACCTTCAACGAATCTGGAAAGCGAGATGGAGTGCAAAAGTACTTCCACGAAAATGGTCAGTTAATGATCGAAGGAAGCTGGAACGGCGGAAAAGAAGATGGAGAAATCAAGGAATATTTTGAAGATGGTAGCGTGAAATCCATCCGTGTATTTAATGGCGGCCAGATGGATGCAGCTAAGTCAACTTTCAAAGAACCTGCCTCGCCAGCGGTTGCAGTTAAGGCCGCACCAGAGCCCGTTAAGGACGCATCAAACAAGGTTAAAACCACCATTAAAGTTGCCACGGCAACCGCCAAACCTAATACTGGTTTTTTTGATGGAAATGGCCAACACACCTTGTACAACAAGAACAAACAAATCCTGCAAAAGGGTTTATTTAAAAATGGTCGGTTATGGGACGGGAAGTTCTATAAATATGACCGCAATGGTCTTTTAACAAATGTTGAAATGTACCAAGGCGGAAAATACATTGGAGAAGGAGTTATAGACAAAAACATGCGGTAAGTTCACTCTAGCGTCGGTCACATTCGATGCTATCTTTGCGCACTTATTCTACTCATGGACGCACTGCATTTATACAACACCCTTAGTGGTAAGAAAGAAAAATTTGAAGCGATAAAACCTCCCTTTGTTGGACTTTACGTTTGCGGCCCCACCGTATATAGCAATGTACATCTTGGCAATTGCCGCACTTTCATCTCGTTTGACTTGATCAATAGATACTTGCGCTATTTGGGCTATCAAGTTCGGTACGTGCGTAATATTACCGATGCTGGTCACCTCGAAAACGATGCAGAAGTAGGGGAAGACAAAATCAGTAAAAAAGCGCGACTTGAATCTTTAGAACCGATGCAAATCGTGCAGACATACTCTATAGATTTCAGAGATAAGATGGAGGTGTTCAACACCTTGCCGCCAGATATTGAGCCCACTGCAACAGGGCATATTGTTGAGCAAATTGACATCATCAAGGACATCATGGACAAAGGCCTTGCTTATGAAATTAATGGGTCGGTCTATTTTGATGTTCTGAAGTACAGCGAGACGGATAATTACGGCATTTTAAGCGGCCGAAAAATTGACGAATTGCTCAGTGGGTCTAGGGCGCTCGACGGTCAAGATGAGAAGAAAAATGCAGTGGACTTTGCGCTTTGGAAAAAAGCATCTCCTTCCCATATTATGCGGTGGAACTCTCCTTGGGGAGAAGGCTTTCCAGGCTGGCACCTAGAGTGCTCGGTTATGAGCACGAAATATCTTGGAGAATCATTTGACATCCATGGTGGCGGTATGGACCTCAAATTTCCGCATCATGAATGTGAAATAGCGCAGAATAAGGCAGCAAATGGGACGCACGCTGTCAAGTATTGGCTTCATGGTAATATGCTCACGTTTGAGGGAACCAAAATGTCCAAGTCACTCGGGAATTCAATATTACCAAATGAGCTTTTTAGTGGCGATCACAAACTCTTGAACAAGGGTTTTGACCCCATGGTGGTTCGTTTTTTCATGTTACAAGCGCACTACAGAAGCACTTTAGACTTTTCAAACGAAGCCCTGGAAGCCTCAGAAAAAGGCTTTCAACGATTAATGGCGGCATTTGAGACTTTGCATTCCCTCGATGTTTCCGATACATCTGACATCGATTCCGATTCTTATAAGTCGCTCTTTGAAGGGGCTATGAATGATGACTTCAACAGTCCAATCCTTATCAGTCATATGTTCGATCTGGTAAAAGCCATCAACTCTGTTGCCGATGGTCGAATGACAATTAATCAAGCTACCAAGGACGGACTTACTGAACTCATGCAGCATTTTGTTGTCGACATTTTAGGACTAACCCCTTCAAAACAGGGAGACGGCGCAGCATTGATTGACGGTTTGATGGACGTGATTATCGATGTTCGAAATCGATCGAGATTAAATAAGGACTGGGCAACATCCGATGCCATTCGGGATCAGCTGAAAGATCTAAACATCGTGGTAAAAGATGGAAAAGACGGGGCGAAATGGGAAGCACAATAAGAGCAGCCGCTTTCTTCACCATTCTATTGCTCGCAGCTGGATGTGCTGATGAAAAAAAGGATGTAAAACCATCGGATAAACCTGCTCAAAAAAAACCCGCATTTGAGCTCGCAACAACACCTGTTTTTGATGCCGACAGCGCGTACCATTACATTGACCAACAAGTAGCATTTGGCCCACGTGTGCCGAATACAGCCCCTCACAAGGCCTGCGCAAAATGGCTAAAAGCTAAGCTGAAATCCTTTGGGATGGAAGTCAACGTACAAAAGGCCGAAGTCACTGCATATAATGGACAAGCACTGGGTATTTCGAACATTATGGGTCAATACAAGCCTGAGGCACAGCGCCGTGTTTTGCTTTGCGCTCATTGGGACTCGAGGCCATATGCTGACAGAGACAGCGAAAACATTCGAAAAGCCATTGATGGCGCAAACGACGGAGCCAGCGGTGTTGGAGTTATACTAGAGATTGCACGGGCTATAGCCGCAGACAGCGGAAATTTGAACATAGGTGTAGATTTTGTCTTTTTCGATGCTGAAGATTACGGCAAACCACAAGGGTCCATGCTCGGAAATTCAGGCAATTCTTGGTGCTTAGGGTCTCAATACTGGGCGCGAAATCTTCCCATCGCCAATTACAAAGCAGACTATGGAGTTCTGCTTGACATGGTTGGCGCCGAAAACGCGGTATTTCCGAAAGAAGGGGTTTCTATGTATTACGCTCCTCAAATTGTAAATCGTGTTTGGAAAATTGCTGGCGCGATGGGCCACACTGATTATTTCAAGTCATTTCGAGGATCGGACATCACTGACGACCATAGATATTTGAATGAAATTGCCGCCATACCTACAATAGACATCATTCACTATGAAATGGGTAGAAATGATTTTGGGACCTTTCACCATACACACGCAGACAATATGGAAATCATTTCTAAGCCGACACTTAAAGTTGTTGGAGATGTTGTTTTACAAGTGTTGTATCAGGAGTAGCTAATGGGCTAGCTCAAACAAAAATTCCTTCACCATTTCCTGTTCCTGAAATGGAATAAAGTGATTTCCATCCTCGATGGCTACCATCTTCATGTCGGTGTGTGCTAGTTTTTCTTTGGCAAAGGCATAGTTAGCGAATGGTACAATTCCATCATCGTCACCATGAACATACGTTACCTGGCACGTGATCTTAACCCAATCATCAAGCATTTCTTCTAACTCATTAACGTGATTGGACTTTTCAACCGCGGCTGTTTCCATATCCTTTGGAGTAAGCCATTTTGTTGGAACCGAACACCCAAGTTTTCCTGCCCACTCAAATTTTTCATTTTTTGGATCAATTGCGGGGGCTAAGAACAACAACCCATCGACATCATCAGGCCGATCCATCGCAATTCTGGCAATTACTGGACCGCCATAAGAATGACCAAGTAACACCACAGATTGACTATCCAACAATAATTCATCAAGAATTGGATATACAGATTCGGCTTGTTTTTGAATGCTCGGCTCGGCCTCACCTCGATTTGATCCTCCATAACCAAGCCTATCAATCGTGATTAAGTTGAACGAGTCAATTAACGCCGGATCCTTTAAATACTCGTAATAGTTATCTGCACCTCCCGGAGCGCCATGAACGAAAATTATCGTCGGCTTGTCTGGATCATCATTCACCCGAATATATCGGATAGATAGATCTCCATTGGTTGTATATAACACCTCTGGGGTAACATTGCTGCCTTCAAATTCTTCCAACACCTCAGCGTCAATGTCGTCTTTTTGACACGAACTCAAAAAGGTAACGAACAGCCACGATAGTGGTAAAATCAGCAATTTCAGACGTCTTCCAAACATTTTTGTTCTATTAGTTCAGTGTTCGAATCTATGAATGTCTTCGAAACTGTGGGTTGATACGTTTAAACAAGCATAAACTTACATAGTTCAAGCCGATACAGACGCTGCAACTAAATTCAATCCACTACTTTTCGGCGAACTAATTAGAATCGGATGACCGAAGACAAAAGACTTTTTCTGCTCGACGCATATGCACTCATTTTCCGAGCATATTACTCTTTCATATCTAACCCAAGGATCAACAGCAAGGGACTAAACACTTCGGCCATGTTTGGGTTCACAAATACATTGTGGAGTTTATTGAAGAAGGAAAACCCAACACATATTGCTGTTGTTTTTGATCCACCCGGAGGAACGTTTAGACACGAGCAATTCACCGATTATAAGGCAAACAGGGATGAAACTCCTGAAGACATCCGAAAGTCCGTTCCTTATATCAAGGAAATCATCAAGGCATTTCACATTCCTATTTTGGAAGTCCCAGGTTTTGAGGCTGACGATACCATTGGCACGCTTGCTAAAAAAGGTGCCCGCGCTGGATACACCGTATATATGATGACCCCAGACAAGGACTATGGACAGCTCGTTGAGGAAAACATCATCATGTACAAACCCGGACGCGGTGGGGGTGAACCAGAAAAACTTGGAGTAAAGCAGATCTGTGATAAATACGGCATAGAACGTCCTGACCAAGTGATCGACATACTCGGAATGATGGGAGACGCTGTGGATAATATCCCGGGTATTCCAGGGGTCGGTGAAAAAACCGCAATCAAGTTTGTTCAGCAATTTGGTTCGGTCGAAGGTCTGTATGAAAACTTAGACCAACTCAAGGGTAAAATGAAGGAGAAAGTTGAGGCGAACAAGGAACAGGCTATTATGTCTAAGGAGCTGGCGACGATAGTTTTGGATGTGCCCGTCGATTTGGATGAGAAAAACCTGACCATGGACGAACCGGACAAAGCGCGCTTGGTTGAAATTTTTGAAGATCTGGAGTTTCGGCAGCTTGCACGTAACATCTTAGGAGAAGAGATTCAAGTCACAAAGGATCCAAGCGACAGCCAGCTGGATCTCTTTGGCGTGGGTGAAAGTGACACGCCAATTGCTACAAGCCTATCCACGATTGAAGATGTGGAACACACGTATCACCTTGTTGATGACAACGCCGCAATCAAACAACTGGCTTCCGACCTTTCCGCGACTGAATCATTCTGTTTTGACACAGAAACCACAGGAATCGATCCGCATTCAGCAGACATCGTTGGCATTTCCTTCTGCGTTAAACCAGGAGAAGCGTTCTATGTCCCGATGCCCGAAGACGCAGATGGGGTGGTTGAAAGACTCGGTAAATTTCAATCACTTTTTGAAAATGAAAAGATTGAAAAGGTTGGTCAAAATCTGAAGTACGATTTAGAGGTTTTACGCAAATACGGATTCGAAGTAAAGGGCCCATTATTCGATACAATGATTGCGCAGTTTTTGATCAATCCTGACATGAAAAACAACATGGATGAGATGGCTCAGTTCTACTTGAGTTATAAGCCAGTTTCCATTGAGACGCTGATTGGTCCGAAAGGAAAAAAGCAAGGAACCATGCGTGACGTGCCGTTAGACAAGATCACGGAGTATGCATCTGAAGACGCTGATATAACGCTTCAACTTAAACAAGCCATTGAGAAAAACATGGGCGAAGAAGCAATTCAGCAACTCTTCACTAAAATGGAGTGCCCTTTAATCCACGTTCTTACCGATATGGAATGCGAGGGCATTTCGATCGATACCGATGCGCTTCACAAAATGTCTGGCGAATTGGATCAAGACGCGATTCGATTGAAGGACGCGGTGTTCAAGTTTGCGGGCGTCGAGTTTAACTTAGACTCGCCCAAACAACTTGGTGAAGTTCTGTTCGATCATCTCAAAATTGACGATAAGGCGAAAAAAACGAAGACTGGTCAGTACCAAACAAATGAGGCAACCTTGGAAAAGCTTGCTGCAAAGCACGAAATAATTCCCTCCATTTTGGAGTACCGATCGGTGCGAAAACTAAAAAGCACGTATGTTGACAGCCTGCCTGAATTGGTGAATCCCCGGACAGGACGCATTCACACCAACTATATGCAAACGGTTGCCGCAACGGGCAGATTGTCTTCAAACAACCCAAACCTCCAAAACATTCCAATTCGAACTCAAAGGGGAAGAGAAATCAGAAAGGCGTTCATTCCACGATCAAGTAACCACGTTATTCTTGCGGCAGATTACTCTCAAGTAGAGCTCCGAATTATTGCAGCCATAAGCGAAGACGAGGGCATGATTGAAGCCTTCAAAAACGGACTCGACATACATGCAGCTACCGCGGCCAAGGTTTTCAATGTTAGTTTAGAGGATGTGGATCGAGACATGAGAGGCAAAGCCAAAGCAGTCAATTTTGGCATTGCATATGGACAGGGT
This sequence comes from Flavobacteriales bacterium UBA1993, assembly GCA_002336485.1. Classification (GTDB taxonomy): domain Bacteria; phylum Bacteroidota; class Bacteroidia; order Flavobacteriales_G; family Salibacteraceae; genus SHAN690. Next base: position 32,082 of record DDCZ01000026.1, read on the forward strand.
GCTTTTGGACTAGCCCAAAATTTGAACATCTCGCGCGGGGAAGCCAAAGAAATAATCGACAACTATTTTGAGCAATTCCCTGGGCTTACGCGTTACAAGGACTCGAGCATTGAAAAGGCACGAAAAAACGGTTACGCTGAAACAATAATGGGGCGAAGAAGATATCTGCGAGATATTAACTCAAAGAACCATGTGGTTAGAAGCGGTGCAGAACGAAATGCCATTAACGCGCCTATTCAGGGATCCGCCGCCGACATCATCAAAGTAGCCATGATCAACTTGCACCGCGCCATGACCGAGGCTAAATTTGAGAGTAAAATGTTGCTTCAGGTTCATGATGAATTGGTTTTTGATGTCCTCAAAACTGAGTTAGACGCGCTTACTCCATTGATTCGGAATGAGATGGAAAGTGCGCATCAACTATCAGTCCCGTTAGTCGTTGATATCAGTTCTGGTAATAATTGGCTCGAAGCGCACTAGGCCGTCTGCGCCTAGAGTCTATCTTTGCACAATAATTATAATATGAAGCAACTATCTCTTTTCGCATTGGGCGGATTTATGCTTGTCTTAGCCGGCTGCGGGCCTACCGACACAAGCAAAGCCGAACCCGAGAAACCGGCTGCTCCGGTAACGCATGACACCAGCGAGGTCTTTCAAAGTGCAAAGTCAATTTTTTACTCCCTTCCCTCTCCTATGGAGCTGTCGACGCTTATTAAGTCTGCCGGTGGGGAATTCAGAAAGGATTTGCTGCACGATCCGAACAAAGCAAATACGTATCAATCAACCCAGAAAAGAGCCTTAGCCTTGGGCCTTTATGGAGCCGATCTTAGCTATTCCAGCGTCTACAACATGCAAGGAGAAGCGGTAAAGTTTTTAGCCGCAAGCAAAAGACTTGGCGAGACAATCGGAATACAAGAGGCGTTCAGCGCTAACTTAATCGAACGCGCCAACAATAACATGGGCAACCGTGATTCTATGTTCAGTATAATGACTGAAATGTACTGGCAAACAAACAGTCAGCTGAAAGAGGAAAACAGAGATCAACTCGCACTGATTGTGATGTCGGGCGGTTGGGCCGAAGGATTGTACATCGGTTGCAACGCAATTAACAATGACGATCCTCAACCAGAAATTGAAATGCGCATGGCTGAGCAAATGTTTGCCTCAAAGCAACTGGAAGAGATGTTCCAATTTTACGACGACGACCCTATGGTAAGCGACGTTCATGCGATGTTTCAACCAACTTTCGATTTGTTCAATAGCTTGACTATTATCGAAGCCGAGCGCAGCATTGATAAAGATGAAGAGAGTGGCCAACATACTATTGGCGGTCAAAGCGAAATCTCCTTCGGGTCGGATGATATGGAAAAACTCACCCTTATTGCTAATGAACTTCGTTCAAAAATTGTGGAACCATGATTAAGAAACTCGGAATTTTTAGCTTGATCCTAGCGGGGTTATTCGTATTCAATTATGAAGGTCAAGCTCAGTGCAAGACCTTTACAAAGAAAAAATGTATCGGAGAGCTTTCCGACTACAACAGTAACGGCCAGTATAATGGTGCCGTAATGTTTGAAGGAGAAGAGGCTACCTTGATGCAGACGTTCTATTCAGGACAGAAATATCGATTATTCATTTGCGCTCAACCATCGATTGAAGGGTTGTTTTTTGAGGTAAAAGACTATCGAAATACACTTCTATACACAAGCGAAGGAACTGGCTCAAATATGTTTGATTTTGATGTTGAATCTACTCAGCAATTAAAGATTCGTATCGTCGTACCTGATGGTGGTAGCGGTTCGCAAATCAAAAAGAACGGTTGCGTGTCCGTATTGGTCGGATTCAAGGAGTAACACTAAACAAGCGCACTATGACGTATTCCATGACCGGATATGGCAAACATTCATCCACATACAACGGACGCGTCCTAACGGTTGAAATTCGCACGCTAAACAGCAAACAGGCGGACATGAACGTGCGCATGCCCTCCATTTACCGAGAGAAGGAATTCGAAATTCGCGATGCACTTTCTAGTGGATTGATTCGAGGTAAAATTGACCTTTCCATCCAGCGTGATTTGGCCCCAGGCGAATCTGGCACAGAGCTGAACGAAGGTTTGGTCGGCCATTATTATACGCTCATTAAAAAACTAGAGTCCTCATTTGTCGAGGAGGGAGCGACTTCCGCCACAGACTACATGAATCTAATCATGAAAATGCCGGAAGTTACAAGTCCCGCAAGCCAATCCCTGGAAGCTGCAGAATACCTTGTACTCCGGGATTCTATTGATAATTGTTTAAGCAGTTGCATGGCATTTCGCGAGCAAGAAGGAGCAAAGCTTGTCGGTGTGCTAAGATCTTCAGTTGAGTCAATATTATCAGGGCTCGAGGGAGTAGGCCCCATGGAAGCAGATCGGATTGCTAATATCCGTGGTCGGATTTCAAATAATCTCAAAGATGACCAAGGAGAGAACGCGCAAATAGATCGAGACCGATTCGAACAGGAGCTGATCTACTATTTAGAAAAATTAGACATCACTGAAGAAAAGGTGCGGCTCAAGGCACATTGTGATTTCTTCCTCGCTACGCTGAATGAACATGGTTCAAAAGGCAAAAAACTCAGCTTCATTGGACAAGAAATGGGTCGCGAAATAAACACGTTGGGAAGTAAGGCTCAGCATTCTGAAATGCAGCGACTTGTTGTCGGCATGAAGGATGAGTTAGAGAAAATCAAGGAACAAGTTCTTAACGTCTTATAATCCACCGATTTGGAGGCTAAAGGGAAATCCATCATTTTTTCTGCACCGTCAGGAGCTGGCAAAACCACCATTGTTCGCGCACTGCTCGCTTCAGACTTGCCGTTAGAATTTTCCATTTCTGCTTGCAGCCGACCAGTTAGAGGAGAAGAGGTAGACAAAAAGGATTACTATTTCCTAGGAATCAACGGATTCAAAGAAGCCATCGATAATGACGCTCTATTAGAGTGGGAAGAAGTGTACCCAGATCAGTTTTATGGTACACTTAAGTCTGAAATAGATCGAATTTGGTCCAACAACCGAGCTGTTATATTTGACGTAGACGTCTACGGTGGCTTGGAATTAAAAAAGCGCCTTGGCGATCAAGCACTGTCGATATTTGTGATGCCTCCGACACGCGAAGTACTCGAAGCACGTCTTCGAAGTCGAAAAACAGAATCTGAAGAGAAAATACGAATGCGTCTTAAGAAAGCCGATGAGGAGCTAAGTATGCATACTGAGTTTGACCATGTTTTGCTAAACGACGATTTGGATAGAGCAGTGAAAGAAGCTTCCCAAACCATAACACGCTTTTTTACTAAATGAGTAAGCGCATAGGATTGTATTTCGGAACATTCAACCCCATTCATGTGGGTCATATGATTATTGCGAATCACATGGCTCAGCATCATTCAATTGATCAGGTCTGGTTCATTGTGTCGCCCCAAAATCCGCTAAAACCAAAGGCTTCGATACTTGCAGACTTCCATCGATTGGCGCTTGTAAGAACCGCGGTTGAGGACAACAATAACCTACGCGCGTCAAATATTGAATTCGATCTACCACAGCCTTCTTACACGGTTCACACGTTGATTGCGCTTAAAGAAAAATATCCTGAACATGCGTTCACGATAATTATGGGAGAAGACAATTTGAACACCTTGCACAAGTGGAAGAATCACGAAGAAATATTGAAGAACCATTCGATCCTTGTCTATCCTCGTGTAGAGAGCGATGAATCATTGTCCGTAAACATTCAAGAAAAAAGCGCCCTGTTAGGGCTGGACAATGTGCAGATCGTAGATGCTCCCTTGATGAAAATATCAGCCAGCTTTATTCGAAAATCGATTAAAGAAAAAAAAGACGTGCGGTACCTTTTAACCGAGCGTGTAATGAATTATGTAGAAGAAATGCACTTCTACAAGTAACCAAATTATGAGCGATAGAACCGAAATAAGTGAACTAGGCGAATTCGAATTGATTCACCAATTAACAAAGGATGTGAAGACCACCCAGCCTAGCACGGTTCAGGGTATTGGGGATGATGCCGCAGTTATAGATAGAGGCGATCATTACGAACTGGTTAGCACAGATCTCCTTGTAGAGGGAGTTCATTTTGACATGAGCTACACGCCATTGAAGCATCTCGGCTACAAGGCCATCTCCGTCAATTTAAGCGACATTTTCGCAATGAATGGCACGCCTACGCATGTAACCGTTTCCCTCGCCATTTCAAGTCGCTTCCCATACGAAGCTGTGAATGAATTGTACGACGGTATCAAGGCCGCATGCGAACGTTTTGGAGTGGATCTAGTTGGAGGCGACACAACCTCTAGCATAACCGGTATGATGATCAGCGTTACCGCAATTGGACGCGTTGCAAAAGAAAAACTAGCGCTCAGAAGCGGAGCAAAAGAAAATGATCTAATCTGCGTAAGTGGTGACCTTGGTGGAGCATATATAGGGCTTCAAATTCTCGAACGTGAGAAGATGGTATGGAAAGACAACCCTGAAATTCAACCAGACCTTGAAGGATTCGACTACGTGATAGAGCGTTTTCTGAAACCCGAAGCCCGAGCCGACGTGATCGAAGAACTTGGCAAACTTGGAATTACTCCAACAAGTATGATTGATATTTCTGATGGACTGGGGTCTGAGCTTCTTCATATAGCTAGGCAAAGTCAATGTGGTGTCCGGGTTTATGAAGAGAAAATCCCCTTGGACGCTTCGACCATCACACAATGTCAGGAATTTAAGATGGAGCCAAGCGTGTGTGCGCTCAGTGGAGGTGAAGATTATGAACTGCTTTTCACCATACCACAAAGTGATTTTGAAGCCGCTTCAAAAAGCGAATTCTTTAGCATCATTGGCCATATTACAGACGCTGCATCTGGATCAGCAATCGTTTATCCCCAAGGAGAGGAAATTCAGATTAAGGCGCAAGGCTGGAAATCTATATAAGAAAAAAGGCCGCTGGGAAAATCCAGCAGCCTAGTTACTATAGAGTATAGGGTAGGTGTTTAAATGGACGAGAAAATCATCATGAGAACGTCTACTAAAAGCGCCAAGCCAATAGATCGTGTGACAAGTTTCATTGGAGCAATCGCTAGCATCAGCGTGAGTGACAACATGGAAAAACCAACAATTACTGATAACTTCCAAATGGCATCAAAGGCAAACAAACCAGCTGTGATACCACCGACGATACCTACCAATAAGAACCCAACTGAAATAATTCCATATCTATTAAACTCGGCTTCTTCATCCAATTTTTGAATCCATGATGGCGTTGTGGCCTTTACATTGACCTGCGTCTTTTCTGCTGACTGATGTACTGCTTCCATTGCTTTTTGTTTTGTTGCAGACAAATTTGGAGCATGGGATGCTATTCAAAAATGATCTGGTACAGTGTGATAAGTGACATTTGTCACCAATCCTCTTTTCACAATATGTTCTTAAACCACCACAATTATCTTCGGTGGTATTTACATTTATGACATGGAATTAAAGCATATTGACATTGATAGACTTCAGGCTGAATCAGCCTCAATAAAAGAGCAGTTCAATTCTGCTAAGCCATTCCACTACGTATGTTTCGACAACTTCTTCGTTCCAGAAAAAGCCGAAATCATTCATGAATCCTATCCAATTGTTGACCCTGGCACCTGGGATGGAACGACCTATGTAAACCAAAAAAACAAGTTTCAGAAAACGGAATTCGAAACGGGCTCCACCCTTTCTGAGGCATTTGCAGAACTCAATTCAAAGGCATTTTTGTCATGGCTTCAGGACCTAACAGGATTTAGCGAGGAAATTGAAGGCGACGATCAATTGTTTGGCGGTGGTCTGCATCAATCGGTAAATGGTGCTTTTTTAAATGTTCATGTAGATTACAATATCCATCCTGAAACCAAACATCACCGCAGACTAAACGTGATTGTTTATATGAATAAGGACTGGAAAGATAGCTACGAGGGCCACCTAGAACTTTGGGACCTAACCGATGGTAAAAAAGAGCAAATCGCACGCATTGCGCCACGCTTCAACCGATGCGTCATTTTTGAAACAAACGAGATCTCATTCCATGGTCATCCAAAACCGCTAAATACTCCAGAAGGTGTGAATAGGAAATCGTTGGCCACCTACTACTACACGAAGACAAGGCCTCAAAGTGAACAAGTTGACTCGCACAACACGATCTATGTCAATACTGAAGGAGTCGGAGGCAAAGTGAAGCAATTCAATTCGGGGATAAAAGCGTTTCTGGAGCGTATTAACGACCGTTAGCCTACCGCCGCTAAGAGTAGCTTTTTCGCAGTTTCTGGATATTCCAAGAAACTCATATGACCACAGCCTTCTATTACGTTGAGTTGCACAAATTCGGAGATCTCTGACAGTTGCACTGATTCTTCTAAAGGAATTCGCGGGTCTTTATCTCCGGCAATAATGAACACTGGAAAGGGAGGAAACTTTAAAAGAACTTCTCGATTAGGCCGAAGGCGCATTCCAGAAAGTGCGGCCACAATACCTTGTTTCGAAGTGTTGAGCGCTTCGCTTTTCAACAACTTAATTTCACTTCCAAGCCGCTTCCGATTTGAAGGCTTAAAGAGCATTGGAATTGATGTGCGCACGAAGGATTTGTGATTCACCTTTATCAATTTGATGGCCCTTTCCCTATCTCGTTTCTTCCACATCGTATCCGCACGTGCGGTGCTGTGATATAGCGTTAAGGACCTCAACATATCCGGCTCTTTTTCAGCCAATGCTAAGGCCACATATCCGCCCATGGAATGTCCAACAAGAGATATGCGCCTAATCTTTAGATGACGTAGAACGGCCAAGACCGCATCCGCCATTTCTTCCATGGTGTGCACGTATCCAATACAATCTGATTCCCCATGGCCGGGCAAGTCAACACAAATTGTTCGTTTAGATTTCAGCGTTTCCTGCACGAAAGCCCACATCGACACGTTTTCAAGAAACCCATGAATGAGCACAACCGCTGGCCCCTTTCCAATATCGGTAAAGTGGATGTCTACGTCTTTGAAACGCAGTTTAGGCATTCATCAAATCTTCGATTTCGTCAGCCTCGATTGGAATATTCTCCATCAGATTGGTATATCCGTCCTTGGTAAGCAGATAATCGTCTTCGAGTCGGATTCCCAAGTTTTCTTCCAGGATATATATTCCCGGCTCTACAGTAAATGTGGACCCCTCAGGAATCGGCGCATTCCACGGCCCATAGTCATGGGTGTCTAACCCAATATAATGAGACGTACCATGCATGAAGTACTTTTTATATGCAGGCCAATCTGGGTTTTGATTTTTAATGTCATCCATCGAAATCAATCCTAGGTCTACCAATTCTTTCTCCATTATCAGCCCAACCTCTTGATGATATTGTTTCAATGTTTTGCCCGGACGTAGAATTTCAATCGCTCCATTTTTCACCCGCAACACCGCATTGTATACGTCTTTTTGCCGCTTTGTAAATGTGCCGCTAACAGGGACACACCTAGTAAGGTCTGATGCATAATTGGCATATTCTGCGCCGAAATCCATAAGGATTACGTCGCCCGCTTTACACTCTTGATTGTTCTCAATATAGTGAAGCACGCACGCGTTCCGTCCCGAACCGATTATTGGGGTGTAGGCAAATCCTTGTGATCGATTTCGAATGAACTCGTGCCATAATTCTGCCTCAATTTCATATTCCATTACCCCCGGTTTAATGAAGGGTAAAATTCGTCTGACTCCCTTTTCCGTGATGTCACAAGCCTGCTTCATTAGGTCCACCTCAATTTGGTGTTTCACCGCCCGCAGTTCGTGAAGAATTGGATTACTTCTTAGATATTCATGTACAGGATATTTGTTTCTGCACCAAGAAATCCAACGATCTTCTCGCGTTTCCGCTTCTGAGTTCGCTCTCCAATGCTCGTTTGTGTTTACATAGACACTTTTGGCTTCGCTCATTAATTGATTGAATATGGTGTCAAACTGATTGAGCCAATAAACGGTCTTTATTCCAGATGTTTCAAACGCCGCATCTTTTGTGAGTTTCTCCCCTTCCCAGATAGCAATGTGCTCATTTGTTTCCTTCAAAAAGAGAATTTCACGGTGGTTTGGATCGTGACAATCAGGAAATAAAACCAAGACACTTTCCTCTTGATCGACACCACTTAACCATAGAATATCTGTGTGCTGCTTAAAAGACCGAGTACTATCGGCGCTGGTGGTAATTATGTCATTGCTATTTAGAACGGCCAAGGATTTCTCACCCATTCGCGCACTAAAAAGAGATCGATTGTACTCGTATAGCGATTTGTCTATTCTATGATATTTCATGGGTGCAAGATAATATTGCTGACCCAATTTTCCACGCCTAACGCGGTGGATTATTTGATTTTCGCCACCATCTCTTGGTAGCAACTTCGAACGATGTCAAAGGATCGATGTGCTCGTGCCCATTTCGCAATGCGCCCATTTTCACGATCGATCATCATCAAACTCGTCAAGGACGAAAAATCGGTTTTCTCTATCGAATCGATATCATCCACCACGACTCCGAATTCATTTTGGCGGATCAGGGCAGAATCATCGCCAATGCCATGAGGAATAACAACCGGTAATCCATTGGCCATATACTCGCCATTCTTTATCGGGCTGATCCCCATCTTAGATGGTGTAGGCCTGTGAAGCGAAAAAGCAAAGTCGCTGGCGCTCAGGTATGCCCCCACTTCGCTTTGGTCAACGAACCCAATATGGTATCTATTCGAATCGATATTAGCTTCTACTAAGCTCTTGCGCCAGGCATCGTGATCGGGAGATAAGATGATAAGAAAGAAACGCTCCGATCCAAGTTGCTCTTTTGCCGCTCGAATTATCTGGATAGCCTCGATATCCAAATATATCCCACCGAGTTTCCCAGTGTATATCCCAACAATATCCGAGTCCTTCAGGCCGAGTTTTGTGCGGATGGCGCTTCGGTCGGTCTTCCTAAATGCAAACCGATCTAAATCAACGCAGCAGGGCATTGTTCGGATTTTGGCTGAATTAACGCCTTCCTTCTCGATAAGATGTTGAGCATAGGCATCGGTCACGGGAAATAAGAAGTTTGCCTGCTTTTTCTCCGAATTTTCTGCCTTTTTAAGAACCTGATATCTCAATCCAATTTTTTTCCAAACACCATCCTCATGCATATAATCTGCATGGGGCTCAAATGATTCTACAGAGTAGGCGCACCCACTTTCCTTCACAAATTTCAGCGATAACCATCCCGCCATCACACCTCTGGCAATAACCAGATCGATGTTTTTTTCATTGTGCAGTCTGGTTAAAAGCTTCGTAGCCTTCGAACGATCCGTCAATTTATCCTTTCCCGACTCACTCGTCACAATTTGATGATGAACTACGTTTTTCAATTTCAGCTTTGGCCCAATATTGTCACGCTCCATCGACACAAATTGTATTTGATCGACCTCAGAAAATTCAGCTAATATTTTCAAATGAGGAACCACCGTTGCTTGTGTCAGGCCTTCATTCAATCCCCAATATGTAAAGAAGCACAGGTTCATATCTTGCTAAACTGAAAAAAGGATGAAAGTGCATTCAGTGGTTGAAAGCGTTTTAAGAATGATCGAACCATAATGGACCTGGCCTTAACGCGATACTGCTCCAAGTCATTTTTTGACACATGTTCAAAGTGCTTAAGGGCCGAATACACCCTCAAATAACCGTTTCCAAGCGCAACTAGGTTAGCCATCGCAGAATTTTTATGGCGTCGATAATAGAGAACTTCCTCTTTGGTAAACGCATAACGGCCTGACCTTGCAAGAGATGTATAAAACAACAATTCCTCTCCATGCGATATTGAATCATCAAACTGGTATTTCTTGCCCTCTACACACTTTATCATCCATGTGTTTCCAACAAACACATTACCCTTCAGTGAAAGTAAATCGGAGACTAAGGGCCCAATAGGATTTGGCATATAGGAATCAACAATACGCTCAACGTTACCTTGAAAAGACCGCACAGCACCATCGACAAATTCAATGCTATTATCCGAATCAAATAGCTCCATTCGAGCCGCTACACTCCGTTTCGGTAAAATATCATCGCCATCGAGAAAACAAATGTATTCTCCGGCACTCTGTTTCAAGGCCATATTTCTGCCTGCGCTTACACCAAGATTTTCTTCTGATCGGATCACCTTAATTCTTTCGTCGGATAGAGCAGCCAAAAAGGAAGAGGAATTATCCGTAGAACCATTATCACAGATCAACCACTCCCACTGGCTGTACTCTTGATTTAACACCGAGTCAGCACAGCTTTCAATGAAAGCGCCATCGTTAAATGTGGCAGTAATTATCGAAACTTTTGCAGCCAAGTGTCAAAGAAATCAAAACTACCGACGCGATCGAAAATTATTGCACCAAACCATTTTGAAATTATCACGGTATATACTCCATACATTTGTGTTTGATGCGGTTGTATTCTACGGTTTATATATTCCTGATTCTTTGTTTTCTAGCGATGGTGCCTGCACTCTCCGGAATGGCACAGTGCCCGAATACGTCAATTAACGTATCGAGCGCTGCATGCGTCGGAGACACAATTACAGCCAGCCTTTCCACATCTTTTGAGCGTTATTTCTGGGATGCCGACCCTGGAGACTTGACTTCGACGCCCGTTGCCACCAATCTGGGGAATATTGAAAATGCCTTAACGAACCCAAGAAACATTACAATAGTTCAAGACGCCGGAAACTGGTATGGATTTATCAATAACGCCTCCGCTGCCATTATTTACCGATTGCATTTCGGGAATTCTCTTGAGAATAGTCCTTCCCTAGACACGGTAAACTTCACGGCCACCGCCTCGAATGGAGGAACAACTGAATCCAAGATTCGATTCGTGAAGGAAGGAGCAAATTGGTATGGCCTTCAGGTAACCGATCAAGAACGATTGTTGGTGCATCAATTTGGAAACTCGTTGACCAACAACAACCTTACAACAAACGCATATGTCAACCCTTTTGGGTTGTTCGCAGACCCTAAGGACTTGGTAATTGTAGAGCAAAACGACAGTGTGTTCGCCGTTGTTATCAATAGAAGCTCAGACAATATTTCTATTGTCCGTTTCGGAAACTCCATAAGTAACGCTCCAATATCTGGATACAATGAAAGCATTCTCGAAGACAGCTCTTACCTGAATAACAGTGCTTGTTTGGAGGTAAAAAAGTATTGCGACGATTGGTTCGTCTTTGCCGCGAGTCCTACCACAGATAATATTGTACGTGTCAATTTCGGAGCGTACTTTAATGGCTCCGCCACGGGCACCGCACTCTTTACCAACGGATCAATTTCGAACCCGAAGTCCATAGAAATCACGGAAGAAAACGGCAACTTCTATGGGTTTGTTAAATCAAATGCCGGGACAGGCATTTCATTTTATGAATTTGGCAGCAACTTGAGTTCGGTGCCAGCAAAAACGGACTACACGAACTTTGGCGGTCTCACAAATGGAACTCAAGCGCAATCTATTGATGTGATTAACGACGGGTCTAAATGGTATGCATTTGTTACCAACGCCCAAAACAACCAAGACCGCATTATTAGACTTGATTATTCGGATACCGCCGCAGCTGCTTGGGGAGACACATCTCAGTTTTCATTTGTAGCATCAAACATCGGCACCACACATCTGAGTTTCATTGGTGTTAATAGTGCGGGAAACACCTTTTTTGGGGTAGACTCCATCGAGGTCTTTGCTTCTCCTGATGTTGATTTCAATCTCACGCAACTCTGTGATAATCATGAAAGCCAATTCACAGACATAAGCACTTCGACCGACTCGATTGACACATGTCACTGGGACTTCGGCACGGGCGATACTTCAATTCTTCAAGATCCGAGCTATTTATTTCCAGATTCTGGCCTATGGAATATTCAATTTACCGCTACTACAGAAAATGGCTGCAACTCTATCCTCGATTCCACACTTTATGTTTACAAAGCGCCTGTTGCGCTTTTTACAATTGACTCCACATGCCAATTTGCGATGGCCGATATTTCCGAGTCTTCCGCAGCATTTCAGGATACTCTTTCAAGCTGGACTTGGACATTCGAATCGGACACCGCAACGGGTCAGTCACCTGCAATTATGTTTGACTCCTCTGGACAAACTACGCTGAGTTTGATAGTTGAAAGTGGGGCTGGATGTCTTGACACATTGGACGAAGACGTTTTTATAAAATTAGCTCCTGCTTCCAATTTCGATCTAAGCACAACATGTTTGGGGGACACGACTCTATTTCAAAATCAATCGACCTTTGGCGCGGGTACGATGTCTTACGTCTGGAATTTAGGAGAGGGACCTCTTTCCACCGCTACAAATCCATCGCACCTCTACTCTGCTATCGGCGGATACAACTCAAAACTGCGCGTTACCGGCTCAAATGGATGTCTAGATTCAACGGAAGTTTTGGTGACCGTGAGTGTGCCACCTGCAGTTCAATTTGGAATTTCGGAGTCGTCAATTTGTTCATATTCTGACCTCCATTTTTTGGATAGTTCAACTGTTTCTCAAGGCAGCATTATCGCTTGGGAATGGTCCTTTGGAGATGGAGACTCTAGCCTCGTTCAAAATCCAATCAAGTCCTACGCAGCAATTGGCGTCTTTGAAACGAAGCTCCGGGCCTATTCAGGCACAAAATGTAGCCAAGTCGATTCACTAGACGTGACTGTATTAGAATCCCCGGTTGTTGGGTTTAGTGCTTCGGCCACTTGCATGAACCAGAACACAATATTTCAAAGCGCCACCACTACCCCAGCCTCTGACAGTGTTACGAATTGGAATTGGGTTATCGAAACTCAAAGCGTGTCCACAGCCGATTCTGCTCAATACAGTTTTGGAGACAGCACCTCGCATCTAATCCGATTTGAAGTTACCTCGGCTTTGGGTTGCATTCAGTCGATTGACTCAACGTTGCAAATTCTATCCGCACCAACGGCTCAGATTGTAGATCTTGGGAATCTGCTGTGCACGAATCTTGAGCTTGGCTACGACGCCTCTATAAGCACATCCTATCTAGATTCGCTTTCTACGATCGATTGGTTTGTTGTTGACGGCACCCAAATCGCAAACACAGGCACTGGCCTTCCCTTTTCCCCGACCCTCGCCCATTCAGGCATTTATCAAGTTGGATTACTGGTTGAAAGCGAGGCCGGATGCACGGTATCAGACACCCTACTCATAAGCGTTGGCGAGTCTCCTGTGAGCACCTTGGAATACAACGTTGCTTGTGCGGGCGACACCACATTTTTCATGAATAATTACAGCGGGTCAAACTATCAATACGGTTGGAGTTTTGGAGACGGACTCAACAGTGCCAACGACGATCCATTCCACATATACAACGACAGTGGGACATATATTGGCACCCACCTGATTACCAATGAATTGAATCAATGCTTTGATTACGACTCATTCATCGTCGTAGTGAATCCGCGGCCAATTCCTCAATTTCTGAATGATCCAATATGTCAAGGATCGTGGGTGAATTTTCGGGACAACACATCTCTTGAAGAAGACAGCATTGTTTCCGCCAAATGGGACTTTATTGGGCTTGAATCGAATGACGCCTTTTCGCCATCCATTTTCTTCGAAGACGAAGGAGAAACATTGGTTCGATATCAGATAGAAACTGCCAATAAGTGCCGGGCCAGCATAAATCAAATTATCACCATACTTCCCAAGCCAGACCTGGAGTTCAATCTAGAGCCATCATACGGACAAGCGCCGCTGGAGGTGTCCTTAAACAACGCATCAATAGATAGCGTCGAGTATTTTTGGATAGTTAATGCCAAGGATACGTTAACCGTAAATTCATTCACGTTTGACACAAACGCATTGTATGAAGTTTCGTTCGTGGCGACGCGAGATGACGGTTGTGTGGCGCGTCTCGACAAAACAATAAATATTGCCGAAGTAGAAATTGATCTTGCTATTCAGTCTTTGGAAGCAACCTTGATAAATGAAGATCAAATGGCGTTTGTAGCTACCGTAGTAAACCTTGGGAATGTGGCCATCGAAGACCTACAAATGCGTGTTTCGTTGAACCAGCAGGGCACTTTCAACGAATTTGCCAATCGCACCATAGAACCTTCCAAGTTTTATGAAATAAAGCTCAACGGGTTGCTGGACCTAGGAGGAAAGGAATTTGACATCTCATGTATTGATTTAAATTTCGATCAAGAGTTCCTTGATGTCGATCCTTCAAACAATGAACTATGCATATCGGACAATTCCAAAAGCATCATTTCCAAACCATATCCAAATCCGTCAAACTCTGCGATAACCTTTGCAATCGTTAGTCCGAAGCAAAAGAATCATGTATCGTTTGAGGCGTACAATTCGAAAGGTGAGTTGATGCTAATGCAGGAGGAAACTGCTGTAACAGACACCTATGATACTATGACAATCGATATATCAACATTGTCCACTGGAATTTATCTGATCAACGTACACACAGACGACGTTTCCGAAGGCTTTAAAGTGATAAAGTTCTAAGGCGTTGCCAATCACAAAAAACATATTCTACAACCTGCTTTCGCAGTTGCCGCAGGTGTTTTCAGGGCTTGTGGTGAGTGTGCTTTCTACCCGCATTCTTGGGCCCGAAGGAAAAGGTGTCTTTGGGATAATTACCTACGACATTTTATTCCTAGGGCTATTGCTAAGTCTGGGAGTGAATATGGCCACCGGATACTTTATTGCAAGTAAAAAAACCACAGCCCCAGAGATTTTAGGGTTAGGTATATACCACCTCTTAGCCAACAGTGTTTTGTTGACGCTATTCCTTGCGTCAATGTATCTCAGCGGCAATGCTGAAGGACTGCTGCCTACAGATCAATCGGTGGTTCTCATTTATGCTTACATCATCGGAGGTTTTGCGCTGAATTATGTCAACAGCATTGTCAACGCCATTTTTCAAGGCAGTAAAAAATTCAGATACACCAATCGATCGTTGCTATTAAAGGCCTTTTCGAATCTTGCATTATTCGGCGGATTGTATATCTACCATCTGAGCACTTCGGTAGGTTTAGAAGCCGTTATTCTTGTTTCCATCGCTTTGATTGTCATCCAGACTATGTATTGGCTGGTGTCTTATGCGATCGAATTTGGACAACCTCCGATCATGAAGGGCGTTTTAAAACAGCAGTTCAACCTGCTTCTTTCCTTCTCATTAATAGGTTACTTCTCTAACCTGTTGAACTTTTTAAATTACCGGTTAGACATATACATCGTTGAGGCCTATACTACAATTGACCAGGTCGGTTTTTACATTTTGGCGGTGAATTTGACTCAGATGCTTTGGCTCATTTCAGATCCAATAGCAGGAATTTTGAAACCGTATTTGAGTGACCCAAACGCAGAAAAATCCCGCCAGATAATCTTTGGGATTTATCAACGACTCAACGCCAGCGTAATTCTAATCGTAAGCCTCGGGGCTTGGTTGCTGGCTGAGTTAGTCATCCCGTTGCTATATGGTCAGGAGTTTTACGCTTCTATTATTCCATTTAGAATCCTGTTGATCGGTAATTTCTTTGCGTGCAACTCCAAGGTATTTGGGGTGTTCAACTTTGTGACGGACAACATCAAATACAACTTGCAAGCAACGGCAATTGGGCTCATTTTTACGGTGATTTTTGATTTCCTCCTGATTCCATCCTATGGTATTTCAGGAGCGGCTTGGGCCTCGAATGCCGCCTATCTCACTATCTTCGCTTATCTAGTCTTTATTACTCGTTGGAAATTGAACCTTCGAATTAATAACCTTTTCATTTTCACACCATCGGATTATCACCAATTAAAAAATGAGTAAAGTAGCTGAGTTTTATGACGGGTATTCGGATCGTCAACAATCTGCAGGAATCAATCGACGACACTGGAGCATCGATCAATGGTTAGTTCGATTCGGTCTACAAGATGATCAGAATGTCCTCGAAATTGGCTGTGGCGTTGGCACAATGACTAAACTGCTCTGCGATCGTGTTGTAAACGGACG
>DDCZ01000057.1:0-31376 GCA_002336485.1 Flavobacteriales bacterium UBA1993
TTTGTAGAGAAATGAGTTCGCATGAAATTGCCAGCAAATTGAATATTTCGTTTCACACAGTGAACAATCATCGCAAATCCATCATGAAGAAAACAGGACAGTTAACGCTTGCCGGGCTCGCTAATTGGGCACGTGAGCATAATGTGGTATAAGCGTTAGAAATCAAGTCAATTATCCATATTATTAACGATGCGTCTGTTCTTAATCCTTTGCGTAATAACTCTTCCGCTTATTGCTGATGCGCAAACAAGACATTACCGTGTCAAACAACAATTAAAGGATCTGGATGTGCTGAGAGAAGCACTTTTTGATGTTACAGGCAAGCCGTTCTTATATACAAGTAGATCTAAATTGAGGGCGGCATTTGATTCAGTTGCGACTGATTTACAAACACCACAAACCGCACGCGAACTTTTCACAGCATTCGCTTTTCTGACTGCCCAAGTAAAGTGTGGACACACCCAAATTTTCATGAATGGTAGGTTGATCCGGGACTACCTCATTTTTTCAAGGACGCTCCCACTTCAAGTTAAAATTGTTGGGGAGCGCATGTATGCAATCACTGAAGTCGGAAAAGATCCTCGAATAATAAAGGGAAATGAGATTGTTTCAATCAACTCAAAATCAGCAAAGGACATCCTCACGAAAATGTATGAGCTGACATCTTCTGACGGAGATAATATCACATTGAAGCAGCATTATTTATCCGAGTCCTTCAACTTTTTTTACTTCGTGGCATTCGGCGAACAAGATTCATTCCTGATTAAAGCCTTGGATGATCAGAACGAGGAAATTGAGGTCAATGTTGCCTCTGTTGAGACCGACATCAAGGCTTTTAATCGATCATATAAAAAGAGTCCATTTATAACATATGGAGGATCTTCTAAAAGCTTTGGAAAGCTCGTGACAGACCGCTCGTCTCCAGTGCAAACATGGTTTTTGCCTTCTTTTAAATATGCAAAAGGGGCGAAATATCATGGTTATATCGACGCGAACATGAGGCGGATAAACAAGGACGAATCAGAGTTCCTTATCTTGGATCTTCGAGGGAACTTGGGCGGTGTCATCCAAACTTATTTAATGGGATACTTCATTGCTGAACAAGATCACATCGCCTACATGGAGATTGGGAATACCGAGAAACCGGCATATCGTCAACATTATAAACGATGGAGTAAGAGTTACTTGAAAGTCAGACTTTCATCCATGCTTCAAGACGCTTCTCAACTTTCAGCTGATAGTGTAGGCCACTTTTATCAAATTCTAAATCGACCCCAAGTGGAGCAATGCCAAAAGAGGCTTGTCGTATTGGTAGATGGAATGACATTTTCTTCAGGATCAAACGTAGCTGCCAACTTAAAGGATAAAGCCGGCGCCATCATTATCGGTGAGGAAACGGGCGGTAGTTACAAACATGGAAACACAGGGCAACTGGCGCTGAAACTCCCGAAGAGTAAATTCCAAATGGTGATTAATCCTGTTTACTACTCCAACAACGTAGATCTGGAGATGGGTTCGTCTGGGCTGATACCGGATATTCTTGTTGATCCGAGATTCGAATATTCAAAGAACAATGATCCATTCATAAACGCAGCGCTTGACTTTATTGAGAGAGAGAAATCCAAGGTGGGAGAGTAGTCTGGCGACTCCGAGTGAAGTCGCAAAGTTCTTAGTTCTTTTGCAGTAAGATGTCGGACCAAAATCCCTGCTTCATTCCTTTTGCTAAAGACGTTTCGGGTATTGACCTTCCCGATCGATTCACCTTTCCCTTTTATTATACTCCACATCCACTTTGTTTGCTGGCATCTGCCCAATTGCAAGAGGTGATTGTGTCTATGGATTGGAAGCATGATTTCGGTGTGGAAACTCCTGATTCAGATACTGCTATTGGCAAAATGTTCGGAGTTCTTGTGGTTCAAACCAACCAAGGAAACCTCGGGTT
This sequence comes from Flavobacteriales bacterium UBA1993, assembly GCA_002336485.1. Lineage (GTDB taxonomy): Bacteria > Bacteroidota > Bacteroidia > Flavobacteriales_G > Salibacteraceae > SHAN690. Next base: position 1,943 of record DDCZ01000057.1, read on the forward strand.
CTTAGCCGCGTTTTCTGGAAAAGTGGCCGATGAGAATCTTCACCATCCATTCGTTCCTCCAGTATTCAACATGCTCGATAAGGATGGATTCTTCAAACGCGAAGAGGCGGTTATTAGTGAATTGAATAATCGAATTGATCATCTCTTAGGAGCCGCAGAATACATAAATACGACAAGGCGGTTAGCCGAAGCGAAACGCGTCTCAGAATCCGAATTGACCCAGCTGCGTAAAGAGGTTAAGAAACGAAAATTAGATCGAAAACTGAAGAGAACAGAGGCCGCGCAGACATTGAGTCTCCCAGAAATTGAAGTTCTAGAGGCAAACTTGGTGAAGGAAAGTTTAGACGATCAGTTTAATTACAAGCGCTCGGCCAAAAAATGGAGATTGGAAATCAATGAATTGGAGTCGAAGCATGCCCTGTTTGTGGATAGTTTGAACCGCTTAAAGGAAGAACGGAAGTCGCGCTCAGGTGCGCTTCAGAAGGAGCTTTTTGATTGCTATAAATTTCTCAACGCAAATGGGAAAGAGGAAAATGTGCTTGATATTTTTGAGGTTGCCCATAAGCGCGTTCCGCCAACTGGCGCAGGCGAATGCGCTGCTCCAAAGTTGCTTCAGTATGCATATTTGAATCAACTTAAACCAATTGCCATGGCTGAATTTTGGTGGGGCGCATCCGATAAATCGGAAGTGAGAAAACAGGGTCAGTTTTATCCAGCATGCCGGGGTAAGTGTGAGCCGATTCTTAATCATATGTTACAAGGTTTGATGGTTGATCCAAATCCCATCTTTTCGAAACTTGCGGAGGAAAAAGAAATTGAAATCCTTTTTGAGGATGCCCATTTACTAGTAATAAATAAGCCGCAGAATCTGCTTACAATCCCTGGGAAAGAAATTGAGGATTCGGTGTTAACCCGAATCGGAAGGAAATATCCCGAAGCCTCAGGGCCATTAGTAGTGCATCGATTAGACATGAGCACTTCAGGTATTTTACTAATCGCGAAAACCAAAGAAGTCCATAAAGCTTTACAGCAACAATTTGAAAACAGAACGGTGCGTAAACGATACACGGCGCTGCTGGATGGAGAATTATTCAAGGATAACGGGACGGTCGATTTGCCCCTTCGGGTAGACTTTCACGACAGACCCCGGCAGCTAGTATGTTTTGAACATGGAAAACCATCCACAACATACTGGGAATTGGTCGGGACTGAGAAGCACGGTACGCGGGTTCGGTTTTCCCCAATTACCGGCCGTACGCACCAACTAAGAATGCACGCCGCACATCATTTAGGGTTAAGCGCGCCAATTGTTGGAGATGAATTATATGGTAAACAGGGTGCTCGCCTGCATTTACATGCAGATCAAATAACGTTTGTTCATCCACTTTCTGGCCATGAAATGACTATTGAAAGTCAGGTTCCATTCTGACACTGAATGAATTAGACCAGTGGACAGCTTATCCAATGGTCGAGGTAAGCTCAAAGAGGGGGAGGTACATTGCGACCAAAATAAGAGCCACGATACTTCCGACAAAAATGATCATAAGGGGTTCCAATACATTTCCCGCGATGGCCGATTTATGGCTGACCTCGTTATTGTACTGATCTGAGATTTTTTCAAAGATCAGCTCTAGTTTATTTACCTCCTCAGACATCTCAATAAGTGCAATCATTTTTCTTGGGTAAATTGGATGTTTTGCCATGGACTTGTGCAATGTTTCACCAGCCGTAACATCCGTCACGATTTGCTCCAAACTTTCCTCGATTGGATAGAACCCGATCATGTTTTTTACCAGTGATAAGGACGAAACAAGAGGGTTTTTGGCACGAAGAAGTAGCTTCATTGCCGAACACATTTTCGCTAGTTGAGCTGCGCGAACCACCTCACCAAAAAAAGGCAAGGCCAAAAGAAGACGGCTCAAGAAACTACGCACGCTGGATCTTTTCCGATTCATCCAAAAAATGGCGATGAGGCTACTGCAGATCAAAACGATTAGCAAGAAGTAGTTTTCGAAAAGATCGGCCAATGAAATGATAGTTTTTGTCAGTGCAGGTAAGTCATTCCCGAATCGGGCAAAGACATTTTCAAACATTGGTACGACCACTTGGAGCATAAATGCCACGGCGCCAATCGATGTTACAAAGACAAGAATTGGGTACGAAATGGCGCTCATGATTAATCTCCGTTGCTTGATTTTGTTTTCGTAATGTGTTTTCAACTCCTCGATCACGGTAGTGAGCATGCCGGTTTCCTCGCCTATTTTTATGCTGTAGAATTCATAGTCCGTAAAAGAACCCACTAAGCCGAGGCTTTCAGAAAAAGAAGACCCATTTACTAGCTTTATTAAGATACCATCAAGAATTTGCTTGACCTTTCCCTTTGATTCTCTGACCTGCATTTCCAAGGCGTTAGCCAACTCGATCCCAGCGCTTAACATTAAGTGCAATTCAGAGTAAAACATTGCTTTCTGTTTATGGTTAAGTTCAGAATCTGAAAAGAGGCTTCCCGATGGCTTTTTCTTACTTGATTCGCCTTCTGGTTCTGAGATACTCTCACGAATGTATAGATCAGATGCCTTCATTTAAGGGAGTTGTTTTCGGAGTGTGAAATATGGATAAGCAATTGAGATGTCTCTTTCATGCATCCCGCTACTATGGTTGGAAACAATCGTTATTTTATCTACAAGGTCATCGTCGCCTGATTCAACTTGGGAAACGTATATGGTGCTCTTAATTCCATCGACGTTATTTGTTTCGTTGACTCTTGTCAGCGGATCAGTTTCATAGCGAATGGTTTCCCTATTGCCAGACAATTCCAATTCATTCCCATTATACATTGCATAGTCCGAAAGAGCTAAATCGTATTCAAATTGAGCTAGGGTTAATTCGTTTTGAACCTGTTGTTCATTGCTGTTTATTAGCTGCATAGCGTCTTTTTGCAAATAATTATAAGCCACGATAACGATTGATATTCCAATACCCAAATGCTGCCAACCTGCCGCATCCATTGGAAAAAGTAGGTCGCTGTGCTGATAGAGCCGGTAACCGTGACCTTTACATCCTCACATCCAACTCCTTCAAAGTCCATGGAGTATTTTGAGTACATATAGAAATGAGATTTCTCCAATGTATATAGATGTTGCAATTGAAGCTTTGCCTCTTGGGCTTTGGCTTCCGCTATTTTGGGTAAAAAATTCGGAAGTGCTATGAGCACAAGTATTCCCATTATAACAAGTACAACTAGTAATTCTGTGAGAGAGAATGCTTTTAGTCTAGAGTGACTCAAGTGTGGTTTCATATCATGTTAACTTGATTCAAATATTTCAAACGTGATGCGGAGTCTACCTATCCGATTGAACAGTTCTTTTTTTTTCTCCTTTTGAATTATCGCAATGAATGGATCGGGGTTTGAAGTCAATATGTTGATTGTAAGTTATTTATAATTATTAGTGTTTGCTTCATTCAAATGGGGTCTTGATTGGAACTAGACTATTGGCTAGTTGTATTGGCGATAATTAATAATAAATTTAGGGGTAGACGAAAAGTTAAATAATGTCGTTTAGAAACTCAAACAGACCGTTCATTGATTAAAACCGGTTACTCACCAATCGGTGTCAGTTTATTATCTGTGATAGAATACTTTTAGAATGATTCCCAAAAAATGAAAAAAGTTAAAGTTGCATTGTTAGAGCCAAATCAGGTCTTGCTTCATGGTCTTACAAGAATCCTTGAATCTTCTCCAGAAGTAGAATTGTCAACAAGCTCAATGAGTGGTCTTGAATTGATTCGAGCGCTTAAGGCAATTCAAGTAGACGTTATTCTGGCCAACATAAACAGTATTGATATTGACGCTCTAAGGCTGTCTCGCTATGTTTTTTCGCACTATAGCAACGTGCGTGTTATCTTATGTGGCGAAATTAATCCTGGACCTTTAGTTAAGCCAATTTTGAGGCATGGGGTCAGTACATACTTTGTAACCAACTCGATTTTGCCACGAAACTTGGTCAAATTGATTTGCGAGGTTCATAGAATTGGTTTCGCATATACTGATATCGTTACCAAGGAGGTGATGGAAAGTACATGGAAGGTTGATGATGAATTTAGTTTTCCTGAATTCAATGATCGTGAAAGAGAGGTTCTGTGTATGATTTGTCGAGGTGTCTCTAAGAAGAGTATTGCTGAAAAACTTTGTTTGTCTCCAGCAACTATTAAGTATCATCTATCGAGGATATTTGAAAAATCGCAAGTTTCCAGCACAGTCGAACTCGTAGTAAAAGCACTGACATTAAGATGGGTTGAGCAATTGGTTGGGGAAAAGCGATATAGGGAAAGTATTTAGTGAATCACGGTTATATAGCTGACCGTTTTAACGCCAATCAATATACACGCCTGCGCCTTTCTAGACGTTGATAGCCTCGGATGCTCTGGCCGCCATAACCTTGGTGTACTCTGGAAGAGCATTTCTTAATACCTCCACTGCTTTTGATAGCTTATGCTTCTCAAGCACATAGGCCAGCCTAACTTCGTTTTTGCCCAATTCTGGAGAAGCGTAAAAACCCTCGCCAGGCGCCATCATTACTGTTGACCCTTGGTATGAATAGTCATTCAAAATCCATTGACAAAAATTATCAGCGCTCTCAACCGGCAGCTCCGCCATTGCATAAAATGCTCCACCCGGCTTAGGACATGTGACACCGTCAATAGAATTTAAACCGTCTACTAAAATGTCGCGTCGTTCCAAGTACTCTTCCTTCACATCTTCGAAGTACGTTTCGGGAGTATTCAATGCAGCTTCTCCTGCAACTTGTCCCAAAGTAGGAGGACTTAACCGAGCTTGAGCAAACTTCATTGCGGCCGCCATTACGTCTTTATTTTTTGATACCAACGCTCCAACACGCGCTCCACACATACTATATCGTTTGGAAACAGAATCCACAATTATGGCGTGATTTTCCATTCCATCAAGGCTTAGTATGGAGTGATGGCTGCGGTCGTCGTAGCAGAACTCTCGATAGACTTCATCGGCTAATAAAAACAGGTCGTTGTCCAGAACAATTTTCCGAAGAGTGTCTAGCTCCTCCTTGGTGTAGAGGTACCCCGTAGGATTTCCAGGATTACAAATAATAATTCCGCGTGTGCGATTATTAATCAACTCGCCAAACTTTTCGATCGGAGGAAGGGCGTAACTGTCTCGTAAATACGTAGTAATAGGCCTTAGGATCACGCCTGCTTCTAATGCAAAGCCATTGTAATTGGCATAAAAAGGCTCTGGTACGATGACTTCATCTTCCGGATTGAAACACGTCATCATTGCAAATATGATGGCTTCAGAGCCACCGTTTGTTACGATGATGTCGTTGTGATCTACATTGATGTCGTTGTTTCGATAGTAATTGGCTAGGCCTTTTCGATAGGATAAAAAGCCGGCACTGTGGCTGTACTCAATTACTTTTTGATCAAAATTCTTGATCGCATTCAATGCCACCTCTGGTGTTTCAATGTCGGGTTGTCCAATGTTTAAATGAATGACTTCAATGCCCGCTGCAGTCGCCGACTCGGCGTAAGGAACTAGTTTCCGGATCGGCGATTCTGGCATCGCAAAGCCTTTATTTGAAATGAATGGCATACTGGGAGATTTTCGGGCCTGATATAGGTACCAAATATATATTCCGCAGAGTTAAGAGCATAAAAAAACCCTGATTTCAAATGAATGAAATCAGGGTCCGATTGAAATTCTCGAAAGATTAGTTTGCCGAAGGTGCCATAGTTGGCTCCTTTGCTGGCATAGCTGAACCATCTGTCTTCGGTGCAGCCTCAATATTTCCTTTGATACGAATCACTTTTGATTTAGAGTTTCCCGCATTCGATGTAATCGTTACAGACTTGTTGATTGGACCAACACGCTTGCTATCATACTTCACTTTGATCTCACCTGACTCTCCTGGAGCGATAGGCTCTCTTGGCCAAGTTGGTACTGTACATCCACAAGATCCCTTGGCGTTTGAAATAATCAAAGGCTCGGTTCCTGTGTTCTTAAAGGCGAACACCGTACTGGCGTCTCCGTGTTGTTTCATCTTGCCGAAGTCGTGGACTTCTTTTTCAAATTCAATTTCTGCTCCTCCAATTGGCGCCTCTTGCGCAATTGATCCAGCAGAGAACATCATGATCGTGCCGAGTGCTAATAGTAATTTCTTCATGGTTTTGCTTTTTAACTACACCAAATGTAAGGGCTGAAAATGAGTCGATCCATCGTTTAACACAACATTAAGAATTCGGCCCATCACATTTCGATGTGATTTGTTGAAGGCAATATATTCATTTATCGTGCCTAAAATTCGATGCGATAAGCGGAATAGGAATTTACCTTTGTCGATTCAAAAAGTGATGGTGAAATGAAGGAATTGTCAAAAAGGTATGATCCCGCAGAAGTAGAGCAACGATGGTATAACCACTGGATGGACATGGGGTTTTTCCGATCCGAGCCTGACAGTGATAAGGAACCATTCACGGTTGTTATTCCTCCACCAAACGTTACCGGAGTGCTCCACATGGGGCATATGTTGAATAATACCATTCAGGACATCCTCGTTCGAAGAGCTCGTTTGCAAGGTAAAAATGCATGCTGGGTTCCTGGAATGGATCATGCTTCCATCGCAACAGAAGCTAAAGTGGTGAAGCGATTGCGGGAAAAAGGGATCAAGAAATCTGACATAGGCCGCGAAGCGTTTTTAGAACATGCATGGGATTGGAAAGAAGAGTTCGGTGGCGTTATCCTTGAACAATTAAAGAAACTAGGTGCAAGCTGTGATTGGGATCGCACTCGATTCACAATGGACGAGAAGTACTATGAAAGTGTCGTTGATACATTCATTCATCTTTACAATAAAGGCCTTGTCTATAGAGGTTATCGAATGGTGAATTGGGATTGTTCTGCGCTCACAGCCGTCTCTGATGAGGAGGTGATTCATACAGAAGAACAAGGCAAACTGTACAGTGTCCGGTATCAGATACAAGATTCAGATGAGTTTGTAACCATTGCCACAACACGACCCGAAACCATTGTAGGAGATACAGCCATCTGTATCCACCCAGACGATGAAAGATATGCTCATCTACATGGGAAAAAGGCTATTGTGCCAATCGTTAATCGAGAAGTACCGATCATCTTGGATGAATATGTAAGCATGGACTTTGGCACGGGATGCCTTAAGGTAACTCCTGCCCACGATACCAATGACTACGACTTGGGCCAGAAGCATAATTTGGAATCCATTGATATCCTAAATCCAAACGGAACGATGAGCGACCAAGCAGAAGTGCTTATTGGCGTTGATCGATTCGATGCAAGAAAGCAGATCATTCCAATGCTTGAATCGTGCGGTGCTTTGGTCAAAATTGAAGATTATGAGAACAAGGTTGGGCGCAGTGAGCGTACCAACTCGATCATAGAGCCAAGGTTGTCGAAACAATGGTTCGTTAAAATGGAGCCACTGGCTAAGCCTGCATTAGAGGCTGTTGAATCAGGTGAGGTTAAGTTTCACCCCGCGAAATTCAACAACACCTATAAGCATTGGATGACGAACATCAAGGATTGGTGTATCAGCCGTCAACTATGGTGGGGGCATCGAATTCCCGCATGGTATTATGGGGAAGAAGAGGGCGATTTTGTTGTTGCTAAAACGGCTGAAGAAGCACTTGAGAAAGCTCGAACGCAGACTGGTAAAAGCTTGGAGTCTTCAGATCTACGTCAGGATGAGGATGTCATGGATACATGGTTCAGCTCTTGGCTCTGGCCGATAAGCGTTTTTGACGGTTTTTATAAGCGCGACGAACTCGATTATTATTATCCGACAAACGACCTCGTTACGGGGCCAGATATTATATTCTTCTGGGTTGCTCGGATGATCATGGCTGGCTACGAGTTTGAAGGCAAACGTCCGTTCGAAAATGTCTATTTCACTGGAATAATTCGAGATAAACTAGGGCGAAAGATGTCTAAATCTTTAGGCAACTCTCCTGACCCAATTGAGCTGATTGAGAAGTACAGCGCTGATGGCGTTCGGCTCGGGTTGCTTATGACTGCACCCGCTGGAAATGATATTCCATTTGATGATAGCATCTGTGAACAAGGCAGAAACTTCACGAATAAAATATGGAATGCGTTGCGCTTAATAAAAGGTTGGGAAGTGGAAGAAAAGCCTCAGCCAGAAGCAAGTATCCTTGCTGTGGAATGGATGCATGAGCGAATCAATGCAGATATAGCGGAGATCAATGATCTCTATAATAAGTATCGCCTCAATGATGCCGCACTTACCATGTATAAGCTGATTTGGGATGGATTCTGTTCGTGGTATTTGGAAGCAATAAAGCCGAACTATGGAGACGCAATTGACCAGAAAACGTATCAGGATACCCTAGAGATTTTTGGAAAGATCATGACGCTTCTTCATCCTATGATGCCATTCATTACGGAAGAGGTCTGGCATGCGATTTCCGATAGATCCGATATGGATTGTGCCATTGTTTCTCAATGGCCTGAAACAAAAGAGTTTGATGCCAAGAAGATTGAATGCTTCGAAACAGCAAAATCAATTGTGTCAGAAGTACGTTCTATGCGTGCGTCAAAAGGGTTGAGTCCAAAGGAAAGTTTAGTGTTGGTCCAAAAAGGACCAAGAGGTGAGTACGCAATTTATGAGGCGATTATTAAGAAACTTGCCAATGTCTCCATGCGATATGATGGGATGGTTGAGGGGCCGTCGGCTTCATTTATCATTGGTGTACAGGAGTTTTCGGTTCCGTTAGATGGGGTGGTAGATACAGCTCAAGAGAAGGCCAAGCTTGAAGAGGAGCTGAAATATCAAGAGGGATTCTGGAATTCCGTCTCAAAAAAGCTATCAAATGAGCGCTTTGTTTCGAATGCACCACCCGCCGTGGTGGAATCCGAACGCAAGAAGATGTCAGATGCCGAATCACGGATTGCGTCCATAAAGGAATCTATCGCGAAACTTTAGAATTTACTTGCTTACGGCATGACGACCATTATCTAAAAAGCCAATGCTCGGAAGCTGTTTATGGGTGTTAAATAAGTCGTAGCCGAGTTTCAAGTCTCGCCACAAGTTTTTATCATTTTCCGAGTGCGTGCTACTGGATAATAGCGCCTGATAATTGGTATTGTTCATCTTCATAGGAAAGACGGTTACTGGAATGCTCTGCTGACCCGCTTCACGTGCTTCAATGCATAGCAGATAGATCTGCTTAATGAGCGGATTTGTCATTGGCATACATCCAATCGTTACGCATTCGCCGTGAATGAAAATATCCCCGCCGGGTCGGGCCTTGTCGCTAAACACACGATCCGATTTGTTCGGATAATTCAATCCCAGAGAAAGGTAGTAACTGCTCGATGGGTTGAAACGATCGATATGGTAATATCCTTCAGGAACTTGATAATCGCCCTGTTTTCGCTTCGGACCGATAGCGCCAGATTTCTGGCAGATATTGAATGTATAGATGAGCTGATATGTTTCGTGGTTTTTATCCTTGGCCCAAAACTCCATCAGACCTTCATCTTTAAAAGATCTGATATATACGCGCACTGATTCACGCTCTAATCCCTTGTTTGCTAATATTTCCGAAACCTCTTTTTCATACTCGGTATACGCGGTGCGCACGCGCTGGTATCTCATCTGATCTGCCTTGAACTGAGAAAACAGATCGATGGTTATCGCAATAAATAGAAGTGCGAGAAAAATGATTTTTATGCGGTTGCACCTACACATATCCCATGATCCAATAGCTAGCAAATCCAACCCATTCGTGAAACAATACATTCCAATACGCAAGTACCATTGGATTCGGAATTAACGCATCCGCCGAAAACCGAAGAGGTTTTGACATGGGTTCAGTGCTAAATGGTACGACCTGAACGCCTTGTTTCTCAAAGCAGGCCACTGCGCGCGGCATGTGAAATCCGGAAGTGATGAGTACTATTGGCTGTTCAGTCAATTTAAGCTCTTCCAGCATGACACGGGCGTTCACTGCGTTTTTGTGCGTGTTTCGCGAGTCTGTTTCAAGGATTATTTTTCGTTTTGGTATTCCAATTTCATCCAAGTATTCAGCTACGAATAGGCCTTCCTTTAACTCAGGAGCCGTTACAAAACCAGATCCGCCACATATCATCAGGCGATCTACTTTTTTGGTCTGCAATAAGCGCAAGCCTTGATTAAACCGATCGCTTCCGAATCGGAACGAAATACGCTCTGCGTTGGTGTCATAGGACGCATATCCACCCAAGACAATAGCCAATTTGTGATTCTCCAAATCGTCATCAACTATGATCGGGACTTCCCAGCTATTGTTCACCGCATCCATTAAAATTGGATTCGTGAAAACGAGTAACAGCGCAAAAGAAAGTGCACGCAATGGTTTGGAACGACGTTTCCAAATAAAGCTCAGACCTGCCAATAGCACAATCCATGTGATTGGCATAAAGAACAATGAAAGAATCTTAGATAGAATGAAAAACATTAGCTGTAGAATTTGGTTAGTAAAAAACCGATAGGTACCATAAAAACGGCAGCAATCATAATAACATAGAAGAACGCAAGCATGGATCGAAGAATGCCTTTGAATACAGATTCCGACAGCGACCGTACATATATATAGATCACAACAAGGATCAATCCTGACGATGCAATTTTCCAATAGTCTTCAAGGGCGGGAAGAAGCGTAGCGAAAATAATATCGATTGGGATGTTTACGATCGTCATGAGCGAGTATGCATAGGCATTCACTACTAAGTGTTCTGAGTAATTGAGCTTCGCAGGGCGAAAGGCGAGCCAAGATCCCAACGCGGCAAAAGGAACGTTTGCCAATATGATCAGATCGGCATACTCCGCGAGAAATTCCTGGGTAATCATGTTCTCACTGCCACCTCCTGCCTGCATAAACTCAGGTATGGATAGTCCGAAAAATGAAGTCACAAGCGCGTAAACTGTAGCGGCAACTAACAAAAATCGAAAGGGGTTATAAAATCGCTGTCTATTGCCGCTTATGAATTCGGTCATCACCATTTTCGGGTTGCGAAACAGCTCGATCAATGTATAAAGCAAACCGCGCTCTAGATTGAAAATGTTATTTAATGCGTCGCTGACAAGAAATCCTATGCTTAACCGTTTGCTGGTTATTGGGCGCCTACAGACTTCGCAATTTTTGATCTCATTTTCAGTATTCGATTTCAAGTCGGTCGTAGACATAGGCGCAACAAAGCTACATTTGGCGATTAATTGAAAGCATAGTTAGTGAAAGTTTGCATTCTAGGAACAGCTTGGCCATACAGAGGCGGTCTCACCGCAATGAATGAGCGTTTGGCGAAGGAATTTGTGGATCAAGGACATGAAGTGGAGATCGTAACATTCACTATGCAATATCCCAGTATTTTTTTTCCAGGAAAATCTCAATTCGACGATCGTTCTCAACCAGATTTAAAGATCAAACGAATGCTTAGCTCGGTAAATCCCCTTACCTGGATTCGGGTCGGTAATTATCTGAGAACGAGTAGTCCAGACTTAATCATCGTTAAATACTGGATACCATTCATGGCTCCAGCCTTCGGAACAGTTCTCAGACGGGCAAAGAAGAATACCTCCATTAAGGTTGTGTCTATTTTAGACAATATAATCCCGCACGAAAAGCGTCCCTTTGATTTTTCGTTGAGTAATTACTTCGTAAAATCCGTCGATGGATTTATCACCCTGAGCAAAAGTGTATTACAGGATTTGGAGCAGTTTGATATGCTCAAACCGCGAAAATTCAGCCCTCATCCAGTTTACGATAGTTTCGGATCCATTGAAGCTAAACAGGATGCTAGACGACGATTAGGATTGGATCCTGGAGGGAAGTTTATTCTGTTTTTTGGATTTATTCGAGATTATAAGGGTTTGGATCTCTTGTTAAAGGCGATGGCCGAGGCTAAGGTGAGAGACTCCGACATACGACTCATTGTAGCCGGAGAATATTATTCAAATCAGGAAGAGTATCACAGTTTAATTGAATCTCTCAAGATTGAGGATAAGCTTGATTTATTCACCTCTTTTATTCCCGACAACGAGATTGCTCATTACTTCAACGCTGCCGATTGTGTAGTGCAGCCATACAAAACTGCCACTCAAAGTGGGGTCACTCAAATCGCGTATCATTTTGAGAAACCCATGATCGTAACCAATGTCGGTGGACTTCCTGAAATTGTACCCGATGGCGAAGTAGGCTATGTATGTGAGGTAGATCCGGCTTCAATTGCCAGTAGCATTCTTGAATTTTATGAGGATGATGTCGATCGATTTTCCTCAAACATTAAAGCGAAGCAGAAGGAGTATTCTTGGGGTACAATGCTCGAAAATGTCCTGAGCTTAGTTGAGTAGTTAAGAATTATATTCGCCCTTCATGATTTATCGCAGTAAAGCGCCATTAAGAATCGGCTTTGCCGGAGGTGGTACAGATGTTTCTCCTTACTCTGATGAGTTTGGTGGAGCCATCTTAAATGCTACCATCAACCTATATGCATATGCCAGCATCGAACCAACGGACGATGGGCGTATCACCATTCATGCTGCAGACAAGGATGTCACACTCTCCTTCGATTCTGCCTTAGAGCTTCCTACTGGAGGAGGACTTGACCTTCAAGTTGGAGCGTATAATAGAATAGTGAAGGACTTCGTGAAAAAGCCGTTGTCGTTTAAAATGACCACGTTTATCGATGCACCTACCGGCTCGGGATTGGGTACGTCATCTACCCTTATGGTTGCGATACTCGGAGCTTATGTGGAATGGTTCGGCCTTCCGCTTGGTGAATATGACATCGCGCACCTAGCGTATGAAATTGAGCGCATCGACCTTGAAATGCTAGGCGGAAAGCAGGACCAGTACGCCGCCACCTTTGGCGGATTCAACTTTATTGAATTTCGTGCCAATGATTCTGTGGTGGTGAACCCGCTAAGAATTCGAGAACGATTTAAACACGAGCTGTCGCATAATCTATTGCTTTTTTATACCGAAACCAGCCGCGAGTCAAGTTCCATAATAGCTATGCAGCGCGATAGTGTGGCTGCGAAGTCTGGAGCTGCGGTAGAAGCAATGCATAAGTTGAAAAAGCAGAGTGTGATGATGAAAGAAGCCTTGCTTAAAGGTGAAGTGGATCGCATGGGAGAGATTCTACACTTTGGTTGGGAAAACAAAAAACAAATGGCTAAGGCAATTAGCAACGACATGATCGATGGTTTCTACAACGCGGCCATTGAGGCGGGAGCCAGCGGAGGAAAGATTTCAGGAGCCGGCGGCGGTGGGTTTATGATTTTTTATTGCCCTGGAAACAGCCGTCATGCGGTAATCGATGCCTTGCAGGAACGCGGAGGTAAAATCCAAGCATTTCAATTTAGCAACGAAGGACTATTAACCTGGAGAGGAAAATGAGTATAAAATCAATTATACAAGATTCTATAGATACGAAGAAGCGATTCTTAGATTCAGAAGATTTAATTACTGCGCTAAACGATTGTTCAGAGGCGTGGGTAGCGTGTTTGAAAAACGATGGTAAGGTTCTCTTTTGCGGAAACGGTGGAAGTGCGGCTGACGCACAACACATAGCCGCAGAGTTGAGTGGGCGTTTTTACATTGATCGCCCTGCGCTATTCGCGGAAGCATTGCATGTGAATACATCGTACTTAACCGCAGTTGCTAATGACTATTCTTATGATGTGATCTACTCACGCATGATTGAGTCAAAAGGCCGAAAAGGAGATGTTCTAGTTGGGATAAGCACAAGCGGGAATTCCAAAAACGTGGTGCTTGCTATGAAGGCGGCCCAGGAACGTGGCATGGTAACAATTGGATTCACAGGAGAGGGTGGAGGTGATATGAAAGGGTGCAGCGACATCCTGATAAATGTGCCTTCAAATAACACACCTCGAATTCAAGAATGCCACATCTTGGCTGGACATATTATCTGTGAATTAACTGAAGCAACACTTTTTGGATCCGAAAGTTAAAACCGCTATTGTATTGGCAGGTGGGTTTGGAACGCGCCTGCAATCTGTGGTGTCAGATGTTCCAAAACCAATGGCGATTGTTGCAGGACGCCCATTTCTTGAATACATTTTAGATTATCTGTCGGCATACGGCATTGCGGAGGTTGTGCTAGCCACGGGCCATCTGGCAGAATCCGTTTCTCGTCATTTTGGTAATTCTTATTCCTCGATGTCAATTAAATATGCAGTAGAAGAAAGTCCGTTGGGCACAGGTGGAGCCATAATGAATGGATTTGAAAAATGTGATGCAAAAGAGGCACTTATCCTCAATGGCGATAGCTTTTTGGATGTAGACCTAACGCATTTGCTCAACGCAGCTAATGTTCACGCTGACGGTATGATGGTTCTGCGTGAAATGAAAAATCCGGATCGATTTGGTACGGTGGATACAGATGTCAGTGGTCGAGTGCTAGATTTTCAGGAGAAGAGGGCCGGCCTTGATGTGGGCGTGATCAACGCTGGAATTTATCTGTTGAAGAAAGAGGTGATATCCACGTGTGTTCAAAAAACACAGTTTTCAATAGAAGAGGATTTTTTCAAGCCTTTTGTTTCAAGTCTCGACATTGGAACACAATTATCGGATGGCTATTTTATTGATATTGGAATTCCGGAAGAATTTGAGCGTGCTCAACAAGACTTTCAGTCCTTTAAATATGCCAAAGCATGATGAATACAAAAGAGAACTTTAAAGGCTGGACGCTCTTCTTGGATCGAGATGGAGTAATCAATGAGCGGTTGCCTGGTGATTATGTTAAGGGTTGGAATGAGTTTCAGTTTTTAGATGGTGTGCTAGACGCAATGCCAATCCTATCTGAATTGTTTGATACCATCGTGATGGTAACCAATCAGCAAGGAATTGGGAAAGGATTGATGACAGACCAGGACTTGGAGGATATACATCAAAGAATGATGGGCGACATTATTGAAAATGGCGGCAGAATAGACCAAATTTTTTATTGCCCGGCGTTGGCAGCGGACAACCCTGCGTGTCGAAAACCAAACGCAGGTATGGCGTTTGAAGCCAAGGAGATGTTTCCAGATATCGACTTCACACAGTCTATGATCGTTGGTGACAGCCCCACCGATATGCAGTTTGGAGAGAAAGTTGGAATGGAGTGTGCATACATCGGCCAACTAGAAGGATATACGTGCTTCGAATCCTTGATTCACTTTGCACGTGTAATAACTTCCAAATAAATACGACCGGTGGTCGTTAAATGAACATATTTTTGAGTGGTATGAAAGCCTTTGGAATTACAACGTTGTTACTATTTGCCCTCTTATCGAGTGCGCTATCGCAAGAATCTGTTAATCAATCTGACGACAAAGGCCGAAAGCAAGGCGTTTGGACAAAGTCTTTTGAAAGTGGTCAAGAACGATACCGCGGACAATTTAAAAACGACAAGCCGGTAGGTACATTTTTCTATTACTATGAAGATGGAGCTAAGAGCTCAGAGGTTGTATACGTGGGCGAAGACGGAGTTGAGTCCAATGCCAAATTTTTTCATAAGAACAGCACCGTTATGGGCGAAGGGAAGTACATCAATCAACAAAAGGTTGGGGTATGGAAGTATTACGACGATCAAACGATATTGAGTTCGGTTGAACCATACAAGGCTGGGAAGCTTCACGGTGTGTCGAAAGTGTATTTCTTAAATGGAAAGGTTGCAGCTGAAACACCCTATATCGATGGTTTGAAAACAGGAGCTTTTACAGAATACTTTTCTGATGGTGCTGTGAAAATTCAGGGAACATATAGAGACAATACATATGACGGTGATTTCGTTCAGTTCTATGCCGATGGAAAGAAGATGGTGGAAGGCCAATATGTGGCTGCCGTGAAAGATGGACTCTGGCAATACTATGCCGACGATGGTCGGCTGAAAGCTCAACAGGTGTACGAAAAGGGTGAAATGGTAAAGGAAAGAATCGAAGAAGGATTCGAAGCCAAGGAGGTTCCAATGGAACTCAAGGAAGAAGATAAAATGGATGAGCAACAGCTCATCGACGACTATTACAAGCAAACAGAAGAGGGTAAATAATTACTTACTCTCGCCTTCCGCAAAGGCCTTAAATAATTCTTGATACTTACACGATTGCTTTTTGAAAGATCTAGGCATGAGAAAACCGATAGTTCTCATCATAAATCCGCTGAATTTAAAATAGCTTTCTGAAACCCATTTAGTGGTGTTTTCATCGACGGCGATAAACTGGTTTTTTTGTTCGTTATAGACACCATCGGCCTTATAAATCGCATCAAATTGATCTGGAAACGCATACTTAGTAATCGTTTCGGTCATGACAATGTCTCGCTTGCCCATTTTGTAGCGAAGCTCTGACTTCATTCCGTCCTTTCCCTTTTCTCCAGATATGTGTTGGATACTTATAAACCCTGGTTGCCAGTGTTTCATGTTGTCAGGGTCTTCCATTAGTTCAATCGCTCTTTTAACAGGAACGTTAATCACAATTTCATTCGAATACTTAAGTGCCATGATGCCTTCTTTGAATCAAAGATGTAGAATTTGACAAAAATGATCACTCGTCCTCTATAGTGCTCGCATGAGGCATGCGGAAGTTCGCATATAAATCAGACCTTTGTAGCTGACAAAGAGGCGATTGAAATGAGTAAAAAGGGAAGAATATTGGTAGCAATGAGCGGCGGCATCGACAGTTCGGTGGCTGCCATGTTATTGCACGATGAAGGGTACGAGGTAGTTGGCATGACCATGAAAACATGGGATTACGCCACCAGCGGTGGAAGTAAGAAAACCACAGGTTGTTGCAGCCTAGACGACATAAATGATGCGAGAAACTTGGCTGTAAGCAAAGGATTTCCCCACATGATACTTGACATTCGCGAAGAGTTTGGTGATTTCATTATCGACAATTTTGTTGAAGAATACCTAGCTGGTCGAACACCAAACCCGTGCATCATGTGCAACACGCACATTAAATGGGACGCACTCCTGAGGCGTGCAGATCAACTTGATTGTGAGTTTATCGCTACCGGTCACTATGCAAATAGTCGCGAAGAGAATGGGCGATATGTAATTTCGAAAGGCCTTGATGACAATAAAGACCAATCCTATGTGCTGTGGGGGTTGAAGCAAGAAGCATTGGCTAGAACCAAGTTTCCGTTGGGAGGTTTCACAAAACCTGAGATTCGGCAAATGGCAATGGACCAGGGGTTTGAAGAACTAGCAAAGAAAAATGAGTCCTACGAAATTTGCTTTGTACCTGACAACGATTACCGCGGCTTTTTAAATCGAAAAGTAGATGGACTAGAAGCGTACATGGAGGGCGGCCGATTTATGGATGCAGATGGAAATGATCTTGGAGAGCATCGAGGATATCCGTACTATACGGTAGGGCAGAGGAAAGGACTCGGAAAGGCCTTTGGAGAACCAATGTTTGTCACCAGTATAGATCCGCTCACCAATGTGGTTTATTTGGGTCGAGAGCATGAATTAGAGGCAAACTCAATGTATGTGCGTAGCGTAAACCTTCAGAAGATCCCAATAATTGGAGATGGCCTTGAAGCTCTAACCAAGATTCGCTACAAGGATAAAGGGGCGATGGCCACAATTAATAACCTTCCTGATGGTCGCTTAAAAGTTGACTTTACGCACAATGTCAGTGCAATTGCTCCTGGTCAAAGCGCGGTCTTTTACGATGGAAACGACGTTATTGGTGGTGGGTTTATTACCCGAAATGAAGAGGTTCCAACATCGCATGCACGTCGAATAATTAATAAGGAGGTTGCATCGTGAGTCGAGGTTTCATAGCCTTTGGTTTGGTGGTGGCGCTACTTGCTGTTGGCTGTAAGGACAATCCAACCGAGGCTACCGACTTTCATTTCGATTACCTCCCATTAATGCTGGGCTCAAACATTACCTATCAAGTCGACTCAATCGTTTACAACGACTTTGATCAATCGATTGTCAAATACCAGTTCATTCTAAAGGAAACGGTGACCGAAGTCTATGAGGATGCTGCGGGTAGACTTACGTATCGCATTGAGCAGTCAAAACGTGAGTCGGATACAGTAGATTTTCGAGTTGCTGGTTCTTATGCCGTGCTCGTTGATGGATTGAAGGCCGAACGGATAAAAAATAACCTGCGCACAGTGCCACTCATTTTTCCGCCCTCTAAAAACGAATCTTGGGATGGGAATGCTACCAACACACTTGGCTCAGAGGATTATCGCTTCAATAGCACGCATCAGCCGTATACATTGGGTGGGATCAGTTTTGATTCTACCGTTCATATTATTCAAATTGAAGACACGGCCAATTTGATAAACAAAAGATTTTCCGAAGAACGCTATGCTAAAGGATATGGGCTCATCGAGGTGCGAACCAGGCATATCGAAACAAAGTTGAACGGGGATTCTGGGCTGGTTTGGATTCAGCAGTATATCTCGAGCAACTAGTTTGGAGTCAGTTTGATTATTAGCCTTTCACTGGCGCTGATGGCCTCATAGATTTCCTTTACATCATCTATTTGCTTCTTCGACACATGATCTTTATGATTGATAAACTTTGAAAGAAGCTGGACAACACCGTCGTTTTCTCTGAGTTGGAATTTATAGACTCCAAAGTCATTGGAGATTGAGACGGCAGGTGGCAAAGACGAAACGTTGTATCCTTCTGGGATTTTCACCTTGAGCGCATACGTGTCAGATTGCTTGAAATCCGCATAAAAGTCAAGTTCTCGTTTATTGTCGGGGAGTTGATGGTCGATGTGGTCAATAAATCCTGATAAATCAATGTGTGCAGAATCTTCATTTGAAACAAGTTGATCGCTGATTTGCTCCGATGTAAGTTCCGTCGTGAAAGGGAAAATAGTAGACGCGACGACGATCTCTTGTTCAATTAATTTAATGCCCTTGACGCCTTGAGCGAACGCTCGGTGGTACTGTGAATCTACGTTTGGGTGGGTTTCGTTACACAAATAAATCCGTCTACAAATAGTAGAATATTGGCCTGTCAATTTTACGCGGCTTTTGATCTTGGCGTTCAGGTCTTCGTCAAATTCAATGTCTACTGAGGTATGGCGCTGATTGTCGCTTGAGCTGCTCGATGCCGAAGGCAACATTGGACGCTCTACATTCCACCCTTGGTTTCTAGTAATAAATGTCCGTTCGAAATCCTTCGCATTGTAAAAGAAATTGGGTTGGTAAGCAATCATGAAATTGATATCCTCAAAATAGAAGGGGAGTTCATCTACGTAATAACCGCACGATCCCTCTTTTGGTAGAATCATCATGAATTGCTGCTGTGGTGTGCGCAGCGCAAAAACATTTTCGCCAGCCAGCACCGGTCGACCATATTGATCGCTATAGACCCCAACCCTTTTATCAATGGGAGTCAGGATCATATAGAACCGATTCAACCCGTCGAGTACAGCCATGTATGTTTCATACTTGTTTGCCTCGCGCAGTCGTTTTTCGGTTAAATCATCGCCGAATCTAGGTTCGAATAGCTGATCGCCTTGAAAGTAAATAGAATCCGAATCGTAGTCGAATCGTCCTATGTCATTTAAAGCCGCAATCGCAATGGCATGCGAATCTGTTCCTAATGAGTCGGCGTATTGCCCTAGGAAGTCGCGCAACTGAACGAAGTTCCTATAGGTTGATCCGATATGAATCGACTCTTTGTTCGATTCCATTTTTTGAAATCGATTATTACCCAATCCATAATTCTGGTTTCCGCAAATGACTTCAATATGGGGCAGCTCTGTATACGGTCGTGCCAGGGCTTCGTCATAACCAGGTAGGGCGTCAAATCGCCACTTATCTATGATCATTTCACTCTTTATGCTTGAGTGCGGTTCAGCTTCATTCACATATCGAAAGACCGCTCGGGCGCTTTCAGTCTTTGAAACTTTTATGCTAACATTCTCTTTCGGTACGCTGGAATGAAAGAAAATGCGAAAGGTTTCGAGCTCGTGCCTGTTTTCGAAGTAGGGAATCGAAATGGTGTACGAAATTGTCAATTCATCTCCGACCCGAACGTTTGGGATGTTATGTTGACTGAAGCTGACATTCCCGAAGAGCAAGGAGCGATCCAGAAAGACCTTTTTCTCAATAATTTCTGGAGTCGCCACGTCGATTTCACGGGTTTTATTTCCATGCTTGAGTCGAATTGAAAGATTATCAATGCGATACTCGTCAAGATAGAAACCATTGTTTCTTGCTTCGGAAATAATCTCTCGATACAACGGGTCAATAGGCTCCGGTAGCGTTAAATGGCCCCATCGTATTGCGCCTGCTTCGGTTTCAACTACAATGATTTTTTTGACCGAAATATCAACTCTGGAGATGTCCTGATAGAGATCGTACTTGGAAGATGGCGATATGAACTTGTATTCAATGTTCTCCTTCTTTATGCGATACGGATGCTTTGTTGCATAGGTTGTGCTAGCAACTAGAATAGACAGAATGATTAGTGCAGAATATCTGCACACCAGTTTTAATGCATGTATGACTGAATTGTCAGTCGTCATTTTTTGATTCAAGATCCAGCAGGAAGGCGTATTCCAAGGCAATCTCCTTGTAGACTTCAAATCGACCCGAAGCGCCACCATGCCCGAATTCCATGTTTGTGTGAAGCAGAAGTTCGTTCTTGTCAGTTTTCATGTCTCTCAGTTTTGCAACCCATTTTGCTGGTTCCCAATATTGTACTTGAGAGTCGTGCAGGCCTGTGGTAACCAACATGTTTGGGTAGTCTTTTGCTTCTATGTTGTCGTATGGTGAGTAGTCCTTTATATACCAGTAAAAGAGTTCGTCTTTTGGGTTTCCCCATTCGTCAAACTCTCCGGTGGTTAGCGGAATGGTTTCGTCGAGCATCGTTGAAACTACATCCACAAATGGCACGGCTGCAATTATTCCATTCCAAAGTTCAGGGCGCATGTTTATGATCGCGCCCATTAGCAAACCTCCAGCGCTTCCGCCCATGGCGTAGAGGTGTTTAGCGCTCGTGTGATTCATGCGAATCAAGGCATCTGCGCAGTCGATAAAGTCGGTAAATGTGTTTTTCTTTTTTAGAAGCTTTCCGTCGTCATACCAGTGGCGGCCCATGGTTTGGCTGCCTCGTATATGAGCAATCGCAAACACAAACCCACGATTCAGCAAACTAAGTCTGGACGGGCTGAAATACGGTTCGATCGTGTGACCATATGATCCATATCCGTAGAGTAGGAGTGGAGTGTCTTTGCTTTGCTTGGTGTTTTTGTGCCCAACAATCGAAACGGGAATCTGGGCGCCATCTCTGGCTGTAATCCAAACTCTTGAAGCTACATAATCGGACTTGTCAAAGCCGCCAAGCACCTCTTTTTCCTTGAGTACAATCCGCTCCCGCGTATCCATGTTGTAATCGATAACCGAAGGGGGCGTTGTGAGACTTGTGTATGATAGTCGAAGTGTTTGGCTATCAAAATCCGGGTTTACTGTAGGGCCTGCGGCGTAGATGTCTTCATCAAATTCGATGTAGTGATCCGCATTGCTATCCCAATGAATGATCCTGATTCTTCCTTGGGCTTGTTCTTTTTCCGACAGGACCAAATAGTCTGTAAATACGTCCATGTCCTCTAATAAAACATCACTTCGATGCGGTATGATTTCTTCCCAGTTTTCTAGCGAAGTCATCGTTTCGTGTGTCCGCATTAGCCTGAAATTTCGGGCCTCGAGATTTGTCAAAATGTAAAAGTGATCCTTGTAGTGGGCAAGGCCGTATTCTAGGTCTCTGACCCTGGGTTGCATAACATTCCAATCGCCTTCCGGTGTCTCAGCATTGAGTAGCCGGTATTCGTCCGCAACGGTGGAGCCGCTATGAATGTAAAGCCACTTTTTCGATTTGAATTTACCAACTCCTACGTTGTATGTTTCATCCTCTTCGTGAAAGACTTCAATATCCGTCGCGGGGTCGCTGCCAAGGGTGTGTTTGAAGATTTTATGCGAGCGAAGGGTAACCTCGTCCTTTCTTGAGTAGAAAATGGTCTTATTGTCGTTTGCCCAAACAAAGTTGCCCGATGTGCCCTCGATCACATCTTCGAAGTATCCTCCATCCGAAATGCGCTTTATCTTAATCGAATAGATCCTGCGACTTAAAGTGTCTTCTGAATAAGCTAGGAAGTCCTTGTTTGTGCTTATTTGAAACCCTCCGATTTGATAGAAGCTATAATCAGCGGCAAGTACGTTCCCATCCAGAAGAATTACCTCATCTCCTTCCAACGAGCCTTCTTTGCGACAATAAATAGGGTATTCCTTTTCGGCCTCATATCGTGTGTAGTAGTAGAATCCTTCATGCAAATACGGAACTGACTCGTCGGTTTGCTTGATGCGGCCTTTCAACTCGTCAAATAATTCAGTTTGCATGTCGGTTGTATGAGACATAGCCGACTGTGTATACTCGTTCTCCTCATTGAGATATTTCAGGATCTCTGGATCCTTTCTATCCATATCTCTAAGCCAATGATAATCGTCGATTCGCGTGTCGCCGTGAATCGTTGAATCGTAGGGTACTTTTTTGGCAATAGGAGGTGTTGTTCTAGGCATGTAAAGTTCGTTTCACTCAAAGTCGCGATGCGCTTATCATTCTGAGTGGATGTTTTAGAAATGATTAATGACTTCCGAGCAGGCGATTAAAGTTTCACGAAGGATTTAGTTTCAACCACAGAACCGCCATGGACGCGCATGATATACTTACCTGCCTCGAAATGTGAAAGGTTGATTTCCATGTTGTTTGTCCATTCGCTTTTCACCGTATAAACAACGCGACCGGCTAAATCGAAAATTTGAAGTTCCAAGGAACCTGAATTTTCAATTGAATTCAAATGGATGATGTCTCGAGCAGGGTTGGGTGTCAACGTGAAGATAGACTCGGAAAGGTCGGAAATGCCAGCTGGTTTGATGGTGACTTGAATAGTGTCTGAAGTTTGACAGCCATTCGAATCTGTGGCTGTTACTGAATACGACCCTGAAGTGTTAACAGAGATTGATTGTCCTGTCTCGCTTGTGCTCCATTCGTAAAACAGATGGCCAGCTGATGCATTTATTGTGTAGCTGCCAGTGCCTGTTCCAGAATTTGGTAGTTCAACCTGAAGAGGTGTAACGTAGGTTACCACTACTGTGTCAATGCCCGAACATCCTGCGTTATTGGTAACTGTTAGGATGTACGTTCCGCCCTCACTAACTATTTTGATTGGGCCGGTCTCGCCAGTCGACCAATTGAAACCAGAAGCTGGGCCATTTGTTACATCCGCAGTCATTCCGAATGTTACGTCTCCGCACACATTTGTGTCGGGTCCTAGATTTGGTATCGGATCTGGTCCAGTAGATTCCAGTGTAAACGTTTCTAGCCCCTCACAGCCGTTTGCATCGGTTATGGTGACGGTGTATCCTCCAGCGAGTAAATTCGTTAATGTAGCGGTCGTAGAATTCCCTGCGTCGCTCCATTGATAGCTATATCCACTCATGGTGCCTCCTGTTGCGCTCACCGAAAGCGATCCATCGGCCACGAGCATACAGGTGGCGTTGGTCGATGTTATTGCCCCAGTCACTGGAGTTGGCTCATCCAGAAAGGTCGAGTCGATAGAAACGCAGCCATTGTTGTCGGTGATGGTGAAAACATGGTGTCCACTTGTAAGTCCAGTAGACGTGCTGTCATTGCTTCCATTTGCCCAAGCGTACGAATAAGGTGATTCGCCGCCGGAAACATGCACGACAACGCTGCCATCCGAATCTTCGAAGCAGTTTGGTTCCTCATGGTCGAATACAAATGCGTGTGGGCCGTTTGCTGACAGTCCAAGTATGCTCTCAGATTGATTGCTGTCGGTCCATGTCACTATTTGGCCTGAGTAGTTTACGCCGCTAAAATTTACATTATCCCAGCTCGAAGCGCTACCATCAGCTCTGTTCGCGAAGCCAATATTGCAATCGTCGTTCGAGGTAAGGAACGAATTGCCATCGTAGTAATACTCCGAGGTGTAACCAGAGTTTCCGACAGGAAATATCCCCCAATAGCGAGATGAGTCAAGGTAAAGAAGTGGGTTTGGGGCGTTTGTGTCGTAAGGAATTGAGTCAACTCGATATACGTGGACGCCGGCCACCGTGCCATTCTGATGTGTGTAATGAATGGAGTCGCCCTGCGGGTGGGAAATCCCAATGCTGTACGTTGAAGCGTAGATATACTTACTTCGATCGCCAATCGGCGCGCCAGAATTTTCCCAAGATGGTGAGCTAACCAATGTGCCATCGTTAGAGTTTCCACTCATGTCCTCCGTTGTCGTCCCAGACCCTTCATCAAGTGTCCAATAGCCATTAAGTGAAGCGTAGTTTGGGTGGGCACTGTTAATGCGTTTGCACATCCATTCTCGAATTGTTGTTTGCGAAAGCTCTGCAGTGAAAACACTCATCTCATCCAGAAATCCGTCGAGAATTCGGCTGTTGGCATAGTTTCTTCCAAGGGCAAAATTTGCATTTGAGGTAAACGACCCCGTGGCCGAGTTGCTTACTTCCAATACGCCGTTGATGTAAATTTTCATCCCCGAGGAACCATAGGTAGCAGCTATGTGATACCAGCGATCCGTGTCCAAAGTTGTGGTTCCATTCAACTTCACGTGTGTCGAACCAAAAAGCAATACAAACTGAATTTTGTTCGCTGCAAGTCCGGCATCTCCAAAGCGAATACAAGCTTGGTTTCCAGTGGTCTCCGTCCCCATCATGGATGAGATGTATGGCGAGCTAGACTTGAATTGATCCACGTAAACCCAGCCCTGCATAGTCAGTTCACTGCCGCTATTGTTGATGCTGCCGCAGTTCACATACTGGGTTGATCCATTCAGTTCAAGCATTTGCCCACTACCTGGTTGGGCATGGATAAAATTGGAGCACAGGATGGCTGATAGGAGAAAAGTTAGCTTCAATTTCATGGGGAGGAATATTAAAAAGTGAAGATAGATTTTCTCCTACTATTATCATTCTGATTATTATTGAAAAGACCAAATCATTAACGGATGAAATTTTTCATAGACACTGCCAATCTCAACGAAATAAAGGAAGCCAACGCGCTTGGAATATTGGATGGTGTAACCACCAATCCAAGTCTGATGGCAAAGGAAAATATCACAGGTTATGATGCCATTCGCCAACACTACATTGATATTTGTAACATAGTCGAAGGCGATGTTAGTGCTGAGGTAATCGCCACCGATTTCGATGGAATCATACGAGAAGGTGAGGAGTTGGCCAGCCTTCATCCGAATATTGTGGTAAAGGTCCCAATGATAAAAGAGGGCGTTAAAGCGATTCGCTATTTCTCAGACAAGGGCATAAAAACGAATTGCACATTAATTTTCTCACCGGGTCAGGCTCTATTAGCAGCTAAGGCTGGGGCCACATATGTTTCTCCATTCTTGGGCCGATTGGATGATATAAGCACGGATAGCATTCAGCTCATCGCAGATATACGCGTGATCTTTGACAATTATGGATTTGAAACTGAGATTCTTGCGGCCTCAATTCGACATCCAATGCACATAGTAGAATGCGCTAAAATTGGAGCCGATGTAGTTACTACGCCGCTCAAACCAATCTTAGCACTTCTTAATCATCCACTTACCACAAGCGGCCTTGAGAAATTTCTCGCTGACTATAAGAAGGGGAATAGCTAGTCGATGTCTGCCTTAAAAGAGAAGTTCGCACAATTTGGTCCGGGCCTGCTTTACGCTGGCGCTGCCGTTGGGGTTTCGCACTTGGTGCAAAGTACGAGAGCAGGAGCGGAATTTGGGTTTCAGTTGTTGTGGGTAGTCCTCCTGGTAAACATCATTAAGTATCCAATTTTTGAATCCGGTCCGCGGTACGCCGCTGCCACGGGGAAATCACTACTCGAAGGGTATAAAAGAATTGGCGACTGGGCCGTTCTGATCTATATGATCTTGAGCATTTCTACCATGTTTATAATCATGGCTGCTATATCAATTGTTACTTCAGGTCTATTTATTCAACTTACTGGTATTCATGTAGATCCAAGGGTAGGCGCTGTAGCCTTGTTGTTTGTTTCGGTGCTTCTTCTAGGGTTGGGGAAGTATGCTACCCTAGATAGGTTTATGAAAGTTATAATCGTCCTGCTAACTGTGTCTACACTTATTGCAGTGAGTCTCTCGTTTATCGAGCCTTCCGTTCAGTATTCGGAGTTTTTTGTTGATTTTGAACTCACCGAAACGGCGCACCTGCTCTTCCTAGTGGCGCTTATCGGATGGATGCCTGCACCAGTCGATATCAGTATATGGCATAGCGTATGGTCCGCCTCGAAAATGAAAGAGCAGGGGAGGCGCATCCCTCTAAAAACGGCGCTTCAAGATTTTAATTTAGGGTATTGGGGGACAACGGTATTGGCCGTTTGTTTTCTGTCATTAGGTGCTTTGGTTCTATTTGGAACGGGTGAGGAGCTATCTACGAATAGTGTTGAGTTTTCAGCACAGCTAGTGGGTATGTATACAAGTAATTTGGGACAGTGGGCGTTTCCATTCATCGCCCTTGCCGCTTTTACCACCATGTTTAGTACGCTTTTGACCTGTCTGGATGCTTTTCCTAGAACACTGAGGAAGGCCACAAAACTCCTTTTGCCTAGTTTACGTATCAAAAAAAGGCATCAACCATTGTATTGGTTTTGGATCGTGTTAACTGCAATCGGGACGAGTATTTTTCTGCTCTATTTCCTTTCAAATATGCGCGCCATGGTGGATCTGGCAACCACTATTTCCTTTGTCGTAGCTCCTATCCTTGCCGTATTAAACTACGTTGCGGTAAATGATTCGTCCGTGCCAAAAGCGGCTAGGCAATCGTCCTTTCTGCGCTATTTCAACCTCTTTTCTATTCTTATTCTCGCTGCCTTCAGTTCGTGGTTTGTTTTATCCAAATTCTGAACTTTATCTTTATCCAAATTATTTCCAAGATGTCAAAACTTCTACTCGCAACGCTTTCAGTTTTTATCGGAATAAGCGTCACTGCTCAGGTAACCATGGAGCATGTTAAGATTACGGATTCTTGGATAGCCGATCCTGCAGATTTTGAGGTGGATATGAATGTTTCAGTGAAAAGTCTAAATAAACCGCCATTTCCTAGTGGCGAAGGCGATAAGCAATTCCTGAGGGAGCAGAAGGCCAAGTCGGCAGAGATGTTTCCACGGCAGCAAGTTCCGGTTGATGCCTCAAGAGATAGCAGAGCAGGCGGAGAGTCTCTCACTGTCGTGGATAGCTTTGCGGTTCGCTTCTTCTTGAACGATGCCACCATGGTTGGAGGAACGCCAAACGACAACACCATGGCTATTTCAAATGACGGCAAGCTTCTCGCCTCATATAACAGCCAGCTTTGGGGGTATGATTTAGAAGCAGATACCTTCTTGTTTAAAGCGAGTAATCCACACCCAACGTTCGGGGCCTTCATGACTAGCTATACGGATGGCGCCGGCCTCATTGAGTCAAATTTTGATCCAAAATTGTTTTATCACCCAGGAAGAGATCGCTTTGTGTTCTTGTTCTTAACCGTGAATCGAAACAGCGCTGTTTACAAGAATAGCGCAACCATCATGGCCTTTTCGAGCACAAATAATCCGTCTGATCCTTGGTATGTGTATCGGATCGATGGTCATCCCTTTGATGATGGTACCTGGGCAGATTACCCTCAAATTGCCCTCAACGATCATTCTCTTTATTTCACGATCAATCAACTAGGCGGAAATGACTGGGTCGCTGACTTTGAGTATACCGTTGTATGGCAAATGGACTTGGATGATGCGTTTTCGGGCAGTTCTACGCTCAATAGCGTGGTAATGAAGGATTTTGACTACGATGGAAAGGCGCTTCGTTACCTGCGTCCTGTGAAGACCTCTATGGGGCCACGAGACGACAATATGTACTTTATATCTAATCGTCCTCGAGCCATTACCAATGACAGTGTCTGGCTCATTGAGATGAGTGGTGAGGTTGGTTCTATTTCACAACCGACTACCAAATTGCTTGTGTCTGATACCGAGTATGGAATTCCGCCCTATGCGAAACAAGCGAATGGGCATTCATTTTGGACAAACGATGCACGAGCTCTTGGTGCCGTGAAGACTCAGGATCAAATTCACTTTGTCGGCAATACCATCAACAAAGCAACCGGTATGGCCGGTGTATATCATGGAATTATTGATGATCTAGATGATCCAACCTTATCAGGGCACGTAATCACCGATGAGGTTCTTGAATTTGGCTTTCCAAATATTGCAAGCATGGGCAAGTCGCTCAGGTCAAACGCCATGATTATTAACTTCAATCATACTTCGCCTGAGCATTTTGCGGGCAATGCCGCGGTTTATTACAACGATGAAGGTGAGTATGGTCCCGTTCAGCTGCTGGTCGAAGGTGAAACGTATGTCGATATGGTTTCTCAAGGTCAGGATATAAATGAGCGGTGGGGAGATTACATCGGCCTGCAGCGTAAATACAACGAAACAAGTCGAGCCTGGGCTGCAGGGTATGTTAGTTTTTCCAATAATCGAGCTGGGACTTGGATTACGGAAATGGCTACGCCACTCGATGGCTTTGTAGGGTTAAACGATGTGCCAAGTTTGAACGAGACAATGGTCTTTCCAAACCCTGCTTCACAGCAAGTGTCCTTCAAATTCACCTCAAATTCGGACTACCTAAAATCCTCAATACTAGATATTAATGGATCCTTAGTTAAGTCGTTAGTTAATGGAAGTGTTGCGCCTGGCGAGAATGTGATTTCCTTTGATATTCAGTCGCTCGCGGCTGGGGTTTATTTCATTCATGTTGAAGACGAAAACGACCTCATATTCACGGAGAAATTCGTCCGAAATTAATCGGCGAAATTTCTAGAATTCTGAGTCTTTAGGGAGCATACATTTGCACCCCTTGATTAGCCTAAATAACATATCGGTATCCTTCAGCGGAAATGACCTTTTTAAGAACATTTCTCTCGTAATTAATGAGCGTGATCGTATCGGGCTGGTGGGTAAAAACGGGGTAGGGAAAAGTACTCTTCTGAAAATCATACTCGGATTTCAAGAGCCCGATGGCGGGGTAGTCGTTATTCCAGATGGTCGAAACATCGGCTACCTTCCTCAGGAGATGGTCTTCGAGGGCACTCAAACCATTTGGACCGAAACAAAGAAGGCGTTCAAAGAACTGAATGACCTGAAGGATCGCGAGGAGCAAATTCAAAGGGAGTTGCTTGAGCGCACCGACTACGAATCTGATTCTTACCAAAAAATCATTGAGGAGCTTGGTAATATCCACATTCGACTAGAGATAATTGATGATGGTAAAGGCGAGCAGAAAGCAGA
>DDCZ01000057.1:31410-73638 GCA_002336485.1 Flavobacteriales bacterium UBA1993
GGAGGTTGGCAAATGCGTGTTGAGCTTGCGAAGCTTATACTTCAAGCTCCAGATTTACTTTTGCTTGACGAGCCCACTAACCACTTAGATATTGATTCCATCATGTGGTTGGAAGACTTCTTTTCTGAGTACCCAGGTTCCATCATGATGATATCGCACGATAGAATGTTCCTAGATAATATCACCAACCGCACAGTTGAGATCGTAAACGGAAGGACCTATGATTATGCGGTGAGCTATACCAAGTACATTGAAGTGCGTAAGGATCGAATCGACCAGCAAAAGGCCGCTTTCGACAACCAGCAGCAGTACATCAAACAGCAAGAGCGCTTTATAGAGCGTTTTAAGGCCAAGGCTTCAAAGGCGAAGCAGGCCCAGAGTAAAATGAAGCAGCTTGAAAAGCTTGATCGTGTTGAGATTGATGAAACAGACTCGTCCTCCATTCAGTTCAGATTTCCACCAGCTCCGCGATCCGGAGATGTTGCCGTAAAGGCTAGGGACTGCGGTAAGACATATGGGCAAAAGACCATATTTTCAGGAGTAGACTTCGACATTTTTCGTGGAGAACGTGTGGCATTTGTAGGAAGAAACGGAATGGGTAAGTCTACCATGATCAAGATGATTGTGGGCGATGAGCGCGGAGACGGCCTGCTTAATACAGGTCACAACATGGAGGTTGGCTACTATGCTCAAATTCAGGAAAAGACCTTAGATCCGGAATTTACAGTGGAAAAGGTGATCGAACACGAGGCCACCGGAGACAATGCCAAGATTCATAAAGTACGTGGATTGTTGGGTGCATTTCTGTTTGGGTCTGAAGATTATAACAAGAAAGTAAAGGTGTTAAGTGGAGGTGAGAAGAGTCGATTAGCGTTGGCGAAACTACTTCTAAGAGAGTGTAATCTGTTGATTTTAGATGAGCCTACTAATCACCTGGATATCAGCGCTAAAGAAGTGCTAAAAAAGGCACTAAAAGACTACAATGGAACCCTCATTGTCGTGAGTCACGATAGAGAGTTTTTACAGGGATTGACGGATCGTACATTTGAATTCAAGGATGGCAATGTGCGGGAGCATATTGGAACCATCAACGACTTCTTATCTGGATATCAGATCCGATCTTTTAGAGAGTTTGAGAAGGAGCCAAAGGCAGCGAAGAAGGTTGCAAAGGCGAAGCAGGTTGAACCTCAAAAAGCAAAAGATGTCGCCAGTGGATTGTCCAACAAGGAGCGATGGGAGCTCGATAAGGAGTTGAAGAAACTTAAAAATGGATTGCGGTCCATTGAGCGTAAGATTGAAAATCAGGAAAAAGAGATAAGTAAACTCGAAGAAACCCTCGCAGATCCGAACGCGCTAAATGATCCCAAGAACGCCGATGTTTTCCACCAGCACGCTGATATGCAGCGAAAGCTAGAGGATTATATGCATCGCTGGGAAAAGGCCGGTTCTGAGATAGATGCCCTTAGTCAAAAGCTGGGCGGTTGATAATCTCCTCAATTCATTCATTTTTAAGCTTTTGTGGTTGTTATTTTTGCGAGAAGATTAATCCACTAAATCTAGTCATCGACTAAATGTTTTATAAAGTTCAAATCAGTTGTTTATTGCTATTCATGTCTTTAGGGGCATTGTCGCAGACGAACCTGGTAAAGAACGGTGGGTTTGATACACTCTCAGCATGTCCGAGTGGTCTATCTCAAATTCCGCAATCATATTGGGAGTTTCCAGCTGGCCATACTGGTTCCAGCGATTTATTCAATTCTTGTGCGACCAACGGTTCCGTTGGAGTGCCATCAAACTTTAGGGCGAATAACTGTCCCGCCTTTAATGGTGCTGGATACGCTGGTGGATATGGTTATATTGACGGAAACACATATCGAGAATATGTCTGCGACACCTTGATTTCTCCGCTTATCGCAGGTAGGCAGTATGTTGTTTCATTCATGTGGCGGTTGGCAGATCAATCTAATTACGCCAGCGATGACCTGGGTTTCTATTTGAGTAACAATTTTCCTGCTGGTAACACATCCGGTCACCTTGGTGTGACTCCAACGTCTCAAAACGCCTCTGGAAATTTTCTTGCCGAAACGGCAAGTTGGCAGCTCTATTCGGATACGTTAATTGCGCTTGGAGGTGAGGAATACATTACACTTGGTGCATTTGATAGTGTCTCAAATGCTGTCATTATTGATAGTACCGCGACTGGAACTTGGGCGTATTATTTCTTCGATAGTGTCAGCATCTTCGAATACTATGGAATTAGTCAGGGCAACCTTTGTCTGGGCGAATCTGCCTTTCCAGAAGTCGATACTACACTTATAGATTCCGTTTTATGGAACTTTGGTGACCCTTCTTCAGGGGCGCTAAACAACTCGACACTCTTTGAGCCGGAACACGTTTATACCGACACAGGCTCTTATACCATTACCGTTGTGCGCAGCACTGGAACGTTATTGGATACGCTCGAAACCACGATTTTCGTTTTCCCGCGTCAAACGCTTGATCTTGGTCCAGACACGTTGATATGCTCAGACGCGGAGTTCGTGTTGGATGTTTCACAACCCTTTGCCAGCTTCGTTTGGCATGATAGCAGCACCGCCGATACTTTCCTGGTTACAAATGAAACTGAGGTTTATGTTACCGTGATCGGCATATGCGATACCCTTACAGATACCTTGTTGATCCAATATGACGACAGTATTATATTCAACCTTGGGCCAGACACAACGGTCTGCGGTGGTGCCGCGTTTTTACTGGACCCTCAAATTCAAGGTGATGCGAACTATAGTTGGTCCACAGGCGATTCAACGGACAGCATTGTAGTGATTGAGAGTGGAATATATTCTCTTACTGCCGGTAATGCCTGTGGGCAAATGATTGATTCGGTTGAAGTTAAATTCAAGCCTATTCCATCTCCGATTCTTTTGCCTGCCGATACCATCAATTGCTTTGACAACGAAATTCTCCTTACCACTCCAGGTTTGGACAGTACCACATACATCTGGAGCGATTCAAGCTCAAAGAAGAACTATAGAGTCGACACTACCGAAACGGTATGGTTAGCCGCTTTCAATGAGTGTGGATCGACCATAGATACCATCAACATCATTTTTAATGGTGAAATAATCTCCGAGTTAGGTGATGATACAACCATTTGCGATTTAGATACCATTGTTCTCAACGCATTCTCTCCGGGGGCAGCGTATCTGTGGAGTACCGGCGATACTATTGACACGATTCTATCTGCACAGCAAAGTCAGCTTTACGTTGTAACGGTGACACAAGGCTTGTGTCAAACAATCGAATCAAAACGAATCGATTTATCGAATGTCTTGTGTCCGGGAATTGATTGTAGCCTCAATGTCTCAAACGTGTTCACGCCAAACGGCGATGGCGTCAACGACCGATGGCATGTAACGAGCGACTGCAAGATTCAAACGTTTGGTTTAAGCATATACAATCGATGGGGACAACTAGTGCACTTCAGTCCCAACGCGGCATTTGGCTGGGATGGCACGGTGGCCGGAGTGCCCGCTTCAGAGGGCGTTTACTACTATGAACTTCGATTCAAAGACGACGTGATCGTTGCTGTGGACGCCGAAGATTTTCGAGGGAGCTTTACGCTGTTACGATAGCCCTGAATCTCATTTGAAGATTCTTTAAAAACTGAATGCGCATACCTTATTTTTGCACGAGCTATCACACATGCGCGGATTCAGGAAATTTCTAGTCGTCTTATTTTGCATTGTTTCGTCGGTTTCTGTTACTGCACAGTCACCGGCCGATTGGTGGTTTTTTGGTCAAGAGGCTGGGGTACACTTTGATGGTGGAAACCCGATTCCAAACTTTGATGGGCAACTAACCACTATCGAGGGATGTGCCGCAATTTCATCTACAATAGGCGAATTGATGTTTTATACTGGCGGAACAAACGTCTGGGATTCCACACACACGATTATGCCAAATGGAACAGGATTGTTTGGCAACCCCAGTTCAAGCCAGTCCGCTGTTATTGTACCCTATCCTGGCAATCCGAGTAAATTCTATGTATTCACCTGTTCAGGGTGCACGGGCGGCTGTGGGACGGGAGCCAATTGTTATTTCGCCTACTCCATAGTCGATATGAACCTCAACGGAGGCTTGGGTGACATTGATACCAATTTTAAAAACATAATTCTTTTTGATAGTACGGCCGAAAAATGCACCGCAGTGCGTCACGCAAACGGCAGTGATTTGTGGGTTCTTGGTCACGATAAGCCTGGAAATACCTTTTATGCATATCACCTCTCAAGTGCTGGAATCGTTGACACGGTGGTTACCTCAATTGGAGCTGAGCACGCTACCCAGTGCGCCGGATATATGATGGGTTCGCCTGACGGGGATAAGATTGCGGTTGCGGTTACAACCAATAACCCCATCGAGATCTTTCCCTTTGATCAAACTTCTGGAGTTGTGGGTACACCTGATAGTCTGATTGGCAATACGGCCTATGGGGTTCATTTTTCTCCAAGTGGGCAATATCTTTATGTAACATTTCTGGGCCAAGGAATAAAACAGTATGATGTTACGGCAGCAAACATTCAGGCTTCAGAATATATAGTATCAGCAAGCGGTTTTGCGGGAGGAATGGCGCTTGGTCCAGACGAACGATTATATGTCGCCACTTCCTTGACTCCTTACCTGGACCGAATTAACTTTCCAGATATTGGTGGTGCGGGTTGTCAATTTCAAGATTCAGCGGTCTTTACAACAGTGAACGGAGGCTACGGCTTGCCAAACAATATTGACCTAAGCTTATTTAACCTAGGAGTCTTCGATGCCACGGATTTGTGCTTGGGCAACGCAACTCAATTTGACTTTGATTCAACCAACATCAATTCCGTTTCTTGGAATTTTGGCGACCCAGGAAGCGGGGCATCCAACACTTCGACAGACTTTTTTCCAATACATGTCTTTTCTGACACAGGGTTGTTTGATGTTCGATTGATCGCTACTGCAGACACAAACGTGGATACCGCTATTCAAACTGTGCGCATATATCCACGCCAATCCGTCGACCTTGGTAATGATACCACCATCTGCGTTGGTGAACAGTTTGTGTTAGATGTGTCGCAACCATATGCGGGTTTTTTATGGCAGGATACTAGCTCAAGCGACACGTTTTTGGTAAATGGTGCGGAGCTTATTTATGTGCGCGTTATTGGAGTTTGCGACACTGTTTCGGACACCATTCGGGTCACCTACGATGATTCAATTTCATTTGATCTTGGTCCTGATACCACGTTGTGTGGTGGGACAAGGTATTTCCTTGATGCGGATATTCAGGTTGATGCCGAATTAACGTGGTCAACAGGTGATTCATTGGATACGCTGGGCGTGACCCAGAGCGGTCAGTACTTTCTATTGGCGAGCAATACCTGCGGTGTGGTCAGCGATACGGTCGAAGTTGTTTTTAAACCCATTCCTGCAACATCGTTATTGCCCGCTGACACCATTAATTGTTTTGATAACGAGATCGTTTTATCGCACCCCGATTTGGATAGTACAACATATGTATGGAGCGATTCAAGNNTTCAATGAATGCGGAGCGACGCTCGATACCATCAACATTATTTTTAATGGTGAAATTGTATCCGAGCTTGGCGACGATACCACCATCTGCGATTTGGATACCATTGTGCTCGATGCATTCTCTCCCGGGGCCGACTATTTATGGAGCACAGGAGATACGATCGATACCATTTTAACGGCGCAGCAGTCGCAGCTTTACGTCGTTACCGTAACGCAAGGATTGTGTCAGACCATTGAATCCAAGCGCGTTGATCTTTCAAACGTTTTGTGTCCGGGAATAGATTGTTCGCTGAAGGTGAGCAACGTGTTCACACCGAACGGTGATGGGGTGAACGATCTCTGGCACGTTACAAGTGACTGCAATATTCAAACGTTTGGATTGAGCATTTACAACCGCTGGGGGCAGCTGGTGCATTACAGCCCCAACGCGGCATTTGGTTGGGACGGGACGGTGAACGGTGTTCCAGCGTCGGAGGGAGTTTACTACTACGAACTCCAATTCAAAGACGACGTCATAGTAGCTGTAGATGCAGAAGAGTTTAAGGGATCATTTACCTTGTTTCGTTGAGACAACACTTTGGTGTTTATAAACGTCCTTATCGAGTAACACTCTGAGTGAAGTAACTTTAAATTTGCAACAGAGTAGATTATCTCATCCTATGGCGCGTCTCCTAATATTTCTTTTTGCCTTTGTGTCGGCTGTTGCATCAGCACAAACACCTGCCGATTGGTGGTATTTTGGAGTCAATGCTGGCTTGCACTTTGACGGCACCACGCCTGTTGTCGACCTAAACGGTCAAATCAGCACACTTGAAGGTTGTGCCACCATCTCAAATTATGACGGAGACTTGCTGTTCTACACGGATGGCTCGTTAGTCTATGATTCAACACACACTCAAATGCCAAATGGATTCGGGTTGCTGGGTAATAGCAGCTCGTCGCACTCTGCGATAGTCGCTCCAATGCCAGGAAACGCTGATCTCTACTACATTTTCACAGTAGACGCCACGGAGGCGGCTGGGATTGAAGGTATGCGCTACACCATTGTAGACATGACATTGAATGGCGGATTAGGTGATGTTGTAGTCGATAGTTTAAATATCCAATTACACGATTCAACATCGGAAAAGTTAGGCGCGTATCCGCACTCAAACAACCAAGATATTTGGGTAGTTGGCCATAGGTTGCATGACGGCGATTACCTCTCTTACAAGCTGAATAGTAATGGTGTTGTTCAGGCACCAGTGGTGTCGACTATTGGCACGGTGCTTACATACCCTAATCAGGGAAATAGCATCTCGCGGGGATGTTTGCGCTTTAATCCAGGTGGTTCTGAAATGGCTTCGTCTATCCTCAGCGAAAACATTGTTGAGTTCATGGATTTTGATCGATCAACTGGACAATTGTCCAATTACCGTGAACTAGCAGTTCCTGGTTTGACCTACGGACTGGAGTTTTCACCTTCAGGTCAATATCTTTATGTGTCATGCTGGGGGTCAGGTGGAAATGTGATCTATCAATTCGATGTCTCATCTGGAATATAATCCACTATTCAAGCTTCTATGGCAACAATCCCTCGGTTGGTTTTTAATACTTCTGGAGCGTTGCAACTTGGCTTAGATGGGAAAATCTACTTCGCTCAAGTTGGCTCCCAATACTTAGGACGAATAAACGAACCAAATAATCCCGCTGCCACATGCGACTATGCGGATAGCGCCTTTTATCTAGGCGGTATGGTCTCCCGATACGGCTTGCCAACATTTATTCAGTCCTTCCTAATTCCAAATTTCAACGCCAACGACGGGTGCTTTGGCGACTCTACGTTTTTTGACATCGATTCGGCGCTTATTACGGGTATAGCTTGGGATTTCGGTGATCCGGGATCAGGTGCGAACAACACTTCCACACTTCTAAATCCTGCCCATTTATTTTCCGACACAGGATCCTTCACAGTTACCGCCATTGTGCAGGTAGATACCATTTCGGACACCGTAGTTCAAGAGATATATATCTATCCACGTCAGTCAATCGACCTTGGAGCGGATACTACAATTTGTATTACCGATACGCTTCTGTTATCGGCTCGTCAGCCGTTTTCAAATTATTTATGGAGCGATAGCTCATCGGCGGATACCTTGCTCGTTAGCGCCGACACAGTGATCTGGGTTGAAGTACAAGGAGTTTGCGACACGGTTCGAGATTCGATTCGCATATTTTACGATTACCCCATCGCCATCAATCTTGGTCCGGATACCCTGATTTGCGGA
Organism: Flavobacteriales bacterium UBA1993; assembly: GCA_002336485.1. Classification (GTDB taxonomy): domain Bacteria; phylum Bacteroidota; class Bacteroidia; order Flavobacteriales_G; family Salibacteraceae; genus SHAN690. The sequence continues at coordinate 39,246 of DDCZ01000057.1, forward strand.
AAAGATAGCCATGGAATTGCGGCAAACATTGTCCAAAACGCTGTAATTCAATGGAGTACAGGTGATAGTGTCGACGCCATATTTGTATATGAAACAGGAACCTACCAAGTAAATGCGGTAAAGACCTGTGGATCGCTAACCGATACCATTCTGGTAACGTTTAAGCCAATTCCTGAGGCAAATTTCTTTTCTGACACCATCAATTGTTTTGATAATGAGATTGTATTCTCCCATCCAGACTTAGACAGCACGACCTACATATGGAGCGATTCCACGACGAAAAAGAACTATCGAGTGGATACAACAGAGACGTTTTGGTTGGCAGCGTTCAATGAATGCGGACTTACAATTGATACGGTCAACGTGATCTTCAATGGTGAAATCATTTCGGAACTTGGAGAAGACACAACCATTTGCGATTTGGACACGATCGTGTTGGATGCGTATTCCCCTGGTGCAACATATTTGTGGAGTACAGGCGATACCATCGATACCATCATGAATGCTCAGGTGAGTCAGCTCTATGTGGTCACAGTGACCCAAGGACTGTGTCAAACCATCGAGTCGAAACGAGTCGATCTGTCGAATGTTCTTTGTCCAGGCATAGACTGTTCTCTTAAGGTCGGTAATGTTTTTACCCCGAATGGCGATGGTGTTAATGACCTCTTTCGCGTCAGGAGCGATTGTGATATCGAAACCTTTGGGTTGAATATCTACAATCGATGGGGACAACTCATTCACCACAGTGACAATGCGATGTATGGCTGGGACGGCACAGTATACGGCGAGCCAGCTTCTGAAGGCGTGTACTATTATGAACTGGTGTTTAAGGATACGGTCATCGTAGCCGTAGATAATCTGGATTTCCGAGGCAGCATAACTCTTATTCGATAGCAAGCGCGCGACAGAATTTTTTTCCAGTCCAGAGACCACTTTGTGTTCTTTATCACGTCTTTTGTGCATGCGCTTTTTGGTTCTAATCTCTCTTCTGTTTATTTCATTCGCTTCGAATGCCCAGTCATCGGCTGATTGGTGGTATTTCGGTCTGAACGCGGGAGTGCATTTTGAATCCACTGGACCGGTTGCTGATACCAACGGACTCTTATACACGTTTGAAGGATGCGCAAGTATTTCAAACAACAGTGGTGATCTTCTCTTCTACACAGATGGAAGGTGGGTTTTTAATGCGATTCATGACACGATGCCTAACGGTTTTGGGTTGTTAGGCAACTCATCCTCAAGTCAATCGGCCATCATAGTTCCTCATCCTGGAAATCCATCCCTATACTACATCGTTACGGTGCCTGTGAGCACCACTTTGGGTATTCGATATACCCTTGTTAATATGAACCTAGACGGAGGGCTCGGTGATGTGGACACGACGGAAAAGAATGTGTTTCTCATAGACGGTACTGGCGAAAATGTGTGCGCGGTCAAAAACGCATCTGGGCAAGGTCTTTGGATTGTGACCCACTTGAGCTACTCGGATACAGTAGCCGCATTTGAGATTACAAACTCAGGCTTTAATACTACTCCCGTCTTAAGTGATGCGGGCGATAGCATAAATGGATTTGTGGGCAGCATCAAAGGATCCGCAAATGGAAATTACATCTGCCACGCGGCACAGACGTCTCAGTGGGGAAACGGCGGCAGTATTAAGTTGATGAAATTCAACAATGCAACTGGTGAAATTGACTCTGCATTAAGCTGGAGTAGTACAATTGTATCGGGACCATATAGCGCCGAGTTTTCAATTGATGAAAAAGTCCTTTATATAAGTGACGGATGGGGGGCGACGGTCAACTATGCGATCGCACAATACGATATTTCACTTTATGACTTAGCAGCCATTCAGACATCTGAATACATGGTGGCGGATTCCATTTCTTTTGGTCAGATTCAAATGGGGCCAGACGGAAATATTTACTGTGCCTCAAGGCTCGGATCGCAATTTCCAGGAGTTGATTCATTCCTGCACCGCATCAACGATCCAGAGATATTGGGCGCTGGATGCAATTTTGAACCAAAGGCAGTTCACTTGGGAGGACGGGTTTCAACTATGGGTTTACCGCCATTCCTATCTTCAATTTTTAATACTTCGTTTGAATTCTCTCAAACGTGTAAAAATGACTCTACCCACTTTGTTATGGACACGGCGGGGGTGACATCTGCCATTTGGAATTTTGGCGACCCAGCTTCAGGTACGAGTGATACAAGCACACAATTGAATCCCGTTCATTTGTTTACGGATACAGGTTGGTTCGTGGTAACGCTAGTGGCGACAAGCGATACGCTTGTAGATACTACCGTTTCCAATGTGTATGTATATCCGCGGCAAACAATAGACTTGGGACCAGACACCACGATTTGTGCAGGTGATATTTTGACTCTTTTCGCAACAAATATGTTCTCGCAATACTTATGGAACGATTCGTCTACCCTCGATAGCCTTATCACAAATGGGGATTCTATTGTCTGGGTAAATGTCTTGGGTGTGTGCGATACAGTTTCTGATACGCTGAGCATCTTCTATGACGATTTGTTATCATTCGACCTTGGTCCGGACACTTTATTGTGCGGGGGCGACAGCTTTAGACTCAGCACAGGAAATACAAATTCGGCCGTTGTGCAATGGAGTACAGGCGACAGTATTGAGACAATTTATGCTAAAATATCAGGCACATATGAGGTGAATGTGATTAATGCATGTGGTTCCCTAAATGACACCATTCAGGTGCTCTTTAAACCTACGCCGTCCTCAATTTTACTTCCTGCGGATACCATTAATTGCTTCGACAACGAAATTGTCTTGACACATGCGGACCTTGACAGCGTTAACTACATCTGGAGCGATAGCTCGTCCAAAAAGAACTACCGAGTTGATACAACAGAAACTGTTTGGTTGGCTGCGTTCAACGATTGCGGTACAACCATAGATACGATCAACATCATTTTCAATCCAGAAATAGTGTCTGAACTCGGAAACGATACTACAATTTGCGATCTAGATACCATCGTACTCAATGCCTACTCTCCTGGAGCAGAATATGTGTGGAGTACAGGCGATACGATCGATACAATTTTCACAGCTCAAGTCAGTCAGTTGTACGTTGTCACGGTGACACAGGGTTTATGCCAAACGATTGAATCCAAAAGGGTAGACCTATCCAATGTATTCTGCCCCGGCATTGACTGCAGTCTTAAGGTTGGAAATGTCTTCACTCCAAATGGCGATGGAGTAAACGATGTTTGGCGTGTGTCAAGCGACTGCGATATTGTATCGTTTGGGCTCAACATATACAATCGATGGGGGCAGCTCATTCACACAAGCGACAATGCGATGTTTGGCTGGGATGGCGCCGTTTATGGAACTCCAGCGGCAGAAGGTGTTTATTACTATGAATTGGTGTTTAAGGATTCAGTTATCGTCGATGTCGATAATCTTGATTTTAAGGGAAGCATCACACTGATTCGATAGGCCATCTTTGTCAAGGCCATTAAAGGTAAATTTGCCATCTAGCTCTTATGCGACTTGCACCTACTATCATATTGCTTTTTTTATGCTCATTGAGCTTTTCTCAAAGCCCCTCTGATTGGTGGTATTTCGGGGATCAGGCTGGTGTTCATTTTACTGCCACAGGGCCTGTAGCCGATACGAATGGAGTTATGGTTACATATGAAGGATGCGCATCCGTTTCTGATGCGCAAGGAAACTTACTTTTCTATACAGATGGCACATGGGTGTATAATGCACAACATGTTATCATGCCCGATGGCGATAGTTTATTAGGAAATGGCAGCTCCACTCAATCGGCTGTGATTGTTCCATATCCTGGAAACTCCGATAAGTATTACATATTTACGGTGCGCGGATGCACAGGCGGCAGTACGACGGGAATGTTGGGGTATTTCTTTTCTTATACCGTTGTAAACATGACGCTTGAATCAGGGCTTGGAAACGTGGAACTGGCTCAAAAGAATATTGTGTTGTTCGATTCGTCTGCAGAAAAGTGCACGGCGATGCTACATGCCAATGGTTCAGATATTTGGGTCGTTGGTCATGAGCAGCCCACCAATAAGTTTCGAGCCTATCTCTTATCCAGTGCAGGAGTGGTTGATAGTGTCTTTTCGGAGGTAGGCCCGGGAAACAACAATTGCGTTAGTTACATGCTGGCGTCTCACGCTGGCGACCAGATCGCAATGGCCACTACAACGGTTGACAGTGTCTATGTCTTTCCGTTTAATCAAGCCACCGGAGAGGTGTCTACGCCCTTGGCTCTTGAGGTTGACGGTATTGTCTATGGTATCCATTTTTCACCCAATGACGAACTGCTCTATGCATGCTATAATAGAATCAATCAATTTGATCTTACCGCATCAAACGTGCAAGCCTCAAGATTCATAGTAGATTCGATATCGACACACGGAGCGATTGCCGAAGGACCCGATGAAAAACTATATCTAGCACGAACCAATCAGCAATATTTATCCTCTATAGAGGATCCGAATGTTTATGGAGCTGGATGCAACTATATTGAGACATCCGTGGACTTAGCTGGACGACAATGTCGATTGGGTTTGCCGAACAACGTAGCACCAGGTTTATTCCTAATTGCCGCTATTCAGTATGAAAAGGTGTGTGTAGGAGACACCACCTTGTTTTCCATGGACACGTCAAACGTAGATGCGGCACAGTGGAATTTCGGAGATCCAAGTTCGGGCGGGGCAAACACCTCTGCTGCATATTTTCCTTCCCATTACTTTGCAGATACGGGTACATATACGGTTCGCTTAATTGTGCAATCCGATACGATCGCCGACACGGCGTTTCAATCCATTCGAATTTATCCACGGCAAACCATTGATCTTGGTTCCGATACAACCATTTGTAGTGGTGAGCAAATTCTCTTTTCTGCTGCCCAACCGTACGCCCAGTTTTTATGGCAGGACAGCACGACAGCCGATACGTTTTTAACCAGTGGCGAAAGCCTCGTTCGGGTCTCTGTCTTTGGACGTTGCGATACCGTCATGGATTCGGTTATGATTTCATACGACGATTCACTCTCCTTTGATCTTGGGCCTGATACCTTACTGTGTGGTGGCGATAGCTTGAGGCTCGGCACTGGAAATACAAATTCAGCCGTTGTGCAATGGAGCACAGGCGATAGTGTGGAGACCATTTACGCTAAGGTTTCGGCTACATATGAAGTGAATGTGATTAACGCCTGTGGTTCTGTAAACGATACTATTGAAGTGACATTTAAACCTGTGCCTTCTTCTATTTTACTTCCGGCCGACACCATCAACTGCTTTGATAATGAGATTGTTCTGGCGCATGCTAATATCGACAGCGTTACCTATATCTGGAGCGATAGCTCATCCAAAAAGAACTATCGAGTAGATACCACCGAAACAGTTTGGCTCGCCGCCTTCAATGAATGTGGATCCGTCATTGATACGATAAACATCATCTTCAATGGTGAAATCATCTCGGAGCTTGGAGACGATACCACCATCTGTGATTTGGATACGATTGTGCTTGACGCATTTTCTCCTGGCGCAGAATATTTGTGGAGCACGGGTGATACCATCGATACGATCTTGACAGCCCAAGTAAGTCAGTTGTATGTTGTGACAGTTACGCGAGGCTTGTGTCAAACCATCGAATCCAAGCGCGTAGACCTATCCCATGTGCTTTGCCCTGGCATCGACTGCGCCTTAAATGTGGGCAACGTCATCACGCCCAACGGTGACGGCGTAAACGATGTTTGGAGGGTGGCCAGCGACTGCGACATCGTGTCGTTTGGGCTCCATATCTACAACCGTTGGGGTCAACTCGTTCACTCGAGCGACAATGCTAAGTTTGGTTGGGATGGAACTGTTTTTGGCGCTCCAGCCAGCGAAGGCGTCTACTATTATGAGTTGGTCTTTAAGGATACGGTCATCGTGGATGTCGACAACCTAGACTTTAGAGGAAGCATTACGCTGATTCGATAATAATCTTCGATTAAAGCCACTTTTAGCTCAAATTTGCGTCTTCCAAATAGATGCGAAACCTACTACTTCCATTATTGGTCTTTCTGAGCTTCACAGCTATTGGACAAACTCCAGCAGATTGGTGGTATTTTGGCCAGAGCGCTGGAATACACTTTGAAACCGGAGGGCCAGTATCCGATCCAAACGGTGCACTACTGACCTATGAAGGTTGTGCATCCATCTCCAACTCAAACGGAGATTTACTTTTTTATACAGATGGTTTAAAGGTTTTTGATGCCTCGCACACTCTAATGGCTAACGGAAGCGGCCTTCTTGGCGACCCTTCCTCCACGCAATCAGCTATTGTTGTACCCAAACCGCAGTCGAGCAACTTCTATTACATCTTCACGGTGGATGATGGGGCACAGGTCAATGGCACGCACTATACACTCGTAGACATGTCACTTAATGGTGGCCTCGGAGATGTAGTTACCACTGAAAAAAACATTCCGCTCGTTACGCCAACCGCTGAAAAGATTGCCAGTGTTCAAAAACCAAATGGCTATTGGGTGGTGACCCTGAAAATAAGTGGTGACACATGCTATGCATACGAAGTGACAGCCGCTGGCGTCAACTTAACCCCAGTGCTTAGTAATACAGGAGTATCGCTTACGGCTTCTAATTTTTGGGGATATCTTAAGCCTAGTATTCAAGGAGATAAACTGGCTTTTATCTCACAAGGAATAAATGAGGCGTACGTATTCGATTTTGATAACTCAACGGGAATGGTAACGGGATCAACTGCCATTACGCAGTCGATCGGTGCCAGCTCGGGGTATGGAGTGGAGTTTTCTCCAGACGGAAACCTGCTTTACACGATGAGCTATTCTACCAATGATGTAAAGCACTACGATCTTACCCTTGCATCCGCCGCCGCGATATCGGCCTCCGAAGTTATTCTCGGATCTTCGGCTGGAGGAGGAGGTGGGGGAGCGCTTCAACTTGGACCAGATGGAAAGCTATATGTCTGCCGAAGTGGAAAAAACTTCCTTAGCGTAATAAATGACCCAAATACATACGGCACGGGCGCTGGATATCAGGATACAGCAGTCATGTTAAACGCTGGTGCCACGAACAGCCTCGGGTTACCAACCTTTATTCAATCGTTTTTTAACGTAGACTTTTCATATTTCCAGGTATGTTTTGGAGACACAACTTGTTTCATCTCAGACACAGTTGGAGTGGATGAAACAAGATGGTACTTTGGAGATCCAATCTCGGGAGCATTAGATTCTACCTATGCATTTAATCCAAAACATTACTATGCAGATACGGGACTTTATACCGTCATGCTTGTTGCGTTTTCCGATACCCTCGTAGATACCTCATACCAAACATTCAGGATTTTGCCGCGGCAAACAGTTAGCCTAGGTTCAGATACCACCGTCTGCACTGGCACGCAATTCTTATACGATGTTTCGCAGTTGTATTCCTCTTATATGTGGCAGGATAGTTCAACGTTGGATACGTTCTTAACCAATCAAGACACACTTATTTCGGTTACGGTGTTTGGAGCATGTGATACTGTCATGGATCAGATTCGAATCACATATGATGATACGATCGCATTCGACCTTGGGCCAGATACCACATTCTGCGGCGGTGTTGATTACTTCATTGATGCTAATATTAACGTAACGGCTGATCTGCTTTGGTCCACAGGAGACACGCTTGACACACTAACAATTACCGAAAACGGAAGCTACTTTTTGCACGCCGATAATACCTGTGGATTGGTCATGGATACGGTTTTGGTTGAATTTATTCCCATTCCTGAAGTAAGTTTATTGGATCCAGACACCATCAATTGCTTTGATAATGAAATCGTGCTCACCCATCCGAATGAGGAAGGAACTACATATATCTGGAGCGATTCCTCAAGCAAAAAGACATACCGAGTAGATACCACTGAGACAGTTTGGCTTGCTGCATTTAATGAGTGTGGGTCCACAATCGATACCATGAACTTGTATTTTAACAAGGAGATAATCTCAGAATTGGGTGTAGACACTACAATTTGTGATTTAGACACGATAAGCTTGAATGCGTATTCTCCTGGAGCAACATACTTGTGGAGCACGGGAGACACCACAGACAGTATCCTTACAGGAAGGGTAAGTCAATTATATGTGGTTACAATCACGGAAGGCCTGTGTCAAACAATTGAGTCGAAGCGGGTAGACCTAAGTAATGTGTTCTGTCCTGGAATTGATTGCGACCTTATCGTTGCCAACGTAATAACGCCAAACGGCGATGGCGTTAATGATATCTGGCGTGTGACAAGCGATTGCGATATAGTGAAGTTCGGCTTGAATATATACAACAGATGGGGGCAACTCGTTCATAGCAGCGACAACGCAAAGTTTGGTTGGGACGGCACCGTTTCAGGCGTTCCGGCTACTGAAGGCGTCTACTTCTACGAACTATTCTTTAAGGATACCGTGGTTGTTGATATCGACAGCGAAGATTTTAGAGGCAGCATTACGCTGCTTAGATAATCTACTGACCAGTTCGCAATAAGTTCATTGCCTCGTCGTAATCTCCCTCAATGATGATCTCAACTTTATCACATCCTGATTGACGCTTGCTTTTGGCATTGTCGCAGGTCTGAGCTCCAATTAAGGCATCATATGTTTTGTATGTGCTTAGAGAGCCGAGCTTCTTGTCAAGCACTAGGGCCTTCGCAAATGCATCGGATCGCCCATCCAAGTTTTCAGATATGCCCTGGATATAAATTTTGCTTCCTCGAGCCATTTCTAAGACCGGAGAAAAACGATTGACGAACGTTTCACCTGACGCAGAGATTGATTGTTTGTCGGTTGAGAATAACGTTTTATCCTTAACGGTGATCACGATAAACGATCCCATTTTGTCAACGATAACCTCGCCGCTTTCATATTTTGAAAGTGCCCCAGTAGCAGCTCTATGGGTCAGACCTAATCGGCTTTCAGTTGCGCCAAATGCTTCTTCTGATTTCTTCACTTCGTTCTGAGAATCACGATTCAGCATTTCTTCATGGTGCATTCGACTCTTTTCTTCCTCCCACATGCGCTGTTGTTCGGGCGTCATTTCATTCATATTACGAACTTCCATTTCGGCCTTTAGCATTCCCATTTCTTGGTGGGCATCTTCAACCATTCTTCTAAGCGCAAGAATTTCTGGATTTTCTTCTGGATCCATTGGTGCTGAGGCCCTATCACTAACACTACTCAATGCTAGTTCTGTTGATTTAAGTCGTTCTACCTCCGATTCGAGTTCGGCGTATTTCTTATTGGATACACAAGATGATAGCGTTATAGCTGCTAAAGAAACGTAAAGAATGTACTTCATATGTTGTTTGTTAAGTCGCAAAGAATGCGGTGTCAAATATCGTAGCTATTCCAATAGCTATGCCAGTCGTGCAAAGATGAGTTTGTTTAAAGTTCTTAATCGCCGATATATGCGGAATGTTTTGACCGAAAAAAGGCAGTTAATTCCAACGTCCATTGTTCGATAATCCCGAAGATTCAAGCTTACTGCTTCGATGGACATTTGTGCGATCCATACGAACAATAAACGCAACAATCTTCCTCTTTTGGATTAATTGTCTTACCGCAACTTTTGCAGTCATAGGCTATAACACAGTATGCTGTAGGTAGCTTCTCGATGGTCTGATAGTTACAGTATGGGCAAATAATTTCAGACGTTGCGCTCATAGATTTCTCTCCCATTTTACAAGATATCGTTGCCAGTACGAGCAATCCTAATGTCATTAATCGCATCATTCAAGGTTCGGTTTTATCACTTATTCAGTATCGAGGGTTGTTTTTATAATCAAGAATCTCCACCTCTAAGTTCCCGTATCGAAAGATATGGAAGTATGTCAATTCCCACGCTGAGAATACCTGAAAGCGCCCCGAATAGATCTTTGTACCGGCACTAATTAATCCAGATAAGCTAAGAAATAGAATATCCTACATTTCAGATTGAAAAAATATTAATCTGATAATCAATTGGTTAGATGTCTTTTTTAATTTTATATAGTACTATGCATAACAATGTACCATACAATACATATATATTTGTCGTGTAATTAAGAGATATGAATATTGAAAATTCAAAAGCGCAATTAAGGAAGGGGATACTCGAATTCTGCGTGCTTGCCCTTCTAACGGAAGGTGAGGCATACCCATCCGATTTGCTGACTTCATTAAAAGAATCGGAATTGTTGGTGGTGGAGGGAACGCTCTATCCATTGCTCAACCGATTGAAAAATGCCGGACTACTGAACTACCGATGGGAAGAATCCAAATCTGGACCCCCACGGAAATACTACGCCCTTACCGAACAAGGCCATACGTTTTACACCGAACTTTCTGTCTCCTGGGGAGAACTTAGAGAAGCGGTAGAGGCCATACTTAAAAAGAACAAATCGAACCTTAAGAAATGAAAAAGACTATCCAAGTTAACCTAAGCGGACAAATTTTTACGCTTGACGAGGACGCTTACGAACGTCTCTCTGACTATCTCGCACAGATTGGTTGACTCTATTCCAATAGTCCTGGAAAGGATGAAATACTTCAGGATATCGAAGTGCGCATTGCGGAGCTGTTCCTCGAGCGCTTATCTGATTCCAAGTCCGTAGTTGTTCTTTCCGATGTGGATGAGGTGGTCACTATAATGGGGCGTCCAGAACAATTTGAAGAAGATACCGAATCGGATGACGGACATCAACACCAAGAAGCCTCGGGAAAAGAATACAAGACCAAACGCCTATATAGAGATGCTGACGATCAAGTTATTGGTGGCGTTTGTTCCGGAATCGGCTACTATTTTGGAATTGATCCGTTGTGGATTCGACTGGCGTTTGTAGTGGCTCTAACCATTTTTGGAACAGGAGTTTTACTGTACATCATTTTGATGTTGATCGTGCCTGTGGCAAAAACGGCTTCCGAAAAACTTCATATGAAGGGTGAACCCGTAAACATTGGCAGCATCGGAAAAACCATCGAAGACGAGTTAAATGCTTTTGGTGAACGAATCTCAAACGATGGAGGCGCCTTTGGGCGAAATGGCGGAAAAAAGCTCGTTCGAGGAATTGACCGGTTTTTCTATTTCATCGCCGAACTACTTCGGAACATATTTGGATTTATCGGTAAATTCCTCGGGATCATCTTCGTGATAATTGGATCATTCTGCGTCGTAGCACTTTTAGCAAGCGTAATGGGAATCGCCGATGTTGTCCACTTTAGTAGTGATAACTGGAGCGCCAGTATGGATTTATACGAGTGGGGCGACATTGTCTTTGATTCCTCCGAGTGGCTGTTTTCTTCCGTCACCGCATTTGTTCTTCTCATAGGAATTCCCTTTCTCGCGCTTGCATACGGTGGGTTTCTCCTGTTATTCCCAACACGTAAGGTGCCTTATTTGGGCGTGAGCTTATTTGGATTGTGGTTTATTGGACTCATTCTAGCCATATTCTCTGGATTTGGAATATTGAAATCATTCGCAAAGTCCGATAGTGTGGTAGAGGAAATCTCAATGCAGGAACTTGGCATTGATTCGGACACCATTATTATCAAACTAGCCGCCGACCCATTTCATATCTCCGAACGTAGATCATATAGAGCCAGTCGAGACTTTATGATCAAAATCAAGGACGATTCAGCTTTTGTAGGCACAGTAGACTTTACAGTTTTACCAAACCCAGGAGATGAGCCCATATTTGAAATAACCAAAGAGGCCAATGGATCTTCTTTTGAATTGGCAATGCAAAAAGCAAAAGCCATCCAATATCTGTATAGTGTTGACAGCAATGCCATCGCGCTGAACGCTTTTTTCTCTTTCCCAACTCAGGACATGTTGCGAAACCAGGAGGTTCATACAAAGCTGTATTTACCCATTGGTAAGACCATTTTCTTGCATGAATCATCAAAGCGAATCATCGATGATATTGACAACGTAACCAACACATACGATCCGTATATGGTTGGCCATCATTGGCGAATGGAAGCCGATGGATTGACGTGCACGGATTGCAAAAAAGTCACAGAAGAGGAAGAAGATAATGCCTCCGAAACCAGTATTACCATTAGTGCGGATGAAATAAAGATTGAAACTGTGAATCAATGATGACTTGTTCTTTTTATGTCAATGCGTGATTAATTCACGTGTTGACGCTGTTTAGTTAGGTTATACAAGGCTCGGTTTTAAAAACAAAATCGAGCCTTGTTGTGTTCCGAATTCCGAGTGTCAATCATTATCTTCGCGCACCCAAAAATTCAGTCACAGCTATTTCTACATAGAGACATTTTTGGATTTGAAACAACCGAGTATGGCAAAAACAGAAGCTTCAGAAGATAGAGAGATTACCAGAGAGGAACTTAAGATTGAGATCTTAAAAGACTTCCACCTTGCCAGCACAAGTCGTGAGGTCAGCCTCATGGGGAGAAGAGAAGTCCTAACGGGAAAAGCCAAGTTTGGAATTCTAGGAGATGGAAAAGAAATCGCGCAAATCGCACTTGCCAAGCAGTGGCGCCCTGGTGACTGGAGATCTGGTTACTACCGCGATCAAACCATGATGATGGCAGTTGGCCTATTAACACCAGAACAATTCTTCGCTCAATTATACGCCAGTGCTGACGTCAATCTCGAACCAGCTTCTGCAGGTCGAATGATGAACGGACACTATGCGTCAAGAACATTAGACGAAAACGGCAAGTGGATCAATTTGACCAAGCAGCCAAATTCTTCTCCAGATATCAGTCCAACGGCAGGGCAAATGCCACGATTACTGGGATTGGCACTTTCAAGCAAGTTTTATAGAAACAACCCAGAGCTTAAAGATCGCGCATCATTCTCTGTTAAAGGAAATGAAGTCGCTTTTGGAACCATAGGTGATGCTTCCACGAGTGAAGGACCTTTTTGGGAAGCAATGAATGCCGCAGGTGTTTTGCAAGTGCCCATGGTAATGTCCGTTTGGGATGATGGCCACGGAATATCAGTTCCCAAGGAATTGCAAACGGTAAAAGCGAGCATCAGCGAAGCACTTGCTGGTTTTCAAAGAACCGACGACAAGCCTGGATTCGAGATCCTAAATGTGAGAGGATGGGATTATCCAAACCTTGTACTTACCTACGAAAAGGCGGTGAAAATTGCTCGAGAAGAGCATGTGCCTGTCCTGGTCCATGTTGAAGAAGTTACCCAGCCGCAAGGCCACAGTACAAGCGGATCACACGAGCGCTATAAGAGTCCAGAAAGACTTCAGTGGGAAAAGGATTTTGATCCGATAAAGAAATTTAAGGAGTGGATTTTGTCTAATGAGATAGCCACCGAAGCGGAGTTGGAGGACATCGAAAAGGAAGCGAAGAAAGTGGCACGAGAAGCGAAGGCATCTGCGTGGAAATCCTTCCTCGATCCAATTAAACAAGATCACCAAAAGGTTATTGAGCTGTTGACTGCATTCGGAGCAGAAAGCAAGAACAGTGTATTCATAAACAAGGTGCGAGATGGACTCGCGGCGTCAGTTGATCCGCTGAGAAAAGAGATCTACGAAGCTGCCCGTAAGGCAATTCGATATGCGCGAGCTGAGAATTTAGCATCAAAACGTGCCCTGATTGATTGGATCAACGGCGGAATTGCCGAAAATGCTGAACGCTATTCTTCGCATCTACACAGTGAGTCAGAAGACTCGCCGTTAAATATTGATTCCGTGCCTGCCGAATATGCTGAGACCAAGTCGGTTGATGGACGAGAAATTTTGCGTGACAATTTTGATGCGCTGCTAGAGAAGTATCCTGAAATAATCATCTTCGGTGAAGACGCAGGAAAGATTGGTGGAGTGAACCAAGGTTTAGAAGGCCTTCAGGATAAATACGGCGTGCATCGTGTCTTTGACACGGGCATTCGCGAGTGCACCATCATCGGCCAAGGAATTGGAATGGCGATGCGTGGACTTCGACCTATTGCTGAGATTCAATACTTAGATTACCTCTTGTATGCGCTGCAAATCCTTAGTGATGATTTAGCCACGGTGCAGTACCGAACTAAAGGTGGTCAAAAAGCACCTCTAATTATTCGAACACGTGGTCATCGATTGGAAGGCATTTGGCATAGTGGATCACCTATGGGGATGATCATCCATGCACTACGCGGAATGCACATTTGTGTTCCAAGAAACATGTGTCAAGCGGCGGGCATGTACAATACACTTATTCAAGGCGATGACCCTGCATTGGTTATTGAGTCGTTGAATGGATACCGATTAAAGGAAAATTTACCGACCAACCTTGGTGCATACAATGTGCCTTTAGGTGAAATTGAGGTCATGGCCGAAGGAGATGATATTACCATTATCACGTACGGATCCATGGTTCGAATGTGTGTGGAAGCGGCCAAACAGTTGCGTGAGGTTTCAATTTCTGCTGAGGTGATTGATGTTCAAACGCTGTTGCCTTTTGATATAGATGGTAACATCATCAATAGCTTGAAAAAGACAAATCGTGTGTTGTTTGTGGACGAAGATGTACCGGGTGGTGCTACGGCATACATGATGCAGGAAGTGCTTGAAATCCAAAACGGATATCAGGAGTTGGATGCCAAGCCAGCCACCCTTACCGCAAAGGCGCATAGGCCAGCATACGGCTCAGATGGCGACTACTTCGCAAAGCCTTCTCTTGAAGACATTTTTGAAAAGGTGTATGAAATAATGCATGAGTCTGATCCGCAGACCTATCCGGATCTATATGCGTAAAACGCTCGTCATTATCTGTTTGCTCGCATCAACTTTGGCACAAGCCGGAGGCGAGAAGTTTCAGATCAACTTTCTAGTATCTCCAACTGCCGAGTGGTTATGGTTCAGCAATTCTGCCAATGCAGAAATCTACAATAACCTTTGGGGAACCAAGGTTTCCTACAATTTCGGAATGGAGTACAAACGATTTGTCGATCCATCGTTAAGCTTCAGTACGGGCATCATGTACATGAACAAAGGATTTAGAAATGTAGACCCAAACGCTGGTGTCGGCAGTAAGAATGGGGTGACATTAATGAGCGCACATGTATTGGCTGTGCCGATCTATCTCAATATTCATCAAGATATTACCAGAAAGGTAGAAATGATCTACAGCCTGGGAATAGCGGGCGGTTATCTATTTCAAGAGCGTGTTCGTAATAAGAACTACAGCGATGAAGAAGTGCCTGCGCAGGGCATCTTAGATGCCACCAACGGAGTCAGCAATGTTGATCTTTTTAACGACGTTTATGTGGGTGCGCATGCGGGAATCGGAATCTCCACTTACCTTAAAAGTAGGGTAGTATTGGTGGTGCAGCCAATGTTTCAGTTTCAGATAAACAACGCCCGAGATTACCTAGGTCAATTTGCCTCGGCAGATCCGTTTTCAGCGCGCTTAAATTCATTTGGTGTTGACCTCAAGTTAGGATACTTTTTCACCAAACAAGTTCGCAATCGAAGGAAAGACATATAGCAAGTGGGGCGTAATTGTATCGGTGGCATTTCTGCTGTTGATGCTAATCCAGAGCCTCTTTCGTCCGCTCGATTCTGTCTCCTTATCTGGAGAAGAATGGGTGCCCGAAGTGGAGCCGTGGACCCTAGATGCAATCGCCGAACGGTCGTGGCAAAAGGATGTGGATCACCGTGTAACTAAGAAATTTGGTTTTCGTGAAGTGTGTATTCGCCTCTACAATCAACTCCGATACGGCGCCTTTGGTGAAATCACCCATTTCATAGAAGAAGGAGAAGATCGTATCCTATTTGAAAAAGTCTACGAACAAGCCATGTGTGGCGATAATGATATTGGCCACGCTGCCATGTCGCGCAAAATAGACTCCATTCTTGTCCTCGATTCATTGCTTCGTGAAAATGGTCAAAACCTCTTACTGGTTCTTGCCCCCAACAAGTGGCGGTTTTATTCAGATAAGATCGAGATCGATGAAATTGATTCGGTCTCAAATTACGACCGAGTTAAAGCGGGGCTGCTAGATACGGACATAGCCTTATTCGACGTCATAGACTGGTTTGATACGCTGCAATCACCGCATTCGTTGATTTCCAAATCAGGCACACATTGGAGTGTATATGGTGCAGCGCTTGTCGGAATGCAGATTCAAAAACATCTCGTCGAAATAGGCCTTTCAGATGCGCCATTTGAAATATCGGAATTGGAGACAAGCAGCGGACCGAGATATACAGACCGTGATTTACATGACCTGCTCAACATCATGTCGAATCCACCTGAGGATAACTTGGCGTATCCAACACTCAATTTTCCGAACCAGAAGAAACCCCGAGTATTGATAATAGGAGATAGTTATTATTTGACGATGTATTACCTGAACATCCATACTCAGGGATTTGACCCAGATAGCAAGCTGCTTTATTACAATAAGGAACTGGTTCATGCCGATCCGGAAGTTGGCATACCCTTTAACGATGAAACATTTAAAAAGGAGTTGTTGGCGGCGGACATTGTCATAATTGAATCGAACGAAGATGCGCTCAGTAAATTTGGCTGGGGCTTTCTATCAGACGCCATAACTGCACTAAGTGAATAGAATTCTCATCATAGGTCATCATTGGCCTGAACCAAATTCATCCGCTGCGGGTACACGTATGATGGAGCTCATTCGGTTTTTTGAAGCACAAAAATTCGCGATTCACTTTGCGTCGGCCGCTGTGCGCGGAGAGTTCAGTTCTGAACTGAATGACATTCAGATACATCAAGTGAAAATGAACGATTCATCTTTTGATGATTGGGTTGAGAGTCTAGAACCGTCGCATGTGTTGTTTGATCGGTTTATGGTGGAAGAGCAGTTTGGGTGGCGTGTCAGGAAGGCATGTCCCGAAGCCATTTGTTTGCTGGATACAGAAGATTTGCATTGCTTGCGCGGGGCTCGACAAGCGGCTCTAAAAGCCAATCGGAAGTTCGAAACCAATGATCTCATTTCCGACATCAGTAAGCGAGAGATCGCATCTATTTTTCGATGCGACTTGAGTCTAATTATTTCCCTAACAGAAATGGATATTTTGGAAAGCTTCTTCCAGGTTCCACGATCAATCCTTCACTATATCCCATTCTTGATTGAAGAGCCAAAACCAAGTGTGAAGGACTTTGAAGCCCGTTCAAACTTTGTGTCAATCGGGAACTTCTTGCACGCTCCAAACAAGGATGCTGTCATGGTTTTGAAAGAGACCGTTTGGCCGTTGATTCGAAAGCAATTGCCCACCGCTGAGCTGCATGTTTATGGCGCGTATATGGACAATAACCTTGGACGAATGTCTGATCCAAAAAACGGCTTTCACATGAATGGCCGGGCAGAGCATAGCATCGAGGTCATATCAGAAGCCCGCGTGCTCTTAGCGCCGCTTAGAATGGGAGCAGGATTGAAAGGAAAGCTCATAGAAGCCATGCAATGTGGGACACCAAACGTGACCACGTCTATCGGAGCCGAAGGCATGAATGAAGGGAACACGTGGAGCGGCGTTGTTGAAGATGATTTGGAGGCATTTGCTACCAAGGCCGTGCAGCTTTATTCAGATCAGGAAAAATGGAACAAGGCGCAGATTGCAGGCTACGAAATCTTGTCAAATCAGTTTAGCGAAGAAGTGCACAAGAAGCAATTTCAGGAACGATTAACCCAATTGGAAGCGAATATTGAAACGCACCGAAAGTCCAATTTCATTGGCTCCATGCTTCAGTTTCACAATCAACGCAGCACCGAGTTTATGGGACGCTGGATCGAGGTGAAGAATGCCAAAAAATAACGATCGACTGCCTTTGACTTCTGCGGTTCTTGTCACTCTGAGTTCATGGAATCAAGCAGGCGTTTCATGGCTTCTACACTATCGACGCGCAAGCGGAGTCCCTCTAGTTCATTGATCAAAGAATCGCTTTTGGTGGTATCCAAGACTGATTGCAACGTATTTAATGCACGAGAAATCGTATGTAGTTCGTTTCCTTCATCATCGTATTCTATGCCTTGAAGCGTGTCTCCAAACTGGCATACATCTTCGCCATCACCCAAGATGAGGAAAAGACCTAAAGCCTGGTTATTCGCGCTTGGCTTTATTTGAAAGGCGGTATTTGTTTCAAGCGGAAGAAGGCTGTCAACGATCGAAACCTCTAGCACTACCGTGTACGATTTGGAAATGTTGGTGGACAAGATTTGCCCAACCTTGGTGTTCCCAATCCATATTGGATCCGTAGGTGCGATGCCCTCAATTTCATCGAATTGTACGTAAAAAATCCGGAGTTCAGATTTGCATCCTGAGGTAATCAGACATATGATAAGGAGACCTCGAAACAGTTCAGTCTTCATCTATGTTATCGATCACGGAGTCGTCTTTGAATTTATCTTCTCGTTCCTTTCTTACCGCTCTTACATTGAGGACAACACCAACAATGATTAAAACAAACGGATAGAAAAAGATGCGATCTGCCATCACACCAGCCACCAGCCATATAACACCAATAGTGAGTATGATATACGATGCAGTCTTTTGATTCTTAACGCCAAACGAATTCAAACCCAAGGTTTCTTCCTTCAATACACGGTCTTTTTGAGCGGCATCGTATCGGTCCTGTTCTTTCTTTGCCACTTTATCTTCGGCGTAGTCTGGGCAGTCGATATCGAAAGTGGCTTGCTCACCTGTTAAACCGCATACCACACCTTTTTTTGGATTGAATTTTTTGTTTAGGCATCTATTGCAAAATGCCAATTGGTCGGCTCGATTCATGTCTCAAGAATAAGAAAATTCGAGGTTAGGCACCAGCGGTTACTTTATCGAGAACGTACCTACAATGGGTCGATGGTCGCTGAGTTCCACGTTTTGGGTATTAAACGTGTGTTTCTCCAAAGATGAACTGTACATCATGTAGTCAATCCGCAAACTTGGGTAATACCCGATATAGCTTGTGCCAAATTTTGAACCGCTGCCATTAAAGGCATCCTCAAGCTTTGAACCAAGGGCCGAATAGGAGTAGGAGGCAGGTGTATCGTTCAAATCACCGCACAAAATCACGGGATATGGTGACGCATCGAGGTAAGATTGGATTACATCTGTTTGACTAGCTCGCTTCTTGTAGCCCCCAGCAAGATTGCGAACCAGCATCTTTAAATCATCCCATTGTTTCTGCTGTTCGTTGCGCTCAATGTGTTTTGTAATGCCTGATTCCAGCGCGCTTAAATGCACGGAGGCCAGATGCAGGTTAAATACTCGGATGGTGTCCGATCCAATCTTCACATCAGTGTAAATGGCAACGTTATTGCCTGCGGTATCCAGAGGAACATGCCCTCGATAGACGATGGGATATTTGCTTAATGTCGCAATTCCGAACTTGAACTTTCCTTGGTGCATTACAGCGGTGAAATGCTCGTGCACTTCGCTGGCATCTTGAACCTGCAGCAAAGTGTCAAGTGTATTGAAGTATGCGTTGTCATCCGATCTGAAATACTCTTGAAGGCATATTATGTCTGCATCGGTCTCACTGAAATAATCGAGCAAATCATCCCGTGTGCTGTCGTTGTTGGTCCAGTTATAAAGATCAAAGAGACGAACGTTGTAAGACAATACTTTGACATCTCCTTTATCGGTGTTCTTTGCTATTAAACTTACGTGATTGCCCAACATTGGCACAGAAAGCAAGATTCCAATCGCTCCAAAGACGACATACTTTGGACGAATGATCAACCAAAAAATAGCAAAGAGCACATTCACCAAGAATATGGGCAGAAATGCGAGTCCGAAAAATGCAGGAAGCAACAGGGTGTTCGGATCGATGACAGATGCCAGATCGCTAAGTAGCAGAGAAGCGATGGAGAATGCGTTGACAGATAACAACAATAATCGAAGAAGTCGGCTGCCTCGCATACCTAACTACTTTTTGTTACTTACTCTGAAGAGGAAATCCTTCTCCTCTTTACTCAGATTATCATACCCTGATTTTGATATTTTGTCAAGAATGGCATTGGTTCGAGCCTCGGTTTCCTTGGTGGCCTTCTGCCGACTGGGTGCTGCCTTTTTCTTGTCGCTAGGAACTACCCTTAGTGGAGACTTCTTTTTAAAAATACCTCCAAGAGAATTGATGAGATTGGAGAATTGAACAGCATAGTCCTTTCCTCCATTCAGAGACCGATAATAGAAAAAGCCCAAGGCCGCACCACCCAAGTGACTCAATTTACCACCCGTGTTCATGCTAAGATCTAGAAGCGTATTCATTACAAATAAGCCAAGCGCAACATAACGAAGCTTGACGGGGCCGATGAGCAATAAGTTCATTTGATAATCTCCGAATCGCAGCCCTGCGAACGCTACTACAGCCATGATTGCGGCAGAGGCTCCAACCAACGGAATGTCGGCAATGGGCTGCCCCCATAAAACCTGAATACTGTATGCAACCAAGTAGAACAAGGCTCCAGCAATTCCTCCTAAATAGTATAGTCCAACGAGTCGGGCTTTGCCCATCATGTCGTTTACAATGCGACCGAAATAATAGAGAATGACCATGTTCCAAAACACATGTCCAAAACTGGCATGCATAAACATATAGGTAAAGACAGACCAAGGACTCGTGAGCACGGATGGCAAGTATGAGTGCATGGCAAACCACCTCAAAATCTCACCGCCTGCAGCGGGCGAGAAATTGGAAATTAGGTTTTCCAATAGGAAGACTACGGCATTGATCACAATGATCTGGCCGATGAAATTTCCGTTTTTAAATAGTCCTTTTAAGTCGTCTAGCATCGTTTGCTTTAAAGTTACGCTTCGTTGAATAGTATCAACGCCAGCGCTTACCAGTCGTTTGCCAAAATTTAATAATGATGAACCCAAAGAGCATTCCGCCTAAGTGCGCAAAGTGCGCTACGTTATCTCCAGGGTTTGCCGAAAACGCCGAGTAAAGCTCGATGGCTCCGTAACCAATCACAAAGTATTTTGCCTTGATAGGTATAGGGATAAACATCATGTACAAACTCACGTTTGGAAACATCATTCCAAAGGCCAATAAGATGCCAAACAAGGCCCCAGAAGCACCAACAACATTTGGTGAGTCAGCTACAAAATCTCTGTATTGTAATAGAAATTCGCGTGCCTCATAAACCAATTGCGTGTTGTCTGGATTTACGGCAAGTTCGAGTTGTGCTTGAGAAAACGTGCTCTGTACTAATGCATATCCTTTTGGATTGAACGTGGCTGAAACGTAGTTTCCATAGTTGTGCTCAGCCATAAAGGCTGCAATGCTTTGGGCGTCTCCTGCATCTACCAATTGATCAAGCGTTGTGATTAATGGATAAAGATCCACGGCGATGATGGCGTAGTGTAGAAATGCAGCGCCAAATCCCGTGAGTAAGTAGTAGATCAAAAAGCGCTTACTTCCCCAGACCGATTCTATGGTAGAGCCAAACATCCAAACGGCGAACATGTTGAATAGCAAATGCGATAAATCAAATTGGCTATGCATGAACATATAGGTTACAACCTGAAACGGCTCAAACAGATCGCTCTGGAAATAATGCAGTCCGAATATCTCCCAAAAATTCACTCCAAATCCTTGCATAAACGAGAAGGAAGCGAGGTACATTAACCCGTTTAGGATGAGCAAATTTTTCACAACTGGAGGCATCGAGCTCCAACTTTGACCACCCATCATCATACACTAAAAAGTTTATCCAGCGTTCCGGTATTCATCAGCACAAATGTTTGTTTTCCTGTTAAATCGAATTGAGGTTGCTTACATCGCATCAACTCTCGAAACAGGTTAATCATTTCTTGTGCCTTTAGTGCGTTTCCTGACCTGATGGCAGTGTGCTGCGCCATAGACCGAATCACTTGTTGGTGCATTTGTACCGAACTTTTTGGTTTGTTTTCGCGAAAGTCGTCCACGAATCCAGCTATTGTTTCTTCGATGTTCACCTCTTTGCAGGCGGCGGGAATTCCACGAACAATAAAGGAGGTTTCTCCAAAAAGTTCAATGTCAAATCCGATTCGAATCAAGGCATCCAAGGCTGATTTCATAATCTCCGTATCCTGAACACTAAGCTCAATTGTAACCGGAAAAAGCTCTTGCTGGACCAGCGCTTCGGTGTTCATCAGGCTATTCTCGAAAGCTTCAAATAGAATCCGGGCGTGGGCTCGATATTGATGCACCAAGAAAATTCCATCGGTGCTTTGTACAAGTATGTATCTATTGCCAATTTGGCGCACAATGGTCTCGTTTTCCTCCGCTTGAAACTCTAGCTTTTGCGTCTCCGGGGTTTCAGGCTGATTTAGATCGCCTTCCAATCCAGAGTATAGTGCTTCCCAACCTTCGGTCATTGGTTTTTGAAACGATGATCCGCGTTCCCAATCCTGTTTGCTCTTCTGAGGCTCAAAGGGGTTGAATGCAGGATCTACCTTAATGGTGGGAGCTGAAACGGATTGTCCTGGCTTTAGCGGAAGTATGTCAAAGGATTGTTCGGGCTCAAAATCGATCGAAGGAGATACATGATACTGCCCTAATGAACGCTTGACACTGCTGCGCAGAATGGCATATACCGATCGTTCGTCTTCAAACTTGATCTCCGTTTTTGTCGGATGAATATTGACATCAATGGTTTCTGGATCAACATCGAAGTAGATGAAGTAGGAGGGATGGTGTCCGTGCGGAACCAGACCCTCAAATGCCTTTTGGATGGCGGAGTGGAAGTAGGGACTTTTAAAATAGCGGCCATTCACAAAAAGGAATTGCTCGCCACGGCTTTTTTTCGCTGCTTCCGGTTTACCAACGAACCCAGTCAAGTTTACTAAGTCTGTTGCTTCTTCTAATGGAACTAGTTTTTCGTTGTAAGACTTCCCTAGAATTCCAATGATGCGTTGCCGTATGTTTGAGGCAGGCAGCTGAAATAGCGCTTGACCATTATGGTAAAATCGAAAGTCTATATCTGGATTCACCAGCGCCACACGCTGAAACTCGTCAATGATGTGGCGCATTTCAACGGCGTCACTTTTTAAGAATTTGCGCCTAGCTGGAACATTGAAGAATAGATTTTTGACCGAGATTGTAGTTCCACGTTCCATGGCGCAAACCTCTTGGCGCTTCACCTTAGATCCTTCCATCACGATGTCTGTACCCACCTCACGATCAGCAGACCGTGTTTTCATTTCGAGTTGAGCCACGGCGGCAATACTCGCCAGTGCTTCGCCTCGAAAGCCCATCGTTCGAATACGAAAGAGGTCGTCGGCGTTCATGATTTTGGATGTCGCGTGGCGTTCAAAGCTCATACGCGCGTCGGTCTCAGACATGCCCTTTCCATTATCCACAACTTGGATCAGGGCTTTGCCACTTTCCTTAACAATGAGTTGAATGTTAGTGGCGCCAGCGTCTACGCTGTTTTCGAGCAACTCCTTAACGACCGATGCTGGGCGCTGAATAACCTCTCCGGCCGCTATTTGGTTTGCTATAGAATCAGGAAGGAGTTTGATGATGTCTGACACCTCGCAAAGTTCGCATTGCGAATGGAATGGTCAAGAAAGTTCATAGATTCCTTAAATCATTTTTTTACACCGTAGAGGTAGCTTCGACCATTGTTATCATCATCTAACCAATATGAAGAGGCATAGTAAAACAGTGAATCGTTTCTAAAATAACCTTGAGTGGAGCTCGGATAGACCAATTCACCCCAACCCTCCTCCGTAATCGTGAATCCGAGACTGTCATCGTAATCAAATCTCTGTTCTAGAAAACGGAGTGTATCCTCATCCAAGTAACACACCAGTTCTATGTTGTACAAATTATAATAGTCAAAGTCATAGGGTTGCCTGAAGGTTGACACAAACACCCATTGATTTTCAGAATTTGGAACTTTATGCAATGCCCGCTCAACGTTTGTATGGTAATACCACCCTCCATCAAAGTTATTGAAGGATGAATCGCTAAAGACATAGATGCCTTCTCGATCGCTGTCTCCAAACTTGCAACTCTCATTTTCGATTGCTGCGCGCTTTTTATAATTCTTAGCATAGGGTACCATGCAGCCTTCTAGCTTTAAAAAATCAGGATGCTTATCTTTTTGACATCCAGTAAATAAGACAATGAGGGAGAATACAATAGGCAGGGCTTTCATTCTGGGTATAGGATTAAGTTTAGGACGATTTCTAGGAGTGATAGGTTGGTTAGGTTAAGTGTTTGCTCAGGCATTATCGCTAATCTTGCGGTTACATGAAATTCGAAGATTACCGCATAGCCGATGGCATAAAAACCAGCATATCCAAACTAGGTTATAAAAAGCCAACGGATATTCAGTTTAAGTCTATTCCTGCCATCCTTAAGGGTGAGGATGTACTCGCTATCGCGCAGACGGGAACGGGAAAAACCGCTGCCTTCGCCATCCCAATTCTTCACCGATTACAAGAGCGGAAAGTACTTGGTAGACCCAACGCCGTGCGCTGCCTTGTAATGACGCCAACACACGAATTGGCGTTGCAGGTCGACAATGTTTTTAGGACGCTGGGAAAACATACAAGAGTAACCACGTACTGCATCCACGGTGGTGTAGGCCAAGATCCGCAAAAAGAGAAATTGGAAGATGGAGTAGATGTACTCATTGTTACGCCAGGTAGAATGTTTGATTTAGTTAGCCAAGGAGCGCTTGATTTAAGTAGAGTAGAGACACTCGTTTTAGATGAAGCAGATCACATGCTCGATCTTGGGTTTATAAAAGACATTAGAGATGTAATGCGTCACTTGCCAACCCGTCGTCAAACGCTGTTTTTTTCAGCCACCATCAACGAGGAGATAAAGGACATCGCATATTCACTGGTACGCTCTCAAGCCATTCGAATCCAGATTTCACCAAAGGATCCAGTTGCAAAAAACATTGAGCATGCCGTGGCATACATCGAAATGGACGATAAGCGGTTTTTCTTGGAAGGAATGATCAATAATCACCCAGACGCCAAGACGCTTGTGTTTGTGCGAACCAAGGTTCGGGCAGAGAGAGTGAAAAAAGCCATGGAGCGCGTGAAACTGATCACCGATACCATCCATAGTGGTCGCGAGCATGCCGATCGCGAACGAACAATGAATAGTTTTCGAAGTGGGGCACTCAAAATTCTAATAGCGACGGATGTAAGTGCTCGAGGTATTGATATCCCGAACGTGGAGTATGTGATTAACTATGATCTACCTGAAACGGCAGCGCAATATGTGCACCGAGTGGGCCGAACGGGGCGCGGGACCAACAAGGGGCAGGCATACAGTTTTTGCAGCAAAGAGGAGAAAGAAGTACTTGCCGAGATTGAAGAGAATTTGGGTAAACCCATTACCCGACTGAAGGTGACCAAAGCGGAGTATGCAAACACGGTTGCCAATACCTTGGAGCCGGAGATTGATAAGAAATACGATTGGCAGGCGCTGATTGATGAGCATCAGGTAGAAGAAGAAAAGCGTAAAAAGAAAAAGAAGAAAAAACGAAAGTGATCTCACAGAATCGATCACATTTCTGATCCGAGGAATTTTTCACGAAATGAGACCAGCGGAGCGAATGGTTTTCTCTTCCCTTATTAAGCCAACTTTTCTGAATCCATGTTTTTCCTAAAAAATCAACCCTACTTTCGCGCACTTGAAATTCACACTTCAACATACCGATCCAGAGAGCAGCGCACGCGCGGGCGAAATCGTCACAGATCACGGGACCATTCAAACACCGATCTTCATGCCTGTGGGCACGGTAGCATCGGTTAAAACCGTGCATCAGCATGAGTTGTCAGAGGATATAAAAGCTCAGATCATTCTTGGAAACACGTACCACCTATATCTAAGACCTGGAATGGAGATCTTGGAGGCCGCAGGCGGCCTGCACAAATTCATGAATTGGGAGCGACCGCTTTTGACCGATAGCGGTGGTTATCAGGTATACAGTCTTGCGAAAAGCCGGAAAATAACGGAAGAAGGGGTAACGTTTCAGTCGCACATAGACGGTTCAAGACAGTTTTTTTCTCCCGAAAGTGCCATGGATATTCAACGTCAAATTGGCGCGGACATCATCATGGCATTTGACGAGTGTCCACCATATCCTTGTGAAGAAAAGTATGTGAAAAACAGCATGCACCTGACGCATAGATGGTTAAAGCGGTGTTGCGATCACTTTGATAAAACGGAAGGGATGTATGGCTTCAGTCAGTCGTTGTTTCCAATAGTTCAGGGTGGCACATATCCACATTTGAGAAAGCAATCGGCCGAGTTTATTGCTTCGATGGATCGCGAAGGAAATGCCATTGGTGGACTTTCCGTTGGTGAGCCACACGATAAGTTGTATGCCACGACAGAGCTGGTCTGTGGAATTTTACCTCCAGAAAAACCGAGATACTTAATGGGCGTTGGTACGCCAGAAAATATTTTGGAATGCATTGGTCTTGGCATTGACATGTTTGATTGTGTGTTGCCAACACGAAATGCGCGTCATGGTATGATTTATACCTGGGACGGCATTATCAATATCAAAAACGAAAAGTGGAAGGACAACTTTGAAATGCTCGATCCCAGCGGATCATCCTACGTTGATACCACTTATTCAAAGGCTTATGTGCGTCACTTATTTAAGGCGAAAGAAATGCTTGGCCAACAGATAACATCAATTCATAACTTGGCCTTCTATCTAGATTTGGTGACCAAGGCACGTGAGCACATTGTGGCCGGCGATTTTAATGCTTGGAAAAAAGCGACCATTTCAAATATTACACGGCGATTGTAAGTGAAAAAACTTGACATCTATATCATCAAGCGTTTTCTAACGACGTTCTTTTTCATCCTCGCGATGATTATGTCGATCGCTATCATTTTTGATGTGAGTGAGCAGCTTGATAATTTCATTCGTCACGATGCTCCAGTTTGGGGAATTCTAAGCAAGTACTATTTAAACTTTGTCCTTTTCTACGGAAACCTGTTTAGTCCGTTATTGGTTTTTCTATCCGTAATCTTCTTCACATCTCAGCTGGCGAGCCGATCAGAGATAGTAGCTATTCTAAGCAGTGGAGTGAGCTTTAATCGTTTTATGCGGCCATATTTTATTGCAGCAACCATCTTGGCAGCAATGTCCTTCTACCTAAATAATTACCTGGTTCCAAAGGCGAATCGCACCCGAATCGCCTTTGAAGGTGAGTACATCCATACATTTAAACGGTCTCTAAGTCAGAGTGTGCACAGGCAAATTAGACCAGGCGAAATGATCTATTTCGATAAGTACAATAGAGCCAAGGATATCGGATATTCATTTACATACGAAGTTTGGGATGGCATTGACCTGAAGCAAAAAATCTTCGCCAATTATGTGAAATGGGACACCATTAATGCGAATTGGATTTTAGAGAACTACTACATACGAGATTATACACCGCGCGGTGAAATATTGAGGCGAGGTAAGTCGATGGATACCACATTTGCCTTCTTGCCCACTGAATTTTCAGGCAGGGTGGAGGATACCCAAATGATGAACGTACACGAACTCGATGAATTCATCGAAGATCAGCGTCTGAAAGGGTCGAAGAACATTCCGTTTTACTTGATCGAAAAGCACAGTAGAAATGCCTTACCATTCTCTACGTACATCTTGACAATCATAGGTGTTTCTATGAGTAGTAGGAAGGTGCGTGGTGGCCTCGGCGCCCACTTTGCCATGGGACTAGCGCTAGCTGTGACCTATATTTTGGCGATGAAAGTGAGTACAGTCTACGCCACAAACTCTGGGCTTGATCCGTTGATTGCCGTCTGGATACCCAACTTTTTGTACGGATTACTGGCTGCGTATTTATTCTACAAGGCGCCCAAGTAACGCCGATCAATTATCTGCGTGGGCCTCTCTTTTCAGAAGATCCTCATGGCAGATATATTCAAAAGCATCAGACTTTATTGATTTGAAATGGCCATATTCTTCTGACCAGCTGGCAGTTTCTGCATCTTTACTCAATACGCCTATGCTACCTGATTCAATATCAAAAATCCGGACACCGTCTAAAGTTCGAAGAGGTGGATTGTAAAAATGCATTGTCACAGCCCGCTTCGAGTTGCTCGCATTTCGAATTTTGTGAATTGCCTCATCTGGTTCAGGAACTAGATCGCCCTCGCAGAAGCCTTGAATGACCGTTTCTTGTAGCTCGGTTTCCGTTTCCCGATAAAACACATTTTCAATTTCGCCCTCCAAGACCTGAACGCAACCATAAAGTCCGTTGTGATCGTGAATGCCACTTTCAATACCAGCAGGCCAGTGAATTAATACACACTCAAAAGGGTCCATGCAAATGACATTTCTGCCATAGTCACCTTCGCATTCTGGAGCCGGCAGATGTGCTTCATAGTCAAGTTCGTCGTAATCGATGCTTGAAGCAAATTTCAGGAGAGATTCATAGTTAATGTCTTCAGAAAAAGCGTCGATTCGGTTTTTTATTAATTCCATATTAGCAGCCTCTAAGGTATGAACTCCTAGAGAAACAAGATTGTCAAGGAAAAACGAGTCATGTTTAATGGTTTTTTAACTTGCCCCACTTATGGAAATACATCACCCTCTCATTACCAACGACGCAGTCATTCTCGGAATATTGATGGGCTTGTTGGGCCTTATTTTTTACACATCTACTATTAAAGAAGGCTTTTGGGGCAAGTTCTACAAATACATTCCAGCACTGCTTCTGTGTTATTTTCTTCCAAGCGTGTTCACATCGCTCGGCATCATTTCACCGTATTGGTATGATCTTGAGGCGGTCGCGGCTCACTTAATTTCGTTGGGCCATGTATTACCACAAGATTGGGTGCTCGCAGATTTGAATGTTGGAATTGCGGCTATGGAGTTGGTTAAGGACGACTTGAAACCATTCTTGGTTGATTCAAAACTCTACTTCGTGGCATCGCGTTACTTCCTGCCCGCGGCCCTCATATTGCTTACGATTAGCATTAGCCTCAAAGAATTGGGGAAACTTGGATTCAAGCCAATTGCTATGTTTTTAACAGGAACCTTTGGTGTTATCGTGGGTGGACCATTGGCAATTTTAGCTTGTTCGGCCATTGCGCCAGATGTAGTTGGTGGAGCTTCTCCAAACGAGGTGTGGCGTGGAATGACCACAATAGCTGGAAGCTGGATCGGCGGCGGTGCCAACCAGGCCGCCATGTTTGAAATATTTGGGGAGGAAGAAAAAGGATTGATCTCAGGCAGTATGTACTCTGTGATGATTACCGTTGATGTTATCGTGGCCGAAATTTGGATGGCATTTCTGCTTTTCGGCGTCGGAAAAGCGGATAAAATTGATCGTTGGTTGAAAGCCGATTCTTCTAGCGTTACGGCTCTGAAGGATAAGATGCACGAGTTCAGTCAAAAGATTGCCCGAATCCCAACAATGGCGGACTTCATCATCATTCTCGGCATTGCCCTCGTACCTACAGCCATAGCGCACTGGATGGCAGATGGTATTGCCCCTTTCATTTCAGAAAACTATCCGGCGCTAAAGAAGTTTAGCTTGAACTCACATTTCTTTTGGCTTATCGTGTTGGCCACCACCTTTGGAATCATCATGAGTTTCACGAAGCTTCGAAATTTTGAAGGCGCTGGAGCTTCCAAAATCGGCGGAGTTTTCATCTATTTTCTGGTAGCAACCATTGGTATGAAAATGAACGTCATGGAAATTTTTGATAATCCTGCCATCTTTCTAGTAGGATTGCTTTGGATGGCCATTCATGTAGCATTGATGATTGGAATGGCGAAGTTGATTCGCGCACCATTCTTCTTTGTGGCTGTGGGATCAAAAGCCAATATTGGCGGTGCGGCATCTGCGCCTGTTGTGGCAGCGGCGTTTCATCCATCGCTTGCTCCAGTCGGAGTTATTCTTGCCGTATTGGGTTATGCACTTGGGACATACGGCGCATGGATCTGTGGTATTTTGATGCAGATGGTTGCACCTTAAAATATGATGTAGCTGAGAATGAAAATGACTACAGCATACCGTGCAAAGGCGCCCGCGCTATAGAATACGGCACTTGGTCGATCCACATAAAAGAGTAGAAGAGGGACGCCAATAAAGAGCAGGAAAAACAAGTACGGAGGCTTGTTAAATGTATCAAGAGTTGATTCTTTGAGGTCTTGATTTACCACGTAAACCCGTGGAATATCATTGAAAATCAAGGACCGAGCAAAACTTATGTGCGACTCTTCCGCGATCCGATTTCCCGTCCCTCGTGATACGGCAATCGACTCCCCATTGTAAAGTTCTAACCTATACCCTGTGAGGACATCCACACCAAACACATTCGATATCTCTCCTTTTTTCGATGTTACATATCCTGCATGTGTTTCGGTGAGTAAAAACGCGTCTGTGGCGATTAATAGGAAGAATACCAACGAAACGTATGTCATGGCAATTGTCCATGGATAGTAAATTGATCGCTTGAATCGTGCGTAAGCTCGGGCCTCTTGCTGAAGCTTTATCCGATCAATCTCGCGTGCCCGTTCTCGGCCTGCTCGAATGGCTTCTTCTCTAGACATTCCTGAACGCTGACGCTGTCGGGCGGTCTTTGGTTTTGAATCCTTGAAATCATCCTGTTTTTCGCTGAACGTGCGCTCCGCAGTGATGATGATTTCATACGCCTTTTGAACATGTAGAAATTTTTCATGGGCCTCGGAAGACTTGTTCAAATCGGGATGGTACTTAAAGGCGAGTTTGCGAAACGCCTTCTTGACCTCTTCTTCCGAAGCACCGACCTTGACCCCTAAAACTTCATATGCTTTGGCAAATCGCTTCATTACTGTATAAACGAATTTAAGTCGCAGATGGTTGACTCATAATCCATCGGTTTGACAGAGCTTAATCCTCCCACCTTCTTTCCATTAACTGTTCACAAAGCGAGTACGCCAGATACTTGATTTTTTCATCTCGTAGATTCAAATACTTTCCAACCCATAGCTTCTTGGATACACCATGCTCTAAGATTTTGAATGGATATGTTTCCATTGCACCTGAATACGAATAATCTAATTTTTCCACTACGCTTCCATTTTTTCGCACGATGATCTGAGCGTCCATTGCAAAATCTTGTGTATTCAACACCAGGGTGCTCCAAGCGAAGGGGTAGACAATCCAGCCTTTATTTTGTGTGTAGAATTCGTTGGGCACATTGTCTATCACAACGAGTAAGTCGCGTTCACCAATAGATTCGTATAGGTTTATAGAATCACTGAACGCATGCACATACGTTGAAAATCTCGATCGAAACCATTCATCTGGGATCGTAACAACCTTTTTCAAATTCCAAACGTTGACGATGATCAAGGGTAAAACCATTCGCCTTTCATGAATCGCAGTAACGGGTTCTAAAATGGCAGAATCGATATTTAAGACAACGGAGAGACGCTTGCTTTCGGAAGGAAGTTCCACTTCCACCTTTTGCTGGTGTTGATACGCGGTTGAAACCAGATCTTTGGTAGTGATACAACTTGAAAGGCTTGCGACCGCCAGAAGAATGAGTCCAATTGAAAAGCAGTTAATACGTAGTCCATTTATCATCAGCGAACGAATTTAAGGGGATAAATCGTTGCGAACAGAATTGCGTGTTTCTTTGCAGCGATATGCAAGTTGGCGATACAGTAAGATTGATTGACGAGCCCGGGCAGGGATCTATTGTTTCTATTTCAGGAACGCAAGCCATGGTGTTGCTTGATGGAATGGAATTACCCTATGCGTTAAGCGCCTTGGTTAAGGTGGAGTTTGACGCGCTTGTGGATGCACCAAAAAACATTCGAACCAAGACCGCCGAGGATAAGCTGAAGGAGATTGCTGCTCGAAATCGAATTAGACAGATCCGACCTGTTCGAGAAGCAGCATATGAATTGGACCTGCATATGCATGAATTGCTCGATCGTTTTGACCACATGAGTAAAAAAGAAATGCTCGACTATCAGATGTCGTGCATGCGCGCGTTTGTGGCGGAAGCAAAACAGAACGGGTATAAAAAAATAGTACTGATTCATGGAGTGGGTGAGGGCATCCTTAAAGCCGAGATATGCGCCTGGCTCGATCAGCAATCGAAACTATCCTACCACGACGGGCCATATCGTATATACGGGTATGGTGCAACGGAGATCATTCTCTGGAGATAATAAATCTACTTTTACGGCGAAATTGTTCTGTCGCTCTTCGCCTCGGCGGAGGGAGGAAAGTCCGGACAACATAGAGTGCCAAACCTTGAGAAATCGAGGGTGTCGTTTGAGGAATCAGCGGCATCAGAAAGTGCCACAGAGAACAATACGCCTAAGTTGAGCAATCGACCGGTAAGTGTGAAAACGTGAGGTAAGAGCTCACGCGCTGCTCTAAGCAATTAGAGCTTTGGGTAAACCTTTTGGGTTGTAAGACCATGTAAACCTAGGTTTGAGGGCTGCTCGCTCGACTAGGAGGGTAGGTCGCATAGATAAATGACAGGAGATTTGGTGCAGCAATGTGCCGAGGGACAGAATCCGGCTTATAGATTTCAAGAAAAAGGGGAGCACATTGTGCTCCCCTTTTTTTGATAAAAAAAAGGCCTCCTCGAAAAACGAGGAGACCTTCAATACTTAAATAAATCCCTATCTATTTAAATATGAGTCTTGCATTTTGAGCAGAATCGCCATTGCTGATTCGCAATGTGTAAACGCCTGCTGCAAGGTTTCCTTTTTGGATTTGTGTAGTGAATGTTTGAGAATTCACATACATCTCTTGAACTTGAACTACTTGACCTTGAATGTTTCTCAATGTCATTTGATAGTCACCTAAATCGCTTACATGAAGCGTAATAGTGGCTTCGTTCAACGTCGGGTTCGGGAAGATGTTTAATCCAATCTCGTTCTCTACGAAACTAATTCCAACACAGTGAACTGAGTCGATGTTAATCGTATCCATTCCAGTACAACCATTTGCGTCTTCAATGATGACGCTGTAAGCTCCAGGATTCGTAGTAGCTATACTTGAAGTTGTTTCTGAAGTACTCCAAGTATAATTAGTGAATCCAGCACCTGCATCCAAAGTAACAGAAGCGTAGGTTCCGAACTGAGGAATGAAACACACTACGGTGTCTTCTCCAAGATCAACAACAGGGTTCTCATTGATATAGTCAATGGTGACGCTGTCTTCAATTGAACAACCCAAAGAATCGCTTACACCACAAACAATTGTTCCTTCCGGAAGTCCAGAAATGGAAGCTCCTGTTGCACCGTTGCTCCAGCTATACGTTGAAGCGCCAGTTCCACCGCCGCCCGTTGCTGTGGCCGTTCCGTCTGATCCGCCATTACATGTGGCATCAACGCTTGCTATTGCAAGGGTAAGTTCTGCATTGATCCAAAGTGTGGTGGCGGTTTCATTCTCGCATCCAGCTGAATCTGTAACAGTTACACTATACATACCTGCAGAATCCGCAACAATCGAATCAGATGTTGCTGCCGTGTTCCACATATATGTGTATCCACTTGTTGCAGTATACGTTGAAGTTTCACCGAAGCAGATTGTATCAGATCCACTGATCGCTACTATTGGAGCAGCGTTTTCAAATGTGACTTCAAAGCTGTCGTTGTACATACAGTTGTTTGAATCGGTAACACTGACGTAGTAGTTACCCGTTGCCAATCCTGTTCGATCTTCGGTCGTTGTACTATCCGCCCACATGTATGTAAAAGCAGATGTTCCACCTAATGTGGTAAGCTGAATTTCGCCGTCAGCACCCAATTCACAGTATGAATTGATCAAGGTGTCGAGGTCCAAAGTCAGGACATCTGGTTCAGTCATCACAACAGAATCAATAACAAGACAGTTGTTGGCGTCAGAAATAGAGATTACATAAGTGGCAGCTCCAAGTCCAGATTGTGAACTAGCTGATCCTCCAGAACTCCAGTCATAACCGTAAGGTGATAAACCACCTGAGGCCATTATGAATATGCTACCGTTGGTATCGCCATTACAAAGAGGTGTGTTTACACTGTCTGAAACTAATAGTGGGTCGAGTTCATTCACTGTATCCACTGCCATAGCTTCACAGCCGTTGGCATCAGTAACAGTAACTGTGTATGTTCCCGAAGCAACACTCGTGAGGTTTGCCGCTGTGCTACCGCCCGTCCATGCATATGAATATGCGGTAGTTCCACCAGTAGTAGTTGTATACATGGCGCCAGTTGTGAATCCAGCACACAATACATCATCGACAGAGTCAATTGTAATTACCAATGGATCTGGATCGCTGATGAGCGCTGAGTCCATAGCAACACAACCTTGGGCGTCCGTTACGGTAACGCTAACCATTCCAGAATCAAGCGATGATGCTGATCCAGTTGTACTTCCATTACTCCAAGAGTAACTATAGGCAGTTGTTCCACCAGTTACACT
>DDCZ01000059.1 GCA_002336485.1 Flavobacteriales bacterium UBA1993
AACGCCTCCTGTTGAGCCATCCCACGTATTACAGGTAAGTGTAGCACCTGCAGAAATGGTGACACTTGTATAATTCGGCACCTTAAGCACCTGATGTTTACGCGAGCTCGCAGCGTTGTATGTATTAATATGAACAGCTGCCAGCGTTAAGGTATTTCCACTAATCCCCGAAATTATGTTGAAGTCGTGGAGCCCAACGGTGTTATTAGAGGTCGCTGCATCCACCATGGTAATAACCATAATTTCATCTCCCACAGAAAACCCAGATGAAGATGAAACGGTTATTGTATTTGAATTTGCGGCATTATTACCAGTAACCGATGTTCTAACTGCATCTGTGTATATTATGCCTGAGTTAACTGATATAGGGCCATCGGAACCATTTCCATAATTGGCGCCAACTGTGCCCGCAGAGAGCAGTGCAGAATCCCCTAAGCACATTGAATTGACACTTGTGGTCAAAAAACCTGTTGTGTCTTGCGCGCTCAGGTTACTTGACATCAAACCAAGCAAAATGATTAATATTCGATGGAAAAGCTCAAAAACTCGCTTGATTGGGCTTAAGGTAAATGTCTTTTGAAGGTCAAATTTCATATCAGAAAATTTCCTACAAGGCTAAGAAAAAATAATATCGCTCTAGTTAGAATTGTCAACAGGTTTTGCTAAAATTAAAAATGTATTTACTCGATAAACAGACCCTAGCATATGGAAAATGTCTAGTTCGAATCGCAAAGCTAGGCTCCACAAACAGTACTTTTGTTGGGAAATTTAAATTTTATGGAACGATCAAGAGAGGAAATAGAAGTTATGATCAATTCAGCTTGGGATAATCGGTCCTTGCTAAACAATGAAGATACTGTCCATTGCATCAATCAAATCATTGAAGAAGTTGATAACGGACTGCTGAGGTGCGCGGAACCAAAAGCAGGTAATTGGCAAGTAAACAATTGGGTAAAAAAGGCTATCCTCCTCTATTTTACCATTCGAAAAATGGAACAAATTGAAGTGGGCCCCTTTGAGTTTCATGATAAAATAGCCCTCAAAAAAGACTATGCCGCGAGAGGCATTCGAGTTGTTCCTCATGCCATCGCTCGTTATGGAGCATACATATCCAAAGGCGTGATCATGATGCCATCATATGTTAATATCGGTGCCTATGTAGATGAGGGAACCATGGTGGATACTTGGGCGACTGTTGGTAGCTGTGCGCAGATTGGAAAAAACGTTCACCTGAGCGGTGGTGTTGGAATTGGAGGTGTTTTAGAGCCCATTCAAGCAGCACCGGTAATCATCGAAGACAACTGCTTTATTGGGTCAAGATGCATTATTGTAGAAGGCGTAAGAGTAGAACGTGAAGCTGTTTTAGGCGCGAATGTGGTTCTGACGATGAGCACAAAGGTTATCGATGTTACCGGCGAGGAACCCAAAGAAACCAAAGGCCGAATACCACCAAGATCGGTTGTAATTCCAGGTACATTACCAAAGAAATTTAATGCTGGAACCTATCAAGTTCCTTGTGCACTCATCATCGGAACACGAAAAGAAAGCACAAATAAAAAGACCTCATTAAACGATGTCTTACGCGATTTTCAAGTAGCGGTTTAATTGAAAAACTTCCTTGTCATACAAACCAGTTTTATCGGAGACGTGATTCTCGCGACATCGCTACTGGAGTCAATACATCATCGATTTCCAGAAGCGAAGATTGATATCGTAGTTCGAAACGGGAATGAATCTTTGTTCTCTGAGCACCCCTATCTAAACACCGTATTTGTTTGGAATAAAACAGGTTCTCGTTACAAGAATCTTCTAAAAACGATAATGTCTGTGAGACGCAACCGATACAATGCTGTGATTAATGCACATCGATTTGCCAGCTCTGGTCTTATCACTTGGTTTGCTAAATCAAAACAGAAGATTGGATATGATAAAAATCCGCTGTCGGCTGGGTTTACACGGGTTGTCAAACATCGGTTTGGTGGCATTCATGAATGCGAACGAAATCACGACCTTATATCTGAAATCGTCGGAACTTCTGATTACGGTAAACCTAAACTCTACCCTACCAAAAAGGATTTTGATCTGGTGTCACAGTACCAATCGAGGGCATACCGATGCATTGCGCCGACATCAGTTTGGGGCACGAAACAATGGCCAGCGCACAAGTGGGTTGAATTGATCAATTGGCAACCATCGTCCGAATCGATCTATTTACTTGGAGCCAAAGCAGATTCAGCCGTCTGCGAGGAAATTATGTCGCAATGCCCAGAGATGAATGTGATAAATCTTGCTGGACAATTAAGTTTACTTCAATCGGCCGCGTTGATGCAAGATGCCGAGATGAACTATGTAAATGATTCCGCACCTATGCACTTGGCGAGTTCAATGAATGCACTAACAACAGCGATCTATTGCAGTACCATTCCTGAATTCGGGTTTGGGCCTCTAAGCGATGTCAAGAAGATTGTTCAGGTCAGTGATAAGCTTGACTGTCGACCTTGTGGACTTCATGGTTATACAACCTGCCCTGCTGGTCACTTTAAATGTGCGGAAAACATTGAAATTAAAGACTTCGATGACAAGGGGTGAGCAAATAAAGACTGCTGTTGAAACACTTCGAAATGGAGGCGTCATTCTCTGTCCGTCAGATACCATTGCTAGCCTTTCATGCGATGCAAGCGACATTCAGGCGCTTAAACGGATTTACAAAATCAAACAACGACCGGATTCTAAAAGCCCTATCGTTTTGGTCTCAAGCCTAACCATGTTAGAAGCATACGTTTCAGATATTCCTGAAGCCGCATACCAAATTATGGAGGCCACGGAAAAACCTACAACCATCATCTACTCGAGCGTTCGCAACTTGCCGAAAGAAGTGATGGCTGAGGATGGGTCAGTTGGAATTCGACATGTATCTGGCGGATTCATTAAGGATCTCATCGATCGATTCAGACGACCGATCATCTCCACTTCGGCCAACCTGAGCGGAGATAAATCTGCAGTTCGCGTTTCAGACGTTGATCCGATAATTTCCAAAAGTGTTGATCTTCGCATTGAAATTGATGAATATTTAGACGAACCATCCAGTGTGATAAAGTTCAATCGAGATCATTCGTTTAAAATCATCCGCAAGTAGAATGTCCATCTCACAAATTAAAGAGCATATAAAACAGCCTCTATTCCGAATCATTGCTGGTCTAGCCGAAGAAATGGGACTTGAGGCATTCATCGTGGGCGGTTATGTTCGAGACCTAATTCTTGATCGACCCAGCAAAGACTTGGACATTGTTGTTTCGGCTAATGGAATTGGTTTCGCAACTGCACTAAGTGAAAAGCTAGAAGGCACACACGTCAATCTATTCAAACGCTTTGGCACTGCGCAGTTTATGTACGGAGACTTAGATATTGAGGTTGTAGGCGCGCGTAAGGAGTCCTATAGAAGCAATTCGCGAAACCCAGAAGTAAGTGAGGGTAGTTTAGAAGAGGATCGTGCCCGAAGAGATTTCACAATTAATGCATTGAGTATTAGCCTAAACAACAGCGATTTTGGATCGGTAATAGATCCCTTTAATGGTTTGGATCACTTGGAAGAAGGATTGTTGGTGACACCACTTGAACCAGAAAAAACCTATTCAGATGATCCGTTGCGCATGATGCGCGCAGTTCGTTTCGCCGCACAACTTGGCTTCCGTATTGAAGACAAATCTTACGAAGCACTTAGTACTCAAAAAGAGCGCATCAAAATCGTTTCACAGGAGCGTATCACAGAAGAGCTGAACAAGATTATCGCCTCTAAAAAGCCAAGCCTTGGGTTTAAAATTCTCTTTAACACTGGGATCTTGCACATCATTTTCCCGAAAATGATTGAACTCTACGGAGTAGAAAAACGAAACGGTGTTAGCCACAAGGATAATTTCTATCATACGCTGCAGGTGCTTGATAATACTGCAGATCGCAGCAAAGATCTTTGGCTGCGTTGGTCGGCCATTTTACATGACATCGCGAAACCAGACACCAAACGTTTTGACAAGGTTCACGGA
Organism: Flavobacteriales bacterium UBA1993; assembly: GCA_002336485.1. Classification (GTDB taxonomy): domain Bacteria; phylum Bacteroidota; class Bacteroidia; order Flavobacteriales_G; family Salibacteraceae; genus SHAN690. The sequence goes on from DDCZ01000059.1 coordinate 4,041, forward strand.
TGGACATTTCACGGCCATGAAGATCGAGGGGCTCGCATGGTTCCAAAGATTTTCAAGCAACTCAAATTGCCACTTGATAGTAAGATGAAGTTTGTACAGAAAATGGTGAAGTTGCACTTGCGTCCGATTGCGCTCAGCGGCGAACATGTCAGTGACTCAGGTGTCCGACGACTGATTGTGGATGCAGGTGATGACTTGAATAGTTTGATGACGCTGTGTGAATCAGACATCACTTCAAAGAATGAATCGAAGGTGCATCGATACCTTCAAAACTTTCAGCGCGTTCGAGATAAGTGCGAAGAAGTAGAAGAAAAAGACAAGCTACGAAATTGGGAACCGCCCATTGGAGGAGCTGAGATTATGAATATCTTCGATTTAGAACCTGGAAGGATTGTAGGAGAGTTAAAAGCGCAGATTCGAGAGAGCATTCTCGATGGAGAAGTAGAAAACAATTTAGAGGATTCGATGGCATTTTTGTTGAAAATTGCCGAAAAACGCGGATTAAAACCCAAAAAGAAGGTATAAAATGCAAAAAGTGATTCATTTTCGAATCTTGGTCGATTATCAAGAAAACGTTTTTCGCGACATTGAAGTGAAATACGACGATACATTCTTGACGCTTCATAACATGATTCAAGAAGCATTTGGCTTCGACAACTCTCAAATGGCATCCTTCTATGTATCGAATGACGAATGGGAGAAAGGTCAAGAGATCACACTCATGGAAGTAATGGAGCCCGAAGAAGAAGGCGAACCTATTTGGCTCATGAATGAAACTGATTTAAATAAAATCATTTTTGAGAAAGGTCAAAAGCTCCTCTATGTCTTTGACTTCCTAGTCATGTGGTGTTTTTATATCGACTCTATCGAGGTGAAAGAAGTCGAGGATATTGTGATTCTACCTCGAATTACGCAAGAATTTGGTTCATCGCCTGATCAGTACAGCAAGTCAGACGACATTGTTTTTGACGGTGTTGAAATTGAGCATGAGGACGATGAAGAGGATGAGGATGAATTGGAGGAGTTGTTTCGGATGATGGGGAACCAAGAAGATCTCAACTAAGCTTTGCCTGAGGTCATCGTTATTGCGGGCCCAACAGCCTCTGGAAAAACAGAAGTCTCCATTTCTTTAGCTCAGTCTATAGACGCTGAGATTTTAAGTTGTGATTCCCGACAGTTTTATCGCAAAATGGACATCGGCACTGCTAAACCAACGATTGAAGAGCAGGCTTCCATTCCACACCACTTTCTCGACATAAAGAATCCAGATGAATCCTATGATGCTGGGCAATTTGAAACAGACGTGATTCAATTTCTTGGAAATTACTTTCAAAGAAAGGAGCGGATCATTTTAGTTGGAGGATCTGGACTCTATATTAAAGCTGTGTTAGAAGGTTTTGACGATCTACCAAAAAATCCGGAAGTTCGAAATCGCTTGAACGAGACCTTAAAAGATGAAGGCCTTTCAACATTGCAAGCCAATCTCCAAAAACTGGACCCAGAAATCTTCTTGCGCATTGACCACATGAATCCTCAGCGAGTTATTCGTGCGTTGGAGGTGTTCGAAATCACCGGCCAGAAACTGTCTGATCTGCAATCTCAAAACTCAAAAAAACGCGACTTCACAAGCCGTTTCTTCAGCTTGAACCCAAATCGCGAGGAATTGTATGCTCGAATAAACAATCGCGTCGATTTAATGATAAAAGCTGGACTAATTGCAGAAGTTGAGTCCTTACTGCCCTTTCGCAATAGCAACGCTCTAAAAACCGTGGGATACAGCGAGATTCTTGAATTTATGGACGGCAAAACATCTCTTGAAGAGGCGATTACAGTCATCAAGCAGCACTCTAGAAATTATGCTAAGCGCCAATTTACTTGGTTTCGAAAACAACAGAATGTCATTCACGTGGATTCCGATTATTCAACCCAAATTCTCAGGCAGCTTTAAGGTTCGGGGTTCGTCTTTCCTATATATCTTCGCACTAAGTACACGCATATGAAAAAGCTTCTCGCCCTTCCCATACTTCTTCTCTCCTTGAATGGCTTAGCTCAAAATGGTCTTACCAAGGAATTTGACGAGACATGTAACTGCTACGTTGTTACCAATCACTATGATAATGGCAACATAAGTGCGCAGCATCAAGAACTTGAATCAGGAAAAAAGAATGGTACCGAAATAGTGTACTACTTTGATGGTAAAACGCAGTACCAGCGAAATTGGAAAAATGGAAAACTGAACGGCATCGGCACGCACTACCATGCAAACGGTAATGTGTATTACAAATCTTCTTATACGAATGGAAAGAAGTCAGGGACATGGACATTTAAGGAAGATGACGGCCAAACGATTCAGATCATATCATACACCGGATCGAAGGACGATGGAACATATGCATACTACCACGGAGGTGTGAATTATTTTACGCAAATCGTAACTGGGGGTAAAATGGTTTCTGAAACCGTGCTTAATCAAGGGATTTACGATCAGTTGATCGCTGAGGCTGAGGCTGCAAAGTCGGCTGGTAAGTAGCCTAGTTTATTTGGTACTCAAAGTTCACTTCGTCTTCGTAGACATCGATTTGTCCTGTTTCTTGTGATGACTGAACACCAGATATACGGGTCAACTCATATTCAATAGTTTGGTTTCCATATACCGGGCATGTAAACGTTGTATCGACAATTCCGCCAAACACATAATTACTTTCCGAGCAGCATGTTCCGCAGTTTTCTGAGTGCGGCATCATTTTAAAAAGGACGGTTATCCCACTTTGACTCGAGTAAAAATGAAACTTGATCTTACTGTCGCGATAGACCAATACTGAGTGCTCATTCGATTCACTCGCAAGCCATTCGTTTCGATTGAGCGTATCAAACACATTAAAAAACGCATCTCCTTCCACCCTAACCCTATACTCCACCACCTTCTCAGCTCGAAACTCTACGTTATAGTTTCCTAGTTCATCGGTTTCAGTTTCAGTTATGTTGGAAAAAGAGTTTGAGTAGGCTCCATTTTCCAATTTGGAGAAATCGATGTAAACTTTTGCATTCGAAACCGCCAGTCCCGTATTACCATCTGAAACATTGCCGGTTACTTCATACTCGCTGTCAGGTTTGCAACCTTGAAAGATCAGAAATAAAGCTGCAAAGGGTAAAAGGCACATTTTCATATTCTACACGTAAAAGGTATGAAAGTAAAAACTAGATAGAGCTAAATCCTTCTATTTTAGCCGAATGATTCGAAATTGGAAATTTACGTTCGCATTTTGCCTGTTAGCAGCGTTCATTACGGGGTGTTCTGGTGAAAAGGGAAATGATGAAACTGGGACCGATGGTGCTGAGGATGAGACCACTGTAGGAACGCCTTTTACAAGAATGGTTGTTCATGATACATGCCTCTTTATTGCGCACACCATTAAAGACTATGACGTATGGAAGGCCTCTTTTGACCTTGCTCAACCAGTAAGAGAAAAACACGGCATTAAGGCATTGAATGTTTATCGAGAGAAAAATGACAGCTCACTGGCCTTGGTTTATACGGAAGTGCAACATTTAAAAAAGGCAAAAGACTACATCACTTCCCCAAATCTTCAGTCATCGATGAGTAATGCTGGCGTTGTTGGAGCAATGGATTTATATTGGATGTCAAACAAGCTTCAGTATACTGAAGAGGTTTCGGATTCGATCATGATGTTCATGAGTTTTAAGGTGATCAATTACGATCGATGGGAAAACGCATTTCTGCAAGATTATAAAGACGAACCTAACCGCGATTTTCAAGTTGCGAATGTGATGCGCGGAGTAGAAGATGATGGACAAGTGTCTATGATTTTCGCAGTGAACGATCCAGATTATGTTAAGAAGATGGAGAAGGATAATGTCTTCCGAGCGAAAATGCTTGCTGCTGGCGTGATTAGCTACCCTGTGACGTACAAATTGGTGTCCATGCCTATTTGATAAGTTGTTCATGGTTTCTCAGGACATTGCATGTGATAAGTAACATCTAGTGTTTAATTTTCCATAAAATTTAAGGCCATGCAAACCGATCGTTTGAAACTGATTAAGGATATGCTTGAAACGAATCCAGAAGATTCATTTCTCAAGTATGCAGCTGCCCTTGAATATGAGAAAGAAGGTGACCGAAAATCGGCCATAGCTCTTGTAGAAGACCTATTGGCAAAAGATGCTAATTACCTTGGCGGATATTACAAACTAGGAAAGCTCTATGAGCTGGAGGGTAAAGAAAAAGAAGCCATTAAGATTTATAGACAAGGTCTTGATGTTTCAAAGAAAAACTCAGATCTCAAGACTGAAGGGGAACTTTCGGAAGCACTTTTACTCCTTGGCGCAGACGACGAGGTCAGCTGGTAGTATTCTGGCTGAACAAGAACCTATTTGGGCTAATTAGATTTTCGCGTACAGCGTAGATTATTAAACCAGCCGTATTGTTTATCCCCAATTTCGCCATCATATTCTTTCGATGGGTCATAACTGTGTGAAAACTAATATGAATCTTTTCACCAATTTGCTTGGTAGTCAATCCTTGAGCCACAAGCTGAAGAATTTCTAATTCTCGCTCGGAAATCACAACTGGGTCGCATCCGTGCTTGGTTGCATCGCCAAAATCATCGTTTAGCTGATCCAGCACCTTACCGCAAAAGAACTTCTCTCCCTTTGCAGCGCTAATTACACTGTCGATAATTTCACCTTGGTCACAATCACTCATCAAGTGACCATTCAGTCCAGATTCGAGTAGTTTACGAATGATGGTTACTTCGCAATCATGTGTCATGCCAATGACCTTTAGACCAGGAATGAGTCGCATTGCCTGAACGACATCAGATTCATGAAATCCTTCTGAACCATAATTGATCAGAAGCACTTGCGGACTCGAATCCATCAACTCGCTTTTCAATTGATCAGATTTAGCCGTAATTCCAACGAGATCGATATTTCCCTCGGCACCAAAAACAGACTTCAGTCCTTCACGAACGACGAAATTGGACTCTGCTATGTGCAATCGAATTGGGATCATTATGTCGCGAATTTATTAAGAATCATTCTAAATAAGTGTGCTATTCAGTTTATTATTATTTCGTTTCCCTCGTCAGCCAGCACCGTATTGGGAAATACATCCTGGGCTTCCTTTAGCATATCATCTAAGTTGGTGTATCGTGCGCTGAAATGACCAATGATCAATTGCCCTACTCCAGCGCTTTTAGCGATTGTGGCTGCCTGTGACGACGTTGAATGAAAAGTAGTCTTGGCTCGATCAGCATCTGCATTCATAAACGTTGATTCATGGTATAGTAGATTCACACCTCGTACCGTTTCTATGGTAGATTCCAGTGGTCTGGTATCTGTACAATATGCATAAGACTTTGGTTCGGGCGGATCTAAGGTTAAGTCGGTATTTGGGATCACAGTGCCATCATTCAAGGTGAATGAAGCTCCCGCTTTTATTTTCGGGATTTCTGCTAGTGGAATTTCGAATTGACTCGCGAACTGTGCGTTAAATGCACGTGGTTTAACCACCTGACGAAATAAGAACCCTGTGCAAGGAATTCGATGTTTCAGTTTAAATCCACTGACAACAATACGCTCGTCTTCAAATAAATGCTTCGTCTCACCCCCTACTTTATCTGTGAATATATATGTGATTGGAAACTGAAGTCGTCCCCCGCCAGCGTTCATCTGCAACTCAATAATTGGTTTCAAATCCGAAGGACAAACAATTCCTATTTCACCCTTTCGCCCTAACAGGTTCATTGAGTTTAGCAGTCCCAATAAACCAAAATAATGATCGCCATGCAGGTGTGATATGAATACAGCTTTGATCCGTTGGATTTTCACATGGAACCTTCTGAGCTGCAGCTGCGTTCCCTCACCGCAATCAATCAGGTAATGTTGCTGATCAACAGTGAGAAGCTGAGAAGATGGGTTTCTGTTATTCGCAGGAAGTGCCGCACTGGAGCCTAAGATTGTAAGTTTAAAATCTTGGCTGCTCAATGATGATTACTGTAAAATGAAGCGAACGGTATTTGAAAACTCACCTTGATTGAGCGAAGCGAAATACATTCCACTCTCAAGTCCAAATCGTGCAAGCTCAATACTATTATCTCCTCTATTCGCATCTAAAGACACCTCTGAAACCTTCGCTCCGAGTAATGAGAAAATCTCAATCGTTGCTGTTCCGGATGCTGGAACTTCAAATTTCAGGTAGGAGAATTGATTTGCTGGATTTTGAGTAGTTCTAAACTCTAGTTCAGAGTCATTAAAGCTATGCACACCAGCTGTTGCTCCGCCTTCAATCGTGATTGAGTAATCGGTAATCTTGTCCGAAATCGTGGTGATGTTTGTATGGAGATCAAACTTGACATCAAGGTCATTGTCTCCAATATCTGCTGAGTCAGTAGGGATTCCAGAAAGTTGAATACATGCAAACGAGCCTCCTGGGAATATACAACTTGGTGGATTGCATGTGTATCCGATTCCAACGGGTAATCCTTCAACATCGGTGATACCAATGCTATCTATTTGGGCCGTGACAACGATTGTTGTTTCAGCAGGAATATTAAAGTGAATAACAGCGTCATAGTTGATCCCAATCGTTCCATTAGGTAATCCTTCAGAAGCTGTTGGCGAGTACAACTCAGTAACCGTTGAGTCAGGTATACATTGGGCATAAATGCTCGAACTTGCCAAAAGGGCAATGAACAGTGCAGGTAAGGTTTTCTTCATCTAATTCTCTTAATCGTTCTGCGTTTCTCTGCTTACTTCATCCATCATCACAAAATCTTGAGCTTCTTGAAACGTTGGTGTAATATTTAAAACCGTATTTAACTGTGATATATTGACGAGTTTCATCACCATATCGGTTAGTTCACAGATCACAAAAGTTCCATTCGCATTCTTGCACAAACGGTTTCCCACCAAAATCGCACTCAATCCAGAAGAGTCACAGTACCGAGCAGAATCCATTTTTAAAATGATGTTCTTCTCACCTTGATTGTTTAATTCCACAAAATGAGCTTTCAATTCTGGGGAAATAACGCCTCCTAGCTTTTCAATCTCAATATTGACAAGGGTAAACCGATCATGTTTTGTGGTTGTGAAATTCATTTTGGTTGGTTTTTAACGCCTAGCAAAAATAGCTAAATCAGTTTGCCGAATTCGCTTGTCCTGCTAAAAGGTAAAGTATTGCCATTCGGACGGCAACGCCGTTCTCAACTTGATCGAGAATTATGCTGTATTCGCTATCCGCTATGTCGCTTGTAATTTCCACTCCACGGTTAATAGGCCCGGGATGCATGACAATGATGTCTTCCTTTCCAACTTCATCGAGCAATTGCCTGCTTAAACCATATTGCATGGTGTATTCGCGCAGCGACGGGAAATACTGAATGTCTTGTCTTTCCATTTGGATGCGAAGCATATTCACGACATCGCACCATTCTAAAGCCTGTCTAAAATTCAAAAAGGCCTTAACTCCTAAGGCCTCTATGTGTTTTGGAATCAGTGTTGATGGTCCGCAAACGGCCACTTCAGCTCCCAGCTTTTGCAGACAAAAGATATTTGAGAGTGCGACGCGACTGTGTAGGATGTCTCCTGCGATCAACACCTTTTTTCCTGTAAGATCGCCCAACCGTTCTCGAAGCGAAAAAGCATCTAGGAGCGCTTGTGTTGGGTGTTCGTGTGCACCATCTCCTGCGTTAATAATACTACAGTCCACTCTTTCAGAGAGAAACATAGCAGCTCCCGGGTTTGGGTGTCGCATGACAACCATATCGACTTTCATGGCTAATATGTTGTTCACTGTATCAACCAGCGATTCGCCCTTCTTGACGGACGATGATCCTGCCGAAAAATTAATTACGTCTGCAGAGAGTCGTTTTTCGGCGAGTTCAAAAGACAGTTTTGTTCGGGTCGAGTTTTCAAAAAATATGTTCGCAATGGTGATGTCTCGCAGCGAAGGAACTTTCTTAATGGGTCTATTGATGACTGCTTTGAAGTTGTCGGCAGTCGAAAAAATGAGATCGATATCCTCTCTGGATATGTTCTTGATTCCGAGTAAATGCTTGCTACTTAACTTCGTCATGTTTTGTTGAGCTAAAAAGGATGACCTCGTTATTTGTATCGTCTTCAGACCATTTCACCTTAACCGTTTCATCGGTTACAACATCCACCACCCTACCTGTATAGTCAGGTTGAACAGGAAGCTCTCTGCTAAATCGTCGATCGATTAGAGCCATGAGCTCCACGTTCGCCGGCCGGCCATAGTCCAGCATAGCGTCGAGGCCAGCTCGCACGGTACGTCCTGTATAAAGCACATCATCGATAAGGATTATGTGAATTCCCTCAAGGCTAAAATCGAGATTTGTGGAGGCTGGAACCAGCATTTCATCTCTGCGCCGGAAATCATCGCGGTGAAACGTGATATCGAGTTCACCGTAGCGAATGTCTTCGGTGCCATACATTGATTTTAATCTGGAAAGAATGCGTCGACCAAGGAATGTTCCCCGTGGCTGAAGCGCCACTAACGCCAACTCGCTGACATTGAGATGTCTCTCAAATACTTGATAAGCCAAACGATCCAGCGTATGATTCAGTGATTCGTGGTTAAGCAGCGATCTAGATTCCATTGAGTGGTGCAAATATACTTCTCATAAGGGCAAAAAAAATCCCCTTCCAAAAGGAAGAGGATTTTGAATAAGATATATGAAGCGTATTACTTCTTTGATTTAGAACCGCCTTTTTCGGCTTCTTCCATTTCACTCTTAAGAGAGGATAATACGTCAAGGTCTCCAAGTGTAGTTTTCTCCATTGAATCGTTAATCTTCTTAACGGCTCTTCGGTCTCCACCACCTTTCTTAGCAGCACCACCAGACTTACGCTTATCAGCCACATCGTCGTCTCCGTGTGTTGCTTCAAACGTTTTGGTGTGTGATACGATGATCTTTTTAGAATCCTTGTTAAACTCAATAATCATGAAGTCTAATGTTTCTTCAGCTGCTGCCTTAGCTCCATCTGCTTTGCCCAAGTGTCGACTTGGTGCAAATCCTTCAACTCCATAAGGTAAGTTCACAACGCCACCTTTGTCATTGCGCTGAATGATCGTTCCTTGGTGTACGCTTCCGATCTTAAAGACCGTTTCGAATACATCCCATGGATTCTCTTCCAATTGCTTGTGACCAAGGCTAAGTCTTCTGTTTTCCTTGTCGATTTCAAGAACAACTGCCTCCATATCAGAGCCGGCTTTCGTGAATTCAGATGGGTGGTTGATTTTCTTGCTCCAACTCAAGTCTGAGATATGGATCAAGCCATCAATTCCTTCTTCAAGTTCAACAAACACTCCAAAGTTGCTCAAGTTCGTCACACGACCTGTGTGCTTACTTTGAACAGGGTAGCGCTTCTCAATATCATCCCATGGATCGGTTGTCAGTTGACGCGTACTTAAGCTAAGCTTACGCTCTTCTCTGTCGATGGCTATCACTTTCGCTTCTACCTCATCTCCAACTTTGAAGAATTGATCGGCAGTTCGCAAGTGTTGTGACCAGCTCATTTCAGATACGTGAATAAGTCCTTCAACTCCAGGAGCAACTTCTACAAATGCGCCATAGTCTGCAAGAACAACAACTTTACCCTTAATGGTATCGTTATCTTTCATTTCAGTATCCAATGCATCCCACGGATGAGATTGAAGTTGCTTCACACCAAGTGCAATTCGCTTCTTATCGTCATCGAAGTCAAGGATAACAACGTTGAGTGTTTGATCAAGTTCAACAACCTCTTCAGGATGATTGATTCTACCCCAACTAAGATCTGTAATGTGGATAAGACCATCAACTCCACCAAGGTCAATAAAGACTCCGTATGATGTAATGTTCTTGACAGTACCTTCCAATACTTGTCCTTTCTCCAATTTCTGCATAATCTCAACCTTCTGTTGTTCGATCTCTGCTTCAATAAGTGCTTTGTGTGATACTACTACGTTCTTAAACTCATTGTTGATTTTCACAACCTTGAATTCCATGTCTTTTCCAACATACACGTCGTAGTCACGAATTGGCTTAACGTCAATTTGTGAACCTGGAAGGAATGCTTCAAGGCCAAATACATCAACGATCAATCCTCCTTTAGTTCGGCACTTAACGTGACCACGGATAATTGTGTCGTGTTCTTTGGCGTCGTTCACACGTTCCCAAGCACGCATCATACGCGCCTTCTTGTGCGATAGAACTAGCTGTCCGTTCGCATCTTCAGTTTTCTCAACATAAACCTCAACTTGATCTCCAATTTTTAAATCAGGATTGTGCCGAAATTCTGGTGCTGGAATCACACCCTCACTCTTGTAACCAATATTCACAACAACTTCACGACTTGTCATCGCTACTATATGTCCGTCAATAACAGTATGCTCGGTGATCGATGTAAGTGTTTCGTC
>DDCZ01000028.1:0-44907 GCA_002336485.1 Flavobacteriales bacterium UBA1993
CTCCAGGAAGCATTGAATCGGCATCGCCGTTAAATCCTGACACAACACCCTTAACGGATACTTCTCCTTCAGGAATTTCTGCTGGTGATTCTTGAAATGTACAGCTAACGATGAAGAATTCATCCGAAGAGATTTTCACTCCAGTGATTTTTCCATCTGTTTTCATTACTTCGAAAACCGGGCCACTAATTTCTATGACCTTGTCCACATACTTTGTCGTGGACCCAGGAAGATCATCTAAAAACTCCTGAACAATATCATCGCTTGTTGCAACAAAGGCTGCGGTGGCATCAGCAGTTTCATCGTGTCCCTTTTGCGACATATAATATCCGGCTGAGCCTCCGACAATTCCAAGCAGTACTAGTGCTATTATTATTTTTTTAATCATGATTCTTATTTAGTTGTTTGGTGCACCCTCATCGATCCACTTTTGCAAATCATCAAGTGCCTTTTGATTCGCGGGGCCGCTAGGCGGCATCGTTTTATCTGAAATCGCTCTTTTTTCAACCCTGGCTAGGTGTCCCTTTATTTCATCGTAGGTTTCAAGAACAGGGTTATTCGAGGTGGCCGCATGGCATCCGGGACTACTGGCACAAGACGCCGTAATGAATGGTTGAATATCCCCGCTGAATGTGACCGCAGACGCTGTATCTACAGGCACAGGATAAAGATCATCTGCATTATCATAGTAGCATCCATTTAGCGTAATGGCAAGCAAAACGCTCATAATACTTAATCCGAGAATTGTCTTTTTCATTCCTTTAATTATTCGGAGCCCCACCATCGACCCAGTCGGCAATTTTATCAATTTGTTCCTGAGTTAATTGGGTAGCACCAGCCTGAGGCATAGTTTTTAATTGTGTTCTAATCTTAACTCGATCTGCCTTGGCACTAATATCGGCGTATGTTTCCAATGTAGGCGATATGGCACCTGCAACGTGGCAACCCGTTATGGCGCACCGTGTCTCAAATATTGGAGCAATATCGGCGGCGAATGAATAAATGGTTGTATCACTCATTGCTGTGTCGCTGCACGATAGGTTTAACGCACCTTGATCAATCCACTTTTTAAGCAGGGCAATATCTGCATCATCCAATTTCGGCAGATTATATGGCATTCGCTTGGTTGAGTCGGTTTCTACGAGCACCTCGTATAACTCGCTTCCCGCTCCATCGTTTGCTTCAACACCGCCAGTACTTATAATACTTGCGTAGTTTGAAAGATCAACTCCATCTGCCTTGGTAATTGCATCGTGGCAACCATTGTAAGAACAGTTTGCGGAAATAATTGGCAAAACATCGCGTACGAAATAGACCGAATCAGGATGACAAGGGATGGTTGAAGTATCCACTGTATTTGTATCGCCCGTTCCAACTGTATCCATCGGAGGAAGAATAGGATCGAACGGATCAGTGACACAACCGACGATAAAGACATTAGCAAAAATCGTAAGGACGCAAAGTCCAAGGAAAAGTCTTAGTGATTGACCCTTTATCATATTGTTTGGCTAAAAATGATTCGCAAATGTAATTTTTCGTTGATCTTAGTTTTATAAAGACACCGTTTGGGCGTGAATTTTCTACTAGCCAATTCTAGTTAGATCATTTTTTGAATCACAAAAATCTCACGTTTCGAAAAATAACGGGTTATGACGGCCAACCCATTGTATAATAATGCGTTGATAGTTTAGCGTATTAAATAACTTTATACCGTGATTAGAACAAAATCCCTCATACTAGCCTTCTTTGTACTGCTCGCACTCGCCGGTCACTCCCAATCAAACTTAGTAAGCAATGGAGGTCTGGAGACGTTTTCAACCTGCCCGAATACGCTAAGCCAGCTAACCTTGGCTACGGGCTGGGGACAAGCTACGCTGCACGTTGGATCTCCGGATTATTTCAACTCTTGTCAAACAAACACCACCGCAGGCGTTCCAACAAATACGTTTGGCTCTACCGGCGCAAATCAGGGTAATGCATATGCCGGAGGTTACACTTATCTCAACTATGGCGGATCACTGGCCACCTATCGAGAATATGTGGTGGCTACGTTAACAAGTGCGCTTGTTGCTGGACAATCTTATGTTGTAAGCTTTCAATATGCACGCGCAACTAACACTAGATACGCTAGTGACGCATATGGATTCTATCTCAGCAGTGCCTGGCCGAGCAATGGCACCTCAGGAAACGGAGCTTTGCCCGTAACCCCAACAAGTCTTAATCCAACAGGTAATTTCCTTTCAGCCACCTCTTGGTCTACCTATTCAGACACAATTGTAGCCGCTGGTGGCGAGCAATATCTAACCATTGGTAGTTTTACTCAAAATGCGTCAGGCACATTGGTTAGTTCCACAGGAATCAATGGAGCTTACATGTATGTAGATGATGCACAAATCATTATTTACAACGGCATTTTTGGTGATAGCAATATTTGCTTGGGTGATTCAGCGCTTATCTACGGCATTTTAGATACCACTCACTACTGGGTTGATTCTGCGAATCCGAACGTTAATCTTGGAACAAATGACACTTTAATTGTAGCGCCTACGCAAACAACCACCTATTGGGCAATTACATACAATGACACCTTTGCTTTTACGGTTGGTGTGCATAACCCACCTGCCCAATTTGTAGGGAATGACACTGTTTTGTGTGAGGGCGACACGATGATGAGGCTGGTGAATTTACCCGGATATGACCTTCTTTGGTCTGATTCAGAAACCGACTCGGCACTTTTCTCCGTCGACAGCGGTTATCATTGGCTAGAAATCTCAATCTATACCTGTACAAAACGGGATTCATTTCATGTGACTTTCCACGAATTCCCAGAATTTGACTTGGTTGAGGACACTACAATTTGCGACTACGACAACTACTTTTTGTCAACCGGGCTGAGTTCCCCACTGCTGTTTAACTGGAGTACAGGTGGCACCGCGGCAGGAATTTCTATTGTAGACTCTGGGATTTATTCGGTTACCGTGACCAATGAGAATTGTGCGTTTAGTGATTCCTCTTACTTCAGTTACTATCCTGAAATCACGCTAGACTTAGGTCAGGACAAGGACTTCTGCTACACACCATCATCATTTATTACTCCATCCGTAGTGAATGCAAATCAGTTTAATTGGTCGAACAATGCCTCCTCTGACTCTATTCAGGTAAATACCTCTGGTTTGTATTTCCTCACTGTCTCCAATAACGGAATATGCGAAGCGGTTGATTCGGTCCAGTATAATTTCTATCATGAACCGACCGTAAACTTTACGGATGATACTGCCTTTTTCTGTGATGGAGATAAAGTAGAGTTATTGCCTCAGGTGGTCTCAGGATTACCGGTAGACTACGCTTGGAGTACAACGGATAATAACACCTCCATATTCACAAATCAAATTGGTCTGTTTTGGGTTGAGGTTTCAAATGAGCATTGTGCACAACGCGATTCGATTATTGTTGAAATGCACGACATAATTGGTGTCACCTTAGGTCAAGACATTTCCATATGCGAAGGTGAATCAGTTACCCTGGAGCCGAAAAGCTTCAAACCCGTTTCGTCTTATTATTGGAATACAGGCGCTACTAATAGCACATTAACGGTGAGTGAACATGGCACCTACTCTGTTTCAGTTTCTGACGGAACATGCACGGATATTACGGATGTGAATGTCTTTGTACTTGAGTATCCTATCATTGACCTTGGGGCCGACACTTCAGTATGCCCTGGAAGCCACATCGCATTTGACGCAACACAAGACGCCGAGGTGATTGAATACAGTTGGTTCGAAGGTGGATCTCAGTCAACACAAGAATATGTGGCAGAAAAAAACATGTCGATTTGGGTGGCGGTATCAAATGCCGATTGCAGATCCTATGACACTATTAACATTGACATAATAAGCTCACCTTCTGCTTACATCGGAGAAGACACCGCTATTTGTTCAGGGGATCAACTAAACATTGATGTTTCGGAAGACGCGCGCATTCAAACTGTTAATTGGAGCACAGGTGCAAGTGGACTCTCCGCAACCATTACAGACTCGGGAACATATAGTGTAGTGGTCTTTGACGGTAATTGTCAGACAAAAGACAAGGTCAGAATCAACCTTAAACCAGAACCAACACAAGCTGATGTTTTTATAGATGTGCCGGATGTTATTTGTCTAAATGAATCTTTTGACGTCGATATCAAGAATGAACTAATCAGCGGATATCAATGGCAGGATGGTTCAACCAAATCAACGTATACGATTGATTCGGAAGGCATCTATTGGATCAAGGCAAGCCACGCTTGTGGCGTATTGGTTGATACCGCAGAAGTTTCACGATGTGAGTGCCCAATTTGGGTTCCGACCGCCTTCAATCCAGATGGAAACACGGTGAACGATCAATTTGCTCCAAAGTTGGATTGCGAGCCACTTGAATACATGTTTCGAATCTATGACCGATGGGGAGAACTTGTGTATGAAACAAATAAGCCCTTCGAATCATGGGACGGACAATACCATGGAACAGATGCTGCCATGGGCGCTTATGCTTGGAAATTGGTATTTACAGTATACCACGAAGGCTCCATTATGAAATCCGAAAAATCTGGTTCAATTTTACTGATTCGATAAGGCAATTTACGCTCCTTTAAATGCTGAAAATCCACCCTATTTCGGCCCACCATTTATTCGTGTAACTCATTTGCTGTCAATAGGTTTAAAGACTAATTTTGGAACCTAGAGAATATTTTCAATTTCGGAGGCTTCTCTTTCGACATTCTTACGTCAAATGAACATGATGAAAAAGCTTTTACTTTTCGTTTCGATTGCTTTATTGAGTCAGACCGCGGACGCACAGGTGCAACAGGCGCGTTGGTGGTATTTTGGGTCAGGCGCTGGTCTGGACTTTAATACTGCTCCATCCGCTGAGCCCAATGGAACTTTACAAACCTATGAGGGCTGTTCTTCAATTTCCTCTCCGGTTGGCTCATTGTATTTTTACACTGACGGAAGTATTGTGAAGAATGCCAATCACGCAACCATGACCAACGGGACAGGTTTAACTGGAGGTGGATCATCAACACAATCTGGACAAGTAATTCCCTATCCAGGATCTAGCACGAAATATTACATCTTTACTCAAGCTCAAAATGTTGCTGCCAATGGCATGCGATATTCAGTGGTTGATATGACCCTACAAAGTGGTCTTGGGGCGGTGACATCTACAAAGAATGTATTTCTAGACAACGGATTTGCTGAGAAGGTCACTGGCGTAAAGAAGAACGGTGGTTACTGGGTTTGCGCCCTAAAACTTCCTGGCGACACCATGTATGCCTATGAGGTAACAACCTCCGGAGTTAATTCAACACCAGTAAAGAGCAACACAGGAATTTCATTGGGAACCAACAACTTTTACGGTTGCATGAAAGCCAACAGTCAAGGCACTCAGTTGGCGGCTGTTCATCAGGGAATTCTTTCAAATGCACACATTTTCAATTTCAACAAAAACACCGGCCAAGTAACAAGCACAATTACGTTAAGCATTACTACCAGTAATCCGTACGGTGTTGAATTTAGTCCAAATGGAGATCTTCTCTATGTACAAAGTTGGAATACGAGCGACCTTAAACAATACGATTTAACGGCGGGAACTGCAGCATTGATCTCCGCATCTCAAGTAACATTAGGAAGTACGTCAAACACGGGCGGTGGATCGCTTCAAATAGGACCTGACGGATTACTTTACGGTGCTCGATTTGGTCAAACCGTTGTTTGTAGAGTTTCCAATCCCGACGTTCAAGGCACAGGTGCTGGATATACAGCAAATGCGGTTTCCTTATCCACTGGCGATGTATCGCGTTGGGGTCTGCCCCTATTCCTAGGTTCATTCTTCGGGGCAAGCATTGAAGTAGATGACAACTGCTATGGGGATACAACATTCTTCACAGCCGATACAACAAACGTGGATTCTATGTATTGGGATTTTGGAGACACTTTGTCTGGATCTCTCAATATTGGTGAAGGTTTACTTTCCGTCGGACATTTGTATACGGATACGGGTAACTATACGGTTACTCTCGTCGTTTATAACGGTCTTTACAGCGATACCATCACTGATCAGGTTTACATATATCCGCGTCAATACGCTGACCTTGGTCCAAATGACACTTCATTATGCGTCGGTTTAGAGTTTACACTTGATGTTGGCCAACCCCATGCCACATACTTATGGCAAGATGGAAGCACGGACTCGGCCTATTTTGTAGCCTATCCCGATTCGCTGGTGGCGGTAACCGTCCAAGGTGTGTGCGATACCGTTTCGGACACCATCATTGTCAATTATTTCTACCCCTTTGACTTAGAATTGCAAGAAGACTCCTCGCTATGTTCGTACGATACGGTCTTCTTAAACACAGGGCTACCAACGAGTGTATACTCCCATTTGTGGAGTACAGGAAGTATTCAAAACCACATAGCTGTCAAAGACACAGGTACATATTCCCTTACAGTTACCGACGGACTCTGCACCTATTCGGATACGGTCAATTTCACCTTTTATCCTGAGGTCACGGTAAACCTTGGAAACGACAGTAGTTTCTGTTATGATCCAATCGTTAATCTGCAACCAAAGACTCAAACCAATGTAGCGTCATATGCTTGGTCTACGGGATCAACCAACTCGAACATAGATATCGTGCAAACCGACAAATACTATGTTACTGCGACTGGGGCTGGAGGTTTCTGCCAGGCGATCGACTCTGTGGAGTGGAAGTTATGGTTTGAGCCAATTGTTGATCTTGGAAACGACACTTCTTTTTGCCACAACGACATTTTGAATATTGCTCCTGTAGCCTATTCCTCTTTTCCAATGGAATATTTATGGAATGACAATAGCAACAACCCCGATTTGAACGTAAATCTGGTTGGTTTGATTTGGGTTGAAGTAAGCGATGAAAACTGTGCGATTAGAGATACCATTATTGTTGGTCAATATCCAAAGCTGGATGTGACCCTTGGTGAAGACATCAGCACATGCGACGGAAAAACTGTCACATTAAATCCAAAGACAACTCTTCCTGTAAACAACTTTAAATGGGGAGATGGAACCGAATCATCTACCTTAAAAATTAGCGGACATGGTACCTACACCGTATCGGTAAACAATGATTTATGTAGCGCCAAGGATGAAATAAATGTATTCTATTATGAATATCCAATAATCGACCTTGGTCCTGACACTGCTCTGTGTCCAAAAGCTAATTATAACATCGATGTTACTGCACCATTTGAAATTATGGAGTACAACTGGTCAACGGGAAATAAGGCACCAATTCAGCAAATCAATGCCGTAGATGGATCATGGTATTGGGTTGAAGCTACAAACGTAGTTTGTCGGTCAACAGATTCTATTTTCATCACCGTACGTGATGTACCAAATATGGATCTAGGCCCAGACACTGCGATATGTTCGGACGACGAAATCACGGTGAGTGTATTAGATGACCCGACTATTCAATCATATGCATGGAGCACCGGATTGAAGACGCAAGACCTTATCATCAATGACAGCGGAGAATATACTGTTGATGTATTTGACGGAAACTGCACTACGACAGGAAAGATTCTCGTTCAGATTAAACAGGATCCTACAAATGCCGATGTTAAACTTGATGCTCCTGAAACAATTTGTATTGGTGAAGTGCTATCCTTTGACGTAGCCGACCCAAGGTTTAGTGCCTATGAATGGCAAGATGGTTCAACTTCCCCAAGGTTCGACATAAAGTCCGAAGGACTTTACTGGGTTAAGGCAACGCATGCTTGCGGGGTCGTGACTGATAGTGTAATCCTTGAGAAATGCGAATGCCCGGTGTGGTTTCCTTCCGCCTTCAATCCAGATGGAGATGACTTAAATGATGGCTTCCACCCTCAATCGGACTGCAAGTTTCTTTCCTACAAGTTTTACATCTACAATCGATGGGGAGAGGAAGTTTACTATTCAGAAGATCCAAATGAATCTTGGGATGGAATGCACCTTGGTAGCAAAATGCAACAAGGCTCCTACACCTACCGTTTAATCTATACTGCCGACCATGAAGGCGTGCGTATAGATGATCAGCTTTCAGGGGCAATTCTATTGCTTAGATAGCCTAAGCGGACATTGACACTTTATATTTAGGCCAAGCGCAGCATATGCGACTTGGCCTTTACTTTTTAATAAAATCAATGATCTCACCGATGACCATTTTATCCTTCAGTATTCGTCTGTGACCAAGGTTTGGTACCCTCATTGTTTTCATACTGGGGTTTATGGCCTTTAAGGCATCCAGGTGATGTATGCCCACATCGAAATCTTCTTCACCGTGAATTCCGAATACGGGAACTTTGACGGCACCGAATGTGCTACTCATGGTTACTTCATCAAAATCTCGATTGAACATTTTACGACACGCTCTGCGGATCACTTCATTCGTCTCAGGCTTTGCCTGAATGATCTCCCTAAATGAATCAAGAATATCCTCAGCCAAGGCCGGTGCTCCAAGTGTTATAAACTTTGGGATCACAGTTCCTTCCTTCACAGCGAATGAAATGCCAGCGGCGCCCAATGAATGACCCATTACCGCCGCGGGATTTTCACATTTCCCCAACAAGGTGGAGAACGCCTCTGAAAAGTCAAACATACTCGCTGATTTGCCTGGATTCAAACCATGTGCCCACGCATCAACCGCTACAAACGTATACCCTGCTTCAACCAAGGCGTCGGCGATATAAGAAAACTGTGTTGCCTTTCCTGCCCATCCGTGTAAACAAACCACTTCTGGACCTTCGCCCATTTTGTAAGCTTTCAGCGACCTACCTCCGGCAGAAATTTCAAAAACCTCTACCTTCTCAAGCATTCGTTTCCCAGCAGTGGTGAGGGCAGAACGACGCGGTGACAAGAATAAATTCACCGACCATTTATTGGCAAGTGATGGTGCAATCGATTGAGTAATACCGAAAAGGAATCGGATTGATTTTAAGGCAAAGGGAATGGATTTGTCCATACCGCAATATTCGGAATTAGATTTTTCATTTAGCTAGTTTCGCGGCTTGCAATACAAAGGCATATTTTACATCCTATTGTCTTCATTGACTTATGCTCTTGTAAACTTTTGCGTAAAGTTTTTGCATCACATTCCCACGCATGAAATCGTCTTTTTTCGCTCAGTGATTTCCTTAACGATCTGCATCTTTTGGATTCGAAAATTGGGAATTCCGTTTTTCGGAAATAACATCAAATGGCTTCTTGTCCGTGGTTTTGCGGGAATGACTGCATTGTTTATGTTCTTCCTCACTATAAAGCAAATGCCGCTGGCCAGTGCCACCACAATTCAATACATATCTCCGATTTTCACCGTATTGCTTGCAACTCAAATAATGAATGAAAAGGTAAAGCCCGTTCAGTGGCTGCTTTTTCTAATTGCTTTTGCAGGGGTATTAATGATCAAGGGCTTTGATCAACGAATTTCATATCTCTACCTTGGGGTTGGTGTTGTTTCCGCATTCATTTCGGGTATCGCCTATAATGGAATAATGAAGTGTAGAACTACCGACCATCCAATTACGGTAGTAATGTACTTCCCACTCATAGCCACGCCAATAATGGGCACTGCCTGTATCACGATTGATTGGGTGATGCCACAAGGATTCGAATGGCTATTGCTGTTGTTGTTGGGTATCCTCACCCAGGTTGCCCAAATCTACATGACCAAAGCACTTCATACAGATCACAGCAGCACAATCATGCCTTTCAAGTATATAGGGGTTATTTACGCCTTGATTATTGGATTTCTTTTCTTCGATGAATCCCTACCCGCCCTAAGCTTCGTAGGTATCGGGGTTGTGATTGCAGCCGTAATTTTGAATGCTTTGGTTAAAAATCCGAATAAAAAACTGCCTGCAACTCAGGGCGTAGTTTAAAGGCCCGTAGGCGTGCCGGTGAGCACTATGTTCAGCTTATCGCTCACCACCCGCTCAATGTTGCTATCATCTCTATAATTCATGATAAAGTAGTAAGTACCGATAGGAACAAGTTCTCCGCTAGGGGTTCTTCCGTCCCACCCTCTGGTTTGACGATTCGTTCTAAAAACTTGTACTCCAAGTCGATTGTAAATCTCAAGGTTAAAATCCTTCAATTGAACCCCTTCGCTTTCAATGAAAAACTCTTCATTTCGATTATCTCCATTTGGGGAGAAGCTATTTGGGTAATAGATGATTGTCTCCTCATTGTATTGAACGAATCGACTCGTAGTGTCAAGACAACCTTCTTCAGATCGTGCAAATAGCATGACTTCAAACGGATCTTCGCGCTCATAAAATTGGTAGCGAAATGCAGAGTCGCCAAAAAGTGTATCGTTATCAATTACCCACAACAAATCACTTGCTCCGGTGGATGTTGTCACAAAATCAAGCATGGGTTCTATGTTCGTTGGATTCGCAGGTTGATGAATGAACGATGCGTTTGGATTTCCCTGAATTCGAATAGGACAATCATAGGATACCAGACTTTGGCAACCAAAATCCGTGGTAATGAAAACATCCAAGTCGTAACATCCTGTTTCTGAGAATCTATATAAAAGCGAATCATAACCATATTGATGATAAGCGTCTATGGAATCAATTACCCAATCGTAGGTATATCGATAATCAAAATCCTCTATACTCATTATTACGTCCGCCTCTTTGCAGGCAACAGGTGGGACGAAATCAATTTTAGGATTCACTGTATCGCCTACATAAACAACAACGGTATCCCAAGCAGGTTTTGAAAGACACAAATCTTCAATTTTAACTGCGTACTTCTTGGTTTCGGTTGGTTGAATAAATTGAATATTCGCGTTGCTTTGATTGTGTTGCCAGGTAAAAATGTACTCGTCGGGCCCGTTATATCCGCCCTGACCCGAGGCGATCATATAAATTGATTTTCCTGAACAAATCGAATCATCTTCAACACGAATTGAAGGTCGAATATCATCGTAGCCTCCAACTTGAACCTTAATACTGTCTATGGTAAAGGGTGTTCCGCAAAAGTCAGTTAGCGTTACCACATAATAACGAGTCTCATCTGGGCTCACAGTAATTGTCGGACCGAAATTACCTGATTGCCAGGCGAAGGAATAGAGACTATCACCGCCTACTCCAATGGCCGTAAGATCTATAGTATCGTAAGGACAAATAGTGTCGACATGTTCAAAATCAATATCCAATTGTGGCCTTACGTGCACGTTTACCTTTGAAGTATCGCCAAAGCATCCATTCCCATCGTATGACTCTACAAAGTATGTAGTGGTAATCACGGGTGTAACAGCATCCGCCGATGCTATTGAAACAATCGGTCCCGTAAGTGAATTTTCATGCCATATATAAGAGAATGGCGGTGTACCACCAGAAGAAGCTGCGACAATTGCGGCCACACTATTGATGCATATCGTTGTATCACCATAGCCAATTGTTACGATGGAATCTGGCACATCAATTTCAACAGAATCTATTGCCTGACATCCTTGATCATCCGTAATCGTCACGAAATTCCACCCGGCACAAAGCTGAGAGGCTTGTTGTACACTTTCATTGCTAGTCCAATGCCACTGATATGGAACGGTTCCTCCGGAAGGAACACCGTCGGCTTCAGCGTCGCAATTTGAACTAAGTGGACACTTCGTTTTTGTAGCGTTGAAGATGGTCGCGACCAGTTGCGTTGGTTCAGTTATGAAAAACGTATCCAACAGATAGCATAAATAATTTGGTGATGCTAGGCTTGTATCCTGAATCGTAACGATGTACATACTGTCGCATAGACTACTTAGATCTTGCGTGGTGGTAGACGTACTCCATTCATAGGCGTATCCATTTAGAGCTGTTCCACCAACAACGGATAAATCAATAGCACCATCACAATCGTTCTTACACTGGGCATTTGTAACGATTGCATTCGTTGTGAAATTTGGAGGGATAACATTGATCTGAACTGATTCATAGTTTGTATCGCATTGATACGTTTGACGCACTGTATAAAATGTAGAGTCTGAAGGATATGCCCGTGGGTTGCGAATATTGGATGCGCTTAAACCTAGTCCTGGGGACCATAAATAGTTGACGATCGTGTCGCCCGCATCAAGATCAACCGTATCACCTTTACACATATTAATCACACCTGGAAGGGTGTCGATATATGATTCGATGTCTTCTCCCAAGCAGAACTTCTGAAAATTCACGGCACCACTTGTAGCGCCTAACAAGCCCCAATGCACTTCAGGGTCGCCATTGAAAATCGTATTAATAATATCCGCAGTGTATGTGGCACGAAGGCTACAATCCACAAAAACACGCAGGGTTTGTGTACTCGGATTCCATTTAATATCCACGGTGTGATACGTTCCTGTCTCTAAATTAGCACCACTCGGTAGCGCGTTATTTGGACCAACTAGATTGTTTGCGCTCGTGTGATCGGTCGAACCATTTTTCATTATGGCTACGTGATCATTCTGCGGGTCACCATTTCCAGCTCCCGCACCAATATTTCTCTTTGTATCGAACTCTATTCCTAGTGAGTTCGTAAGCATGCTGCTCGCATTAAACCCAAGGTTCGCCCCATGCGACCCGATCATTGGCGTATCCAATGTATCTCTAAAAACAAACATGACACCATCACCTCCACCATTGTTGGAGCCAAAGTCAATTCTGAGTTTAATATCTAATGTATCATTTAGATTAACGGAGGCCGTTTTATATGCGTACCCCTTTTTATCTACGTTGGCTTGGGTTAATCGATAACACCCTGACCCAAGGTTCGCAGCATTTTGACCAAAGGTGAATTGAGCCTGAACGGTTGATGTTCCAAGCAGAAATACCAATAAACTCGCTAAGGAAAGAAGCGTTGATTTTAACACTAAAATGCTTTTAGAAATAACAGACGGTATTATCATAGATAAAGACAGCAACCAAATTTACGGAAACAACCAATTGCTATGGATTAGACGCAAGTGTTTATAAAGGTTGGCCCCTGAAAGTGTATAAATATCGATATTCGAAATTCATGAGGATTGACAAATACCTGTGGTGCATTCGATTAGCTAAAACTCGCTCCATCGCTTCTAAGCTTTGCGATGCAGGAAAGGTTAAGATTAGCGGTGTCGAGGCGAAACCATCCAAAGAAATAAAACTGAATGAGCAATTTGAACTGCGCGATATCCCCATTTGGAGAAGCTACAAATGCATCAATATTCCCAAAAGTCGCGTCGGGGCTAAATTGGTATCTGAATATGTTGAACAAACAACATCAGATGAGGACTTAGAGCAGATAAGACTTGTTCAAGAAATGAATAGACAGAACAAATTTCAAGGAATTGTTGGTAGGCCAACCAAAAAGACTCGAAGGAACTTGGATAAGTTTCGCGATATCGAATGAATTACCAAGTGTTTTAAGTTCGAAATACATTTGACTGCTGGTCTATTTTCTAGACTTTCGTGACCAGAATGAAATCCCTGGTTTTCACTGTTACCAACGACCTGAATTATGACCAACGCATGGCAAGAATATGCGGAACCCTTGCTTCGAATGGCTATAAGGTGACTTTGATTGGGCGAAAAAGAAGAAATTCTCCCCCTTTATTGCCAAGAGAATACAATCAAAAGCGACTTCCGTGCTTTTTCGACAAAGGCAAACTCTTTTATCTTGAATACAACTTCAAGCTTTTTTGGTTTCTGATCTTTCGTTCATTTTATGCTGTGTGCGCCATAGACCTTGATACAATTCTACCCGCCTTTTTGGTGTGTAAGCTCCGCGGAAAGGTGCTTGTCTACGATGCACATGAATACTTTACTGAGATGGAGGAAATCGTTCGTCGCCCAGCAATTAAAGCGGCTTGGTCAGCCCTTGAGCGATTCATCCTTCCGAGAATAAAACATGCGTACACCATCAGTGACGGCTATGCCCGATTGTACATGGAGACATACGATCGTGTATTCGAAGTAATAAGAAATGTTCCAAGAACATCCAGCATTCCAAACATTGAAACGCCCTCCACGAATCGCATTATACAATATCAGGGTGCGCTTAACATTGGGCGCGGATTAGAAGAGGCAATTCAAGCAGTTTCAGAACTTGATGGTTTTACGCTGCGGATATTCGGAGATGGTCCAATTTCGGAAACTTTAAATGAGCTCGTTCAGGAATTGAAGGCGGAAGAAAAGGTTGAATTCATGGGGCTCTTCTCCCCCGCTGATTTACGTGAGAAAACTCAACAGGCCTGGATTGGACTGTGTTTATTCTCAGATACTGGCTTGCATCATCAATATTCACTTGGTAATAGGTTTTTTGATTACTTCCACGCCGGAATTCCACAAATTTCCATGGACTTTCCTGAATATAAAGCCTTCAATTTGAAATATGGAGTTGCTACACTAATTCCTGAACTGAATAAGGACACAATCAAATCCGCCATTTTGGAGTTGGATGTAAACACCCAAATGTACAAGCAGCTAAAAATGAATTGTGCTAAAGCGCGCGAAGACAATTGTTGGGAAAAAGAATCCGTTAAACTTCTTTCATTTTATTCCAAAATATGAGAATACTTATCTATGTCGCATTACTGTCCTCGCTTTCTTGCATTGCGATGATATCCAAACACGACTTCTTCGTAAGCATTGCTGATGTTCATGTTAAGCACGACACGCTTCAAATTGCAATCAAGCTTTTCACGCATGACATCGAAGAAGAGCTTAAGATCACTGAGGGCCGCCCCATCTTTCTTGACAACACATCAGACATGGACAAATCATTTCGATCCATACGCAACTACTGCGAACCGCGCTTCACAACATCTGGTGCATCGAAGAAATATCCAGTTAAATGGATCGGACATGAGTACGAAGAGGATGTATGCTGGGTATATGGATATTCCATTATGGACGTAGATTCTAAAATGGTTTTCATCCAGAATACGCTGCTTAACAGTCAGCATCATGAGCAGCATAATATGGTTCACCTAACTCAAAATGGAGAGACCGAAAGTCAAATTGCTACTCGAGGTAAAACTGAGCTTCGATTCTTATTGAAATAAAAAAAGCGCTCCTTTCGGTGCGCTTTTCCTTGACTCTTCAATGTTATATTAGCTACCTCGCTGCGTTCCGCCGGCTTTTCGTGGTGCAGAAGCTCCAGCAGTTTTGGTCCGTGCAGCAGATTTAGGTGCAGACTTCGGTGCCTTTTTAGCTTTTGCTTTCTTAGCAACTTTCTTTGCTTCTGGCTCCTCGGTTTTCTCTTCCCCTTCTGCGACTGTCTCATCGGCTGGGTCGTAGGCGTTATTCTCAATAAGTGCGTTGTACCACTTTAATACTTTGGCCATATCGCTTACATAAACACGGTCTGGGTCGTAATCAGGCAAGACCGTCTCGAAGTAAGCCTTCATTTCTTTGTTATCACTTTTATGATCTGGGGCAACCTTGCCGCCTTGTTTTTCAAAAATTGTTTTGAAAACATCGTTTAGAGGAACTTCCTCTTCGTTTGTATAAATGCTGATCTCCTCCAAGGCGCTAACCTTAGCGGAACCATGAACAGGGAATCGTTTTCCATCGCTGATTCCCTCAACGATGATTCCATTTTTCATTTGACCAACCAATCTGTAAAGTCCAGACTTTCCAGAAACCGATAATATTTTATCTAGCGCCATATAAGTGTTTAAAAGAGGGCAAAAATAGTTTTATTCTAAAATGGTCACGGCCTTATATAATTGATCGTCAATGTTCGGCTTATATCATTGCCTATCACGTTCAGAAAATACAGACCCGAGTTCATCTCGTCCAATTCAACATCATGAATATTGGGGCCAGCAAAAAAGGCCTGATGATCAAGTCGTTTAACCAGATAACCTTGTGCATTATAGAGTTCAAATTCCAATGAAGCATCTAATTTTAGGTCAAATTCCAAACGAAAGGCGCCTTGATTTGGATTGGGATAAATTTCTAGCGATTGAATCGGTGCAAAAATGTTTTCCCCGGGACTATATCCATTGTATCGTTTGTATGCCGCGTCCGCATACTCCAGAAGTTTGTCGGGATTTATTGCCGCCATGAAAGCAAATGCCACAGAAATCGAATCGCCATTCATTATACTGTAACTGCCCGAAGAAATTACGTGACTAACATCAGTTCCAGCCGCCTCCTGTCCGCGTTCAAACTCATTATTCTGAAGCGCTATCAGCTTTTCATCCGTGCTAAATCCAGCTTCCCCATTTATGCTTATACCATCGCTTCCATTGCTAGTATTATCAATCATGTAGCTATAAAAAGGAACATCGGCATTCAATTGCTGAATTCCAGCGCTATATGGAACGTCGCTCGAAGACACTACATATCCCAATCGCTTCGCATATGCCGTGAGCCCTCGATTTTCTGAAGCATTTAGAATATCCCAATCTGCATACATGCCGACAAAAACCTCACTCAAATCCTTTTCGCTCACATTTTTTATGGTGTACTCGATAATCATATAATGATCATGTCCTTCTTCATTATACGCATAGGCCCGTTGGGATATCTCGAGCCCAATTTCATCACTGATGGCTGATGTATCATTAAACCTGCCGATAGAATTAAAGGCCTCATCGGAAATTGGATCAGCGACTTTAATTACGTCCAGTGGCCAAAAGTCTCTGTCGCTGGTGAAGTCAACGGATCGCACCCTGTCGGCTACTTTGTTGTAACCAAGACTATTCGTACCGATCATCAAACCAGATTCATAGAGCAAGTTACCTTCCGTTTCAAGCTCAAAGCCGAGACCATATGTCCGCTGATTGTTTGCGTACCCAATATGCCCAGCACTAGAAACCGTTGTTGCAATTTCATTGACGTTGACGTTTACAAAATCAGGGTTTACAATAAGCTGAAGGTGCTCGACGCGCTTATAAGAACCGGATTCGATTGTTACTCTCAAATCGACCTCTTCATTGTATCCACGCACTCCATTTATTTGAAAACTGAATGGATCGGAAAAACTGTTGATACGTCCATTCTTTAGCAGTGGGCCAAATTGATTAACACTATCTAGCAAGGTGATAATCGTGTCTGAGGCCGACAGGCTAATGGTAATTGGATCAGTAACTCCGAAGTAATTGACCAATTCTACGCCTAAGGTGATTTTGTCGCCATCCACAAACACCTCGTCTTGCCCATCGGTTAAGAGGTGATTTTCCATTCCAATGGAGATCTCGACCAAAGAATCGAGCGCGGCACGCATGTTTAGGATTCCAGAGCCCAAGCGGAAGGCATAAGCGTCGTTTTCATTGACACTATCGATATTGGTAGCGGTTTCCACTAATTGAGCTCGCAATTGTGCTGGCGTGAGTCCTGGAAAGCGGCTAAGAAGGAGTGCAGCCGCACCTGTTACGATCGGCGCTGACATTGATGTGCCGTTATCCGCCGCGAAATCGTCGTTTTTGGTACTCCAAACGGATTGTCCTGGCGCCGAGATATCTACATTATAGTTGTAGCTGCTAAATAAGGCCTTGTTAGTAAGGGAGTCTGTAGCTGCCACGCTCATAGCGACGGGAAAAGAGGCTGGATAGAAATCGTAGTCGTTGTTGTTGTTTCCTGCTCCGCATATTATCAACTTGCCGAGTTGTGTTGCATGCTTCACTATGTCGTGTCCAAATTCGGTGTAAGATGTGCTGCCCCAAGAACAATTGATGACATGAGCTCCTCTAGAAACTGCATACATAATTCCTTCATAGCCGTGTGTCAACTCACCTTGATTACCTGCTTTTATGGCAAGCACCTTCGAGTTAAAACCCGAACCCGCTCCATAAACTCCATTATCTGTTGAGGCACCAGCCAATCCGGCTACATGCGTACCGTGCGACCAACCCAACTCATTCGGATCGTTGTTGTCCTCGTAAAAATTCCAACCAAGATAATCGTCGATGAACCCATTTGAGTCGTTGTCGATTCCATCAACTGGATCAAACTCATTCTTGACCACCGCATCTACTAGATCCGGATGATCCCAATCCACGCCCGTATCAATGATGGCCATAACAATGCTGTCGTTTCCTTGCTCTATGTCCCACGCCTCGTAAGCGTGTATAGCATCGAGATGCCATTGCTTAAACAAGAGCGCATCGGATGGAACGTACAATGGATGAGAAATAAAGGCGGGCTCCACGTATTCAAAAACCTCGGTGCGCATGAATCGTTCAACCAGCTTAAGCGGACTTAGCTTGGCGGTGTAATGAATTTCATATATTAAGGAAATGTCGACCAATTCAGGCTGCTTTGATCTATCGACATTTTTCGGCATCGACCGCGGAAATTTTTGTTCGATTCGGTCCACACCATAATCTTCAAAAAGCGCGATTGCCGCAGGAATATCAATACTTGAAGTGGTGAGTGTATTTCTATAATCGTCCTTCACTTTTAGAATAAGGATGTTCTCTCTGAAATCAGAAGACTGACTAAATCCATTGATCGAAAAAGAACAGAAGATTAAAACTATGATCGCTAGGATCCTCATAGCTTCATAAACTGTTTCACAACCTTAGATCCTTCCGTATCAACCTCCAATAGATATGGCCCAGAAGACAAATCTGACAAATCCACGATTACGCTGTAATCTGCACTTGTTCCCTTTCCAACAATAGCACCAGAAATGTCGGTTATAACCCAGGAATTAATCCCAAGAGAAGATTGAAGCCGAATCGAGTTCTCCGCAGGATTTGGAAATAACTTCACATACTCTAGACCAACAGTTTCAGTGGACAAAGAGCCAATGTCCATTCCTTTTGAAAACCATTCGCATCCATTAGAATCAATGATCGATCCGACATAAAATCCCGCAGACGCAACCTCAAAAACAGAATCTATCGCATTTTCGATCCGTGCATTATTTCGATACCATCGATACGATTCTATTCCTACCGAATCTGCAAACAGCTGAAGTTGATCTCCGGATTGGAGATGTAGGTCTGGGTTCTCTTGTTCTGAGTGAAAAGTAATCTCTAGCGAATCAGAGGAAATCGAACATCCGTATTCGTTCGTGACAAGGCACCAATACACACCAGCGGTATCGATAGTTGTGCTGAATGTATGTGCTGCATTGTTCCATTCATAACTTCCATAATTGTCTTCAATTGTTATCTCCAATTCATCTGAAAGGCAAGCAGGAAGCGCCGCACTCGGTTCAATTATTGGCTTAATCGGAATGGGTCTTTCAAACACGCTCAGTGTGTCTGTATAATCTGAACAGCCCAGGTCATTTGTTACTAAGGCGTGGTGCAATCCCGAGCTAGAAACTTGAATCGACGATGAAGCCTGCCCTGTGTTCCATAAAACTGAAGTTCCAAGCGCATCCACGCTCAGTAGGAGTTCATCACCTTCACAAAACTCATTGCTCAAGGTGCCAATTGTTTTTTTCGGCGAATGAAAATGTAGGGCATTCATGGCGTCGGCTTTTCCAAATCCCCATCGATCGTTTGGAACACTTCCAGTTAATCCATCTTCCAAAGCGCCGCTGGTTAAAGCCGTCTTAAAATCAAGCCAATTGGCATCTGGACACAGCTCAAAAAACAAAGCAGCCATGCCAGCAACCACGGGCGAGGCGCTGCTTGTACCACCCGCACGATTGTGTAAACCACCGACCCCTACTCTATTTCTCTGATTAACATTGGCGAGCTGCGCCTCTATTTGAAATCCAGCTCCAGCGGTTATTGTGAGTTCGCCGGGAGCGGCAACCTCTGGCTTTCGATCCCCAAGTCTGTTTGGGCCAGCACTGCTTGAAGCTGCTATCGCACCTGGAGTTAATGTACTAAACTCAACCTCCAATTCGTCTACGTCTATGTATTCGTTCCTATTGGTATAATTTCCGACAGTGATGACCTTATCTGAACATGCCCAATTGCTAACAATTTGCTGTTTCGAATCGGGTAGTTTGTAATTCGCTATCGCAGGAAATTCACTGCTCGATGGGAGACCTTCCGAGACCATATCATAAAGATTCATGATACCGGATGATGTCGACCAAACATCTAATCTCCCGCTTCCAGTAATTGACAGTCTGTACTTGTATTGAATAGAGTCTATGTGACTGATATAAACCTGCAACATTCCACGTCCATTCGCGGTGTCGGCCCATGTTTGGACCTTAGCGAGGTAATTTCCAGCTAAGGAGAAAAGTGAGTCGGTCTCATTCACATACAATCGGTTTTGAATACTATCAAAGCTCGTCGTTCCTCTGTAAAGCACATTCGGGGTTACTTTATCCGCACCGATCGCAAATATTATCGACTCAAAGTCATTAACGTCTCCATACAATTCATAAAATATAATTCCATTGCCGATGCTTGCGCTTGCCGATGTTTCGAACCAAGTGAAGTTCGTGTCTGATCCAGCTTCATATCCAAGATGATAGGCATTTTCCTCCCCAGAATTTCCAGCGGCACAGACCATAGCGCGGCTAGAATTTTGAGAAATTAAATCGGCTATTTCTGAACTTGGCAAGTCTAGCCCGTCATGCGACCCATTGTATGCGCCAATTGAGGCGTTGATAACACATGGTCGGTCC
This sequence comes from Flavobacteriales bacterium UBA1993, assembly GCA_002336485.1. GTDB lineage: Bacteria > Bacteroidota > Bacteroidia > Flavobacteriales_G > Salibacteraceae > SHAN690. The sequence goes on from DDCZ01000028.1 coordinate 20,569, forward strand.
AGCGAGTCAGCAATCGATAATATGAAATCGACCGCATCGGCGACCGTCGCTGTCCAGCTGAATGAATTAAAATTGGAACTAACAACGACTATTTCTGATTCCGGGGCACAGCCTGTGTATTGTTCAAAAGAGTTTCCATTTCCAACAGCTATTCCTGTGGTGTTCGTTCCATGACCATAGAATAATGCCTGATCGACATGCGGACAATTATTCTGATTGATATCGGCGCTGTCATAAACTTGACCATAGCCATACTGCGGTGTGCGTTGAGCGCTATAACCCATGGTTTGATCCCATAATTCAATAACCCGCGTATTTCCGTTCGCATCCAAAAAATCAGGGTGCTCAAGGTCAAGTCCAGCATCAATCACACCTACCAACACTCCCGATCCCTTGAGCTCCGAAATCAAACCCGCAGTACCGTTGTGTACTCGGTCAATTCGCGTGCTCGCTCTACTTTCATTTAATAGCGCCCTGCCCTGACCTAGCTCAAGGTGCACCGATATGACTTCATCGCGATCATTGAGAAGCAGGATTGATTCTTTTGGAAGAGATACAGAGGCATGAGTTCCATTGTATCGTTTAAAATGCCCTCCAAGCTCCGTCGTGAGAGATTCAAGCTGCCCGCGATCGCCTTTCAGGTATAGATGCAACATCTCGCCCGCTGGGATTTGATCTGCATAGTGCTTAAAAGACAACGGAACTTTTGAAACACCCGACCTCTGGGCCACCCCTTCTAAACTGCAGAGAGCGACTAACAAACACGATATGTATATCAGGCGTAACATGGTAAATCCTTTACTAAGACGAAATTCTTCAATTCAGGTTGAAACTCGAAATAAATATGCTCCAGTCCATTGGTAATTCCAATGTACATTGGATTCAAAACAGAGGCATAGGTAACAACTTGATGCAATACATCAGGCCCTAGCGGCACCTCTGTTGACTTGCATTCAACAATTAGCCAAGGTCGATTGTTCAAGCCCATCACTACAATGTCTGGCCGCTTATTCAAAGTTCCATACTTAATCTGTGACTCAATTAGCAAGAGCGACTCCGGCACCGCATACGCACGAACCAAGTGGCCGACGTAATGCTGACGAACCCACTCTTCAGGGGTAAGAAGAATAAATTTTTTACGAAATCGGTCGAAGATTTGAATCTGCTCGGATGCACTTCTAACTTTGGCCTCCATCGGGGGCAAATTGAGAGGTGGAAATTTTGAGCGATCTATCAATACCGATGATTAATTCAGTATGGCGAATTTAAAGCAGTATACAGACATAATACAGTCTTTGAAAAAAGATATATACAGCCCCATTTACTTGCTGCATGGGGAAGAGCCATATTATATTGACAAGATTAGCAAGTACATCGAAGAACATGCGCTTCAGGAACATGAGCGCGACTTCAACCTTAATGTTTTTTACGGTCGCGATCTCAACAAGGATCTCTTGCTTGAAACGCTTAGACGTTTCCCCATGATGTCGACTAGGCAGGTGGTCATAATTCGTGAAGCTCAAGACTATGGAGGTCGATGGGCTGATCTAGAATCATACTTCCTTAAACCAATGGAGTCGACCGTTTTGGTTATAGACATGAAGTATAAGTCTGCCGATGCAAAAACCAAGTGGTACAAAGCTATCCTCTCAAAGGGTGTGGTACTTGCTTCAAAAAAACATTACGATAATGAGTTGCCCGAGGTTATTACCGGGTTTGTGAAACAGATGAAATATCGAATCAATCCGAATGCGGCGCATATGATGGCGGAGTATCTCGGAAACGATTTGGAGAAAATTGAAATGGAATTGTCAAAGTTGACAATCACCGTGCCCTTGTCAAAGGAAATTTCCACAGATGATGTGCACCGACTTATCGGCATCAGCAAGGAATACAACGTTTTTGAATACATCAATGCGCTCAGCGCTCGCGACGCATTGAAAAGTTACAAGATTGCTCAGTTTTTGGGACGGAACGAAAAGAACAATCCTTTCCTGTTAATCATCAACAACCTGTTTGCACACTTCAGCAAGGTGATGATGTATCAAAGTTTAAAGTCGAAAGACCCAAATACGGTGGCCCGTGAATTGGGATTACGCAGCCCATATGCGGTTAAGGCTATTTCTGCAACGAGCACTAGATTCACCCAACGACAGGTTGCGCTCATCATTCATTTGCTTCGTGAATTTGACGGAAGGTTTAAGGGCGTGAACACCTCTTACAGTGAAACTTCAGAGGACATGCTGAAGGAGATTACTTATCGTATTCTCAACTAGCGCGCAATATCAAGCCAAACAATTTTCTTGGTTTCAAAAAATGGATCATCAAACCAATCATCCAGATACCAATAGCGGTAATTGCAACCAATTAGATCTAATTCTTGCTGATAATCGCCTCCTTTAATATAGATTAGACCGTTTGGAAGCTCCCCTTTGTTACCCTTCTTAATTTTCCCCTTCAACCATTCGTGCATCATCGGCAATGGTTTCACTGCTCGACTCACAACAAAGTCAAAAGAGCCTTTCACCTCTTCCATCCTCTTATTTACGGCGGTCACGTTTTCAAGATCCAAAGACTCGAGCATATGATTGACAGCCTTTATTTTCTTTCCAACTGAATCGATTAGGGTAAACTCCGTTTCTGGAAACAGAATTGCCAATGGCAACCCTGGCAGTCCGCCTCCGGTGCCTACATCAGCTACCTTCATTCCCTTTTGGAAGTCGGCCATTTTAGCCACGCTTAAAGAATGGAGAATATGTCGCGTCCAGATATGCTCCGCGTCTTTTCTGGAAATTAGGTTTATCTGATCGTTCGTATCGAGAAATACAGCGACCAATGTTTCAAGGCGTTCGTATTTGTCGAGGGTGAGATCAGGAAAGTGCGCCTTAATAATGTCTATCCCTTCCACTAAATGCGGTTTACGCTGTGTTTTAAAATTTCAAACATGAGTTCTCTTGCTCGAAAAAGCTGTGCCTTTACGGTACCTAACGGAAGCTCTAGGCGAACAGCTATCTCCTCATAGCTCAGTTCTTCGAAGTATCTCAATTCAACTAGCAAGCGATATTTTGGCTTGAGCTGCTCAACAATTCTGTGCATTTCATCAATGCGTTGTTCTTTCATTAAAGCTTCTTCGGGGTTAAGTCCTTTGGCTTTAATATCTAATGTACTATCATCCGCATCATCATCTGAATATCCCGTATCGATGGAGATCATTTGTGATTTTTTCTTTTTCCTTAAAAAGTCGATGCAATTGTTCGACGCAATTTTAAAGAGCCAAGTGCTAAAGGCATAGTCCGGGCGATATTGCCCAAGTCTTTTAAACGCTTTACCAAAAGCCTCGATCGTCAAATCTTCCGCATCGTCTTTGTTGGAAACCATCTTTACCATCATGAAATAGATGCTCTCCCGATACACTGCCATCAGCTCAGTATACGCCCTTTCGCTTCCTCCAAGCGCCTTTTCAACAAGGTCAAGGTCGCGCCGCGCGCTGTCGCTTATGTTTTTCTCGTCCATTCCGTAGGTTGGCCAAATTGGCTAGCGATCGAAAATAGTGGATTCAGTAGAGACAGGATTGGCTCGAGGAAAAAATATATCCATACACGTGATTTCAGTCCTACTATCGTTTCAAATCGCCAGAGCGCAATTGCTTTCAAGATATAAACGAAAAGTGCCGTTGTCAATATGGCGATAAAAGCGTCTGGTGACATATACAGCAGAGAAAATGGTAAACCCAAAACGATGATCAGGTCTGACAGATCGAGCAGACCAAGCAGCAGAAGATGTACCGATTTATATCGGGTACCGGTTTGAAGGTGGCGCTGTTTCTGACCAAACCAAGAAACCAACGAGTCTGGCGCCTTACTCATTGTAAGGGCCTCAGGCACGGCCATTGTCTTCGTACCATTTGGAATTGATTGAATAAAAAGATCATCGTCACCACTGGCTATCTCACTGTGACCAATAAACCCATCGACTTTCTCATACAAACTTTTGGTATATCCCATGGAACGACCAACCCCCATGTACGGCGCACTGATCATAGCGGCCAACATATACCTCATGGCTATTCGCTCTGACTCCAAACGGTATAATTTATTCACGAGACCACTTTCGGTCTCAAACAATCCTGATCCTAGAACCAATTCGACCCCATTTGAAAATGCAGCTCCGAAAGGCATCAACCAACCATCGTTTTGCGGTCGGCAATCAGCATCTGAAAACACCAGATTATTATGACTTGCCTTCTCAACACCAAATGCCAACGCCGCCTTCTTGCCATGATGATCAATAGGCAATACGCACACCACCAAGTTGGTATAGATTGACTCCATCTCCTGAAGGATTTTCTGTGACCTATCGTTGGTGTCATTCAAGACAACGACAACTTCGAATTCAGGATAATTCAGCTCCAAAAACAAGGGCAGATTTTTTAATAAGTTTTCTGCTTCATTTTTGGCCGCTATGATTATTGAAATGGCGTTTAAGGTGTTTGTACCCTCTCGGAAAAACCCATCATTGCGATAAGTTACAAGCCTCATAACCAGTAATATAAAATACGAGATCTGAATAAAAAATACAACCGAAAAAACACCTATCCACATGTGGCTTATGCGAATAAGAAATAGTAGGCGATAGCCGCCAACAGCGCGATGAGAATCAAAACATTACGATTCGATGTTGCGCTCTCTTTTCTATTCTGTTTTGACCTCCATTGATGGTTGAGTTGCGACCGGAAGCCCTCAGCCGAATGCCCTTCACTTTCGCTTTCCAACTCTCGTTTGATGGTCATTTTCCTCGCCTCCAAGTACTGCTTGGTTTCGTCAAAATGACGTGGGCGATATTGAAATCGCCTTGGCTGAGGTTGTTTAAATAAAAATCGAATCATCCTAACAAACGTACATGAAATAGATGGTTTTTAAAGACCAAAAAGGCTTCATTATCACGGATGCACCGGCTAGAATATTGCATTAACGAAGGGCTACACAAATGGCTTAAGCTTTGTAACAAGCGCATGATGATAAGTGCTAAGACATTATTAATCGCGTTAAGATAACCACGGTACCTTCAGTTTTTATGCGTTTCAACTCTTCCATATCGATAACACTGCTGATAATCTCGGCGGGAACCCTTGCCTTATCAGGGAACCCGAAGGTTATGGATGATGCGCGCGCCTTTCCATTCGCACCGATTTCTCTTGACGCGGCAGACTCTGTATTAGCTCGGCTAGATGACCATGAACGTATCGCGCAACTCTTCGTAATTCGTGGCGTAGATTCCACAGCTTACGGTTGCAGCGGATACATCGACGCCCCTGGCAAGAAGATAGGGCTACTTCGAAAAAACGATCGAAATGGCATTCCTTATTTCTATGGTCAAGACCTTATTCAGCATGGAGATAGCTTTTATAGCGAGTCGCAGTTGGCGGGCACAAATAACCTAGGCCTCGTCTCGAAATACGCTGAAACCATCGGAGAAAATCTTCATGAAACTGGGCACAACTTTGTGATTGGCCCTTCTTTGGAAGTATTGTACAACGATCAGAATCCACATACGATGGCGCATTCGTTTAGCGACGACCCCGAGGTTGTCCTTGAAAATGCCCGTGCCTTTGTCTCAGGAATGAAAAAAGCGGGGATCCAATCCGTTGTTGGAAGCTATCCAGGGATTGGAAACATGAACCGTGGATTCGATCAAGATTCACCGATTGTGTACTCTCGAATGAATCAACTCGAGCGCGTCGACATGGTCCCATTCAAGGGATTAATTAATGAAGGTATTCAAGGCATTTTAGTGGCCAACGCAGCCATCCCAGCTGTGGATTCTAACAGAGATGCAATGGCGTCCTCCTCGCATAGAATACATAAACTATTGCACGATAAACTTGGGTTTAATGGACTGGTTTGGTGCGATTTAACAACGAGTAAATCAGACCAAAGTTTTGTGAACGCAACGAACTATTTAGTAGCGGGAAACGATGTTGTTATTATTTCTGGTGACCTGAACACTCAAGTAAAACAAATTCAAAAATCGATTCGACTAGGCATTATTAGCCAAGAAGAAATAGACCGGAAATGCAAACGAGTAATTCAGGCTAAATTATGGATGCGGCAGTCTGAACCGAGAAAAACTACCAAGGAAAACAACCAAATCCAGATTGAGTTAAGGGAGCGTGAAATTGTTCAAGCCAGCCTGACACTTTTACGAAATGTCGATTTCACCGTGCCCATCCAAGCCTTAGACACCACAAAAATTGCGGTAGTTAAAATTGGGAACGAAGGTGATGTGCTCGACCCCTATCTCGTCAATAGGTATTCCCCTGCAGACGTATTCGACATCTCATTTTCTGAGCTGGAAAAAGGTTACGCCGCCTTTCAAAAGCGGGAATCTGATTATAACATAGTAATCATACTCGCCAATCCTGAGGCAGCAGTCAACCGCAAGCGCTTTGGAATGAGTGAACATTACCAAAGCGTAATCGAGCGTATTGGATACTCTCAGCGCACAATTTTAGTTTGGAATGGAAATCCCAAAGGACTATTGCAGGTAATTAGCGTACCATCCATTGCCGCCATTATCAGTGGTCATAAATCCGGCAGACTTACTGATGATTTTGCGCTTCAGGCGGTTTTTGGCGGGCGTCCAATAAGCGGTAGATTGAAGCGAAAGTTAGGCGTTGAATTTATGCGCGAAGCCGGCATCGAGACGAAAAAAACACGCTTAGCCTACGGTATACCAGAAGAGGTCGGCGTTCGATCTGAATTCCTGGTTGACATAGACAAAATAGCCTATAGCGCTATTACAGAAAAGGCTTGCCCTGGTTCGCAAGTATGGTTTGCGAAAGACGGAATGGTTGTGGTCGACAACACGTACGGATATCATACCTATCAGCGAAAGGATACCGTAAAACCAACCGATCTGTATGATCTCGCTTCAATCACCAAGATTGCAGGATCGGTTGCCGGAATGATGAAACTCAGCCAAGACTCCCTTTTTAACTTGGACCACAACCTTTGCGATTACCTTTCAGAGTGGGTAGACACAACGGCTTACATGAATATGGGCATGCGCGAAATATTTTCGCACCAAGCCGGACTGCCTGCTTTTATCCCATTTTATGCCAAAACTTTGAGAAAGGGCGTGCCGCGGTTTGATGTATACAGCCTGGCTCAAAATGACATCTATTCGCATCGAGTTGCACGTGAACTCTATATTCACAAAGACCAGCCCGACAAGATGTTCCGGCAAATTCTCCGACATCCAATCAAGAGTCAAAAAAAGTACAAGTACAGCGACGTTGGTTACTACTTTGCCTTGCGCATTATCGAAAAACAAAGTGGTATGAAGATGGAAGACTATTTGGACCAAGTTTATTATAAACCACTTGGGCTTTCAACAATGACCTATCGTCCGCTTAAAAAGTTCGACAAAAAGCAGATTGCGCCTACGGAATACGACAGGTATTTTAGAAATCAACTGGTCCACGGCGACGTGCATGACCCAGGCGCAGCAATGCTGGGCGGAGTTGGAGGACATGCCGGTCTTTTCTCGAATGCCAACGACCTAGGAGTGCTTATGCAGATGTACTTAAATGGCGGATCGTATGGCGGAAATGAATACTTCGACAGCTCAATCATCGCCGATTTTGTACAATGTCAGTTTTGCGATAACGATAACCGCAGGGGCGCGGGATTTGACAAACCACTTACGGACGGTAGTTCTGGTCCTTCATGTGGGTGCACTGACTTAAATGCTTTTGGACATCAAGGTTTCACGGGCACGGTTACCTGGGCAGACCCAAGGGATCAAGTTGTGTATGTGTTTCTATCAAATCGTGTATATCCCGACGCCAGTAATAAGAAGTTGGCACATATGAATATTCGAACCGACATCCAACAAGTGTTTCACGATGCGATTATAAAAAGCGCGAAAGCTGACTCGGCAGCAAACCAATTATGACGTTATCTTATCTAGGCTCCGAACAATTTAGTCGTTCATTTGCTATAGGATTGATGAAGAATATATGCGAATAGGAATTGTTTGTTACCCGACGTATGGTGGTAGTGGTGTTGTGGCAACTGAGTTAGGCCTTGAAATGGCCAAGGAGGGGCATGTCGTGCACTTTATTAGCTATTCTCAACCGGTCAGACTAGACCTCTACGCCGAGAACGTGCACTATCATGAGGTTGTAGTAACCGAATATCCATTGTTCGACTACGCGCCTTACGAGTTGATTCTCACATCTAAATTGGTGAGCGTAGTCAAGAATGAAAACCTAGACATTCTGCATGTTCACTACGCCATTCCGCATGCATCTGCCGCATACATGGCAAAGCAAATTCTAGCCTCGGAGGGAATCAATATCCCAATTGTTTGTACACTGCACGGAACGGACATTACGCTTTTAGGAAAGGACGCATCCTTTGAACCAGTGATCACCTTCGCCATAAATAATAGCGACGCTGTTACAGCCGTGTCTGAAAGTTTACGGAGAGACACCCTGAAGTATTTCAATGTTAAACGCGAAATCAAGGTGATCCCTAACTTCATTAATTTGAACAACTACTCGGATTTAAAACCGAATGGATTGCGTGCTCGATACGCTGTGAAGGGCGAGCGTTTAATTATGCACGTATCCAATTTCAGGAAAGTCAAGCGTGTAGAAGATGTTGTAAAAGTCTTTGGCAAAATTCACGATGCCATGCCTGCTCAATTACTGCTAATTGGAGATGGACCAGAACGATACAATGTGGAGACAATGTGCCGTGAATTAGGCAAGTGCGACCAAATTCATTTCATTGGTAAATCGAAAACAATTGAGCGTTTTTTGATTAATGCCGATCTCTTCATTCTACCATCTGAAACCGAAAGCTTTGGATTGGCCGCATTGGAAGCAATGGCTGCAGGCGTCCCAGTAATTTCAAGCAACACTGGAGGTTTACCTGAAGTAAATAAACATGGATATAGTGGATACTTAAGTGAGGTGGGCGACATTGATTCTATGGCCAAGGGTGCGATTGAAATTTTGTCATCGGACGAAACCCTAACGCGTTTCAAATCCAATGCAAAGCAACAAGCAATAAAGTTCAGCCTTCCCGAGATTCTTCCACAATATGAGCGATTGTATGACCCGCTCCTTTTACCTTTGGTATGATCATTGGCTATCAAGCCATCAAATTCCACAATTATGAAAAAGCTAAGTTTAATTTTCGGCCTTGCAGTTGCCATGATGAGCTGCTCTACTTGTTATGAATGCTCAGAAGAGGTTATAATCTATAGTGGAAGCACGCCCACCGACACGTCTATTACCACAGAGGAACTATGCACAGCAGACGCTTCGGTGATTACTGAACGAGAGGCAGCAGGAGCTGATTGTAAATCAATCTAGTTCAGTAAAATTCCTTTCTCTGCTTGCGCTTCTTGATAATACAAGAAGTGAAGATATTTAAGAAGCCCGATGAGCATACCCTCTCGGGCTTTGCTATTTGGAAGTTGAATGAACCTAATCTTATCCCAATTACTCATTGCAATGCATGCTGCCACATCCATAGGCTTATATTGAATGATCTCCGCTAAAATTGGCCGCTTACCAAACTTTATTTCAATATAATCGGCGAATGACTCCAAGAGGGGAATCGAAGCGGGCTCCCTTCTCCCATCGATCAGGTTTGGGCCTATTTCGCCTCCGGGGTAAAGCTTGTTTTTCATCTTATCGCGCATGGAGATTAGAGAATGAACAGAGACGCACTCTACGATCACATCGCGCGTTCCTTTCGGTGTTCTGTCCGTTACGCGCACCAGCTTGCATTTGGAGGCATAGCGCACATTGTGCTCTTTGTACGGCATGGCAAAGTGTAGGTTTTCCTCCTCCATTTCATCAAATAATTGCCGATACTTCGGCTCAAATACGCAAAGCGGCATTTGCTCTCCAGGCAACATAAATGTGCGAAGCGGGAACATTGGTATTTTGACTGATTCAATCGGCATCACTATCTAACAGATTCAATGATAGAATAGTTCAGTCAGAATTGCAACCATATTTCCTGCTGAGGTAAATAACCTCCGCGGATGGAGTTTGTGAGAATCACGCACATCTTATCTTCCTTAGACGACATCCAGAAATAGGTCCGAAATCCACGCCACCAGCCATTGTGGTAGATCAGGGTATCGTTTGCCTCTGGTAATGGCTTGATACGCCATCCATATCCATAGAATGCAGATGCTCCTGTCTTGGCTTTTGGACTAGTCGCCTCAGCCCACAGCGAATCCGAAATGGGGTTTTGGCTTTTTATCGTTTTATAGAAGGCATACAAATCAGCGATTGTACTGTACATACCCTTGTCCCCTACCACTCCGTCTAAATACGATGGAAGTTTGACATCTCCACTTGGATAATGGCCTTTCACGTCGTAAGCGTTTGCATCTTTTGAAAATGGATCAATAATCTCGGAATTTGCCATTTCCAGTGCAGGGAAAATAGTCCATTCCATGTAGTCCTTGAATGATGTATCTGTGACGGCTTCGATGATGTTAGCCAACAAAGTATAATTGGTGTTGCAATAGTCAAAACCTCTGCCCGGCTCAAAATAAAGCGGAATTTCATCACACTCCATCATAGTTAGTAAGTCCGAATTCGCCATAGGATCTTCGGGCATACCCCAAAGGTTATCGGTTACATAGGCATAGTATCCTATGCCACTAGTGTGGTTGAGTAATTGCCCTATGGTTACATCTGAATATGGAGTACACACGAGATGATCAGACACCTTATCATCTATGCGCAAGCGACCTTCATCGATCAGTTTTAGAATCGAAAAAGCCGTAAAGGGTTTTGATAGCGAGGCAAGCTGAAATTGATCATCGAGACGAAGCGAGTCCTTCGTTTTAAAGTTGCGAAATCCATGAACGAGTGAATGCGTGACCCCATTCTTCGCGAAAAGCGCTACACCATTGAATTTCCGAGCTTCGAAAAGGTCTCCAAAAAACGAATCGAGGGTAGTGGCATCATGCGGGTTAAACTGAAGTTCTAGCTCGGGCGCTGGATCGTAATCAACAACGGCAGGGCTTGGAACATTGCTTTCCGTGCATCCTACAGCTAGTATCGCAATAAAAATTCCGACTTTAAGGAGCCTCACCACAGGTGCAAGTATGGTCGTATTTACCGTATTCAGATTCGCACTTATCTGCATAAGCGCTTAGGTCCTTTTTGGTACCACACATTTCGGGATATTGATATCGGGTGACCTTGTCCCGGTCTTTGACCACGCAGATATGGCATTTCTTACAGCCTGAATTTGCTACAAAAAGCAAAAGACTAAAACCCAGAACCATATGCCTCAATGTCTTACTCATTCTATTACTATGTCTTGTCCACAATCGCAGTACAGATCAATAGAGCCAGCGTCAGTTGCTTCCATTTCAGCAACCACACGGTCTTCACAAAGTCCTTCGTACGCCTTGATGTCTTTGTTTGAACCGCATATTTCACTGTAAGCAGTGAATAGAGTTTCGTCTGATGTTTGTTTATCGTAGATAGCGCATTGGTGGCATTTTTTACAAGAACCAAAGCCCATCAAGACACAGACGACAGCGACTATTTGAACGTATTTTGACATATAATTAATGGAACAAACGTAATCATTCACCTTTTGGTTTCTCATTTTGAAAGAATAGTTGAAAGCAGATCCATGTTCACTTCTTTTCCTGTCCAATTTGATACCACTTGGCCATCTTTTAGAAGGATTGCCGTTGGGAAGGTTCCGTCAACCGCGATCATCAACGCTCGGCTGGAAGTTGGCTGGAACGGGAAGTTTGCAACTTTCGTTTCCATAAGAAATTCCGCCACTTTTTCTTCGTTTCCAAAAATCATCAGGCGCAGTTTTTCATCCGCGATTTCTTTATCTGTAGTTGAAAGCAATGTTGCCAGCTGCTTGCAGTGAACACAGTTTGCATACATAACCACAATTAGCTTTTCGCCTTGATCCAAGTCCCATTCGTGGTCCTCGCTTAGGTTTGTTACCAACTCATTGTCAATTGTTGGCTCTTTATCTAGATTGCCTGATGGAATCGGTGAAGCGAGAAATAAAATTGGCACAACAAGCAATCCCAAAACCAGCCCGATCCAACTAAATCGCCACTTCCAGTCAAGCTTCAATTTCCACAGCAGCATTTGCCCCCAGATTAAAATGATGATATTCTTTACAATACTTGTTGGCGCATCCATCGGTATCAGCTCACCAAAACAACCGCAATTATCGTCGCCAGACCCTTGAACAATGAGCAGCGTTAAATAGACCGTAAACCCAGCGGTCATCGCCTGAGCAGCCATTACCATTGCGCGCGTCCAAAATCCAAAAGCGATACTTGTTCCTAACACTAACTCAAAGAGAATCAGACTCCTGGCCATAAGAGGAGCAAGCGACCAAGAAATCCCCACTTGCTTAATAAGTACCATCTCAAATGCCTCGATCGGTGCCAATTTCAGACATGCCGAAACGATAAATACAAGGCCAAAAAGTATTCGAAGAATAAGGTAGCTCAGTTTCACTTTAAATCTTGTTTCCTTTATATTTTCCTTCAAATGTGCACCGGCTTAAGCGCTCATCTAAATATTTCGTTTCAATTCGCTTTTGACAAACTTCTTCCGCCTCTTTCTTCGTTGCCTTCTCAATAATCATAATCGTCTCCTGCCCCGTAACCATCATACATCGACAAGACCACGTTTTCTCACACGACATCAGGCCCATGAGCAACATGAGACCAAAAGCGAAACGATATTTCAAAATGATTTTCGGCATATTTGACAACGTAAACAAAGGTAAATCTATAATGATAGACATGACCTTATAAAGACGCAATAACACTTTGTTATGACGATGAATTATTCGAATAAAGGCCTAGACTACGATGCAAAAATACTCTTAGCCTGGGGCGAGTCAATTAATGGAAACGCCAAAATCATCCAATGGTTGATGAAGAATGGATTCCCTGAATTGGGTCTATTCCATTATGCTTTACGCAATGAGACTAGATCAAGAGATTGGCTCTTAGAGAACGGGCATCCCCATCTCATGGCGTTAATCAGCGGAATTGAAGGTGACAAAAAAGCACTCACATGGTTAAATACAAACGGATTTCATCTGCTGCATCAAATGGCATTGATTGGTGACGGCGACAAAGATGCTTATGCAGAGTTACAGGGTGAGCAGACAAAAGTGTTCGCGATGCTTGCGAAAAAAATGGAGTTCATCAAAGACGAAATTGAGCGAGACAACAACGACTTTCATAAAATCAGTTCGACCTAATCCTTGACGGGTTTTCCGTTTAAGAATTCGCCCTTCCAAACCGTGCCATCGGTGTGTTTTATTTTCCCTTTTCCGCTGCGCTTTCCGTGTTCAAAATGGCCGCGATAAAGCTGTCCATTAGGCCATTCCATTTGTCCTTTTCCATGCGGATCATCCTCTTTCCAGCGGCCATAGTATTTGCGACCATCAGGCCAGACCATATCGCCTTTTCCGTGTCGCATTCCATTTTGCCATCGACCCTCGTAGTAGCTACTGTCCGACCAGACCATGGTCCCCTTTCCACTAAACTCGCCCTCATAGATCTCGCCATAATACTTGGAGCCGTTGTCCCAAAATATCGTTTGAAATCCGTCTCCTAACATTCGCATATCCTCTGGATTCGAAATCTGTGCGAACAATGAAACGGTATAAACCGTCGTCAGGGCTAGTATGAGTAGTAATTGCTTCAATTCTTCTATCGTTTATTTAATGATCCAGCCCCTGAAATATCAGACTTAATATTCGGGTCGCCTTTATAATCTACCTGACCTGCTCCTGATATTTCAACTTCTAATACTTCCGAGACACTAATTTCCACCTCGCTTGCTCCCGAAATGTCGATATAGGCTTCTTTGACTTGTAGGTCAAACGCACTAATTTCTGCGGCACCGCTCAGGTCAAACTCAACCTTATCGGCGAGACCTCTCACTTCTAATTCTGCCGCTCCGCTCAGGTCGATGCTGAAAAAATCTACATCCAATGCCAATTCTGCCTCGGCACCGCCACTAATATCTAGCTCCAAACGATCGCCTGTAACGGCACCGGAACTTGCCAATTCACATGCTCCCGAAATCGAAACCTCATCTATGTCCCGGTAATAGACGGTTAGCAATAAGGCTTCGGCATCCAATATTTTATTATTTGCGGTAATATGAAGCGTACCTCCTTCAACCTTCGTATCGATATGCTCATGAATATTTTCATCAGTTTCAATGACTACTTTCGGTTCACCAGGCATCAATACAATTTCAAATACTCCAGAGACATCAAGTGTATTGTACGAATCTATCGCTCGCTCCTCCGTCGTTACATTTCCATCGCCAGTTATCGTTTCTCCGCAAGATGAAAGGAGAACAAGCGCGATTAAAAGCGAAAAAATATTTTTCATAGCTCAAATTTAGATGGGGTCAAAAGTGTAAAATGTTTCACATTTGAAGCTCAACAAACTTCGCATGAAACTATTACTACTCAGCAACTCTACGAACCCGGGGCAACCATACCTAAATTGGCCACTGGATTACATCGATCGCTTTTTAGGTTCGATTCGGAATGCGGTCTTCATCCCATACGCTGCAGTTAGTTTCAGTTACGACGACTACGAAACGATGGTAAACAAGGCTCTTGTAGAGCGGGGCATAACAGTAACGTCCATCCACCATTCTAATAATCCCGCTCTAACAATTAAGAATGCAGAGGCTATTCTTGTCGGAGGTGGAAATACATTTCACCTTATGCACATGATGGAAGAACTAGATATTAAGGAGGCGATTCGATCAAAAGTAAAGGCGGGCGCACCTTATATTGGTTGGAGTGCTGGTTCAAATGCTACATGCCCTACCATTCGAACAACGAACGACATGCCAATTATAGAGCCCAAAAGTTTCGAGGCATTGAACTTGGTACCCTTCCAAATAAACCCTCACTACACAGAGAACACCATTCCAGGACATGGTGGTGAGTCTCGATTGCAACGGTTGACAGAGTATAGCGCCATCAATGACATTCCGGTGGTTTGTTTACCTGAAGCCTGTGCAATCAGGATTGACGACAACGGCACGCGACTGCTTTCTGCCGAACCCGTAAAGATCATTTACAAGGGCGGCGTGGTGAAGTCTCTGCACAATGGGATCGTAGACCTCTAGTCTATTTCTTTCCCTTTTGTTTGGCCGCTTTAATGCTGTCAATTTTAGACTGTTCCGGACCAGCATGGGATGGCATTTCCTTTTGCCCCTCGTCCACAGTTGCGGCTTGTGGGGTTGCTTTCCCGGCTTCCTTCACTTCCGGCGCATTCGATCGTAATACTTTCGGCTCCTCTTGAATCTGCGGCTCGACCTCAAGATTATTGGGCACCTCGGATTTCGCCGATTGACCCGCAGGAGGGTTCTCAACCTTGGTATTCTTAGACTCTGTCTTTTTATCAGAGCATCCTATTAAACAAATCGCCAGACTAAGGCTGAACAATAATCTTCTCATTGATCAATATTTTTTGGTCGGTGGTAACTTTCAATATGTATTGGCCCGCTGAAAGGGCGAATTTGTCAAATCCGAGTTGATGCCTACCAGCTTTGACATAATCGACAAACAAGGATTTCACTTCACGGCCTTGCATGTCATAGATACGCGCTTCAACCATATCTCCTTGTGGCATCTCAATATCCACATACATCATTTCGGAGCTTCGTATTGGATTCGGATACGTTCGATTCTTAAGTACTTGCGCTTCTTCAATGCTCAGTGGAACAAGCTCTCCATTAAATAGTTGGTACGTGTCTCCATCAATTACATATGCCTCCACAACTCCACCAATCAGAATCGTATCGGTATCTGTTGGCAAAGTCTCTACTACTTGGATCATACTATCAACACGAAGTGAATCGAAGCAATCGTCATTCCAAGCCACCAACTTTACATCAAACCAACCAGTATCCGTATAAGCTACAAGTGGGTTTTGTAGTGTTGATACATTCGGCACACCACCTTCAAACGTCCATTCCCAAGACACAGGGTTGTTCGTAGAATTGTCATAGAAATTTACAAAGTATGGCGTAGACCCAAGGGAATCGTTTGAGTAGAAATCGATCGTTGGGCCAACCGCTGGAGTGTAATCACCTTTGATTTCGGCAATGCGCGTTCGATATCGATTTCCGAAAATCGTGTAGCATCCAGCCATCCATACCTCGGGATCAACTGCATTGTGCTTTCGTTGCATGCACGAGTAATCACCCCAACGTTCAGGGCTTCCAATGAAACTAATAGGCGCTTGTCCTGCGATGATTTGGGCAGAGCTTGACCAGTTCATATCGTTGTCGCAGTTCACAACACGCATTTCTGGATAGATGGTGCTTCCTGTGCGCAAGGCACCAACCATGACACTTTGATCACATTCGTTTAATCCAAAAGAAGCCAAACTAGGATATGCGTAATCAATCCCTGTTTCACCAAATGATTCAGTCTCAGAATCGTTCGGATTATCAACTGGAATTCGATGGTATACAATCCCGCTATAGCCTGAGTTTAGATATTCACCCGCATGCACAGCATGAATAATTCCGTTTAAATAAAAGGCACTTTGAACACGGCAATCTCCAACATCAACGAGGCTAGATGAACCAGCCTGATTTCCGTCGGCAGCAACACTGTATGATGCAATAATATCGTCTACAGTGAGCGTTGCACTGCCACTTAAATTATCCGTAATCTCATAAAAATAGAATCTCGTTGAACCTCCAGATCTAGAGCTCACGAAATACATATTTGGCCCATAAGCACCTTGCTGTCCATACGATGCAGGAACAACCGTAAATGCTCGTCCGCCGTTCGCGTCAAAAATTCCATCCCAAAGTGAGTAGGTCAAGCTCGAAGCGTTGTTGTAGCCATCAAACTTATCGATCTGGTATATGACCGTTTCGTTGAATCCGCCGCTGCTGTAAAATAGATTTGTAGAAATGAAAAGCTCATCGTTTGATATTCCAATGCTTGGATAATCCGTCCAGCTATAATCGTTTAATGGATTTCCTGGTAACTCATAAATCTCCCAACCATCATTTTCCGGGTCGTTCGATTTTGAGAAACAAACAAAAATCTTCGAGTTTGTGTAATGGTTTCCATGAAGCAACACATAGATGAAGCGATCTTCCTTGCTATCATAAATAACCTTCGGGTCGAATAGATAGGAGCTTGATGCCAGTCCGCTAAAAAATGACGAATGGGTCGATACACCTGTGCTTGTTCCTGTTTCATTGAAGTATGAAATATCCTCGTTATCCACAGCTACAATGCGCCCACCATTTGAAATGGCCATGGCATTATCTGGTGGTGTATAGTTCGTCATAGTGGTCCCGTTGATACCTGTTCCGATGATAGGTGTCACAGCACGTCCTCCGGCCATATCATTTCCTATCCCGATTTCAGCGAGTGCCTTGGTCTCAAGTTTGGCTTCTTTAAAACGCGTTACGGAATCATCCTTTGTGTGATAAATGGCAACTTTTCGCATCACTGTTTTCCACTCATCTGTTTGCGGTGCACCAGCCACAGTTGAAACGTGTGGAGCGCTTTGAATGGCACTTCGGTGACCCGTTTCATGTTTTTGAATTTCAACTAAATCTTGTGCTGTAGTGCCGCAAATTGTGATCAACAATGTGCCAATGGCTAAAACTGTTTGTTTCATATCTGTTCCTTTAGGGCGTAGGTTGTTTCTAGACGTTGCAAATATGCTTCTTTTGCATCCGTATCTAATAGTACTTGACGCATGAAAAATCAAATAGTGGGCACCATAATGTGCTTTTCCCTCATCTTTTCGACCATTCACCCACTTTCGGCTACGGAAGGAATGTGGATACCCTCGATGATCAAAAAAATGGTCGCTGGCGACATGAACGCCATGGGCATGAAAATCAGCGCGGACGATCTATATAGTATAAACCAAAGCTGTATTAAGGACGCGGTTGTCCATTTCAACGGGGGCTGCACCTCTGTGCTGGTGAGCGACAAGGGATTGTTGCTAACGAATCACCACTGTGGATATAGCCGCATTCAGGCGCACAGCTCCCTCGAAAACAATTACTTGAAGGACGGCTTTTGGGCAAGCGGATTGGATAAAGAGCTTTCAAACCCAGGAATGAATGCTTCCATTATAAAAGAAATTCGGGATGTTACTGATGCCATTCTGGGTGAGTTACCTGAAAATGCCACGGAGGCCGAGCGTGCGGCATTAGTCAAAATTAAATCGGCTGAGCTGGTTGAATCTGCCATCGATGGCACACACTATCAAGCTTATATACGCCCATTCTATTTCGGCAATCAGTACTTAATATTTATTACCGAGGTTTTTGAAGATGTTCGACTTGTGGGTGCTCCGCCTTCAAGCATTGGAAAGTATGGATACGATACCGACAACTGGGTATGGCCGCGTCACACAGGTGATTTCAGTGTGTTCAGGATCTATGCGAACAAAGACAACAAACCGGCCGAGTATAGTGAAGAGAATGTTCCTTTCAAGCCAGCCTATCACCTTCCAGTAAGTTTGGAAGGTGTGGATGAAAACGACTTTACCATTGTATATGGATTTCCGGGCCGAACAGACAATTATATCACTAGCAATGAGGTGAACGATGT
Organism: Flavobacteriales bacterium UBA1993; assembly: GCA_002336485.1. GTDB lineage: Bacteria > Bacteroidota > Bacteroidia > Flavobacteriales_G > Salibacteraceae > SHAN690. Next base: position 39,243 of record DDCZ01000028.1, read on the forward strand.
GTTGACAAAGACTAACCCAATGCGTCTGCAAATGAGGGAAGCATCGTTAGGTGTGATTGATGCCGCCATGCGAAAGGATGAGCTGACTAAGATTCAGTATGCGGCGAAGCAGAGTCGAATTAGCAATGCTTACAAAAAGTGGATTGGCCAATCGAAAGGCCTCATTCGACATGAAGCAGTGTCAAAGAAGGATTCCATTGAGCGCGTATTTCAAGAACGCGTTAATGCGAAGCCAGAATGGAGCGATGCGTATGGAGGCGTTTTACTTGATATATCAGCGCTTGACACCAAAACTCAACACCACAGTATGAGTAGAAACTTCTTCATTGAGTTCTTTTATATGGGACCTGAAGTTCTAAGGTTCGCAGGCGGGTTCTCCGAGCTTGTAGAGCTGAGTAAAAACAAAGAGGTGGCGGACGAAGAAATCGACAAATGGGTGGCCAACAAACTCTCCAAGATGGGTTACTTCAAAAATTATGACGCTCAAGTAGATGAAGACATCATGAAGGCACAGATCAACTACTTTATTGAAGGACAACCTCTAGCCATTTTCACCAAAGACATGCGCAAGAAAAACGAAGACTTGGCTGGATTTACGGATCGCCTTTACGCCGAATCGATGTTTGTTAGTGAGGTGAGCATTCGGAGTTTTCTGGAAGGATATTCCCGAAACAAGTACAAGAAAATTGAGAAGGATATGGGCTATATGTTTAGCAAAAACATCAGTAGCCACTACATGGATGTAACGCGCCCAGCCTTGATGGAGTTTGCTCCTACTCAAGACAGCCTGATGCGGGTTTGGATGGCGGCACAAATGGAAGTGATTCCTGAGAAAACGTATTACCCTGACGCAAATGGAACGCTTCGAATTACCTTCGGCAAGGTGGAAGGATATCCTCCATTTGATGCAGCAGAATATGCACATTTCACCACACTAGAAGGAGTCATGGAAAAAGAGGACCCGACCAACCCTGAATACAACCTGCCGCCAAAAATGCGTGAATTATATAATGCCAAGGACTATGGGCAATATGCGCATGAAACGGGTGAGATGCGAGTCTGCTTTATTGCTAGCAACCATACGTCAGGCGGAAACAGCGGCAGTCCAGTGATCAACGCGAAGGGTGAACTTATTGGACTCAACTTTGACCGAACTTGGGAGAGCACCATGAGCGACATCATGTTCAACTCATCCATTTGCAGAAACATCAGTATCGACATCCGATATGTGCTCTTCATCATGGACAAATTTGCCGGTGCAGATCACCTTGTCAAGGAAATGGACTTAGTGAGCGCGGCTAAATAAACTGCTGTGATAGAATGGTATTCTATCCAAAGAAAACATAGCCAATGGCGATTGCCGCTAAAATGCCAAATAGGTCTGCGAACAATCCAGCGCCTAAGGCATAGCGTGTTTTCCGAATGCTGACCGATCCAAAATAGACCGCGAGTGTATAGAAGGTTGTTTCGGTTGAACCTTGGAAGACACTCGCCAAACGGCCTGTGAATGAGTCTGCACCGTAGGTATTCATGGCCTCTACCATCATTCCTCTGGCTCCGCTTCCACTCAATGGTTTCATAAATGCCGTTGGTAAAGCATCAACCAATTCTTTTGGCAAATGCAACACCGTTGCGAGAAATTCCAATATGTAATCCATGGCGCCACTGGTTCGGAAAAGACCAATTGCCACCAAGATTGCTACTAGGTAAGGAATGATTTTAATGCTTACTCCAAAACCTTCCTTTGCGCCTTCGATAAAGGATTCATAGACATTGATTTTCTTTCGAACCGCCATCAATATAAAAGTGACAATGATGGTCAGTATTATACCGTTTCCAAATACACTAGAAACGTCCGCGAGTTGATCCTTTGGTAAACTGCCAAACCAATAAATGAGCAATCCTATTAGCGCGGTAATTCCTCCGATCCAGCCCACTAATACGGGTTGAAACAAGTTAATGCGTTGCCGTATGCACACAAACAACAATCCGGCTAGGGTGGCGAAATAGGTGGCCAGTAATATTGGCAAGAAAACATCGGAAGGATTGGCCGCACCGTTCGCACCTCGCAATGCCATCACACTGATTGGAACAATTGTAAGTCCCGAAGTATTGAGGACGATGAACATGATCATCGCATTCGAGGCTGATTCTTTGTCTTGGTTTACTTCCTGCAATCCTTGCATGGCTTTTAAACCTAACGGTGTAGCTGCATTGTCAAGGCCAAGCATATTTGCGCTGAAATTCATCATCATTGACCCAAAAGCAGGATGATCTTTAGGAACCCCAGGAAAGAGCCGACTAAAAAATGGAGAGACAAGGCGTGTAAGAACGCGCACTGCGCCTCCATCCTCCCCCACTTTCATAATGCCTTGCCAGAGGGTAATAACCCCGATTAAATAAATGGAAATGTTGACGCTTGTTTCAGCAGAGCTGAACGTACTCTGGACCATGTTCCCGAAAATGGCCACATCACCATCCACTAAAAACTTGAAGATGGCCACAACAAATGCAATGACGAAGAAGGAAACCCAGATGTAATTGAAGGCCATGAAGCAAATGTGATGCAATTGCGACAAGGGATACTACATCGCAATAAAAAGTATGAAGAGTGACACGTTAAAAGGTTGGGCGCTCTATCCGCGCGTAAACACCCACTCGCTGTCTGTGCTCAAAGGTTCGCTGTATTGATATTCGTTGAAGCCAATAATGTCTTCCACGTTCGTTAATCGATTTCGCACCATGAATCCGGTCATCATGCCTCGGGCCAATTTCGCCCAGGTCATAACCACTTTGTACTCGCCATTTTTTAGGTCCTTAAAAACCGGAGTAATCACGCGACCATTGATTTTTTTCAGATCAACGACCTTGCTATATTCAGTAGAAGCCAAGTTTAGCAAGGTATCCGTTCCAGCAGCTTCCATTGCTTCGTTTATTCGATTGGTAACTCGATCTCCCCAGAACTGATAGATGTTCTTTTTTCGTCCGACGGGTAGTGATGTTCCCATTTCTAACCTATAAGGTTGAATTTGATCTAGTGGGCGAAGCAAGCCGTGCAGTCCGCTCAATAATCGAACATGCTGATTTGCGAATACAAGATCTTCTTCGGTAAATGATTTGTTATCCATTCCCCGGAACACATCTCCGGCAAACGTCATAAGAGCGGGCCGGCTATTTTCCTTATTAAACTCCGTGCTCCAGTTTTGATAGCGATCTACATTTAACGTTGCTAAATCCTTGCTCAAGTTCATTAAAGATGCTAGCTTTTTACCACTAACGGTGCGGAGCTTCTTGATCAGCTTCTCAGACATTTCAATATCCTCTGGAACGGTGACTGGAAGATGGTCGAAACGAGTTTCAAAATCGAGTGTTTTTGCAGGTGAAAGGATCGTAATCATATAGAGCGAATTAGGACAAAACTAACTTACATTCGGGGTATAGAATCATTCAAGATGAAAATCCCTTCCATACTTTTTGCCCTCACACTCTCCTTTATTTTTTCTGGTTGCAGCACAATTCCTGATGACATCGTTGCCGTCGAAGAATTTGACATTACCAAATACGCAGGAACTTGGTACGAAATTGCTCGAATGGACAGTCGATTTGAGAAAGGACTTGTAGATGTGACCGCAACGTATACAATGCTCGATGATGGGAAAATTGAGGTGTTGAATCGCGGATTAGATACGCTCAAAAATGAATGGAGCGACATTGTTGGAAAAGCTCGCCTTGCAAACGATGAGGGCAGCGCCATGTTAGAAGTCAGTTTCTTCGGGCCATTCTACGCCGGATATAACGTGGTCGAAATAGCGGACAATTACTCATATGCTCTAGTGTGTGGAGCTTCCAAAGACTATTTATGGATTTTGGCGCGCGATGCAAAATTGGCTCCTTCTATTAAGGAGGCATTAATATCCAGGGCAAAGGAATTGGGGTTTGAAACCGATCAATTGGTTATGGTTCCACATGCGGCCAATGCAGAATAAGGGTCGAATCGAATTATCCTAATCCAACAGGCTTAGATCACCCAAACCTTCGCGAACAATCTCAGTACCGCCATCTGCACAATTGACCATGGTGGATGGAATTTGATTTCCATATCCGCCGTCAATCACGCAATCGACAATAAATTCAAACTTCTCGTGAATGAGTTCTGGATCCGTGCTGTATTCAATGATGTCATCCTCATCTCGAATGGATGTCGTCACAATTGGGTTACCCAATAGGCGCACCAATTCCCTCGGAATATTGTGATCCGGAATCCGCAGGCCAATTGTTTTCTTTTTGGCCATGAATATTTTTGGCATCTTGCTACTGGCAGTTAAGATAAATGTGAACGGCCCGGGAAGGCAGCGTTTCATAATCTTAAAGGTGCGATTGTCGCCAAGTTTTGCGTAGTCCGTGATATGGCTTAGATCGTAACAAATGATACTCAGGTTTGCCTTTTCAGGTTTTAACCCCTTGATTTTCGCCACGCGCTCGACTGCCTTTTTGTTGGTTATGTCGCATCCGATTCCGTAAACCGTATCGGTCGGATAAATAATAACCCCTCCACCTCGCAGTATTTCGACCACCGATTTCAGCGCTTCGGGCTGCGGGTTATCTGGATGTATGCGTACCAACATGAATATGAAGTTACCACTAATTCCAATTGAACATGCCGCTTGGTTAATCGAACAGAGGATTTTATATTCGAAGCATCGCCCTTGGCGGTCAAACAAACGTCTAGACCATATGAATCGATCATTGAATACGTTAAAATCCATCCTAGCGATGGCCATCATTTCTCTAAGCTTTACTGCCTGTGACAATGAGGGTTGTACAGATCCTATAGCAGAGAACTACAATGAAAACGCCAAGAAAGACAATGGCACCTGCGATTACATTTATGGTTGCACCAACAACAAGTCCATCAACTTCGACACACTGGCTACCTTGGACGATGCGTCTTGCATGACGTTTGAGACATGGGAGGATTGGATTTTAGAAATCACGAAGACGGGCCTTGACACCAATCTTGGTTTCGCTCACCGCGGAGACGACAGCACAAGTACACGCGATGTTTACTTTTTAGATGGAAAAGATCCGGATGGAAATAGTTACCCAGAAGGCACGATGATTTTGAAGCATACACATAACATTCTCGGAACGAGCCAAGAATATGTGGGCATGGTAAAACAAGAAAAAGGATTCAACACCGCCAGCGGCAATTGGGAGTGGTTTGTTTTGAACGAGGACGGCGAAATGAAAACCGACAGCGTTGGGAAATCTTTGAGAGGTGGCAACCTCTATGACGGAATGTGCATCGGTTGTCATCAATCTGCAACCACCGACTTCGTTTTCTCAAAATAAAAACGGCCACACTAGAATAAAATAAACTAACTTGCGTTCAAGAGCGAAATAATACATCAGAAATATGAAAGTCTTTCAGTCGATAATACCAGCACTCCTAGTTGTCACCCTTCTTGGAAGTTGTGAAAAGGGCATCTTAAACAAAAAGGATAAGGATATGCTTGCGGAAGCCTCAAGTTATCCAGGTATGGTTCACCTCAAAACATGCGACTACGATCGTGTGGAGGCAGAGACCTTAATTAATTCCGGTGAGTGTTCCGAGTATTATGAAGGTGCCATTGAGTATTATGAAAAAGGAGACTTAAGCGCACGC
>DDCZ01000028.1:45015-45478 GCA_002336485.1 Flavobacteriales bacterium UBA1993
TTACGACAAAGTTGTGGTTGAGCCCTTGGTGAAATCAGAAGATTGTGACTACATCGTGGCTGGAACGGTTTGTTTCTATGAAGATGGCCAATGGGTTGCAACAATTGATTTTGGAAATGGCACCTGCGACGATATAGCCACCAAGACAACTAAAGATGGCGAGAAGACATTCAGTTTGAAGGATAAGAAGAAATTTAAAAAATAGATCCATTTAAGGATTCGGAAAGCCTCGACCTTGGTCGGGGCTTTTTTTTTGTCGAATGCCCACGGGCAGTTACATTTGAGCACATGGCGAGAAGCAAAGAAATAGCGGAGGCATTTGGCGTGTCACTGGATCAGGATGATTTTGAACGTTGCAAGACATTGCTCGATGCGAATTGCATCTACGTAATTGGCGACGAAACACTTAATGGACCCACTGATATTGCCGGATCATATGAAGCAAACATGATCGCGGGTCGAA
>DDCZ01000022.1:0-1774 GCA_002336485.1 Flavobacteriales bacterium UBA1993
GCTATGACCAAGTTGCTTGCGTTCGTTTTACCGAAGGGCAGTATTCACACACTCCAGGACGGGGTGGACAGTAAGCCGCCAAGCTGGTTTTGTTAATAGAGGGGAATAATCGACATTTGATTACTATGAAAAAGAATTACGTATTGCGATTAATTATTAGAATTACTCCGATTCTCCTGTTTTGGCTAGTATCAAACCCATCCTTCGCCCAGTTTCCGACACTTTGGAAGACGGGAAAGGCTAAAGAAATCAAGGGCTATTCAATACTTCGTGAGGAAGGCCTAGGGCGCTCAACACCTTACATCTATTATGAGGATACCAAATACAGACTGAGTCAACTCGAAATAAGAGCGGAAAGCGAAATGTGGGAAGAAAGCAAGAGGCGGGCCAATGAGATAGGCATCATGGGTAGCTCTGGAATTATTAAATTGAAAATCACAGCATCAACAATAGAGGCAGGTGATACCGACAACTTTACAGTAATCGTAAAAAGCATAGAGGGCGAAGAGTTATTCAGACAACGGCTTGAGTCTTCAGTGCCAGATTATTCAATAATTAATGGGATAACATATTGGACTAATTACGCTAGCTTAGTATTACCATCAGGAATTACACCACCTTTTAGGGTGTTTACAATCGACAGCTATTGGAATGAACCAAAGACGAAGAAGAAAACGTATTTAATTCAAAAACTTGGAGAAGAAAAAACACTTCAACCACCCATATCTAGTGAAGTAAATAATTCTGGCGCTTTGAAGTATCGAATTGGGGAGAGGGTAATAATCACAGAAGATGGTCAGGAGAAATCAGTAACTATTGTAAACGCGTCTAACGGTAGGTACCGAGTGGAGCTTCAGTCGAATAAGGGTAAAACAAAATCTTTGACTGTTTATGAGCGTGAAATAGAAAGACTAGATGAATGATTCAATTTTAACAGGACGACTAATTCAACTATTCTAAACGATGCCACTTCCAAAATTTTACGAGACATTCATTCCTGTGCTTGACGTTCTGAAAGGCGGTGTCACACTTCATTACGACGAACTAAGGAGAAGGGTCAGGGATACTCATTATGATTACCTGACCGAAGAAGACTTGACTCAAAGAACCAAAAGTGGTGATCTGCTCATTTTGAATAGAATCGGATGGGCTAAGGCTTATTTGAAAATGGTGAAATTGATTGAGCAGCCAGAGCGAGCTATGGTAAAAATCACTCCAAAGGGGCTCGAGGTGCTGAAGAGAGGTTCATACACCCTCAAAGAGTTAAAGGCTGACCCGATCTATCTCGATCATCAATTGAAGAAGAAGGAAAAAAAGCAAACGGAAGAAAGTGTTGATGATTTGAATAATGCTTCCCCACAAGACCTAATCGAGTCGGGAGTAGAATCAATTGAGCAAAGTATAAAATCGGAATTACTGGAACGATTAAAGGATATTGACCCGTACTATTTTGAAAAGGTCATTCTTGTTCTTTTAAATCGAATGGGGTTCGGCGAAATGGTGGAGACAAGAAAGTCGGGCGATGGTGGTGTAGACGGCATCATTAATCAAGATCAGCTTGGTTTGGATAAGATTTTCATGCAGGCTAAACGATACAACGACAATAAGGTTCGAGAGAAGGAGATTCGTAATTTTATTGGAGCAATGAGTGGTGACACTTCAAAGGGTGTATTTGTGACCACTTCAGAGTTTGATGCCGCCGCGGTGAGAAAGGCATCACAAGCGCATCATAAAATTATTTTGATTGATGGCAGCAAGCTTGTTGACTTGATGC
>DDCZ01000022.1:1860-8616 GCA_002336485.1 Flavobacteriales bacterium UBA1993
TTTATTGGCTTTGGTACGAACACATACCTAAGGCACCCGATAAGTTCTACAAAGGTCAAGGCTGGATTAGCTGGTCCCATTTTTTAGGCAAGGATTAGCGGCCCCCCTTTGTTAGCGCCCTTGTTTATTCTCATCAAAACGGTGGTTTAGGCCGAGTCAGTCCGAGCCAAAAGGAGTGGGTTGAAGCCCTCAAAACGCGTGGGTACAAAGCCATCCATTGCCAGGGTTCTGCCGAAGCTGTGAGGATGCTTGAATGGTATTTGCATTTATATTTCGTATCTTTCATTTAGATAGAACTGTCATGAGGCGAATCCTTTTTATTTTGTTTGCCGTTGTGTTGGGGTTGAATGCCAATGCGCAAACGGGGTTGAATGGATATACATGTGATAATTGTATACCGTGTGGAGAGGGATTGGGCTCGTGCTGCTCTGTCTGGGGTGCTTGCAATGGTCCGGGTTCACCTTATATCACCTATGAGGCTGGGAATGGATCGGATGGCAATCCAGCTGTGAATGGCTGCGATATGGCATGTACAGATATGGTAAGCGCAAACAATCCTTGTGGGGTTGAAGGGACTGTGGTGGCAGCGCAAAGCTTCTCCTACACGCCTTCGGATTTGGAAATTCAAGTGGGTCAAACGGTTGTTTGGGTTAATGTAGACGGATTTCACGATGTGAATGGAGCGGAAAGTACACTTGGTGACATATGGAATAACCCCGAGTCGTTTTCCTTCGGAGCAGTCAACGGAGCAGCCGACGGTGTGTGCATCGGCTCGCACACGTTTACAGTCGAAGGAACGTACAACTACGATTGCTCCATTAATTCTCACGCTGCGAACGGAATGGTAGCAACGATTACAGTTGTCCCGACGCCTGAGGGATGCACAGATGAATTAGCTTGTAATTTTAATCCTTTTGCCACACAAGAAGACAATTCTTGCACTTTTCCAGGATGTGTCGATTCTGATGCATTGAATTATAATGCTGATGCTGGGTGTCCTGCGGATTGCGTGTATTTGACCTTTGACTGCACCTCTGTTGGTAATGCGGCATGGACGGATGAGTCAATAGGTGTGTTCCCAGATTGGCAAGAAGCAATGGTGGGAGTTGAATGGAGTGGCGATTGGGTTTTCAATATCCCAGAATTAGTTGAAGAGCCGCAGTCTGGTGTTGACTACGGTGTGCATCACGTGGATTGGATAAGTTTCGAAGGCTTGCCAAATTGGATAGAAGAGAGTGATTTTGCACTGGGAGAATTGTCGCAAAGTTCTCAGCACTGTATCACTGCGACGGGTATTCCTACTGAGCCAGGAGTAATTGAAGTGATCGCTACAGGTGAGGTATTTATTTCATTATTTGGAGCTGAATTTAGCATAGGAGAGCAGAGTTTTTCAGCCATTTTGGAAGTCATTGATAACCCAAACCTGATTCCTGGTTGTATGTACGAGACCGCGCTCAACTATTTGAGTTATGCTGAGATTGACGATGGTAGCTGTTTGTTCGCTGGCTGTACTGATGAAAGTGCAGGGAATTATAGTCCTCTTGCTACGATTGACGATGGCAGTTGTGGAGAGCCCTGCTCAACAGGTGGCGATAGTTCTTGCGCAACCGATGTTAATTATGATGGAGCGGTAAACGTGTCTGACTTGCTCCTGTTATTGTCTGAATTTGGTGCCAACTGCGATTGACATCCACCTGCTAAACAGAAAGACGCTGAATAATGAAAAAGCTGCTGACCATATTGTTTGCCATTGCGTTGGGGTTGAACGTCAGTGCGCAGGATGAATGTGAGAATCCAACTTAAGATTGCCGCTTCTTCCAGATCTCCTTATTCGCCCACCTTGAATAACAGAGGAACCCTGGAACCGCGAATGAAGCCAACAAAAATATTGGAGGAATTGGTATGCTTGAAAGGCTACCGTCTCTATTTAAAATGCCAGCTGTCACGGTTATTACGCACCACAGAATAAAAAACACCAACAGCTTAAGAGCGCGACGTATCCACTTATTCATTTCTAACTGAATTTAATTGTTCCGGCAATGGTGTTAAAGTAGGCAGATAAGCTCCCTACAGCTTTATCCGATCCAAAATAACACAGATAAAATTCGTACTTCTTCCCTTTGTGATACGTCGCATAATGGAACTCTGTGATGTTTACCCCTTCTAGATAGGTGCCATCTAGTCTATTGTCAGTAAACGAGGCAATTCGCCGAAGAAAATGCTTCCCGTTAATCAGTAAATTGAAGTCTGCACTGACCACCGTTAAATCGCTGAAAACACTTATGGGAAAGAACACTTCGAGCTGGGAAAGGTCATTGCCAACGTGTTCAGTCATAAAATCACAAGCCTCCTTATCACTGAGCTTTTGGCTAATCCGTGACTCAAGAAAGTCGACGGCAAACGAATAACCCTGTAATCCGCCGTATGGGCTTTGTGTGAAGTCTTCATATCGGACAATGCTATTTTCAAATGCGCTGGCATCAGCTAAATTCAATTCTCCAGGAAGAGAAAAACTAATGCCAATTCCATCAAGATAAGCTCTCGGTTTGGCGACTAATTGATAGAATTCAATATCCTCTTCACTTGAGGTCATATCGAAGTACTTGTTCTCAACAACAGCTTGGATTTCATTCGATAAATCCGTTTCAGGACCAGAGTTCGATGTGTTGCCGCAAGCGACAAGCATCAAGGACATTATTAAAACTGTTTGATTCTGCATCTATTCAATTTTGTTTGACGTCGGCGGTTTGAGTCGTGTGATACCTTTTAAACGAATGCTTTCAAGTGCGTCACTGACAGTGCTTAACAAGAGCATCTAAGGAAGCTTCATCCCCATAATCCCCAGCTAACCTCCAGTCTTTACACGCCAATACTTTTAATTCATCGCGATCAGCTAGATAATTACGATTACGAGGCAGCATCCGCATTAATTCAAAGTACGAAAAACCGCGAGTACGAAGTGAACGAAGATCATCTGAGCGAAAAGCAATTGCTTTACTTAAGTCTTGAATTGCAAGCTTGTATCGTTTCAATGCGAAATTTGAAGCCCCTCGCAATTGGTATTTATAAACCCCAGGGGTTAGCTCAGGTCTCAACTTAATCGCTTTATCAGCGTCTAAAATTGCGCCAGTATAATCTCCTAGAAAATACTTCGCTTTGCCCCTCAACCAGAATGCATCTTCGTATTCTGGTTGTTCAATTTCTAAACATTGAGTAAAGTCATTTATTGCCCCGGAATAGTCCCTGGTTTTGAACTTTGCAAAGCCTCTATAATAAAAAGCCTCTGCGAATTGAGGATCAGAGTCTATCGCTTGGGTAAATCTATCAATTGCAGAGCCCCAAGATTTCAAATCAATATATGACTTTCCTTTAGCGTAAAACTCGGCAGCATTGGCATCCGCAACACTAACGTTTTCTCCACTAGATGAAGAATTACTATCGCAAGAGGTCAAGACAAATACAACAACAAGAAAACCAATAGCGTGATAAGTGTGGAGTTGGATATTCATTTTTTTCAATTGTGAATGCAGTACTTGCGCTAATAATTGTTCCAATATATACCGGTAAGTCTAGATTAAAAGCCCACGACCTCCGCTCTTTCAATGTGTGTATTGGATATTGAGTTCTTCTATTAGGTACATTCAACTCCCAAGGCCATCAAGCACAAACAATGGAAAGCGGTATACATAAAAAAGGAACAGGCAGAAAGATTGGCGAAACCCTTGCTGCTATAGTACTCGGGTTAATGATGCTGAGCGCGACACGAAATTGTTCAAATCGCCTTGCGACTGACACCTCAGAAAAATGCGCAGTGGACATTCAAACGCTCAGCTTTAATCAGAATATCGCTTCGGTGCTGTATGACATAGAATTCGACATAATTGACCAGCACAAAGCTCAATTGAGAAAGGAAGCCTCCTCCGATAAATTAACTTTTCAACTACCATCGTTTTGGAGAGTATTGCCAAAGACGGAATACGGAGCAGGATACGTCAATGGCGAGGAAATCATCTTCAGTTCAATGATGGAGGAGCAATTTGGAATTGAGTGGTCTGTGATGGTGACAACGTTGGAGACGAGCAACTCGCATACGCTGAATAGCATTTCTGAAGTTGCAAATACAGAAATCTATTGTGGACTGGCCCAGGCATTGGGAACCACTAGAGAGGAACAGGAGGAGGAATTGCAAATTGCGAATCCAAACGTAGGACTTAGCCTTTCAGAACCAATTAGCCTTAAACGTATTTCAAATCGCTTCTTCATCAACAGGAAGACTGTTTACACCTTGAATAGGGAGCAGTATGTTAACGGAAATAGCATTCTGACCCAGTGGATTTTTACCACTTTGCACGACAATCAATATGTCAAACTATACATCTCCGCGTATAGCGATCAAGCCGTTACACAGCGAGATGATTTCGTGAAGACCATTGCTTCGACATTGAAGATAAGCAATTGAAGCGGATATGCCATCGCTGTAGTCTGCCCTGCTGCGTTCTCAAACTATTCGTCAACGCTCATTGAACGGCTATGACTCGACGACTGTCTCACCTCAAATTGAGCCTATGAACGACATCAAAACCATCGAAGGAGGGCTTACCACGAACGATTGAAAGGCTTTGTAATGCCCTTAAAACGGCTTGAGAAAAGGACGAATCAAAAGGTCAAGCCCCCCACAAGCCCCCGTTTTTAATCCCGAATACAACGAACTGAACCACCCTCCCAGCGGCGCCTGGTCCGAAGCAAATTCATTCATAGATAGAGCGGTTATAAAGAATACTCTTTCGCGCTACGAGATGAATCCATTATTCGCGCGTTTTAGCGAATTATATGGCCAAAAGAAGACCACAAAAGCCTTTCGGGATTACCGTGTGGGCACCGCTGATTTATATGACGGCTCAGCTGTATTCTATCAAATCGACGAGAAAGAACGCATCCGAACAGGTAAAATAATAGGCATCGACCCAGCTACAGGCAGACGATTCAGCGATGAACAAGGCCATCAAATCACCTGGGTCCACTCAGCGCTCAAACTCCCTGATTTCCACCCAGCCCAGTGTCTTTTTGGTCTCCATCTCCTGAGCCAAGAAACCAATCGAATAGTTGTGGTTGAAAAAGAAGAGAAAGCTCTACAGATGCGCTTAAAGCATCCAGATATCACCTTTATGGCAACCGGTTCGGTAAGAGGTTTTAATCACGAAACACTAGCCCCATTGAAAGATTACAGGGTCACAGCCTTACCAGACGATGACACATTCGATCAATGGCATAAAACTGCGACTACACTAAACAGCCTTATAACCCCTTTATACGAATACGGTTTTGCTATCGACGTCAAAAAAACAGGCTGGAAATCGAATAAACAGTACCGCACTGTATCATCACAGTCAAAGAAGCCTGGAGACGAAGGCTAACCCCCGTCCCATAAATTTTGACCCTAAACGAAATGGGGTCAACAGGAATTCTGAGCCTAAAACCAGTAACGAGATACCAGGAGGTTGAGGGTTATAGATAGCTTTTGCAGAAGGCCTCAAAACACGAAACTGAAACACCAAAAGAGAGGGGGGTACAGAAGCCCAAAACGGCCTCCCAATTTTTTGGCTTTTTCGGGACATTAGCTGTTCATTTAACTGTCATATAGGTGGCAGTAAAGTGTCAAAACCGTCTGGTTTATCACTTTTTCAGTACATCGTGATGGTATAGCTACTCAAAGCAAAAGCCCTCTGCATCAATGATACAAAGGGCTTTCAAAGCTCCCCTTCCTGGACTTATCTCGAACCAAGTGTACGAGGGATTCGCTCAACTCTACGAACTGAGGGCCTTCATGGGATGTAACGGAAATGATGGTGTGAATGCGCAATGCTGATGCAGTAAGGAAACGCATCCCACTCCATTACTAAACCAGAATAAAGAAGAAGAATCTATGCCTCGGAAGAAGGGAATACCCAACAAGACAACTGCAGACTCCAAGAGAGTACTCGTGGAAATTTTAGAAGGTCAATCTTCAAACCTTGAGGTTGCTCTGAAGGAGGTGTTTGAGTCGGATAAGCGTGGGTACTTACATGCTATGACCAAGTTGCTTGCGTTTGTTTTGCCGAAAGGAAGCGTTCATACGATCGAGCACGGTACAAAGACTAAACCCCCGAGTTGGTTTGATACGCCTGAAGGTTAGTTGAACACGATAATCCTGCGCTGAGGCAGATGTATCAACTGTTTCATTCGCCGTGAATTAGGGTAGTGAAAGCCACCATTGCCAGGGTACTGCCGAGGCTGTGAGGGTGGTTGAATGGTATTTGCATTGATATTTCGTATATTCCATTCAGATAGAACTGTCATGAAGCGAATCCTTTTCATATCGTTTGCCATTGCGTTGGGGTTGAACCTCAATGCGCAGGATGAATGTGAGAATCCAGACTTGAATTGTGATGGATTTGTCAACGTAAATGACCTTCTCGGGATGCTCAGCTACTTTGGGGATGAAGAGGATGGTCAATGGCTTGACGGTGACGACTGCTTCAGTCCTGACGTGAATTGTGACGGATTTGTTAACGTCAACGATTTACTTGTTTTGCTCAGTTCTTTTGGTGAGCAAGACTTAGATGGAGACGGTATTTGGGATTCAGAAGACGATTGTGTGTGTGCTATTGAGGGCTGCACAGATATTGGGGCTTGTAACTTCGATTCGCTTGCTACAGAAGATGATGGATCATGTTTTGTTGCTTCGGATTGGATTCAGCAAGGCGCTGACATCGACGG
>DDCZ01000053.1 GCA_002336485.1 Flavobacteriales bacterium UBA1993
CAACATTCACAGAAGAGCTTAAGGAGGTCATTCAGTTTGATGCCATCATCCACATAGAAACCATACAGGAACTGTGGTCAGGCTATGGCACCATTGTGCGCCTGCATTTAGCTGGATCGACTGAAAAATCCGTTATTGTTAAACGCATTGCTCCACCTAAAAAAGCGCATCACTCTAGAGGATGGAATTCAGATGCTGGGCACCAGAGAAAGCTGCGGTCATATGAAGTGGAGGCAACTTGGTACACTGAATTTAATGACCGCACCAACGATCAATGTCGCACGCCAAAATTGCTGGGCTATAGAAGCTTCCCAAGACATTCACTTTTAATTTTAGAGGATCTGAATCAAGCGGGATTCACGTTGCGCAAAAACACTCTGACCAAGGCAGAGATCAAACAATGCTTGTGGTGGTTGGCGGCGTTTCATGCGCTTTTCATGCATACCAAACCAACGGGCCTGTGGCAAATCGGCACCTACTGGCAACTGGAAACGCGACCAAGTGAATTTGAAGCGATGGCCGAAGGGCCTTTGAAGGATCACGCACATGTCATTCACGAGAAGCTTAATGCATGTCAATTTCAAACCTTGGTGCACGGCGATGCCAAGTATGCCAATTTCTGCTTTAGTCAAGATGGAGCCGTTTCCGCTGTCGACTTTCAATATGTTGGACGCGGCTGCGGAATGAAGGACGTGGCCTATTTGATGAGCTGTATAGAAGGAGGAATATCAAGTGATGAAATGCAAGATTCGTTTTTATCACATTACTTCTCCGCACTACGTATTCAGCTTCAGTTGCATAACGCATCGGTAGACTTCAATGCCTTGGAACAAGAATGGCGCAGCCTCTACCCTATAGCTTGGGCTGATTTCGAGCGATTTCTGGTTGGTTGGGCACCTGGTCATTGGAAATCAAATGCATACTCGAGGAAGAAAGTACTAGAAGCTCTAAAAGAAATTGAAAAATGAAGCTTAAGTTGAAGGCTTAAAACCTAAAATGATGAAACAGTTGGTTTTTATTACACTCTTATTATTTACCAGTGCACGTATTAAAGCACAGAAGGTCTTTTCCGTTGATTCGGATTATAAGGCCGATGTGAAGGTTTTCGTGGTGGACTCAGATTATAAAGCCGATCTTTTGGTCTATAAAGTCGACGCTGATTATAAAGCGGGAGATAACGATGGGAAGTGGTTTTTTACTGACGCAGACTACAAAGCAAAAAAGAAGATATTCTTTGTTGACGCTGATTATAAAGCGGAATTGAAAATTTTCTTTGTCGACTCAGATTATAAGGCAGGCTGGAAAGAGGTTTCTAAAAAGCACTTAATGTACTAGCGCATCGACTGGATGATGTGTTTCGGATCCATTGGATCGCTCCATGTATCTTAATTCGCCGACAATAAATTATGGATATGAGTAACAAACAGGATAACCCATTTCAAGACTCGGCATTAACCACCATACTGGTTGTCACAGATATGTCCAAATCAAAAGCCTTTTACGTGGATGTTTTGGGTGCGAAAATATTTCGCGAATACGGTGGCGATTCGTTGGTTCTGGAGTTTTTAGGTAACTGGCTTTTGCTTGTCACCGAAGGAGGCCCAACACCGGATAAACCAATGACCTATTTTAATCCTCCAACAGACATCGATTCCGTAAGTCATGCATACACCATTCGGGTGCAGGATTGCAGAAAGTCGCACGAAATACTCAAAAACAGAGGTGCGGCATTCATAACACCACCGTCGGATAATGGTGCTGAAACAAGATGCTTCTTTCGAGATCCCGATGGGCATTTATTTGAAATAAGTGAATATCGAGCAACGTCGTAAATGAATACTAAGTCTAGAATAGCGTCAATACTGAACGCTGATGGTCTGGAGCTTTCAGTGACGGGATTGCAGCCCTTCTTCCTAAGCGATTTGGAGCTTCAATCGGATCTTGAATTCCAACTCCCCACCAATTTAAGACTGGGCCACTTGGTTGAAAAAATCGTTTCTGAATTGATTAAGTCCTCTGCGAACTACAGGATCCTATACGAGAACATTCAGTTAATCGAAGACAAAAAAACCATCGGAGAGATTGATTTTGTAGTTGAGGAAATACACATGAAACAGCTGATCCACATGGAATTGGCTTATAAGTTTTACCTCTTTGACCCCGCGATATCTTCCGAACCGATCAAAAATTGGATCGGTCCAAATCGGAATGATTCCATGAGGGAGAAACTGGAAAAATTAAAGCGTCAGCAGTTTCCTCTACTCTATCACAACTGCGCTAAATCAATGTTTGAAGATGTTGACCTGAACAATGTTTCCCAAGCGCTTTGCCTCCTTGTCTCCTTGTTTGTTCCTTACGAATACAAGGGGCATTTTGACCCGGCTTTTGAGAAAGCCATTAAGGGATATTATTTAAACCTCGAGTCATTCAAAAGCCTTGATGACCCGACCAAAACCTACCATATTCCATCTAAAAAGGAATGGGGAATGGCCCCATCTGAAAACAAAATGTGGACGAACTATCACGGCGTGGAAGAAAACGTAATCACTAGTTTGAAAGAAGAACAATCTCTCTTGTGCTGGCAAAAGCACAAGGGGTCTTATTCGGAATTTTTCATTGTTTGGTGGTAGCTTACATATCCCCTTCTCTGATCAATTGCACTGCGTCCATTCTGACCCGAGCATTAGAAATCAAATCTGTCAACACATTCTTCTCTTCCAGTGCCGTGCGCACTTCATCGGGTCTAATGGCCTTGTTTCTTTTGTGCAACGAGGCCAAACGACCAATCTCGTGATCCAAAGTTTGGCTCATGCGTTCAAGCCCGGCCTTCACCTCCTTCACCATTAATTGTTCGGCCATCTCTTCGGCCGCATGAATCATGTTGGGAATTAGCGTCTCGACCACTGTTTCATTATCGATAAGGTCGTCTATCTGACCAAACTTCAATTGGGTGTTAAACAAGTCAACTGGGTAGTTCTTTGTAACCGATTCGCCCTTGTGATCTACTACCACACGCAATGGCGTACTTGGTAAAAAGCGATCTACATTTACTCCTTTTCTATCGGCAGTCTCAAGTACAAAAATCACTTCAAGAAGAATACCTGTGCTACCTGTGCCTTTCAGAACGCCATAGCTTGCGCTGCCCGTGCCCAAACTGAGTACCATATCTATAGCGCCAGTCACCATTGGATGATCCCAGCTCACGAAGCCTACGTCTTCCCTACTCAACGCCCGCGTGCGATCGAAGGTTACGGATATCCCCTCATCCGGAATGGATGGAAAAGCCTCTCTATTGGCATTTGCAGGATGTAACAAATATGTTCGTGGCGCCAAATCTTCCATTTCGATTCCATGGTGTTCGAAGATGCTACACATGTAATTCTCAAGCGCCATGTCCTGATCCGACGCTTTGATCTTTGTCACCAATTTCTCGGCCACAGCTGGTCTATACGAATTCATTTCAAGCAGTTTGTCACGCCCATTCGCAAGCGTTTTCTTCAACTCCTTCAGGTAGACTGCTGTCTCCGCTATTAAGGCCTCCAACTGTGTGTTATTACCTGCAGATTCTGTAGCCGAAGCCACTTCAACTATCCGTTTGTTGAACAACTGCCCAATTTGGTTTCCGCCTTCAATGTTTTCCTCAAAGGCATTTAGGCCTTCGTGAAACCAGCGCACCAAAACCTCTTGCGGACTGCCTTTCAAATACGGCACGTGAATCTGAATGTTCTCCGTCTGCCCTATTCGGTCCAAACGACCGATGCGCTGCTCCAACAACTCTGGATGCACCGGTAAATCAAACAATACCAAGTGATGCGCAAATTGAAAGTTTCGACCCTCGCTACCGATTTCAGAACAGAGTAGAATGCGTGCGCCATCTGCCTCCGCAAACCATGCGGCATTTCTATCGCGCTGCACAATGGTGAGGTCTTCATGAAACACACCAACCTTAGCGGTACATAGTTTCTGCAGGGCTCTATCCAGCGCCAACACTTTTGTTTTGCTCCTGCAAATCAACAAGACCTTCGCTGGGTTGAGTTGCTCGAGCAGCTCCACTAACCATGAGACGCGCGGGTCTTCGGAAAACCAGAACCGCGGTTTTACCTTGGCACCCGTTTGGGATTGTTGCTCTTGATCATATTCTTTGGAAAGCCGCTGGATCCATTGCGATTGATTGTTGTCCGCCGTAATGGGAATCAGGTGTGCTTTTCGGGATGGGAAACCGCTCATGGCAGCACGGGTATTTCTAAACACAACACGCCCTGGGCCATGCTGATCCAATAAATCTTCGATGAGCTGGTTCTTAATCACCGTGTCCTTTTCCTTTAGCTTAGCCACTCTTTCCGCGCCGAATAGGTTTTCCAGCGTTCCGGCTTCTTTATTACTTAGTGGATTTCCATCCGAGAGGGCATCAACAATGTTCGCAATGGCCTTATGATCTTTCGATTCGTTGATGAAGGATTGGTAGTCAGCATAACGTTCCGGGTCCAACAATCGGAGACGTGCAAAATGGCTTTCAACGCCCAATTGCTCTGGTGTGGCTGTTAATAGCAATATTCCCTTTGCCACTTTGCTCAAGCGTTCCACGGTCGCATATTCGGCGCTGGTATTCTTAAGCGACCATTCTAAATGATGCGCTTCATCTACCACGAGCATATCCCAATTTGCGGATATGGCCTGTTGGGCTCGTTTTGGTGAATTGGCTAAAAAGGACGTGCTGCACAAAATCAATTGGTCATCCAAGAACGGATTTCCATCTGGTGCGCCCTCATCTAGGGCTTTGCATCGTTCTTCGTCAAATATGTTGAACCAAAAGTTGAAGCGCCGAAGCATTTCAACAAACCACTGATGAACTAGGGAATCTGGCACCAAGATCAATACCCGTGATGCCTGACCACTGAGCAACAATCGATGCAAGATCAAACAAGCCTCAATCGTTTTACCAAGTCCAACCTGGTCAGAAAGCAAGACCCGCGGTGCGTAGCGCGAACTGACCTCATGTGCGATGTATAGCTGATGAGGAATCAGACCAATGCGTCCGCCTACAAATCCATTGATCGGAGAAATTCGGCGCTTGTAGTCGAACTCCAACGTTTTTCTTCTCAAAGCAAAGATGTCGGGTGTATCAACATCGCCCATAATAAGGCGATCGCTTACGCCATGCTTTACAGATACATCTCCCAAGTCTGCTTCAGACAATACACCGTCTGGTCCGATGTAAAGCAGCAGGTCACCACTGTCTTGCACGCGCTCAATAAGAAATGGCTGTTTGTTTTGATCCACAACAGTGTCTCCCGACTTAAAAACGACCCTTCTTAGAGGTGCATTCTCGATGGCGTATTGCCGCGATTCGCCCGAAGCTGGGAACTCGATTTGTACGCGGTTCTTTTCTGTGTTCAGCACCACACCTACTCCTAGTTCAGGCTCGCCCTCACTTGTCCATCTTTGACCTGGATAAAAATCCTCCATACGCTCTACTCTTCCGTCTTAAACATTGTGTTGACACATAAAAAGCGCAAGGTCATAAATCTTTGGTTCGATAGGAGAGCCTTCCAATTTTTTGGTGGGTTTTACGGGTAGACCACTTTTCATTTCCTGAAATCATGAAAACATTATAGCGAAAACGGCAAGCGGGATTTATTGCAATTAAATATCTAGTCAATCGTTCGTTGTAACGATAGAAAATGCCCCTTAAGAATAATAGCCTATTTGTCTTTTTGTAGTTGTTGGAAGAAAGTAAAATGAAAGGTTCGATTGAAATTTATCTCAAATGGCTAATCGGGTTAACCCTAATGGCTATCATCACCCCATTTGTTTATTTGAAAATTGGCCCTGGCGGATATGAGTATTATGGTCCAGATGTACCTGACATTTATATTCTTGGCGGAACCATTTTAGGGAAAGATAGAAGTTGGTGGGTGATCAATTTTTCGTACAAATTTCAACTTACAGCAATGTTGACTTATTTGATACTAATTACCATCTGCTATCTAAAACTCAAAAAGGGAAAAATTGAAAAGTGGCCTCCAATCTTAAGTTTGATTCTGCTTGTGCTGTTTCCCTTTTGGTTAGCGATGTACACAGATCATGTAATTAACAATAGTGACTATGCCGACTTGACCATTTATCCGCATGTTGGCCTTTTGGTGTATGGCGTAGGTTTAGTACTTAACCTTGTGTTACTCATCAAGATGAAGAAATACCACCTAACAACAAAGGCTCCTATGTAAAACAACAATCTCCAGAAGATTGAATCGAGTAAATGTGACGAGTAAGAATATTAAACTACGTTTAGCTCCTAAACTTGACCCACAACACACCACATGATAAAACAAGCTGAAAAACCATCCGCAGAAGCGAAAGCCTTATCGCTATTCTTAATGGCATATAAATCCAAAGACCCGATTTATAAGGAGAAGTTGAAACGTATAAACAAGCGATGGGATCTAGTGAAAACGAACGCAATCAGCAAAACCGAATACATGGAAGAGGTGCTGAGCATGCTAGAATCTTATGGAGGTTATTCAGTTGTGGTCGAGAAAACCGTTCAATTTTACATTGAAACAACGGGCGAATGGAAGTTGAAGGGTGAGGACAAATATTGTATGGATGCAAAGGTGTTTGTCGAAAAGTTCGCGAAGAAGTAACCCAACAGCAAAGAACCCACATGAAACATCCAGTAATTGATCTGCATTGCGACCTGCTCGCACATATGCTCAACATGGCGCATCCGGATCCTTTCAATAGAGAAGGCATCGCATGCTCCTTTCCAGCATTGGCCGAAGGCAATGTGAAGCTGCAAGTGATGGCCATATTCACCGCTACCAAGAAGGGAAGCACGGCATTGGCCCTGAGACAAAGTGAGATCTTTAAATCCTTTCTTTCCAGATTTCCCGAGGATTGCACCTTGGTGCATGACTTAAACACCCTGAATGAAATCGCGACTTCATCCAAGTTGGGCATGACGGCAGCCATTGAGAACGCCTCTGGATTTTGCGAAGAGGATGAACCGCTGGAAATTGGGTTTGATCGATTAGAGCAAATCATCTCAAACACCACGCGCATTCTATACATTGGATTCACCCACCACGCCGAGAATAGATTTGGCGGAGGGAATAACAGCGGAATCGGTCTGAAGGAGGATGGTGAAAAACTGCTTCAGTACTTAAATGGGAAGAAGATCGCCGTAGACTTTTCACATGCCAGTGATGCCCTGGCGCAAGACATGCTGGGTTATATCAGTGCGCATGATTTGGACATCCAAATTCTCGCAAGCCACTCAAATTACCGCACTGTTTTCGATCATGTACGTAACCTGCCAGACAATCTAGCCCCGGAAATCATCAAACGTGGAGGACTCATTGGAGTTAACTTTTTGAGGGCGTTTGTAAACAACGATGACCCGAATGTGCTGTATGAGCACATCAATCACGGGATCCAACTTGGAGGTTCAACCTCCATTTGCTTCGGTGCAGACTACTTCTGTACGGACACACACCCCGATCGAACACGCGTTCCATTTTATTTTGACGAGCATGCCGATGCCACCCGGTATCCGTCCATTCTAGAAGCCATTTCCGAACAGGTTTCTCCGGACATTATTGAAGGTATCAGCAGTAAAAATGTGATCAACTATTTGAACAAGCTTTGGACGTAATCTAACAATTACACTTCCAATCTTTAGTCGATTTACTCCACCTTGATTACACGAAAGGCTTGATACCCATCTTCGGTATACACATAAATGGTAAAGAGGCCTGTACCCTGCCCCAAGTCAAGGAGTGTTTTGCGTCTAGACAAGCCATCAACGGATCGTACAATCTTGCCTTCGGCATTCATAATGCGTACCCAGACATGATCATATCGCTTGCCCAAGTCGATGGTTACCGCGCCAGATGTCGGATTCGGATACAACGATGCTCCTATGCTAGAATCGAATTGCTGAACTCCTACAATTTTCACGTTCAAGCATTCGGAGGTATCTGTGCATCCATTCTGAGTTACAATCACTGCATATTCGCCCGTTTTTTCAGGAGAGTAATCTTCGCTAGTCGCACCAATAACAAGCGAACTGTCGCTGCAATCAATCCATTGATAACTCGCTCCATTGGCCGTTGCGGTTAGGGTCTTACCTGACTTGGAGATTCCATTGTTTACCGTGTCCAGAGTTAGGTCAATGGTGATGACGCTGTCACATCCATTGGCAGCAGCAATAGTGTCTATATACGTTCCGCTCTCCGTCCAGATCAAACCACTAGGTGAAGTGTAGCTATTGCAACCAAGCTCTGTAATGAATGAGGATGTACTATAAAGAATGCCTACATGAATGATCATGAATGAATCACAACCCGCGGCATTTGAAATGGTATCGAGATAAGTGCCAGAAAAAGGCCCCGTTTGGTTACCGCTCGGCAACGTATAGGAATCACACGCCTCCACGGTAAACTCACTTGTGGAGTTATTAATGCTCAAATCAATGGTCATTATGGAGTCGCATCCGGTTGAATTGACAATTGTATCTGCATAGGTGCCACTTTCCGTCCAGGTATACCCACCGCTCGGAGACGTATAGGATGCACAGGCTGATTCTGTTATTGAAGCGGACGTGCTTGTACTGAATGTTAGTGTGATGGTGAGTATGGAATCACATGCCATTACAGACTGTATGGTGTCAGCATATGTACCTGCCGTTGTCCAAGTATAATTGCCGCTTGGGCTTGTATATGTTCCACCGCATCCAGTAGCATTTATTGCACTTGACAAAGCGCTCACCGTTACCCCTGCGCCAGTAACCCAATTTGATGTTGAACCGCTAAGCGCCATATTGGTTAACGTTCCATTGTTTCCATTTCCGCTTGCGTCATAAGAGGAGTTGACTCCAGTGTTCGTTCCACTGGCTATGCCATGATTGAACTTGTGATATGCAACTAGGTGCGAATCTAATTCACAGAATTCCGCTCCCATATTGGCGCTGATTTCTGCTGCTGTTCGAGCGTAATCCCAAACACGTACCTCGTCTATGGCTCCTTCAAACGGGATATTTCCTCCTGAAACACGCTGTCCAATTCTGAGATCTGTTCCAGTGGTTGGTGTGTTGACTGATGTCAAAGAACCCGTTCCAACTTGGGTTCCATTTAAGTACAGGTAGCCAGTTCCGCTATCTAGCACAAAAGCCACATGGGTCCATTGATTGGCCGTTACAATATTACTAGCGGTGCCGATATTGGCATTGGTGCCACCAGAGATAAAGGACAAACCGTTATTGCTATTTATCATGAATGTATTCCTTGAGCCAACTGCATTCTGTCCGTAATCTATGACCGCGTTATTTCCTGTGGCGCTTGAACTCAAATTAACCCATGCCTCAAATGTTCTGTTTGTAGAGCCTAAAACTCCATCAAAAGTCGTCTGCACATAGTCGTTTGCTCCATCAAATTGAAGGGCGTTTTGTGCATGGAGTGCTCCTGAAACGAATAAGAGGGAAAGTGCAGCAAGGGATAAGTAATAATTGATAGGGTGGCTCATTTGATTTAATCTTTGGCGTGTCTGAGGATGATTTCAATCCAAAAGTAGCGTCTCTTTATCACTTGATACACTTTTTGTTATCGACATGAAAAAGCAAGCTTGCCTAAATTAGAATAGACGGGGGAATACGGGGGGAAATGAATGAATTTCAGGCCAGGAAATTACCCATGTGGGTTGCATGTGAACGCTGAAACTCTATCTTTCAAATCTATTTTATCTAGCAAAAACTTGATGATCAAAATGCGCACATTCCCATCGTGGGTAGCGCTATTAAAACTCAAGAATCGACATGGAAGAAATTTCGAATAGAGCTTTAATCGCTCGACTATTTAGTTCGGCAAACGAACAACTTGAGGCCGCGGACTTCGATATAGAAAGTTGGTCAGAGTGGTATCAAGTCGTTCAAGGTTTGACCGGCGCCGAGAAAATGGTTTATGTGATTGTAAAACTTAACCAAACCGTTACTAATGGCGGTTTTTCAGAATTCTACGAAAGCTCTTTTGGGGTTTTCGCTCCAGAAATTGTTCATGCGCTCAACGAAATAAAAGCGGTAGCCTCAGCCGAAATCGTATCCAACTCTATGCTTGTAGTAAATCCAACTGGACTTTTGGATGATGCCTACAAGGGGTCTATTTTCAAGGTTGAGCTATCCGGCCCACAACGCGCGCAACTCATGTCTCAAGACATTGGGTATGACCAACTTCACGACGTGGAGAATTTAGAGGATCTACTTGGTGCATTTTTACAGGAGATGATTAAGTGACATTAGCGTAAGGTGCGATCAATAGCTAAACCTCGCTGTGCTTTCTCAGAATGGCATCTACGCAGTTTATTCCATCTATGGCGGCTGACATAATGCCTCCGGCATATCCAGCACCTTCGCCGCATGGGTATAATCCACGGACATCAACATGCGCCAGTGTTATACGATCTCTTGGAATAAGAACTGGAGACGAAGTGCGCGATTCGGGGGCATGAATCACCGCTTCATTGGTGACATAGCCTCGCATTTTTTTTCCAAATGCGACAAATGCTTTTTTAAGCCGTTTGGATAAAAATGCAGGCAACACCTTATTTAAATCCACGCTTACTATTCCAGGGTGATACGATGTTTTAGGAAAGTCTTTTGACACGCGCCCCTCCATAAAATCTACCATTCTTTGAGCCGGAACCTGCTGCGATTTACCGGCGGCTTCCCAACACGTTTTCTCCACCGATTTCTGGAAGTTCAGACTTACAAATGGATCATCTTCCGAGTAGTTTGGAAGGTCTTTGGGCTCCACGCTGACCACTATTCCAGAATTGGAATATGGGTTATTTCGCTTGCTCGGACTCCAGCCATTGGTAACCACCTCATCCGGCTCGGTAGCACAAGGTGCTATAATGCCACCTGGGCACATGCAAAAGGAATAGACTCCCATGCCATCTACCTGTTCCACTAAACTGTATGAAGCTGGCGGCAAATACGGGTTGCTATCATCTCCGTGATATTGAATCTTGTCTATCAATTCTTGTTGATGTTCGATGCGCACCCCAATTGCAAACGGTTTGGCCTCAATCTTTATGTTTTTGGCGTGGAGGAGATAAAATATATCTCGAGCTGAGTGTCCGGTCGCAAGCACAACGTCATCAAATTCTTGCCATGTACCATCGTTGATTTGAATGGCCTGAATTTGGGCATTTTCAACTTTAATATCGGTAAGCTTTGAATTGAAATGCACCTCACCCCCAGCCTCAATAATTGCTTCACGCATGGTGCTGATAATCTGTGGAAGCTTATTGGTGCCAATATGCGGATGGGCGTCTACTAAAATGTTTGCATCTGCACCAAAATGAACCAACCACTCCATTGCCTTCAGCACATTGCCGCGTTTTTTGGAACGTGTATAAAGTTTGCCGTCCGAAAAAGTTCCTGCCCCACCTTCCCCAAAACAATAGTTTGATTCGGGATTCACGGTCTGCTCCTTCATCGTCTTCGCTATATCTCTTCGGCGCGTTCGAACATCCTTTCCTCTTTCAAATACAATAGGTTTAAAGCCACCCTCGATGGCCCTAAGCGCGGCGTACATTCCTGCTGGGCCTATACCAATGATCGCTATTCTTTTAGCATTAGAAACAGTTTGAGGGACAAAGGGGTGTATCCCAATTCGTTCATCATTCTCCAGCCAAATCTCAATCTGAAGATTCATTCTAACCGGTGCTTTTCTTGCATCGATGGATCTTTTTCGAATCCTCCAGTCGACCACATCTGCCTCTTGGATTTCGGACTTGTCGAGCGCAAGTTTGAGCAGCTTAGCTTCATCTTCTTGCTCATGTGGCAAAATTGAAATTTGAATTAAGGTGCTCATCGCGGTAAATTTAGATAAGAACACGCACGGACGCCCTTTCTCCATTGTTTATCCAGAATAAAATTGGGATTGCGGTATACCTCAAATACGCATCTCAAGACAACGCATTGGCTAACAAATCCTGGATCAATTCTAATGAATAGAAAATCCAATCTCGTCAATTTTGGCACATGAACGGTTCAGAGGCAGGTTGAATCGCGTAACACTCCGTTATCGTTTCGCATTCACCTTATCTAGAAACTCGGGCGTGACCAGATCAATGGACTCCGATGCCGCGGCTTCGTTGATTTTACCAATGACCATCTTCAAAAATATGCGCGGCACCTTCACCAGCTTTTTATACGAGTCTGGGTGCCACTTAATGGCTCCTTCCATCCGTTCAACTTGATATCGAACGGCATCTGTACTCACGCCTTTTGACTTCGGTATTGGCTCAGCGTAGGGATGAGAATGCTTGCTAAACCAAAACTGCTTACTGTCTCTGTATCCGAAATCGACCGGAAGCGTTGGAAAACCTTCTCCTTCTTTCAAATACTCGGCGTATCTCTTCTGCATGATGATCTTGTCAATCTTCAGTAAAAAGTGCGCTTCAATCTTTGGCCCATCATAGTGAAACACGTCTGATTCGTCCACGGTACATTCAAACACTTGCACCGATTCTTTGATGACCTCTGGGTACACCAATCCATCCTTTTTTCCTTCTTCCTCTCTTTCAGATGGCACCAAAGTAAAGATGCTCTCTGCTAGTTTCTCTTCGGTGGTTTCTCCGGGATAGCCCAACTCAACCGCATTTTTCAAGTATTCTTTATCGTATGGAATGAAGTTTAACGCAATGGTCTTCCGTGCTTTAATATTCCGCGCGGTATTGGATGAACTGCGGCTTATGAGCATCATGTAATGATCCTTGGATATGCCGAATGGGAAGCACAATGAGTAGGATCCAATGTTGGTCAATCCATTTTCCGACACCGTAGTGCACAACACCACCGGCATTGGGTAAAAGGACGATGTCTGATAGAAATTATCCAGGATACCTACGTCCACAAACTCTTTTTCCTCACTATTGAACCAATCGAACATGTTATTTGATATTTAGGTTTGGGGAAGCTTTAAGCCAGCCAACGATGCGCTCTACATCTGCATTGACCTTTGCCATTGATGACGCTCCGGTGATGCCATCGATGCCTTCCATGTGGGCAACACCATTGTCGGCTGTGGTTACCATAAACATGGTTACAGGATCAAACGAGTCGCCAACAAACGCTTCAACAGCGGGGTGCGGTTCCCATATTTGCCATGCATGAATAAGTAGAATGGCGTCCCAATCGCCTCTGTCGACTTCTGACAACAACATGGCATCAATCACTTTAATATAAACCTCGGAACCCTCAATTTCGAGAATTACGTCGGAAACCAGCGCGTCATTGAATTCGCTGCCTTGTGTTGCAATCAATAGCCTCTGATCGGTAACGTGGGTATTCACTTCATACGTTGACACGGGTTTCATCTGCAACAAACTGTTGTACCAAAGAATAAAGACACCGATGAACACCAACACCCCACTTCCTAAGCCAATAAATACTCTCTTCATTATTTTCTTCTTTCGATAAAACTACGGGAGCCTAATACAGCGCGAAATGACAACAATCAGGATCTGATGTATCAATAGATAGGTCGGGATGACTTATTAGAGGTATTTCTCATAACAAATCCAATTGCCCCAAGACCAGCAAGATTATAGTTTCGGATAAATCGACGCTCGAGTTAATAATCATAACATTGATGCTGGGTAATACAGCGTTCGCCGAAAACAGATTAGAGTAGGCCAATAAAAGAAGATAGAAAATGGAGCATGAGCACTTAGAGACGTTCAAAGCGGAGGCACAAGGAAACGGCTGGCCAACTAAAGTTGAGATTTCCAATAAAGAATGGAAAATTCAAATTGACGAACCTGTTGATGATGGCGGATCGAATTCCGGCCCCAACCCCATGCAATTCTTTACCGCTTCATTGGCTGGATGCCAAAACGAACAAGCGCAAGTTGTTGCCGATGAACTTTCATTGAGTATTGATCAGATCAACATTGCAATTGAAGTAGACCTAGACCTTTCTGGTTTCATGGGCATGGCTGATCATTCAAATGGCAGTTACAAGAGTGTGCGCCTTGATGCTGTGGTTCATGGCAATGTAACGGACGAACAAATACAAACCTTGGGACAAAAGGTGGATGCCCGCTGTCCAATCTTAGCTTTGTTGCGCACAAGCGGTTGCGAGATTGAAAGCAACTGGAGTAAAAACTAAAAGGCACCCACCATGGCCATAAAAATCGTCGTTCTTGCAGCATATGTTGCTATTCTGTTCCTAATCGGAATACTTGCCTCACGCAGAGTTAAGAGCATGAGCGACTATTATTTGGGTGGAAAAAAAATGGGCTTTTGGGCCGTTGCATTTTCTGCGCGGGCAACGGGTGAATCTGGTTGGCTATTAATCGGACTCACAGGAATGGGTGCAATGGCGGGCTATTCAGCATATTGGGTAGTTATTGGTGAACTACTGGGCGTCTACCTTTCCTGGCAATTTATGGCCAAACGCTTTAAACGGCGGTCTGACGAATACAAGGCGATCACCATTCCCGACTACCTCCAAAGTCACTTTAAATCATCCACGAACACGCTGCGCATACTATCGGCTTCGGTGCTGGTAGTTTTTGTTGTCATTTACGTAGCATCACAAATGGATGTGACTGGAATCGCCTTCCAATCCATGCTTGACATCGATTATCGAATTGGTGCGCTCATAGGTTTCGCTATTGTGCTGGTCTACATTTTCATAGGCGGTTTCGTGGCCGCGGTCTGGTCGGATATGTTCCAGGGAGTATTAATGTTTTTTGGATTGGTTCTACTCCCAATTGTTGTTTGGTTCTCGATGGACCATGGAGCTGGTGTTACGGCAGGATTGAACGCCATAGACCCTACCTTAACTCAAGTATTGGGCAGAAGCGATGACGGATGGATGAACGCGTTTACCCTTCTCGGATTCTCCATGATTGGGCTTGGCTTCTTAGGATCACCGCAGGTTTATGTGCGCTTCATGTCCATTTCAAGCGAACATGAGATAGACAAAGGAAAGTGGGTCGCCTTGCTTTTCACGCTTCTTACAGATGCTGCAGCGGTAACCATTGGCATCCTTGCTCGCATCTATTTCACCACTGAAGGACAAGATCCCGAGACTGTATT
Source organism: Flavobacteriales bacterium UBA1993 (assembly GCA_002336485.1). Lineage (GTDB taxonomy): Bacteria > Bacteroidota > Bacteroidia > Flavobacteriales_G > Salibacteraceae > SHAN690. The sequence continues at coordinate 15,107 of DDCZ01000053.1, forward strand.
GGGTACCGGCGGAGAAAATGTATTGAGCATGATTACCAACGAATTCTTGCCCACCATTTTGGTGGCCATATTTATCGCCATCGTGCTTTCGGCCATTATGTCGACCATCGATTCCCTTTTGATTCTCGCTTCGAGCGCAATAACCAGAGACTTCTATCAAAAGATAATTAGACCTGATTTGAAAGATGAGGACTTAACTAAATTTTCAAGGCTGGTTACGGTATCGATGGCGTTGGCAGCACTTGGTATAGCCATTCTACTTTATAACCTATACCCCGATCGCCAGATTTTTTGGATTATGATCTTTGGATGGTCTGGCATTGCAGCCACCTTCTGTCCGGTTATTATTTTATCTCTTTTCTGGCCAGGCTATTCTGAAAAAGGGGCAATTGCATCTATGATTACCGGTTTTGCATCTGTGATGCTGTTCAAATTTGTGGTGACAGAAATTGAAGGAATCGGCGCCTATTTTGTAGAGCTGGATGTATTGGCACCATCGTTTGCACTGGCCATGATTGTTGGCTACATCGTTTCAAAAATCTATCCCCCGAAAGCCGAAAGTCCATCCGAAGCACTTCCTGAGTCCCCAGATTAAAACGCCAGACATTTAGGATTTAGGCACCCTTTTCAGACACCTCTGAGATTGGAATTATGGCTGGGTTATTTGCTACAAACTCTTCTACTACCTTAAAGAAATTCAGAATATCTTCCTTCTTGTTGGTAGCATTGATTGTCACCAATCTCACAAACGTATCCTCATTAAACGATCCAAAGCCAACGACAGTGACTTGGTGTTCGTACAGTAGATTACACAATATTTTTGGATCAATATTCTTGTAGTTAAAACAGATTGAAATTGACTCATCCTCGCTATACAAGGTGTAGTCATTATTACCTCTAATATATTCTCGGGCAACGTCTGCCAGATAGAACTGATGATCTACAATATCGGAAAGTCCTGATGTGCCAACCGATTTCCACAATGTCCAAAACTTCAATGCGTCATTTCTTCTTCCACACTGAAATGAGGTCTTACCAAGGTTGAAATCGTCACCATCTGTTTGGTAGAGATAATCTGCATCGTTGCTGAATGAGTCGTAGAGATACTTCTTATCGTTGACTAAGATAATGGAGCACGTCATTGGTGTACCCAGCATTTTGTGCGCATTATAACTAAAGGAGTCTGATCTCTCGACCCCCTTTACCAAATGCTTTTTGCTTTCGCTAAAGACCACTGGCCCCGAGTATGCTCCATCTACGTGCAACCACACGTCGTATTTCTCTGAAATGTCGGCGATCTGGTCTATTTGATCAAATGTTCCCAAGACTGTTGTGCCTGCCGTAGCGTTTATGAATGTCGGAGTCAGGCCATTGTTCAAGTCAAGCAATATTTGCTCCTCCAATTTCTGAGGTATCATTCGGCCGCTTGAATCCGCCTCAATATAGCGCACGTTACTGCGCCCTATTCCCGCAAAACTTGCGTTCTTGGCATTCGAGTAATGAGACTCTTTCGACGTATAGATCACGAGGGGTTTTGAAGCACCATTCATCTTAAAACCTGGATCCTTTTTATCTCTGCCCATTATTAAGGCCATGTAGTTGCTCATGGAACCTCCGGTTGGGAATGTGCCATTGCTATGCGGGCCGTATCCAACTATTTCGCAGGACCGTCGGATGATTTCTTGCTCTATTCCAACTTGCGGTCCGGCTACCTTGTAGGTATACATGCTGTTGTTCAGCATCACCGCCAATAGATCGCCCAAAATAGCCTTGCTCTGTCGGCCTCCAAAAAGCTGATTGAAAAATAAGTTTGTGGCCGTTTTTGGCGTCGCGACGAGCACATCCTTTATGGCTGATTTGAATTCCGCCTCGAGCATTGGTGCATCGTTTAAGGAAAGATCGATGGTATCGTAAAGCTTTGAGGCTTCAATTCGATCGGCAACTGGGTGGATTTTCTCTTCGTTTAGTAATACCTCAACGAGCTCGTTGAATAACATTAAGTCACTGCTTAATTCAGACATTTTTGGTGTGTTGGTAGTCGTTAATGAGATGCTATTGCCAAGACTCTATCCTCTAACATATCCCTACGTACTAATGTTCGATTTTGAGACTGTAAATATTACGATTCTATATTCAACCGTTTAGTGGACCTCTGATATATCAAAAATGTAGTTCTCTCGGTGAAAATTCTGGACTGGACTGCAATGCATCTGCGCGGAAAATGCTAAAATGAAACAAGAGGTGCATAAATGGTATGCAAATCAATCCAATTAGACTTAGTTGAGTAAACTAGTATACGTGCATCTCATAGAGTATATAATATCGTTTTATCTTTCCAAGCCGTTTCTTACTGGTATGAATTACGGAGGATTCAAACTGAAGAACAAACTTTGACTCAGAAAAATGCAACCATGGCAAACGTGACACACTTAGACCAATCCGTATTCAACTTCCTTAAGGACCTTGAGAAAAACAATAACCGCGATTGGTTTGCAGAAAACAAGCCCAAATACGTTCTCGCGCATACCCATTTCAAGGCACTTGCGGAAGAGATAAACGAGGGCATGCACAAGCAAGACAACATTGAGAAAATGAAATTGTTTCGCATCTATCGAGATGTGCGGTTTTCAAAAAACAAGGCCCCATATAAGAACAGTTTCTCTGGCGGATTCAGCAGAGCAACCAAGGCACTTAGAGGTGGCTATTACTTCCATTTACAGCCGGGAGGCAATTCCATGGTTGGTGGTGGATTTTGGGGGCCAGAAGCATCTGATCTGAAGTTAATTCGCGACGATATTGCCAGTGATTCCTCGCGGCTTCGAGAGATCATTAACTCGACTAGTTTCAAGACTCACTTTGGCGAATTAGGTGGTCAGCAATTGAAGACAGCTCCGAAGGGCTTTCCAAAGGATCATCCTGATATCGATTTATTGCGTTACAAGTCGTTTGTGGTCTCGAAGCATTTTACGGACAAAGAAGTCTTAAGCCCGGGGTTTGCCGGGGAAGTCTTGAAGTACTTCGCAGCCACGCGGCCCTTCTTCGATTACATGAGTGAGGTCTTGACAACGGACAGCAACGGCGTTTCCACCATTGATTGATGTCGTCATTCGAAAGAATGAACATAGGTCAGTGCTCTGAGTTGTTCGTGTAATTACTACAACTATGCAGCGGCCTCTACCTCTGCCGACTTCGCCTTTCGATATACATAGGAGAAGAAGATGTTTCGCTTGCCAAACCGAACTTGCTTATCGGAGTTATTAAACTTGATGAAAACGTTCTTCGGCACACCAAAATACTCATAGACGCTGCCATCATTGAACGTAATTTCGAGCATAATGCCTTTGTGTTTATAATCGTAAATACCCGCTTCAGAAATCGTTTGCGTGTATTCCTCTAGCGTAGCCTCTCTGGTTTCAGGCGCAATGCTCACCAAAAAATGATATCCATCGATGATGCGTCTACTCATTGCCTCCGCTTCGCTTGCCTTTTCATCGCTATCCTGAAACTTATCAGGATGCCATGTCTTTACTAAGTTTCGATACTTGGTCTTTAGATCAGCAAGAATGAGGTCGTTCTCTATTTCGAAGAGCTTTTTGTATTCGTTTATACGTTTCATGGCCGATGGGATTTAGTTCGATTAATGCAACATCCTTGTCAAAAGGCGCGCGAAGGTATAGTATCGATTCATCATAATTTGAAAAGCGTTGGTCAATGTCTCATATCCATGCGGATTCAAACAACGAATGGTTCGGTCAATGGGATCGAAACAAATCCTCCTACAACACTTTTATAAAAGATTAAAATAATGGACATTGCCGACCTATCTAAAGGCGAAATCATGGAAGACAAGAAAGTGCTTAACTACATTAAAGATGTAATCGAAAACATGCCATCAGACTGGTTCAATCTAACTACGCATCGATTAGATATTTATAATGAAGCATTGGCAAAAACTGAGTTTATTGAGCAGTTTGAACTTCTATTTGACAACAATGACGCCTCACCTGCAGCTCTAAATGGACTGCCAACCGCTTATGACTACATAAGATTAGGCCATCCGCTATCCTCTATTCTAGAGTGGGTGATTGCTACCTTAAATAATCAGAACCCAAAAAATGTAATCAGTTTTTCATCCAAGACGATTCCAATTTTAGCAATTCTCAGAAAGAATGTATTAGATCATAAAAACACCAAAATCGTATACACAGGAGACTTACCTGAGTGTTTTGACGCGGATTTACTGCGCAACATATATGGCTACCAGTTCGAGTTGGATTGTGTGGAGAACGCCACAGACATTGGAACGTTTGATGGCAGCACCATATTCGTTTCACATCAGGATGAAATGAATGCAATTGACCTCAACCCAAACATTGACTTTTTCATCGGTCTTCATTCACACCTAGGAAGCATTCTATTGGTCAATGATGCACGAAATGAAAGCTATGTCTCAGAAATTCAGCACGTAAGAAGACGAGAAACAATAGCAATGACACCAGCAAACGCGCTTGATGCCCTAAAGCTACTCATCGACAAATCTTCTGTTCACATCATTAAGAGCGATGTGCAAGGAAACAAAGCGCTTGTCCTAAACTCAATTAAAACCATAACAGGAACAAGTACAACACCACTAGTTGCATCAAGCGGGCTCTCCATGCAATACGCCATAATGATGGGACTCATTCATGATGCGCTTTTGGAGCATAAGGGAAAGGCGATCAAAATTGTTGTGCCACCCAACTGTTACGGAGGAACAAACGACCAGGCACGGCGTGTTGCCGCTTGTATTGAAAACGTGGAAGTAGTGGATTTACCCGTTGATGGAGATCACGACATGGTTCAAAGCATCGACATTGTATTAAATCAAATAGCAAACGAGGATGCCATCCCCTATATCATCGCTGAAATCCCAACCAACCCGAGGGTTGAGGTTCCAGATCTCATTAACCTAAAAGAGACATTAAGTGCACCCCGTAAAACTGCCAGCGGTGAACTCGCCATCGACCCGGTGTTTATTTTAGATCAAACCTTCTGCCCCAATGTTCTCTTTTTAGGAGAAGGTGAAATACTCTCGACAGTCCGAACCATTTCATATGTGAGTGGTTCAAAGTTCCCTAGCGGAGGACAGTGCACTGCTGGATACTGTGTTGGAAACACAAAAACGGAAGCATTGATGGAGAGAATAGAGCAACATCTCATATTATGTGATAACGCGGCTCGAAACCTTCAAATGGGAATTCTTGCCAAGCAATTGCCCTCTATGAATCAAAGAATTGCGGATGCCTATGTCAATACACGCGAATTTGTGAACTTCATCAATGAAGCCTTGCCAGAAGCTAAGATCAATTTTGTTTCGGAAGAATTGGCCGCGGAAGGTTTTACGCCCTCAGTGTTTTCATTGGATCTCCCAACCAAGGGTAATTCGGATGAAGAAAGAGAAGCATATAAACGAGAACTCAACCATAAGTTGATCGGCTTAATGATTTCGGAAATCCCAAACGAAAGCAAGTACTGCGTGAGCTATGGACAGCTCAGCGGTTGTTATTGGACGATACCCGCCACATCCACACAAGGGACAACGAAAGAAGGAGATAAGGATTACATAGCCCGTGTGGCTGTGTCGCCAAATTTGGATCTAGAACATCATAAAAAGGTCTTTTCAGATTTCGTTGCGTCAATTTAAAAACCTTTAGATGCTATGCGTCTTTCGATTTTTCAAACACAATCTTTCTAGTAATAAACATTATTAGCGCTGTGTGTTACAATACCCAGACTCCAATCAGATAAATGGAAACTAACAAAGAAAAAGGCCAGCTAAGCAAAGCCCAGATTGATCAATGCATCTCCATTCTGGAAACGCTAAATAGCGATACGGACCAAATATTTGATATTCCAAAAGATCTTAGAATTGAGCTCCTGACTCAAGCTGGACGATTGTCACGACCGCAAAAGCATGAGTTGAAACGACGTAAAAAAAGCGCGAAGAAAAAAGCTGAAAAAGCTGCTGCCACGCAGGACAAGCAAGCACGGAATAACACAGGGATAAGAAGCGCGCGAGACGCCTCCATTTTTGTGGCGCCAAAAATGATAGCTCCCACGAATGGGCAAGCAACTCCTGCAGCCAGAACTGTGGCCCCGAGGGAATGTTACGTGTGTAAAGAGCCTTTTACGACCCTACACCACTTCTACGACGCCATGTGTGAAAACTGCGGCGACTTCAACTACGCCAAGCGTTTCCAAACAGCCGATCTCACGGGACAGGTAGCGCTTGTAACGGGCTCACGACTTAAAATCGGCTATCACATTACCCTCATGATGCTGCGTGCTGGAGCAACGGTGATTGCCACCACTCGATTTCCAGTGGATTCGGCTCTTCGCTTTTCTAAAGAAGCTGATTTCGAATCCTGGGGACATCGTCTTAAAATCCATGGCCTTGACCTACGACACATACCCAGTGTGGAGATATTCTGCAACTATATTGAGCAGCAATACGACAGACTGGATGTGTTGATCAACAATGCCGCACAGACCGTGCGACGGCCCGCTGGTTTTTACCACCATTTGCTGGAAAACGAGGAACGCTCTTTTTCTGATTTACCCGCCTCCGCAAAAACTGTCCTATCCGATCATGAAAGGTGTTTAAATGAGTTGGGAGCAATCAGTTCTTTGGTAGAAGATCAGAACAAAAACCTACCGGTAAGCTGGCACGGCAAGCAAATTGGCATTGGGTTGAGTGCTTCGGCCAAACTATCTCAAATAGCGTACACCATTGATCAATCGCTTGCAAGTGAGGAGGTATTCCCAACCGGCAAAATGGATGCGGACTTGCAACAAGTTGATCTGAGAAAGACGAACAGCTGGCGGCTAAAACTTGGCGAGGTTCATGCAAACGAGATGCTCGAAGTACAGCTCGTAAATTCGGTTGCCCCTTTTGTGCTTTGCAACCGTCTAGTGCATCTTATGAAAAAAGAGAACACGGGCATGAAGCACATTATCAACGTTTCTGCGATGGAAGGAAAGTTCCACAAATATCACAAGGAGTCGCGCCATCCGCACACCAATATGGCTAAGGCCGCCCTGAATATGATGACGCTTACCTCATCCTCGGATTTTGCGAAATATGGGATATACACCAACGCGGTAGATACGGGTTGGGTAACCGATGAGGATCCGATCGCGTTGGCCACAAAGAAAGAGGAGCTCCATGATTTTCAACCGCCCTTGGATATTGTAGACGGCGCTGCGCGGGTTATGGATCCTCTGTTCGATGGTATAAATACCGGCAAACATTGGTGTGGGAAATTCCTGAAAGACTATAGACCAACAAGTTGGTGATGAGACAGTCGCAAAATTCTAGAGTGAATATTTACCTTTCAGATCTCCTTTCTTCAGCGATCAAGGATTACGCACAAAGGACAATAGGAACAAAATAGCATATGACAAATAGTGATGTAATACGCCGCGTACGGTATCTCTTCGACTTTAGTGATGACCAAATGATCGCGCTTTTTAAGTTAGCCGATCACAATGTTTCGAGAGCAGATGTGAGTAACTGGCTAAAGCAAGAAGGAGATCCTTTGTTAGTTGAAATCAGTGACAGAGAATTGGCCGTTTTCCTCAACGGACTGATCATTGAAAAACGGGGGAAAAGAGAAGGTCCTACCCCACCACCAGAAGTTAATTTGAGCAATAACATGATTCTTCGAAAGATGAAAATTGCATTGAACTTCACCACAGATGACATCCTAGCCCTTTACGCCTCCATCGATAAAAAAATAGGCAAGCATGAGTTGAGTGCTTTTTTCCGAAATCCTAAGCACAAATCATACAGACCTTGTATGGATCAGTATCTCAGAAACTTCTTTAACGCCTTGCAATCGAAATTCGATAACAAACTCGGTCAATACGTAGTGGAGAAATAGTCTTGAGGCAACCAGACAAGCTACATCTCAATGTTATTCACGTTCTCGAATGGAGGCGGAATATTAGCAGGATCTTCTTCGATAATCTGTAAAAGGTCTCTGCTAATCCCTCTTGAAATGTTTGAAATAGGCACATCATTCGGTGAACCTTCGAATGGATTTTCTCCGGCCAATCCAATCCGAAGCATGGTGTTAAATACCCAGATCACAATTACGGTAAATGGAATGTTTAACCAAACGAAATATTCTCCGATAAAGGGATTAGCATCTGCAATTTTCACTCCCATACCCGCGAAGGCAGGAATAATTGCCATTGGCAACAACCACATGAATATGTGCACGAAATGGTAGCCAATGCTACCATATTGTTTTGGGTACGGGAAGTTCTTGATTCGCTCAGCCTTTCCTTGCTGAGCCGTAAGCTCTTGTAGTATTTGCTGAAGATTCAATAAGGTGAAATCCCAAAATATCTTCTCATCGGTTAGGGCCCTCAAGTGTTTAGATTGGAGGCTCATGATTGCATTTGGCTTGTGGTCTTTGGTCATTACATAGGCATATTCCTCCTCCGATAAATAGGGCTTCAATTCATCCTTGATTGGTGTGGTAAACTCAGGAACGTTGTATGAGAATGTCTCCTTTGCATGAATGCTTTCGTAGGATGCCTCCCATGTTTTCTTGGTCCGCATAGCGTATCGCAATGCGGTTAACCATGCAATGTGTCGTTTGGTGATAGCTCTGAGTGCGGCTGATTCGTCTTTTTTTGCCTCGACATTGTGGACGTAAAAGCTGTCTTTGACTGTAATAATCAAAGACCTGGATGAATTTACAATACCGCCCCAGATCTTTCGGGCCTCCCAAATTCTATCATAGGCTGCATTGTTTTGAAAACCAACCATAAAGGCGACGGCGGTGCCAATTAGCCCTACTGGTGTTAATGGAACTTGCAACCATTTAATTCCGATTAATTCATACAGTATTGTGAATATTGTGGCGAGGACAGTGAAGAAAATAAGTTCTCTTTTTGTCCAAACAAGTACGCTCTTAAAGGGGAATCTTCTTTGTATATACATAGAGGCTAAAAATAAAAGAATCGCGGTTAGGCTAACATGGTTCAAGAGATGCCTATGCATTTGTTTCAAGTGGTCCAACGTTTTCGAAAATGCCGTTGACTTAAAGTTTGAAACTCTATCTTTCAAATCCAGATTCCCTCTTCAAACTTTTGAGTCTCAAACTTTGGATTCACGAACTAAAAGGAATTAAACAAACAACACAGAACACCCAACTATGAACCGATCCATTAAATCCTTAACAAGTGTCTTAGCCATAACAATCAGCCTTGCCTTTACATCTGGAATAGATGAAGGTGTTGACATCACTTATGGCGTTTCTGAGAGTGACCCTTCGGGAATTGAACTTCATCTAACAAAGAACTTCGAGTTTACATACCAAGATTTTTCCAACCCAGACGACAAGATTCAAGTTCAAGGCACTTATACAATGAAGAATGAAAAGATTGAGTTGGTGAGCGACACAGACGAGGTCAAATTCCACAACAAATGGACACTGTCTGATAGCAGGATGAAGGCAAAATCAAGAAAAGGAATCTCATTCTATTCTCTGCACAAGTTGTAATAGTTGGATTCGATTAAGATGCCTTTCTTAATCTTCAAAGGACAATCTCGGCCACCAATTGAAGTGATCATTAACTAGATTGCGATTGTTGTTCGCAAGCGCTCGAAGGGAGTTCCGAATCAAGATCATACGGCATTATCTGCCATTACTACGCTCGTTGAAAATTGACGGACTGATAACTATCAGATACTGAATTGCGTACAATCAGCAGCAAACAGTAGCCTTTGCATGTGTTCCTTCCTAAATTTATTGGTGTTAATGAACGAATCTAAACATCTAAAAACCCAGTAAATGAAAAAGCGAACGCCCGTTTCAAAAATCATGTCAACCGACGTTGCATCGGTAAACATTACCCAGTCGATCAAAGACGTAAGTGAATTAATTGAGGCTCGAAATATCCGACACGTTCCAGTAGTTTCTGGCGATGAGGTGATAGGAATGATGAGTAAAACCGACCTTCAAAAAATCAGTTTTGTTAATAACACGGATGGAGACAATGTTTCTACCGCCATGTACGATATACTGAGCATTGAACAAGTGATGACGAAAGACTTGATGACTGTTCAATCTTCCGACACCATTCATCGTGTGGCGGATATCCTATCTGAAAATGAATTTCATGCCCTGCCTGTGGTTGAAGAAAAAAAGCTTGTCGGCATTGTTACAACAACCGATCTAATCAAGTATTTGGTAGAGCAGTTCTAACCAAGATAAACCGTAATTTGAATGCAAAAAAGGCCCAACAACAGGGCCTTTTTTGTCGTCGAATATGCATTTCCAGCGCTCGACAATCCGAGGATAAATCAGAACAGAAAACTGGGTATTGAGTAGATTGTCGGCCTAAATGCTTTTTACACATTTCAGTTCAGAACAATTCACCCCATTAATCCTTAGTGGGATAATTCTGATTTGCTCGGTCATCTTCTTTAAAAAGAGGTCGAATTTGGGAATCGGGTTATTGTTTATCGGCACCCTTTGTCTTGGGTATTTCATCGCAAACTTAGATCCATTCTTACATATTTGGGACGAACAATACCACGCATTGGTGGCGAAAAACCTTGCAGAGAACTTCCTAAAACCTTTGCTCTATTCGGACCCCGTCCTGGACTACAACTACAAGCACTGGCCTGGAAACCACGTTTGGCTGCACAAACAGCCATTGTTTTTGTGGCAAATCGCAGTAAGCATAAAGCTCTTTGGAACGACCGAGTTTGCCGTTCGATTTCCAAGTATTATAATGCATGCTATTATCCCCCTTTTCATTTACCGTATCGGGAAAATTGCGATTAACAAGGACGTTGGTTTCTATGGCGCCCTGTTGTTCGCCACGGCATACTTTCCGCTCGAATTAGTGGCCGGCAGGTTTTCTACAGACCACAACGACGTTGCCTTTTTATTCTACGTCACGGCGTCTTTCTGGGCGTGGTTTGAATATACCCGAACAGAGCATAAATACTGGCTCATTCTGATCGGTTTGTTTAGTGGGTGTGCTGTTCTTGTAAAATGGCTGATGGGACTGTTGATTTACGTGATTTGGGCATTCCAGACAACAATTATCAAATCTCCGAGAGCGACCAGAATTCGATCTTACGTATCCATTGTTTTATCGGGCTTAATCAGTATAGTCATCTTTCTTCCTTGGCAGATCTATGCTCATTTGAACTACCCAAAGGAGGCGTCATACGAAGCTGAACTCAACTCCAGACACATGTTTGAAGCCGTTGAAGATCATTTTGAGACAACCTTGTATTACTTCACCAATGGCCTAAACCACATCTATGGTTCTGGAGATCTTGTTCCATTTATTATTCTCTTGGGAGTTATCCTATTTGTGATCAACGTTCAAAACAAAGGTCATCAAGTTTTCGTGGTTTCTGGAATCGTGTTCGTATACCTTTTCTACACGTTTGCCCGGACCAAAATGGTTTCGTTCCCCATCATCGTTGCGCCATTTGTTTATCTAGGACTAGGGTATTTGATTTACGCCGCGTTGGCGAGAATGGAAAGGGCAATTAAAGTCGTTCCAATTATTACGTTTATAGCCATCGTTGCTCCATCGTTCGTTGCTTTCACTGTGCTTAATTTGTCCAAAATTCAGAACACGCACACGATGTGGAAACCTCATGATAATGGGAACAGAATGGGCGAATTGGCTGAGATGAGTTTTGTCCGCTCACTTGACCAGCGCTTAAAAGGAGACGCACATGTAATATTTAATGCCTCCATAACCCAAGATGGCCATATTTCCATGATGTATTTTACAGATCATGTCGTGTATGGCTTTATTCCCAACAAGTCGGAAATAGCCCAAGTGAAATCGAAAAACAGGCAAATTGCAATCCTTAACTTAGGGAACCTTCCGGCGTTTATTAAGAATGACTCAACCATAAAAATTTTGGATGTGAAGGATAAAGAGCTTCTCACCATAAATCCGCTTGTGCATTAATATAGCTGGACTTTTTTATATTTTACCGCCTCCAATAATTTTCGCCTACTGAATGAATATTACTAAAACGCCTAGAACGGGCTGGAAGGGAATTACCTCGCATTGGCGATCCGATTTTCTGGCAGCCATCAGTGTGTCTTTAGTGGCTCTACCGCTTGGTCTTGGAGTCGCGGCCGCATCTGGCGCCCCTCCTATTTCGGGACTGATATCCGCGATCATCGGAGGCATTGTGGCCACCTTATTTAGGGGAAGTCATTTGGCCATTAACGGTCCTGCAGCAGGGCTGATTGCCGTCATTCTATCGTCCATTTACTCCTTAGACGATGGTTCTGGCAACACTTTGAATTATGTTCTCGGTGCCATATTTATTGCTGGTTTGATACAGGTCTTGCTTGGATTGATGAAGCTTGGACGTTTTGCGGAGATCATCCCATCTTCCGTCATTCAAGGCATCATGGTAGCCATCGGCATCATTATATTTTCTACACAGATTCATGTCGGCATGGGCACCCATCCAAAGGGCACGGGAACCATCGCTTTGCTCAAGGAAGTTGCGGTACAATTACCCAATATTCATCCCATCATATTTGGTATCACTTTAGTCAGCATCATTCTGTTAGTGGTCATACCCAAGATCCAATCTCGCGTATCCCACTATTTCCCTGCTTCACTCTGGGTTCTTGCAGTTTCCATAATTGCAGCTTACGTGTTCGACTTCTTCGAGCCACATACCATTGAGCTGTTTGGGAACAGCTATGCGATTGGGCCCCAAAACTTGATCGAACTTCCCAACAACTTGATAGACGCCATCATCTATCCAGACTTTAGTAGAATTGGCGATTACCAATTCTGGATAGCCGTTATTTCCATCTGTTTAATTGCCTCGATACAAACCTTGGCCATGGCCAAAGCGGTGGACAAACTTGACCCGTACAAACGAAAATCTGACCTCAACAAAGAGCTTATTGGAATGGGGCTCGCTACCGCGATTTCTGGAGCCATTGGAGGACTTCCAATCATAACAGTAATTGTGCGCAGCACGGTCAATGTCAACAACAACGCGATGACGAAGTGGTCGAATTTTTACCACGGTCTTTTAATCATTCTCTTTTTGTTTCTCTTGGCACCTGTGATCCAGATGATACCAATTGCGGCCTTGGCAGCAATTCTGATTTACATCGGCTTTCGATTAGCCTCGCCATCTGTATTCAGCAAAACGTACAAACTCGGGATGGAGCAGCTCCTGTTCATGGTCGTCACCATTGTGATCACTCTAAACTCGGACTTATTATGGGGCATACTGGGAGGTAGTGTGTTTGCCCTCATGGTACATGTGCTTCTGTCAAGAATGCCAGCTAGAGATTTTTTCATTGCCCTGTTTTCGGATAAATCAAAATTGGAGATGACAAAGGAAGGCCATTATGATTTTCAGATTGATGGAGTGGCCAGCTTCCTTACAATTCCGAAGCTCAGCAAAATCATGGAACCGATTCCATTAGGCTCAAATGTCACAATTGATCTTTCAAGTACCCGGTTGGTGGGCATGACAGTGATGGAATTTTTGATTGATTTCATTCGTCTGCAAAAGGATGCTGGAGGCAATGTGATGATTACGGGATTGGATTCACACGTGCAGTCGTCCACGCACAATCGAGCCCTGAAAATCTCCCTGAACAGCTATGTAGCAAAGTTATCGCCGCGACAAGTTCGAATGAAAAACCTAGCAGAGGAGCAGGGTTATCAGTTTACAAGCCAAGTCGATTGGAACACATCTTACTTCAAGAATTTCCACTTTTTCAAGATACGAGCCATCGAGCGAAAATCCAATGCGTTGAATGGGAAATACGCAGATTTAGGAATGAATTGGGAAATTGCCGATGTTACCTTCAGCGAAGGCGCTGCATTTAACGCCGAGGTATTCAACACGACAGTCATGGTGTTGAAACTGAATAAAAACATCCCGCTCTTTTCCTTAGAAAAGGAAGGCGTTTTTGAAAAAATATTCGACCGGATCATGGCATTGACGGGCTATCGAGACATTGATTTCACGATGTACAATGACATCTCCAAAGAGTTTTTGGTAATGGGAAGAAACGAAAGCGCGGTTCGAGCCTTTTTTAGCGACGAGGTTGTGCGATTCATGGAAACCCATCAACTTTATCATTTGGAGAGCAATGGCGAGGCGTTGTTGATTTTTGAAAAAGTCAAGTTGGCCAGAACGGACGAAACAATGGAACTAATAAACTACGGAAAGGAGTTGGGCAAGCTACTCAATGCTCAACCTTAGGATTGGAAACGCCCGGCAGTAATGGATTGGTGTTGAACGAAACACCTCATTCTCAAAGGATACCGAGTCAGTTAAAATATGGAACCATCCGTAACATATATCCACTCAGAGAAAGTCAGCCTAATTTCAAGGTTATTGCAATTCATGTTCGCGCTTTTTGGGGTGAAAAAGGGAGGGGATTTGACAAAAGCTGCACATCAGTCCACGTCCGCGCAGGTTCCGACTCCTGTTCCTAAATCGATTGCTAAAAACTACAATGTTCGATGCTCAGCCAAACATGCTCGACCTACTTGGACAATAAGCCCTAAGGAAAACGCCTCAGATAAGGTTATCCTCTACCTGCATGGTGGTGCATATCTTTTCACAATTAAGCAGTATCACTGGAACTTTGCAGCCGAACTTCTCGCGAAAACAAATGCGACGATAGTCATACCCGATTACCCGCTGGCTCCAGATTCGAGCTGTGAAGATGCTATTGATTTTATTGGACATATATATGAAGAATTGCTGGGCACCTTCGGATCAAGGAACATTGTCTTAATGGGAGATTCTTCAGGAGCCGGCCTTGCACTGGGGTTTGCCATGACATTGAAAAACGACCGCATTCTTCGACCAAGTCAGATCATACTACTCTCTCCTTGGCTAGATGTAACCATGACTAATGAGGGAATTATGGAAGCGGACAAAAATGACAAGGTACTTGCCATAGAACCGCTTCGACTTGCGGGAAAGCTTTTTGCGGGCAAACTTGATTTGAAGGACTATCGTGTAAGTCCGATCTATGGAGATCTTTCTGGATTGGGACAGGTTTCAGTCTTTATCGGAACGCACGATCTTTTTATTGCGGATTGCAGAAAATTCAAGACGCTGTGTGATTCCTCAGGCGTGCATATTAACTATTTCGAGTATCCAAAAATGTTTCATGGTTGGTTCATTGTAAAAAGCTTGAAAGAAGCTACCGTCGCTGTGAATCAGATTAGCTCACTAATAACTAATGAATCTGTGATAAAGAGGAGCCAAGTCAATGAATAAGATTTGCATCATCGGAGCCTCGGGCAAGCTTGGGGTCTATATGGTGAAACACGCCCTTGCCAGAGACTATGAAGTGGTTGGTGTTTGTCGCAAGAAGAGCGTGGACAAACTAGATGAGTTCAAGGACAGAATTACAATTGTACCTGGAGCGACAAACGATCGTAATGTGATTAAGAAAGCTGTGGAAGGCTGCGATGGGGTTCTTACCGTGCTGGTTCCATGGGGCAATAACCAATACTCCTCTGGAACTGCCAAAGCCGTTCTCGACTTTGCAAAAGAAGGAGCGCGCTTGGTGTTTTCTTGTGGATGGCACATTTCGCAAGATGGGAAAGACGTGTATTCAACATCCTTTAAAAGAAAGCTCAGAATGGCCACTTGGGTCGGGAAGTTCTTTCGTGTGGTAGATATTTACGATCAAGAAATGGCCACACGTCTCATTTTCAATGGTAAGTCGAGATGGACGGTGGTCAGAGGAAGCGATCTCGAAGAAGGAGAAAGCCAAGGTTTACCGATGTGGAGTGCACATGTTGGTGATCCAATTCTTGATAGTAATATTACACGTAGGATAGATTTCGCCCTTTTTATGGTAGAAGCCTTGATAAGCGATGACCTGATACATAAATCCCCAGCAATTGGTTGGATGTCAAACGTCCTCGGCGCTTGCCTTCACTTCTAATTGAACAAAATCTTAATCCAATAAAATCTCAAGACAATGAAAACAATGACATGTAACCAATTAGGTGGTGCTTGCGACTTAAAATTTCAGGCTGAATCATTTGACGAAATTGCTGAACTAAGCAAGAAACATGGAATGGAGATGTTTCAAGCCGGCGATGAAGACCACCTTAAAGCAATGATGAAAATGAAAGAGCAGAAGTCGGCTCCCGGAGCTATGGCGGAATGGCTTGATGGTAAGCGGAAAGAGTTTGACGCATTGCCTGATTAGGATCAGCAATAAAGGCTGATCAAATGGTAGATTGTTGTTGATTTCGGGGATCTTTTCGCACGGATCGCTGTGATTATAACCGCCCTACCACTCAATAATCAGCTTCATTTACACACAAGCACCGTCATCTGTGTTTCGTGACGTTTATAGTAGTAGTTTTGCGGCTTATAAAAATATATTATGAGTAACGGAACAGTAAAGTTTTTCAACACCTCTAAAGGTTTTGGATTTATCACACCAGACGAAGGTGGAAAGGATGTGTTTGTACATATCAACGAAATTACAGGAGACCTCAACGAGGGAGACAAAGTAAGCTACGAAGTAGAGGAGAGCCCAAAAGGCTTGAACGCTATAAATGTCACAAGAGAATAATAAAACGTTAGTTTTTGACATCGAAAGCCTATCAAATTGATAGGCTTTTTTTATGCCCAATAATTTGGACCTACGCGCTACAAACCTAGCAAGCAAGCACGCACAGCTCCTACTCGATTTATATGCACTTTAGCAAATACTTTGTGAATATAACGGCAAACTAAAATGAAAGAAAAAGAGATTACCCGAAATGGAGAAGGCACCAACTATAACTACTCCCAAGATCATTGTTTCATAAAGCTGTCCTCCAAGAAGACAAACGGTGAATTATGCTTTGTCGAGGATAAAATTAAACCTGGGTTTTTCTTGCCTCGGCATCACCACAAGATAATGACCGAGGTGTTTTACATGCTTGAAGGTGAACTTGAACTGATCTTCGACGACGAAAGCATCACTTGCCTTCCGGGAGACACGATTACCGTTCCGCCGAATGTTTGGCATGCAGCCAAGTGCGAAAAGGGAGGTAAGATGCTGACCATATTCAAAAACGGGCAGTTTGATCAATACCTAGAGAAATTGTCGACGATGTCTGACAGCCAGTTTGCAGATGAAGCGTTGATGAAATCAATCTCAGCCGAATTTGACATTTACGAAGAGTAGAAGCCAAAACAACACTTGAACTAAAAGTCAATTTTAAATCATTGAAAGACTTCCTACTTCTTACTCCCCCATTTACGCAGCTCAACACACCTTATCCGGCTACAGCCTATCTTAAAGGTTTCTTGAACACGAAAGGCTATAGCTCCTTTCAAATGGATTTAGGAATTGAAGTAATTCTTGAACTCTTCAGCGCTAAATGCCTCGACCACATTTTTAACACGGCAGTTGAAAACGATTCGGTTCAATCTGAAAACGCGCAGCGCATATATACTTTACGCGCCGATTACATTCAAACCATAGATCCTGTTGTACAGTTTCTACAAGGAAAGACTCCCATCCTTGCCAGACAAATCTGTACTGGCAATTTCTTACCTCAAGCTTCGCGCTTCCAGCAACTAGATGAGCTTGAATGGGCTTTTGGATCCATGGGCATTCAAGATCAAGCCAAACACCTGGCAACACTATACCTCGAGGATATTTCAGATTTCATAACCGAGTGCATCGATGCAAACTTTGGCTTCAGTCAATATGCCGAGCGGCTTGGAAGAAGCGCCAGCAACTTTGACGAAATACATGCGCTGCTTGAGGAAGACCTGAATTACATCGATTCAATTTCTGTCAAAATCCTAGCGCAACGTCTTCAGGAACACGCACCCAAACTTGTGTGTATTTCATTGCCTTTCCCAGGTAATTTATTCAGCGCCTTTCGCTGCGCTCAGTACATTAAACAGCACCACCCCAACATCAAGGTGGCCATGGGTGGCGGTTTTCCAAATACGGAGTTGCGATCACTCACTGAGCCACGTGTGTTCGACTTCGTTGACTTCATAAGCCTGGATGATGGTGAGTTGCCCCTCGAACTGATCTATGCATCGTTGAGTTCAGCGGACAAGAACTTCGAGTTCAAGCGCACCTTCACATGTATCAATGACATTGTTGTTTACAACAACGCCTCAACGCTAACTGACTATCCTCAAGCGGCGCTTGGCACTCCAGATTACTCTGATCTCCTTTTAGAAGACTATATATCCGTCATCGGTGTCGCAAACCCAATGCACAGTTTGTGGAGTGATGGCAGATGGAACAAGCTCACAATGGCGCACGGCTGCTATTGGGCCAAGTGTACTTTCTGTGATGTTTCCCTCGACTACATAAAGCTATACGAGCCCATAACGGCTAAATTGCTTGTAGATCGAATGGAGGAAATCGTAGCGCAAACGGGGGAGTCGGGGTTTCATTTCGTAGATGAGGCTGCCCCTCCTGCCCTTATGCGCGCTTTGGCTATAGAAATCATTCAACGAAAGCTGGTGGTGACGTGGTGGGCAAACATCCGTTTCGAAAAAAGCTTCACGCGCGACCTGTGCACTCTCCTTAAACACTCCGGATGCATCGCGGTTTCAGGCGGGTTGGAGGTTGCTTCGGATCGCCTTCTCAAACTGATTGACAAAGGTGTAACCGTGGAGCAAGTAGCCAGAGTAACAAATAACCTTACCGACTCCGGGATCTTGGTTCATTCCTACCTGATGTATGGTTATCCAACCCAAACAATACAAGAAACAATCGACAGCTTGGAAATGGTCCGTCAATTATTCGAACTGGGTATCATACAGTCTGGGTTCTGGCATCAGTTTGCGTTAACCGCACACAGTCCCATTGGAGCCAACCCGGATGCATACGGAATAGCCCCCGTTAAGGAGTCCATTTCCTTTGCGCACAACGACATTCAGTTTAAAGACAAAACCGGAATAGATCACGCTAAATTTAGCTACGGATTAAAAAAGTCATTGTACAATTTCATGCACGGAATCGGGTTTGAAACTCCCGTACATAAGTGGTTCGATTTTAAAGTTCCACGAACTAAAATCAAGCCTAGCTTCATTGAAGATTCGATCAACTCCGATCCATTCCCAGTCAGCAAGCCAAGCTCAAAACCAATATGGCTGGGCGGAACGCCGCTGGTTTCGAATCATTCCATTTCAAAAAAGGGAAAGGAAATAGAGATGTGTCAATTGACAATGCACTTAAAAGATGATTGCGTCGAAATTAGCTTAGAGCAACCTAAGGCCACATGGTTCTTGAACCAAATTGAGGTCTTATCGATATTCAATAAGGAGCAGCGAACAATGGCTCAACTAAAGGCAGACTTCGAGATCGATTTTGACGATTTCGAAATTTTCTGGTATTCGAAGCCGATCATGACATTGAAAGACACAGGTATACTAATTATGTAGTCTAGCACTGCCATGAAGATGGGAAGCTCCTGCCATCGCAGTAAAAGGCAATGGAAAGTGTTGCTTTCTTCTTCACTAAACCCCACTATTTCTTAAAACATTCTCTTTAGGTAATCAGTTTCTAGAGTATCCGAAACAATATTGAGTTGCATTGGGAATTCTTGACCTGAATTGGTGTAGTAGTATCCAGTTAAAGTTTCGTCTTTCAATACAAAGTTGAATTTGACGTCTCCTTCCTTCCAATATTCATTGTCGGCACTGATGACGATACCTATGTAATCATGATGCTCGGCATCATTTTTCACGATGGCTACTTTATACCTTTCATCTAGACTAGAATAGACTCCCTCAAATTGATGAGCATTCCCATTTTCTAGGTAGGTATAGAATTGCGAGAAATTAAATTCGATGTTTTGTTTTTCTATCGTTCCTAATGTTTTTAAGGGACTTGCATAAGTAAAAGAAGAAAATAACAAGCTAGCACTGAATAGGACTAAGGTTTTGATTGAAGTTTTCATTGTGTTTTATTTTGATGGTTACTCAAAGAAACGCTAAACACAGTACTATGTATTACATATTAGTACAAACGGAAAGCCAAAGCCTCACACAATTGATAATCAGTATTTTACGACCAACCCGGATGGATGAATGGTTGGATATTTGAACCCTAGAAACATGTTAATCGGATAGCGCCTTGGAATACTTGGATATCAAAGAAATCCCTTTCGCTGAAATGATTTTGCATATTTTACCCCTTCACAAAGAGAACTTGTTATGAAAGAGTTTATGCTGTTTATACATGCCACCGGAAACCCAATTGGAAACTTATCTGAAGAAATGCAACATGCGCATATTCAAAAGGTTGGTGGCTATATTCAAGATATGGTGACGCAAGGGAAAATGAAAAATGCACAACCGCTTATTCCCAGCGGAATAAATGTCTCAAAAGCTGATGGCGATTTTACGGAATCACCTATCAACGAAGCAGCAGAAATGATGGTCGGGTTTTATCACATTCAAGCAGATAGCATGTCTCAGGCGTTATCAATCGCAAAATCGGACCCACGATTTGGAGATGGAACATGGCGTATGGAGGTGCGAGAAATCATGAACGTTGAGGGAATAAACTAACTCGTTATCTACGCAAATATGAGATCTCCTCATGCAGATGAATGGTAGATATAGCCTTGATATCAAACACCATGAACTGATGAAATTGCACCAAGAACTGGTCAAGCTCAGATAGAGAATCTATAAGTCGAATACTTCCCCTTATTCTAGCTAATCCCTCCCCAATCTCTTAAGCAACGAAAAGTGGCCTCGAACGGCGCTCCACAGCGTGCTATTTTCTTGATATGGCAACTGATATTCTTCCGCAGTCGAGCGCACAATGCCCGCAATGGCAGGATAGTGCACATGACAAATCCCAGGAAACAGGTGATGCTCGATCTGGTAGTTCAATCCGCCTAGAAGATGGGTGACCAACGTACTGTTCTTGGAGAAGTTAGCTGTGGTTTGCAGCTGATGCTTGTGCCATGAAACCGGAACATCACTCACATCATCAGCAATAAAATCACAATCAGGAACGACATGTGCTGTCTGAAAAATGATGGTCATAAACACGCCAGCAACTATGGCCATCGACAGGTACATTGCCGCAACGATGTACCACTCAAATGGCAACACCATTATTGGTATTGCCAAGAAAACACCGTGAAAAATTGCCTTTTTGATTGCGATAACGGCCGCAAGGTTGAAGGCCTCACCCCTACTTTTTATAAACCCCTCAGCGTAGTACTTCTTCACCTTCATAAAGTCCTTGATGGTAGTCCACTCCAATACCATCAACGCATAAAGAAGTACGGCGTAATAATGCTGAAAGCGATGAAACCACCTTTTTCGTTGAAATGTTGAAAAGCGAAAAAGATACCGAGGATGGATATCCTGATCAATCCCATTCACGTTGGGGTAATTGTGGTGAATCGTATTGTGCTCAATCTTCCAAATGGCCGACTCCACTCCAATCAAGATAATGGGGATTTCTAAAAGCATATTGACCACCCTACTTTTCGAATAAGCACCATGCGCCGCATCGTGCATAATCGTCATACCTATGAAGGATTGCAAAAACCCAAGGAGCGCCCATAACAAGAATAGGACTAGCAAATTTTCCAACCCTGAAAAGAGAATCAGAACGTAGATGCCAGCGTACATTCCAAAAAGGGCGATGGTCTTCCCTAACATCGTTCCATTCGCTCTTTTATCAAGGTGTTTTTCCACAAAAAAAGTGTCGACACGGGCGTATAGTACGCGCATAAAATCATCTTCGGGATTCTTGGCAAATTGAAACGGTCGCATCCAAGTGGAAAGTTATGGAACACCAGATTAATGAGGGTTATTAATTGATTATTTTCAATGACCGCATTCTTGTGTGTGACGAAACCAATGGACCACGTTTTGAACCCCGTATGACCAATTTCCGATACGTTCCCTTTTACCCGTTGGCACGCCTGCTATACCTCGCTGCAACAAATGGTGGTCTTGGATTCCGAAATGCGCACATCTTCGTGGCTTTCGTTTTTCGCTACATCCTCTTTGAACCACTTCGGTTGCTAGAGCTATTGCTCTTCGAACGCAAGATTTTGAAACACCAGGTGACAGAGCCCCCCATATTTGTCCTCGGTCATTGGAGAAGCGGCACCACACAACTGCAGCACTTGCTCGCCTCCGATGAGAACCACGCACCGACGAGTCTCTATCAGTTCTTGTTTATCGATCACTTCATTCTTTCAGAAAGCTGGTTGAAAGGCAAACGACAAGGTGAAGGGCCAATCTGAAAACAAGGAAAAGGTCAAGTCAGAAATTGAGAAGAAGACGAAGGAGAAGTCAGAAGATGACGACGACATGGATGACGACGTGGATGATGAAGGAGGAAATGACAGCAAAGAAAAAAAGGATAAGTCTGAAAAGTCGAAAAACGGAGGTCATGCCCATGGTAAAAACAAAGGCGAGTTAAGCGGTAAGGAATTTGGTCAGAATCGCGCAAGCGAGGCCAAGTCTAAAAATCAAGCCAAAAAGGAAGCTGAAGACAACATTTCTGACGGACAAAAAAGTAAAAGAAGGCAAGGACAAAGTTGAGCAGGCGCGTGAAAAAGCAAAAGCGAAAAAGGAGTCTGGCGAAATGACAGAAGAAGAATTTGAGGCTGTCGACGAAGAATTGAACAAAACCGAGGAGGCGCTTGAAGAAGCCGAAGAAGAGATTCAAAAGGAGCGCGGCAAGGCCGAAAAGATGAAATAATAAGATTTCCACTATCAAGAAAAGCCCCATTGCTGGGGCTTTTTTTTTGATCCCTGCTTTACGATTGGAGTCGCCCAGAAATCAAATTCGTTCGAAACAGTTTAGGGCGACATGAACACCATACCACATTCGAAAACCTAAGTATCGCTATTCAATGCATCCATTAAGGCCTCAATGTCGGCCTCCGTATTAAAGGCATGAACGGATACTCTTAACGACTCGCCACGCTGGCTTACATATACGTTCTTCTCTTCAAGTTTTGACTTCATAGCATCAATGGAAATTCCATCAGGCATTTTTAGCCCGAACAAGTGGTGCGAACAATAGGCCTCCTCCACTCTCGGCCATCCTTTTTCATCCAAAAGATCGTAAAGCGGTTTATTCAACGCGGCGCAGTACGCTTGAATTTCATCCGGCCCCCAAGCTGTCACTTGTTCTAGACCAGCGCTCAGCATTGGCATCAATAGAAAGTGGCTTGTCTCACCAACATTGTATCGGCCTGCGTCTGGCATGTACTCCATTCCATAATTTGTCAAGGATGCGAAGTTTCTCGAGTTGGTTCGGTTCATCCAACTTTCCTCGATTGGCTTTCCATCGTTGAATCGTTCGCCGATATACATACATCCAAGTGAGTAAGGACCAAACAACCATTTGTAACCTGCACAGAAAAGTGCATCAATTTGAAATTCATGGACATTCATTGACATGGCACCAACGGCCTGAGTCCCATCTACAAGGAAGACCGCGCCAACTTCACGGCAACGAGCACCTATTTGTTTAAGGTCGAAACGCATTCCATGCATCCAGTGGATCGCCGATAGAACAACCACCGCCGTATCTTCAGATATAGCCTCTAAGATTCGAGCGTTCCAATCCGATCCCATTAGATCTAGAGATTGGTCTGAGCCGACCACCTTCAATTCAGAATCGTGTTTATCACACCATGCTCGAATACCTAGGTAATCACTCGGAAATTCACTCGTAACCGTAATTGCATGTTGACCGCGGCCTGGAGTTATATTGTTCAGCACAGAGCTTAAACCATAAGAAACAGCGGGCATAAATGCCACTTGTGATGGACGACATTCGACCAGGTTAGCGAAAAGCTTTCGCACATGTTCAGGGCGCTCAAAAAAATCATCAGAATTTCGCAGATGCAGCTGCTTTTCTCGTTCCATCGCCTCAATCATGGTTCGTTCACCTGATTTCAACAAAGGCGATTTTGCCGCGCAATTGAGGTAATGAATATCCTTATCTAGATAAACGAGTGATGATTGACTTTCCATGATTCTGTTGACTTAGTTGAAGCCATGAAAGTGGAAAAATTTAGCGTTGATTCCCTTGGATAAGTTGTATAAACTTCTAGAATCGAACGGTAGTCAGCGCACTGTCAATCTCAGTTAAATTCATTGAGGTAAACGACTTCAACTTATGATCCAAACCATCAACGCTTAGATCCATTTGGGCAAAGGTGAGGTCATCGCCATCACTACTCACTCCGAAAATGAGCACATCTTCCCCATATGGAATCCCATCAAAGGCAATGTGGTTATCAACCTGTCGACCAGCCAAATAGACCTGCTGTTCTTTAAATATCAGTCCAACTGTCGACGGACGATCATCAGGTAATTTAATCGCAAAATTGACTCGATTCTGAGTTGATCGCATCAATCTATCGCAGTTGATCCAACCAAGACTTTGGGTGGTCATGATATAATAATTCACCTCCGCTTGGGAGATGCCGCTCACCGCATTTTCACGGAAATTAGCCATGCGTTTTTCTACCTCGTCGGATGGAATAGAAACGGACTCCGTTTTAAAGCCGCGTTGAGCCATAAATGTTAAATGAAACTCATCATTTGGACTTAGATAGCCCAGAAGATTCGGGTCGAGCGACGGCATATTCCAAAAAAACGAATCGATAAATGAATCTATTGGCGCAATTCCAGAGGAATCAAGCATCGTTAAGTGATTCACTTTACCATTACGATTGATGGTATACGTAATACTTAATTTGTATTTACTCGTTCCGACAAGGGAATGGCTCAAAACGTCTGAGTTTTCTAGTGCATCATTCAGCATCATCCAAATGCTTCGTTCGTCCTCGGCATATTTCCAAATTATGGGGTTTTCCCGAGATCGACTCTTGTACTGCAAAACTTCCATAACCAAATTCGAATCGAATACCGTGTCAGTGCGCCACAAATACCGATTCCAAAAAAAGGAAGATTGCGCGGTTGAAGCATTTGATGCGAGCGTATTTGGTAAACTCGATCCCTGCACACTTGACGTAGTTGAATCCCGATCGTTCTCCAAACGCCAATCCATAATATTGTTTCCATCCCTTTCACCCAAATAAGTAGTCATTCCGGGAGATTGATCAACGCGGGGAAACATAAGCACCAACTCTGAGGTGTCGCTAATAAATAGACGCTTCTTCTTCTTAAAAGCCTGAATCTTGACCGTACCTCCAGTCTCAAGCAGATCTCGGTCACTTCGGGTAGAAAGCCTTTCTGCAAACAACTGTTTAGGCGTATTGTATTCTGTTATCACCAACTTCACATTTCCTCGCGCGTTTATTCCTGATTCAGAAATAAAGGCCCTTTTTGGAATATGAACCAATATCCCGGATGCCGTTTTTAAAATTGTATCGTGTTCCGTATCAAGCTCATATTCAACGGGATCTTGAGCAATTCTTTGAATCGATGAATCCAATTTAAACCGCTTTCGCTGCCACAATTTTGCTTCAAAAAACTCCTCAGAACTATCAAATTGATAGTATACACCCATCGGTGCAGAGGCTTGATTTAAACTCGTTGATTCGGAATGCGATTGACATGCCCCGAGAGCAATGGCGATACAGATAATTGCTATAGTTTTCATGATAGTGGTTTTAGTGAGACGAACATCTTTTGAAGAACGATGTCTGCGTCACATATATTCCATAAAATGCAGAGAACTATTTTNNAAAAAAAAAGGCGCAAAAAAGCGCCTTTTGGTCTAAATAAATTTGGGACTTAATCCCGCTTTGGCCGATAGACCGTGAATACCCGGCTCACATTGAATCCAAAACTGAAATCACCTTTGAGCCAGTCACCTCTCGTCTCGGTAATAAATGCATTCTCAACCATACCTCTACTGTTGGTGAAGTGCAATTGAAAAACGTGTCCTCCAGTTTCAATATCAAAACCGATCGACATGCTGTTTTTATAATTCTGTGTGGGATCGAGTTGATCTGGCAGTACAAAGTAGTATTCAGCGTTCAGCGCTACACGTTTTGTAAGTTTTGCTCTACCTGCAGCACCAATGGCAAACACGTCGTTGCTGGTTTGCGCATTAGGCACAAAATTCCGATGTACAAACGTTGGCATAAGCTGTGCTGAAAAACCTTCACTAAACTTTCGACCAATAATCATTTGGTTGGTGAAGTACATTCTATTCGAGAAGGGATATTCAGTATGAATCCCCAATAGCCCTAAATCTCCTAGCAGCCGATCTTGGCTAAGGGAGGTAACAGCTACATCGGATACCAATAGCAAATGGATGGGTATCGTTTTCAAACCTGTTTGTTGCCGTAAGACGCGCACCTTGGCAAATCCATCAAAGAATTTCCCAACATTGGTTCTACCTACACCTACGTTCAACCACTTATTAATACCATAATCAAGTCCAATTCTCACGCTGGCCTGATCCAATCCAAAGAATTCGCTGACTCCACCGCTCACATTTCCAAACCTGTGCGAGATTTTGAAATCCATCACACCAGGCGAGTTCAATTCGAAGGAATGTCCATT
>DDCZ01000002.1 GCA_002336485.1 Flavobacteriales bacterium UBA1993
CTCCAAGGTGGAGGGTGTGTAGTGCATGGCAATTAACCGATGCAGCGTTTCTTTAAACAGTTTGTATTCCGCGCACTTAGAATTAGTTCCGAAGGCTCCAATCAATATGATAATGCAAACTAATTTTCTCACTTGCTGCCGCGCGAATCCTTTCGCGTTGTTGACAGTACACTTCATTCGCTTAATTTTTTCATGAATGATGCAATCTAGTCACTTTTGATGAAACCCGCTCGAGCGCTTCTCAGACGCGTGCCGATAGCTCCTCCTAAAATTCATTTCTTCTAAACCTAATCATATGCGTCAGAGACACCCCCAAGTCTCAGGCCACACGTTTCGTACCCAAACTCATTCGAGACTCAAATGAATTTTCATACGATTGAGATTGGTTGTTAATTCCAACGACTTGTTACCTTTCGCCAACAATAGATTGACCCATTCGCCGTGCACGATCAACACATTTTTGACATACAAGAATTCACTGCAAAGACTACCCATTCCCTTAGATTCTACTCCTGCGAGAAGCTTCCTCAACCAATTATCGATCAGCTAATTCGCCTTCTGGAAAAGCGTATTAGCGTTGATTTGTTTGTTGGCGAAACTATTCCAGCAAATCGAACTTCTGAACCATTCTACTTCTACAAAGTTATTGGCCTTGGCCGCGATGGAGCTAATCTATATCGGGGAACTCAGTTTAGTGGGAACCGGTCAATAATATGCCAGCGCGACTTTGATCAAATTATTCGCATCGACACCGAAAGTCAGAGTGTTCAATTCTATTCGTCAAATGAAGAAGAGTACAAGTCTTTTGCTGGATTGCTTGAGTTGAACACGTCTGTTGAAGACGGATTTAATCGCGAGTCGGGTGATATTAGTATTTCGTTTAGTGCAGAGAACAAGATTTCTTTGAAAAACTCTAAAGTCTCTTTATCATGGTCCGTTCTGAATGCCGATGGAATAGAGATAGATGGACTTGGGGCGGTAATGAATTCAGGAACGGAGCAGTTTCTTATCACAGAGAATAGGATAATAAATCTATTCGCCCGGAATCAGCATTCTAAGAAAATCAAATCCATTTTTATTCCCGTAGTGGAAAGGCCGCAGATTTTTTACGATGTGCAATTCCTGAATCCAAGTTCGAACAAGTTTGTTTCACTTCCAGAGGAATCTGGAAGGGGTGTATTTGGGGTAAGTAAGGGAAATAAGGTACGGGTGCTTTGGGAAGTGCGGAATGCCGAAAAGGTGAGGGTAGAACCTTCTGGGTCAGGTGATCATAAAGGCCAGGTGGAATTCTATCCAGATGGGCAGTATCAATTGGAGATTACTGCGAGCCTTCAAAATGCCAACGAATCAAAGCGTATCCTTATTCAGGAATTTCCTGTCCCTGTTTTTAGGGAAGCATTGGTTAAAGTCAACCCGAAGTTTAACACGAACGAGTTGTTTGAGATCGACGACGCTCGATTGCGTGCTTACCAGTTTTTAGAAAAGCGCGGGGCACTTAGCTATTCAAAAGTCTCAGACTTGTGGAATGTAGCTTCGAATTCCAGCGATCAAATTGAGGAAATGATAAAGGCACCCAATTTTAAACGCTTTTACGACGAACACAGCATTGAAAAATTGAATAAATCGATCGGGGAACGAATCAAAAGTTATTTTCGAAACGAACCTTCGGTCATTACCCTAATAAAATCCATGCAGAAGTATTATGAATGAGCAAAACGCAACCAGCGAAATTGGACCTGTATTGCGGTTTTTCCTTTTCTGCGCAGCAGCCGACCCAGATTTATTGGTGGACTGCCCAAAATCTGAGCATCACAAGTACGCCGGCGTAGGCGCAACCGTGTTTTTTACTGGCTTGCTTGCATGTTTTTCGGGAGGCTATGCCATCTATACGGCCTTCGACACGGTTTGGCTCTCGATCGCCCTCGGCATCTTTTGGGGGGCGCTAATTTTTAATCTTGACCGCTTTTTGGTGTCAACCATGAAGAAGAGTCGAAATAAAACCAAGGAACTGATTCAAATAGTTCCAAGACTTATTCTTGCGGTGTTGTTGGCCATTGTTATTTCTGTGCCGTTGGAACTGAAAATCTTCGAAGAGGAGATCAACGAGAAGATGTTTTATTCTGAGGCTCAAAAAGTGGATCAGCTTGACTCACTTTATTCAGTGAGGATACAAACGCGTCAAACTCGAATAAGCGAAATACGAGCCCGTATTGACGCGAAACAAGAAAACAGAGACCTGCTTTATAAGGAGTATATCTGCGAATGTGACGGAACATGCGGAACAGGAGCGAAGGGGCGAGGAACGGAATGCGAACGGAAGGAGAAACGGTACTTGCAAAGTGAGGCTGAGTTCAAAAAGGATAAGCTTGAGGCCGATGCCGAAATTGCGGAGATCAATAAGGTGAAGGAGTCTCTCGCACTTCAAAACATTCAAGAAAGAGCAGACCTTCGCGCCTCCATTGCTGATGGATTATTGGTGCGAATCAATGCCCTAGATGACCTTCCATCTGGGCCTCAAATCGCCATCATTCTACTCCTGATTTCGATTGAAGTTGCTCCCATTTTGGTAAAACTACTATCTCCATATGGGCCATATGATCATCTTTTGAAAACGGTAGAGTATGAATTCGAGATTAATGAAATCACCTCGATCAATATGCGTAACCAGCAATTAAACAATAAGCTCACTGTGATGGCGAGCATTGAACAAAGCAAAATTGAACAAGAGTTGATCAACAACGAGGGAGCAATGAACCTAATAGGGGAAGCTCACCTTGAACTGGTAAGAGACCAGCTTAAGATCTGGCTTGATCAAGAAAAACGAAAGATTCGTGAGGGAGCAGAATCAGAGGGTGATTCAACGAATCAGGCCTAATTCAAATTGATGAAAAACTACTTGAATTTAGTCGCGTTGGTGTTATTTGGGAGTTTCTGCTCAGCACAGTCTCCAATTGAACTTACGCGCACCTCGAACTTAAATTTTAAACTAGAGAAGAAGGAAGTACGTGCGTTTCTTGTTCTTGCCGACTCTACTGACATAATGGGCATACAAATCGGATCCAAGAGACCGGTTAATGTTTCAGTTAAAGATCCGAACGGGGCCATCAGAGCGGGTAAAATGGTTGTTGGAAATAACTATTCTTGGATTGAATTCGGCGGCACAACAGGAGCATGGGAAATCACAATCGAGAATTTACTTTCATTTTCAAGAGCGGAAGTCAAGTTGGTCACGGCCATAACCAAAGCCAACTTCATATACGGGTCGGGTGAGAATAGAATCGATTCGATAATAAACGATCGTACAGTAGAAACCGTAACGAATGGTGTTTTTCGTGTAAAAAAAGCGAACCCGTTGAGCTTTCCCGTCAGTGCCTTAAAGGGAGATACATTGCTTATAGACGTAATGCCAAAGTCTGGAAAGTGCCCTGAATTATCTGTTATGAATGACCTCGGCGAATGGGTGCACGCCAGCCTTAAGGCACGAGAGGAAAAGGTGGTTACCATTCCTGTGCTAGCGGATGGGGCATACGAAATTGGCCTTATCGGTGCTAGTTTTTTTGGTGTTTTTCCAAGTCCCTTTAAGCAGGTGTTTGATATTGAAATTTCAAAAGTTTCTCCTAAGCGGTATGCCCAAACATTGGAGGAGGCGCCAATTGCTGGTCCAGAAATCGCGGTCGACACCATTTCAGAAGTGTATATGGATACGATCATATCCCTCGGAGCTACACGGGATGTAGTTCACACGAACGAGCATGTTTTGAAGATTCGCTTTCGCGACCCTGAGAGCATCCTATACTGGGTTATATCTTATGGCTCCGGTTCGGAATACCTGAATCAGATTAAGGTGCTAAATCAGACCCCGTATACTGATCCAATATCAGGATTAGCGATTGATCCATTGGAGGCCTACGCCTTAGGAAAACGAAAGTCGCTACCGCGATCCAAGGAAGGACCGGTGCAGTTCATTCTAAGTGAAGATATCGCAGCGGCACTTAGAGGTAAAAACTATGGAAAAGTAGAGGCCTTTTACGATGAAAGCCGAATCAAAATGGTAAACAAAAGCAAGAGTGTGGGGCAAAAGGCGCATGTCAAAGTTGTTTCCTATCGGACCATTGAGAAATGATTATTGACTCTAAATCGACAACTACAAAAATCCTTTTTACCGCTTTTTTATCAACAATCCGTAGGATGATAGTTCCGATTACGCTCTCGACATTTAATATTGAATACAATTGCATAAACTGCCTTTAAGTGCCTTCTACCATTATTAGAATTTTAAAAATATGTAGCCTGATCCTAATGTTGTTGGTCATTGCACCATTAGCTAATAGCCAAGGTGTAACGGACATTCGAAAAGGTATCTACGGCGCAAAGCGTCAGGTGATGAGGGAAGTAAATCGCTCAAAACGAGATGCAAATCAAATCAATCGACTTCTTAGCAACAAGAAGCGAGATGTTGATCCAGCATCTGATACTTCTGAGTATATCAAGTGGTCTATGCAGCCATATGTTCCGAACAGCGGCATGATACGGGACTATCAATACGTATATACATTCCTTCATGATGAACAGGAATACACATTCACAAAGGATCCAGATTTAAAAACGATTCAGTGGGACTCTGTGAACAATGAGTTCTATAAAAACATTGGTAAAGGAGAGAAACTGCAGGACGGGGTAGAAGTCATGGGATGGCACCCCTATTGGATGGGGGATAGTTACAAGAACTATCGTTATAAAATGCTTTCAATCGTGTCATTCTACTCCTATGACATCAACCCCAATACGGGTGGTCCTTCAAACCCAGATGTGCTTGATTCGTTGCGTTCTTCATCACTTCCTGATTCGGCAGCAAAGTATGGAACGAAGCTGTTTCTATCGGTTACCTCCTTTGGCAGGAAAAGCAATCGGAAATTCCTGAATGATGAGCAATCGCGTGAAATTTTCATCACGGAGGTACTCGGATTAATGGCCTCTCGAAAGGGTGCCTTTGCCGGAGTCGACTTAGACTTTGAAGAAATTGATTCAGCCGATGCACCAAAATTTACCGAATTTGTAAAGCAACTTAGCGCGCGATTAAGTGCAGCGGAGTATAAGCTCATATTGAATGTTCCCTACTTCAATGAGCATAATGTGTTTGATTATAAAGCATTGGCCGGACATGTGTGGTATTTCAACATCATGGGCTACGATTTCAGTGGAGAACATTCTGCATACCCAGGATCTGTAGCGCCAATACATGCAGTGGCAACTCAACCAAGTTTGGAAACAGTAGTGAACGATTTTCTCAACCTGGAAATTTCTGGACAGCAGATCATTCTATCGCTGCCATTATATGGGGTTACTTGGGACGTTACCAATCTCGAAAAAGGGGGTGGGTCAAGGTATGAATCATCTATGCCGTATTATATGATTCAATCGAAATATGGCGCTATTTACAACCCGTTTTATGACGCGTTAAGTGGAAGCTTTTTTTATGTCATAGAGGAAGAAGGAAAGCGAAAGATGTGTTGGTTCGAAAATGAGACAAGCCTGGATCTGAAGTTTAAATGGGCGCAGAGTAAAAATTTAAAAGGGATTGGGCTTTGGGCCTTGGGATACGAGCAAAATTCAAATGCTATATGGAAATCGATAGAGGATAACTATGGATCTGAATTGGTGAAAATTGAACCCATTGATACAAAACTTGGTGGCCCCTTCGGTTTGGCCAAAGCAATTGTTGCTTACAAGCGAATGATCGGATTGAGCTTTTTGGTCCTAGCGGCATTTCTTGCCTTAGGATTTGCACTTTCATTGCGTGATTGGCGGGTTAGGGAAGTCTTATTCCAAAGCCAAGGATTCCGATTTATTTATGGAGCGGTTTTCTTATTAGTGGCCATTGTAGGATTGCAGTGGTGGTGGAACAACGATGAGAATTGGTCTTTGATTGCTGGGCTGCTGGTTGGCGCTATTGGAGTTGCCATAATTAATATCATTTTTAATCGATACCGAGACGATCTAAGATGAAAACAGTAGCAAGAGAGTTAGTTTGGTTTTTTGTTGCGGTGTTGCTCGCTGTTCCAGTAGGATATTTGTTTGGATCGCTGTTGGAACTTCAGCCAGAAGGGGAAACAGCAACACCAGTCGAAAATATATTTGAAATGGAGTTGTTTATGATCGGTGCCATAATCGGTTTTGTATTAACGTATATAATGCGCGTGTTTATGTGGGCCATTAGCAAACACCTCGTCAACAAAGAATCATGATTCACAATTTACTTCCGACAATAGGAGCAGAATTAAACGATTATTTCAAATCGAAATTTGACATTGATGAGGATCGAGTAATTGTCTCAAATTTGATTAATCAGGATGGCTCAATTGCCGTTGAGGGTAACAACAAGGTCGTTTTTCACTTGGTCAATATTGAAGAAGAAACTACTTTAAAGTCAAGCGCGGGAACATCATCATTTGGTGGAGGGTTTGGAGCCAGCGGAGGAAATATCAATGTGAATTTAACCGTGATGTTTTCGGCTTTCTTTACTGGAAAAAACTATGTTGAAGCGCTTAAGTTTCTATCCAGTGTTATCTATTTCTTTCAATCAAAGCCAGTATTCACCCAAAGCAACACCCCAGGCTTGTCCAGCAATATTGAAAAGGTTGTTTTCGATATTATTTCGCTTGAGCCGCGCGATTTAAACTCCATCTTTTCAATGATGGGGGCTAAGTACATGCCTTCGGTTATTTACAGAGTGCGCATGCTTACATTCTCCAGCGACAATATCGACGATGTGATACCAGCTATCTCTGGGATTGGGATTAATGAGGACGAACGCTTAGATGCCCCAAATCCACAGGCTTTTAGACCTGGTGCGATCGTTAAAGATGCCTTAGATGGCGATAATAATTAAGTGGGGTGATCATCTACGAAAAACTATTCGAAGTCAAGATTTTTCATGCGTATTACAACGCGTACTCAGTAAGTGATTTTGAATTTGTTTTGCCCGCCTCAACCCATCGTTTTCTGTCGATGTATTCGTTGCTTTTTAAACCAACAGCTGAAGGGTTTGTAATACTCTACAAACGAGAAAAGGCTTCGCTGATTCAGAATCTGAAGGCTTCGATTCAATTCACCTTTTACTTGAAAATTAAGAATCGAAATATCGGAAATTTCACGCTTCTTGATTACGCGCTGAGTGCCGAAAAGTATTACTTCAGCAACACCGATTCAATGGAAAGAGTCGACTCAAAATCGAGTGAAAAAAAATCGATGCTTTTGCACCCCTTGGAATTCGTGAATTCGGCGGATGTTATCACCAGTATTCAACCAAATTCCACACTTTCTAAAGCACTTGGAGGTTCCAATTTGGCTATAGAGAAAAACGGAGAAGAGATATTTCGAGATTCGGTGGCAGACTCTGCTACTGCTGCCGAGGTATTGGGGTCAGCGTATGGAGTGTATACATATTCCTCGGAAGAACGAATAGAAAGTTCGAGACTCTATTATTCACCGCCGACAGCTCCTGAAGTATTTGGGGTAATTGATTTGAATGTCGGAAATCAGGAAAAGATCCAATTTGATGACGTTCGAAATCAAGTTTATGAGGTTCGATTTTCAAATCGCCCTGTACATTGGACGTACTATTTCATTTCAAACGCCGGGCACGCGATTGAACAGATAGAAATTGCCTCAGGAAAAGTGCCATTATCCTTTTCTAAACCACAGCAAGTTACCTTGGTCAATGGAAAAAAAGCCACGTGTGTAACCTCCGAAGAAGCGCTGCCATTAAAGAGTTCATATAATGGTGATAAGTTGTTCGCAACTATTTCGATTTCTTCTTCCGAAATTTCGGAGAAAAGAATAAGATTGCCGCAGCCAGATGTGAAGAGGATAAAAGGCTCAAATTCGGATGGTACTCAGAAATATTTTTCTGAGATGTATGTATATGTTTAAATCAAGATTCAATAAATAAATAAGTATGGCACAAGTTTTAGCGACACCTGGAGTTTACATTGAAGAGAAAAGTGCATTTCCAAGTTCAGCAGTGCAGGTGGCAACAGCCATTCCGGCCTTTGTTGGTTACACAGAAAGGGCTCTTCGCGCCAATAAATCTCTAAAAAACGTCCCAACAAGAATTACTTCTTTGGGTGAATTTCATCAGTTTTTCGGAGCAGGTCCGAAGACAACCTTTGCGGTTGCTGCCGATGACGATACTGGTTTCAAAGTAGAGACCGATGCAGCTACGAATTTCAATTTGTATCGAAGCTTAAGAATGTTCTTCTCCAATGGTGGAAGTACATGTTACATAGTGTCTGTTGGAGACTACTCAAATGGAGTGAACTTCAAGGATTTGAACGACGATGGAGCCGAAAGTGGTATACCAACATTGCTGAAGTTTCCAGAGCCAACAATGGTTGTCATTCCTGATGCTGTCTTGTTAGAAGATAATGACTGTTTCGAGGTGCAAAAAGCAATGCTTGCTCACTGTGGACGTGATACAAACAGTAGAGTTGCAATCATGGATGTTCTGAATGGCGATAAGCCCCGAACATATGATGATGAAGACGTAATTGTTAAGTCGCGAGAAGGAGTTGGAAATAACTTTTTACAATGGGGAGCATCGTATTACCCCTACTTAAATACAACGATTGTTCAAGGAGACGAAGTTGACTTCAGCAACATAAGCAACCTCGACGACCTAATTCCAATTCTCGACAAAGAAGCGGACGCCATTTACGGTGATGATGCGTCTGTGATCAAAGCTGAAA
Source organism: Flavobacteriales bacterium UBA1993 (assembly GCA_002336485.1). Taxonomy (GTDB): domain Bacteria; phylum Bacteroidota; class Bacteroidia; order Flavobacteriales_G; family Salibacteraceae; genus SHAN690. The sequence continues at coordinate 8,748 of DDCZ01000002.1, forward strand.
CGGCAAAACTTACAGGTGAGAACGATGCAATATCGCTTCACCAAACACTTTTAGCAAAGCTTCCTATTTACAAAGCGATCTTGGCTGAGGTTAGAAATAACTTGAATGTTTTACCTCCTAGCGGCGGAATCGCAGGCGTTATTTCCATGATCGATGGTCAGATCGGAGTTTTCCAATCACCAGCAAATGTTTCAATGGGCTCTGTAGTTAGTCCTTGTATCAATCTTACATCTAAGGATCAAGAAGACTTAAACTTACCACTGAATGGAAAGGCGATCAATGCGATTCGTTCATTTCCTGGTAAAGGGGTTCTAGTATGGGGAGCAAGAACGCTTGATGGCAACAGCCAAGACTGGCGATATATCAGTGTTCGAAGAACAGTTATAATGATCGAACAATCATTGAAAATTGCATCTGAGGCCTATGTATTTGAACCGAATGAGGTGAATACTTGGGTTGCTGTCAAAGGAATGATGACCAACTTCTTGAAAGATCAGTGGAAGCAAGGGGCATTGGCTGGATCAGTTCCGGATGATGCGTTTAGCGTGGATATAGGACTTGGAGCTACAATGACTCCAACCGATATTTTGGATGGAATAATGAGAATAACGGTTAAGCTTGCGGTTACAAGACCAGCAGAGTTTATCGTGATCACGTTCCAGCAACAAATGCAAAAATCATAAACAACATTAAATTAGATATTTAAATACTAAAGATTATGGCTGGAGAAGCACAAGACAATATATGGCCATTGCCAAAATTTCACTTCAAAGTTGAAGTAGAAGGAGGCATTTCAGCTTCTTTTCAAGAAGTAAGTGGCCTCGATACTGAGGTTGACGTTGTAGAATATCGTCATGGAGATAGTCCTGAATTTTCTACGATCAAAATGCCCGGATTAAGAAAGGCTAGTGATGTGACTTTGAAAAAAGGAACGTTCACAGGCGATGTTGATTTTTATGATTGGTATGGAGAGACTCTTATGAATACAATAGAAAGAAGAACAGTGACGATAATGTTGCTGAATGAGAGTGGTGATGCAGAAATTATTTGGACCTTAACTAACGCTTTCCCTAAGCAAGTGCAAGGAACAGATTTAAATTCCTCGAGCAGCGATGTCGCTGTTGAGTCGTTGGTGCTTGCTCACGAAGGACTTGTGATTACGACAGCGTAAACCTATTTTTCGAAATTAAACATGAATGAGCGCTCCAATTTTGGGGCGCTCGTTTCGTCTAAAGTAGTTTGGTAAAAGATCATCCCCTATTTAATGGATCCAAAGGACCCCAACGTATTAAAAGGCAAACTCCAAGGGAAAAATTGGCCTCTGCCCAAGTTTTACTTTGTTGTGAAGTTAGGAACTGAAAAGTGGAATTTTCAAGAGGTAGGAAATCTAACCACGTCCGTCGAGGTCTTAAAACATAGGCACGGTAGAAGCGGACAAACCGGAGTGTACAAAATTCCTGGAATGCCCCAAGTCGAAGACGTTACGCTTAAGAGAGGAACATTTACTGGTGATACACGGTTATTTGAATGGTTTAAATCTGGCTTAGGTAAAAACCCTGATAGAAGAGATGTTACCATTTCTCTGCAAAACCAATTGGGAAAGGCTGAGATTATTTGGACATTGTCAAAAGCATTCCCTGTCAAGATTGAGGGCGGTGGCTTCGATTCAAAAGCTACGGGAGATTCCGCGGTAGCCGTCGAATCAATTACGTTGACTTTCGAGGAAATGGAAGTAGAAGACCTGAAAAAAATGAACGAGAGATTAGGCAATAGCGCCTAATCCAAGCAAAATGTTTGAAGAAGCTAAATATCCTCCCGTTAATTTTCGGTTTCAAGTAACCTTTGAAACGAATAAGGGTGAATACTATTTCTCAAAAGTTTCAGGCATTGAAATGAAATTGTCGGTCACACCATTGTCCGAGGGTGGGAACAACAATACAGTGCACAAATTACCTGGGGCGACGGAATACACTGATTTGGGGTTGCATCATGGACTCGTCTCCAGCTCTTCCGCTTTTTTTAAATGGTGTCAGGATACCATAAAGAGCGACTACACAACTCCAATTGTGCCAGAATCTCTATTGATAGTCAAACTGCTGGATGAAGAGGGTGTATGTCTGGTTCTTTGGAACTTTAGGAATGCGTACCCTATTTCATTAAAAGTGGGGGATTTAGACGCTCAAAGCCAGGCAGTTCTTATTGAAGAATTATCTTTCGCTTATTCAGATTTTGAGCGAGAATTCCCTGAATTAGAATCCAATTAGTCATGGCAATTAAAGTAAATGATTTCATTATCCAAGCTAAAGTCAAGGAAGATGCGCCTTTAAAGTTCGCCGAAGCAAGCCCTGCCGGCGAAGCCTCTTCTGGCAGTTCTGTGCCAGATTCCGTGAAACAAGAAATCATCGATGAATGCATGGAAAGACTCAATGAATTGGTTGAAGAAAAACTCAAAGCCTAGGGGGTATGTCAGAACAAGGAACTTTGGAAAAGCTGATCATAAAGGGATATGAAGATGATGAGTTTAAGACTCCGGTATCAGGTGATCGAGGGACATTTAAACTTCAAATAAACCCAACGGATTACACCTTGAAAATGGATGCGCCTCCATCGCAAAAAATCAATGAAACACTAGCGAGTGGGCAGACTATAGAAAAAACCTTGCTCGCTGAAATGCGAAATATTAGTCTCAAATTTCATTTAGATTCGACAGGTGTGGTAGCAGGAGTCACTTCTGTGCCTACTGCGGTGACGGATTTAAAGTGGCTCTGTGTCGATTACCAAGGAAAAGTGCACGACAGTTTCTTTCTCCAAATAATTTGGAATTCACTAGTGTTTAATTGCAAGTGTGAATCACTAAGCATTAACTATTTGCTCTTCAAACCGAGCGGTGAACCGATTCGAGCAGTAGTAACCGCAAACTTTAAGGAGTATATCAGCGCCAAAACGAAGTCTCTGAAGAGCAACACGAGCTCACCAGACATGACACATGTGCGTACCATTAAATCGGGTGATAGTTTGCCTGCTCTATGTCAAGAAATCTATGGAGACCCTAAGCACTACCTGCAAGTAGCCGAGGCAAATGGTATTGTCAACTTCAGAAATATATCCCCAGGAAGACAAGTACTTTTTCCTAGACTTGAAAAATAAGCTATGGGCGAATCTCCACTTAGTAATAAAATAACGCGCGTCTCTTTTTCAATTTTAGTCGATGGCGCAGAGATTAATGAAGAATACGGCGTTGAGAGACTCATAATTGAAAAGGAAATTGGAAAGGTATCTAAGGCCAAAATAGTTTTTGTTGATGGAGACCCATCTGAAAACACATTTCCAATAAGTGAGTCGGCGGATTTAATTCCTGGTAAAGCAATCAAAATCAAGTTGGGTTATGAGAGCACGGAGGAAGACGTATTTGAAGGAGTAATTACGTCACAAACGCTAAAGGCAATTAATTACGCGCATAAAAGCGTTTCCCAGTTAATTGTTACATGCCATGATAAGGCCTATAAGATGGGGATCGTACCTCAAACAATCAATTACAAGGATAAAAAGGACAGTGAAGTTATCTCATCGATAATAAGTACGTACGGGCTGACAAAGGCGATTGGCGCCACAACTTTTAAGCACCCAAACCTGGTTCAATACAATGCGTCGGATTGGGATTTTGTCTTAGACCGAGCCAAAGCCAACGGACTTGTCGTTATTTGTGATGCAGGAAAACTAGATATCAAAGCACCTGTTGTTTCGGGAACAGCGGTCTTGGATTTGGATTATGGATCGAATATCATTTCGTTTAATGCTGAGCTGAATAGTAAATCACAGCTGTCAGGAGCCACATACCAGTCTTGGGCCAGTGCCACTCAGAAACTTGCCAAAGGTGTCGGGGCAGAGGCCACAGTAACGACACAGAGCAATATTACCGCCGCGAGCTTGTCTGAAAATTCAGGAGATCCAGAATTGCTTTTGTCTCTTTCGGCTCCCGAAGATGCGGCCGTTATGAAATCTATGGCAGATGCTGAAATGCTCTTTTCTAGATTTTCAAAAATTAAAGGATCCGTCACATTTGTAGGGTCTAGTAAACCAAACCCAGGAAAGCTGATAGAACTGGGTGGATTTGGCGCCAGATTCAATGGAACGGCATACATCTCAAGTGTAACCCATGAATTAAAGAGCGGGTTTTGGAAAACAACAGTCGGATTTGGTCTCGACTATGATCCAATGAGCGCTGCTGTTGCTCGTAAGGATAAGGCGTTGAGTAAATTGCAAGCTCTTCCAGGGCTGCATATTGGTAAGGTGAAAAAAATTGATTCGGATCCCGATGGTGAATTCCGTGTTTTGGTTGACGTACCCGTGATAAAAGAAACTGGAGATGGAGTGTGGGCAAGACTTACAAGCCCGTATTCTTCAAAAGACATCGGATTCTATTTCTACCCCGAAGTAGGTGATGAAGTATTACTCGGATTTTTGGGAAATGACCCAAGGTTTGCCGTAATTGTTGGATCGCTCTACAGTAAAAAGAATCCGCCTGCAAATACGCCGGAGAAGAAGAATGAAATTAAGTCGATTGTAACCAAAACAAAGATGAAAATCAACTTCGATGAGAAGGATAAGATTATTACCATCGAAACACCAGGAGGACAAAAGGTTACGCTCGACGATAAGGCAAAGTCGCTAAAACTTGTAGATCAGAATAAAAACACGGTAAGTCTCAACGATAAGGGTGTGACAATCGAAAGCGGTAAGGATATAGTGCTTAAAGCGAAAGGAAAAATTACCGTTTCATCAGTTGGAAACACCACAATTGATAGTAAGGCGGATGTGTCTTTGGCAGGCAATAATGTGAAGTCCAAAGCAAAAATCGCCTTTAAGGCAGAAGGTGCGGCCAGTGCCGAACTCAAGGCTTCAGGAAATGTTGTTGTCAAAGGAAGTATGGTAAACATTAACTAGATTATTTTTAGCGCATGATCGCAGCTCGTATTACAGATTTTCATGTTTGCAATCAGCAAACTCCAACCCCCGCTGGGCCAATTCCTCATGTAGGTGGTCCCGTGCTCGGCCCAGGCTGTGCCACGGTTATGATTGGCGGGCTGCCTGCAGCTGTTGTGGGAGATAAATGCCTCTGTATTGGCCCTCCAGATTCAATAACAAAGGGTTCGAGTAAGGTGAAAATTGGAGGTAAGGCTGCAGTGCGCATGGGCGATGCCACCGCGCATGGTGGTAAAATTATGGGCGGGTGTCCAACAGTTATGATAGGATAAATGGATGATAGTGAAAATTTTTTAGGCACTGGCTGGTCCTTTCCGCCATCGTTTGATAAGCATGCAAAAGCTGTTCGAATGGTTGGGGAAGAAGAGGATATTGAGCAATCACTGCGCATAATTCTCTTGACATCCTTTGGTGAGCGAGTCATGCGACCCGACTTTGGGTCAAATCTATCGCTGATCAATTTTCGAGCTATGGGCGGGAATACCGTAAATGAGTTGCGTACCTATGTTGAACATTCGGTGCTGCATTTTGAGCCTCGCGTTACCCTCCACCAAGTTGATGTGAATCAGGATGGAATTTACGACGGTGTATTAAAGATCAAACTCGATTACACGATTCGGAAGATTAACATTAGAACAAACATTGTTTTTCCGTACTACTTCAAAGAGGGTACAAACGTAACCGGAATGTAAGGAGTCGATATGGATCAGACTAAAATGAATAAAAACGAGACTTCCACATTCAAGAACCAAGGGCTATCTGCTAACACAAAGTATTTGGCATCACTTGACCCGACTTCCTTTGGGTTAGATGAACGCGAGATGCCTGACTTTATGAATTTCATTCTTGAGTTTTCGAAGCAGGTTCAGTACAGAGATTTTGAAAACAAAAAGGACGGAAATTGGTCCGTTTTTTTTGAGGACGACCTGGCATTTTTACTCGCGCAAATTCACGGAATAGACGTTGAGGAGCGCGACCTTCGTTTCAAGCTCGCAATAGATGCCTATTACTCTAATGAAACACCGCTTTCAGGTTCCTATGCCGCGGTGCTCAATGAGTGCTTTGGCTTTTATTGCTTGATCGACGACTGGTACAAACGCGCCAAGAAGAATATTGAACATCTTGACGAGAATGTTCTCGACCCTCATCTAAATAGTGCAATTCGCTTGAAGTTGTCGCAACACTTAGTTGGACTGCAAGCCCAAATCCGATCATTTAAATCGCTGGATGTCACATTCAAGACTGAATTGTTTGATGCGCAAGACTTTGATCCAATATGGAGTTCACCTGAGCCAAAATCGAGGCCGGACGGAAACCGAAATCTCGAGACGAATGAGGATGAGTTGTTACTTGAAATTAAGAACGCATACCGAGATGCCACAGGCGTTGTCACGCACTTAAAGCATAAGGCTGCAGAATTATTAGCTCATGTCATCAAAAAATATCCGCATCATGAGCCGCATGTATCCTTAATCATTGCATTTCTACAGCTGTTCAAGCATGTGCAAGGAGACCTCAACAACGTCACAAAAAGACATCTAGACTACTACTATAGAACGCTTTTAAAACAATCAAAAAGAAAGCCATTACCAGATTTTGCGCATGTCTATTTTGAATTGGCGGAACATGTGCCATCGACTGTTATAAAGGCTGGAAGGCTGTTTAATTCAGGCGCAGATGAAGAAGGCCTTGATACGACCTATGCCATAGAGCACGATGTTGTTGTCAATCGATCAAACATCGATATAATCAAGGTTATTCACGTTGCAAATAACCCAAGCATTGGAATCGGAAATTCATATAAGTCCGTTTCAAATATTTATGCTTCGGAAATCAAGGTTAGAGAGGATGGTTTCGTCGTGAATGAGGCTGATAATCCAGCGCATGCATATCCATTTGGACGTGATCAAGCAGATATTAGCCTTGTAAACCGTGACATGAAGCAAGCAGATATCGGTTTTGCTATTTCGTCAGCCTTACTCTCAATGAAAGAAGGAGATCGTAATGTGAGCTTCACATTTAAGTTCAACCTTAAGTCATTAACCTCGCTTGTGTCATTTGTTGAGGAGATTGCGCTACATGAAAACCTATCTGCTGATAATGCATTTTATAAGATTCTAAACAACGTTTTTAGGGTAAGAGTTACTGCCGGTGACGGCTGGTATGAAACGGATAGCTACAACATAGTTAGACACAATTCTTGGTCTGATGGTGAAGTCCAAGTAAATATGGTTTTGGAAATATCAGAACCGGCAATTGTCAATTATGATTCTGAAATACACGGATCAGGATACGAAGCGCAATGGCCTGTTTTTGAGTTTCTCATCTCTTCGAAATATGCTATGTACGCTTATTCTTATCTGAAAGATTTGAGCATCGAAACGTGCAAGATCGAAACGGAAGTGAATCAGGTAAAAGACCTCTCAGTGTTTAACGATCAAGGTCAACTTGATATTCATATGCCCTTTTTTCCATTTGGGAGCAATCCAAAATTGGGGTCTTACTTTATCCTTGGTCACGAAGAGCTTTTCAATCGACCAATCACTGATTTTAGCGTGGATATTCAATGGCACAATCTTCCGCGTTTGAAAGGAGGGTTTGAGGCATACTATAAAGAATATGATGAACAGATTACAAATGATTCGTTCAAGATGGGGCTTACAGGATTGTCTGAGTTTAAATTTTATCCTACCGACTCCGCATCCATTCAGCAATTCGACTTGTTTAGAGCCGATGAAAAGGAAGATAAGCTCTCGAATACGATGAAAATTGAACATATCGATCTGGAGACACTTGGCCTGATCCCTAGCTATGAGCACATTGACATTTCTGAGTACTCTTCCAAAACCCGCAATGGATTTATAAAATTCGAATTGAATGGACCTGAAATGGGATTTGGTTTTGATGTTTTTCCGAAGCTATTTTCGGATGCCATTGTGAAAAACTCGACGCTGAGTGCGGGCATACTTGGATCTAAGGAAACGCCAAAGGTTGAGTTGCCTAGCGAAGCATTTGCACCGCAAATCCGTTCGATTTCCCTGAATTATAAAGCAAGTACTACGCTTACGTTTACTGCTGATCGAGTTTCTGACAACGACGATAAAGTCAATGATCAATTGTATCACATTCATCCTTTTGGGAAACACGCAATTTTTGAGAAAGGACTTCCTAAATCGCATAACCTTCTTCCTCAATATGACGACGAGGGGTATATGATTCTCGGTGTCTCAGAAATGAACGCGCCGGCAACATTGTCGATTTTCTTTCAGCTAGAATACAACGCCGTGAATGTGATTAATTTCACAGATATCCCAAACGTTGAATGGTCCTATATGGTTCATGATGAATGGATTCCATTCAAAGAAGGCCAAATCCTTTCGGATGGCACGAACAACTTTACAACCTCCGGAATTGTTGAGCTAAAGATTTCAGATGATATCAATAAGATCCATCAAATTCTGCCTTCTGACGTCTATTGGATACGCGCCTCAGCATCGCGAAATACACAGATATTATCGAGACTTCAATTTGTGAAATCAAACGCGGCCTTAGTGAAATGGAAATCGCACAAGGCCGGTGCCGATTGGTCAAAGAATATTCCAGAAGGCAGCATAAATGGGTTTATTGAAACAAAGGCCGAAGTCAATACCGTAGCTCAACCTTTTCCATCATTTGGTGGAAGCCCGGGCGAATCCGATCTAGGTTTTTATAATCGTGTTTCTGAACGACTACGTCATAAAAACCGGGCTGTGATTCCAGAAGATTTTGAGCGGATAATCTTGGATCAATTCTCTTCTTTATTTCAGGTGATGTGTCTAAATAATTCCAGACATCCCGATTACATAAAACCCGGTGAAGTAAAGGTTATTGTCGTTCCGAATATTAATGAGAGTTCCGATTTCGCTATGCCTCGAGTAGACTACAATCAGCTCAAATTGATTGAAGATAAAGTCAAACAGTTGATTACGCCATTTGCCAAAATAAGTGTGATCAATCCTGTGTATGAAAAGGTTCGCATTAGTTGCCATGCGCAATTCAAGACAGATTTAGGAGCAGGAGAGTTTGTCGCTCGTTTAGAAGGTGATCTGCGATCATTTATCTGTCCATGGTTTTCCAATAATCAATCAGAAATGATATTTGGTGGAAGCTTAGAGCGTTCAGCGCTACTCTCTTTCATTGAGTCACTTGATTATGTCACGTTTGTAACTCGATTATCGGTTGTGGTATTGCACTATAGGAATGGTGAGTACAGCATATCAGACTCTGCGGCCGAGGACGGTAAACTAAACACCTTACAAAGCAGTACTCCTTGGAGCGTATTAGTGCCAGATGATGGGCACGATATCGCTATTATCGATAGAGTTGTGCATGGGGAGGCGCGCGAAACTAAGATTGATACGATGAAAGTTGGAGCGGATTTCGTGATTAGCGAAGAATTGGAAGACGAAATTTCATATCCATATTTCGACACAGAAAAAGATGTTTACTATTCAATAGAATTTGACCTGTAAGAATGCGCTTTGAAGACATTTTCCTATTAATTAAGTAATGATATAAGCAATGGAAATATTTAATAGATCAACCCTCAAAGGGTTCTTTCAAAAAGGGAAGGTTCCCACGGAAGTGCACTTTTCCAACCTTATTGATTCAACAATAAATAAGATAGATGATGGTTTCGCGAAAACAGTTGAAAATGGGTTGAAGTTGGCTCCGGGAGGCGAGTCATCAAAGTTGATCAGCTTTTACGATGACATAAAGGAGAATACGCCTCTATGGTCTGTTTCCGTAAACCCAAGCGAAATCGCAAAGGGCCTCAGCCTATCTCAAGGCAACGAGGATGTAAGACTCTTTCTGCAAAATGGTGGGAATATTGGTATTGGCACATTATCGCCCAAGCATGCGTTGGATGTAAGCGGCACGGCTGGCATGAGAAGCAGGGTTGGAACCTACCAAACAAACAATGAGGTCAGCGCCGATGGCGAGTGGCATATTGTTCTTGACGAGTTGTCGGGTTGTCAGGTTTTTGAAATTGTAGCCAAGGTTGAAGGCGTTGCTAGGCGTGGGAAATATGCCATTGCGCATGCTGTCGCAGTGAGTGCACATGATGGTTCGAGAAATAAAATTCGCACTACCCAAACAAGTTATGGTTGGTTTTGGCATAGGTTAAGATTCAGATGGAAAAAAGTTCCTGGGGGAACGTATCGACTTGAAATGAAGACCAGCAGTCACTATGGAACGAATGCGGAAAATAATGTGATTCAAATCCAATTTCACATCACTTCTCTTTGGAATTAATCTAATATTGAGTCGCCTCCGATTTTGAGTGAATCTGCATCCATATCAAGCGTCCATAAACCCAAAGGGAGTATGGATTTTGACGGTCTTCGAAAGGAAGCCATCGATGCAACTCAGCATGCATCAGGAAAGCGATGGACAGATTACAATATTCACGATCCAGGTGTTACAATTCTCGAACAATTTTCATTTGTCCTCACCGACATTGCCTACCGAACTAACATTGGAATCGAGGACTTATTATTCCATGATAATAATGTAAACGTTGAAGAGCGCAATGCGCTTTTTCCGGCTGGAGAAGCCTTTACGCCTGGGGCATTAACAATTGAAGATTATCGTATTCTGTTTCTTGATCGATTCGTTGATTCGATCTCAAATTGTTGGATGGAAACCGTGCTAAATCATCGCGAAGGAGTTTCGGGCCTTTTTAATCTGATAGTGCATGTTCATCCCTCTGTCCCTGTTTTGGGTTATGATAGCCTAAAACGAGAGATTAGAGGGTATTATAACGAGCACAGAAACCTTTGTGAAGATCTTGAGGAGATTGTTATTCTAGAACCCGAATTAATCGACATTGAGGTTCAAGTAGACGTGTCTCATGAAACCGTGTCGGAGGATGTTATCGCTAATATTTTGTTTGGGGTGGAGAACTACCTGAACCCGGCAATTGAGTTCAAAAGCCAGGAAGAGCTTGAAGCCGAGGGCTTTGGTCTAGAAGAAATTTACAACGTTCCCTCTCATCGACATGGATTCATCGCGAAAGAGCGGCTGGGATTAAAGCGCAATCAGTTCTATCTATCAAAAATCGAAGAGTTTATTTCGGCGATTAAAGGTGTTCGATTCATGAAGGACCTTCGCTTGTTTCAAGATGGTTCTCCTGTAACGGGCGATTTAATTCGAGTAGATGATCATAAGTACTTGACCATGGTCGATAGCTCAGATAGAGGGCAAACGATTCATGGGTTCAAAATATCAGTTTACAAAGGTGGGATTGCCAATACATATCAGCGAGAGGGTGTTGTAAGAAAGTTGGAGGAGATGCAGCAGCGATTTATACGTAATTATCAAATCCAGGCTCGCGTGCCTCAACGTAAAAACAACTCGATAAGTGCTCCCGAAATTGAGAGCTATAATTCTGTGCAAGAGTGCTTTCCTTCGATTTACGGACTTGGCGTATATACACCAGCGAAGAATGAAGGCGTAATAAGGCGCGCGCAGTCCGAGCAATTGAAGGCTTATCTGATGCTTTTTGATCAGATTATGGCGAATCATCTGTCACAACTTTCAAAGGTGGCCGAACTGCTATCTATTGATGCCTTTGATGTGGATCGCTTTAAAACGTATTATGCTCAGTCTCTATCGGGTAAGGTTCAAGGCGCCGATGCTTTGATCCGAAAGGATCTGCGACCAAAGAAAATGATCGAGGGAGACTTAGAGAAACTTGTGTCCCTCAGTGATGTGCCAGATTCCAAATTGACCCAACAGATCGAATCACTAAAACGAGAACTCTCAGATAAGGAGGCATGTGTTGCACATTTGGTCAAACAGCACATCAATAGATTTTTGGAAATGGAGGAGGAGGCCATTAAACATGATCAAACATTTGAGAACAGACAAATAGTTAAGTTGGCACTGGCTTTACACGGGCAAGTTCAGCCTGCGAGAAACCAAAAAAAGGGAAAAATATCAGGTCTTGACGATGAGTTAGCCAAGCTTATAGAGATAGAGTTGAATGAGAAAGAACAAGATGCAGATTACACCGCATTAGACCTCGAAGATCTAGTCTCAGGGTTTGATAATCATTTGGAACGAAAAAATCGAATTCTCTCACATATGTTAGCTCGATTTGGAGAACGCTTTTCCATGGATTTTCATTTAAAAACGGAAACAAGCCTGCGCAATGAACCCCCTGATGCGGCTGAGAAAAGGATTTTGACTTTGAAGTCTACCTTTCTTAAAAACATTGTTTCAATAAGTCGAGATAGGGCACATGGTATTCGCTTTGGCAAGGCTGGTTTACAGGGCCGAACGGCGCTAGAACAAAAAGTGGGCATTCTTCTAGACATTAATGTAGAGAATGCCGCATTGAACAAGGAGTCGATTCGAGAATTAAAAACTGAACGGCTCACGGCAACTCAAATCAAAAGAGAGAAATCGCCTGGTGGACATATTGAGTACATCTCCACCAAGGGGAAAAAGAACAACGGTAAGGTGAACTTTATTGTCAATAGCCCTCATTTCATCAAGTACCTTTTTCAATTTGGACTGGCCCGATCGAATTATCAAATCATTGAAGAAAGCGGAGGACATACGGTTTACTTTATTCCGCCAACACATGAGGACGCAACAAAACTCTTTCAAACAAGCAGCCTTCAAGAAGGACAGGAAAAAGTGGATGCACTTCTTCAGAAACTCCAAGGAATAAGTGAGAAGAATGAACAGTTTAGAATAGTAGAACATGTCTTATTGAGACCGCAGGATAGTTCCTTTTGCAACTTTTACTTGAACAATGAAAAGGGTGAAAAGGTCATTGTTAGTCTGAAGATTGGCCGCGAAGACGCACAAATGGCATCGGCTATTGATACATTGATTTTGGGCGGCTATGCCGATAACTATCGTGTGGAAAAGACGAGCGAAAAAGATTTTCGAGTTATCATTCAGGATGCAATTGGTGTGGATCGTGCCGCCTCCACGGAGCTCTTTTTAACAGAACTCAATGCTGAGAAGTTTATAAAATCTCGGGTGCGCCATTATCAAAAGGAGAAAGGTAATTTCAACCAGTTTATAGAGTTGGATAATGAGACTCGATTCTATTTTCAATTATTGGATGAAACAGGTGATTTGTTGTTTATTAGCAGTCTTGCCGATGAAGTAGAGGAGCATGAACGCCGAATAGAACGGTTTCTTGCCTTGACTCTAAATTCAGAAAACTATGAAGTGTACGAGGATCGAAAGACCCACCGACTGCGGGTGAGAATTAAGGGGATTCCTGCAGATGGGCTAATACGATCAGAGGATTATTTCCGCTCAGAGGCAGATGCCAATCGATTTGTCGTGAACTCAATAAAACGGTTCGAAAACTGGAAGGCCACAAAATCAGGAGATTCCCTCGTAAAATACAAGCGAATCGACGGAAGAGACGCCAAAGATTTCAACGCTGTTCTGAGTGTGGTGTACCCAAATTGGACGGCACGATTTAACAATGATGAGTTTCTTCAATTGTTTAGAGAAACATTGATCAATAATGCGCCCGCGCATTTGTCACTCCAGATGGTCGGTCTCAACTTTCTGGAAATGGAAGAGTTTGACAGATTGTATGATGGGTTGATGACCGAACTTGAAGATGTGTCATTTGACAACAGACATCGAATTGCAAGTCTATCTAATGGAATACTAAAGCTAGTTTTAGATGAGCAGAGATAGCGAACGACCAAGCTCAAGCAAATCCCAGCGGCCACGAGGGGCGAGAGCATCATCTCCCTTTCCTGGACTCCGCGCCTTCACCGAAGGGGAAGCAGACTTTTATGTCGGTCGCGAACGACTCAAGTATCCTTTATTGAAAAAACTGAGTGAAGATTTTTTTGTTTCGGTTCAAGGGGCAAATGGAGTTGGGAAGACTTCCTTTATAAATTGTCTTGTTCTTCCTGAGTTAAAGGCTGGCTACATAACTGGTGGTCAGAAGAATTGGAAAATCGCCTCTTTTAAACCTGGGAAGAATCCTGTCGCTGCGCTGGCAGCTGCAATGGCTGCGCCAGAAATTGTACGCGGAGACGGAGAGATAAAGATTGACCCCAACCTTAGCGATAAATTTGAGAACATATTAAGTACTCAGAGGTATGGGTTGATTGATATTGTGGAAGAATATGAGTTGAGTCGAAATTCTAATATCCTTATCTATATCGATCAGCTTGATGAACTTACTTCATTTTCTGATCGTGATTTGGCGGCCGTTTTTATTGAGCGGCTCGTTGAAGCGGCGAATCAAACGGCTTACCCGATACACATTCTTACGTGCTCTAGATCTGAAGTAGACGGTGAGTTTGCCGTTTTCCCAAGGTTTGCCGAGCTAATCAATCGGAACCATTTTTTACTTCCTCAAATCGATCGTTCAGAGTTATTGAGTCTTTTCGAAGTCATAACGGCGGCAGGAGCCTTAAGTTTTAGACCGGCCTTTATAGATCGTGTTGTTGACTATTATAAAGCACATCCAATTGAGTTAGGGAAATTTCAGCATGCGCTCAAACGAACGATTGGCGAGGTCAAAGCAGATCGCGGTGTTAAGACCATAGGTCCTCTGCACCTGAAAACAATTGGTGGTCTTAATGGCTCTGTTGCATCACAACTTGAGGAGGTTTTCTACTCCTTGCGACAAGAAGATCAAGAATCTTGTGCTTTGATGTTTAAGGCGCTAACACGAACTTCTGCATCGGGTCTAAAACAAATTCAACGCAGGTCTCTCGAGAAGATTTGTGAGCTGACTGATCGAGGCCAGGATTCGTTGATAAGGGTGATCAAAGCTTTTGCTCAGGAAGAGTGTCAAGCAATTACCGTAAGTCAGCCAACAGATATTCAGGGAAAGTTAACTCAACTAGACATAATTCATGAACCCGCAGAAGATAGATTCACCCCATTTACGGAAATTCAGATTTCGCGTGATTTAATTGTTGAGGCGTGGCCACGACTTTTTCATTGGGTGAATGAGGAGGCGGCGGATGCATCCATCTATGTTGAAATTGCCGAATCGGCCCGTAAAAAGGAGCATGTATATCAAGGAGAGAAACTGAAGAGCACCCTAGCTTGGTATCGAAAAATGGAACCAAAAGTGGGGTGGGCTGCGCAATACCACGCCGGATTCGTTCCTGCGGTTGACTTTATTCTAACCAGCGAAAAGTCGGCGCTTCGAGAAGCCCAGATTCGTCAGGCAGAGGAGTTGTCTCGTCAGCAAAAATCCGCTAGAAACAGAAAAATATTGGCTGGATTTCTATTGGTAGCCATTGGGCTTATTATATACTCCGGATTCGAAACTGAAAAGGCATTTGAGGCCAACAAGGAAGCTGAAAAGGCGCAAGAAACGGCAATCGAATTCTCAATGCAAGCGGAGAGGGATTCAATAGAAGCAGCAAAGGCGGCAAAAATGGCTGCCATTGCAGTTTATAAAGCAGATACTTCGGCCGAAAGCGCCCAGCGTGCGATGCTGGAGGCGGAGGGTGCAAAACAAAGTGCGTTGAAATTACGTCGAGAGTCTCAGATGCTTTCTGCCCAAGTGAACCAAAAACAGGGACAACTGGAGAATGCAGAAATTGAAATGAAAAAATCTAGGCTTTTGGAGGAATACCTGCACGTATTGACCACGATTCGAGAGTATGCGGAGAATGCCCAAAAGATCCTTACCAGGACAGATGATAAGGCTCAATTGAAAGATGCCGCGGGAATGGCAAGCGATGGATATGCGCTCTTTCAAAGAACCAAAAGTCCAAAGTTTGAATCCGTAAATGATTCTGTGGTTGGGGTTACTGAGTTGGCACAGAAAAAACTGTTTTCAACGATGAATTTGGCCATTCAAAAAGTGAAATCATCTCCTAAGCTATCTGAGATAGTTGGCGGGGTAGTTGCCGAGAAGGTCATTGGAGTAAATGGCGATAAGGCCAACGGAATTTTCTTTATCGGAACAAACGATGTTACATCGTCCATATACCGAGTGCATATCGTGAATGGACAAGTTGAAATAGTTGATAAGCTCACAGATGCGGCTTCAAAAGAACGCAATACGCAGGGCATCAAAGCGATGTCGGTGGCGCACTCGAAGGAGCACTTTATGGTTAGTCATATTCCGACTCAACAGAATGTGCGATTCTTAAGTTCATTTACGATCCAGGGTAATTTCGGATCGAGTACGAAATTTGAAAACTCCGTAGAATATATATGGCCCTTTGGAAGTAACGAATTTTTGGTACTGGATCAGGAGGCAAATATTTACACGTTGCAAAAGGAGGAGAGCGGAGTATTTACTCCAAACTTGATGAGACGCTCAAAAGAGCAAATCGTGTCCGCAGATTATAATGAAGATAACGGTCTCTTGTTTTTAGCAAAATCGAATCGAAACCTTCAAATGCTGAAAATTTCTAAGGACAAATCTCCGGTTGAAAAGCTGAGCATAGAACTCGATGAATTTGGCACTGAAATCACCGCTGTTAAATACCTTCCAAGCCAGGATTGGATCGTTGTCGGAAATCGAAATGGAGAGCTATACTTCTATAATGCCTCTGATGGGAGCCTCGTTTACAAAGCATTAAACGAACACGCGAATAATGTGAATTGCCTTGAAATTAGTCCAGATGGGATGATTTTAGTGTCTGGCGGGCGGGATAAAACCGTGAATATTTGGAAGCTAGATGAACTTAAAAACAAGTTGAAAGAAGTGGTTGAATTGGAGGAAAAGTATCAACCTATTCAGTTTGTTGAAACAGAGTCTATTCGAGACATCGATTTTGTCAATAACGATTGGATCCTAGTTGTTTCCAGCAGCGAAGGATTGTCAAATAATCAGAGTGGTGACGTCTCATTGCTTCCGCTAGATTTTGATGTAACTGGTCAAGAGCTCAAGAAATTAGTTGAATAGGATGACGAATGATCAAATCACATCTATGAAAAGCAACATCGCGGGAATCGGACTCCTTGGAGTTTTGTTGATCTCAACACAAAACGTGTTTGCTCAATCCAAATCTGACAAACAGACCAACTCATTTCAGACTGAGAGGGTCATGGATGAAAAGCTGGGTAAGTTGAGGTCTCACTATGATGAACGCAGATATGAAGACGCATACGACCTGTACAAGGATTTATACCTAGCCCATTACAACAGCGTGAACGACGGCGATAAGATGATAATCCTAGATTGGGGAATTAGACTGGCCTTTATTAGTGAACAGTGGGATGATTTAGATCGGTACATAACGGAGTATTATAGTCTTGATCCTTACTTTTCCTCGGAAAGCCTGAAGGAATCCTCTCCATTACTCAAGTCATACATCGGAAATTTTGTTCGAGCAAAAAGTGAGCAATTCGTTTATGTCAACAAACACAAGCAAAATATTGACCTAATTCCCGCTTCTATAACAGTTTATACAAAGGAAGACATCGAGAGACTGGGAGCCAGAAACCTGCTCGATCTTGTGAGAATAACTCCGGGGTTCGCGGAACTTGGAGACAATAATGAGCGAATCATTGGAACACGTGGCACCTCCAGTACTTCACTTCAGGATATATTGATCCTAATTAATGGCCATCGTATCTCTGACGTGTTCACAAATTCGAACGGGCCCGACTGGCTAAGCTTGGATTATGTGGAGCAAATTGAGTTAATGAGAGGCCCCGGTTCGGCGCTTTATGGAGAAAATGCGTTCAGCGGCGTAATAAACATTATCACCAAAGACGGACGATATAAAAATACAAATCGACTTTCTGTGAAGACCGGTACAGGCAACACATTTAGAAACATCAGTCCGAAATACAATACATACAATATTCACTATGAGTATGGTCGAAAACTAAGTAATTCCGAGGGAGTATTCATCTCGGCAACCTATACACAATCCGGAGGTGCTGAAATTGATCATTCAACCTTGGGTGAGTCAACGGTGCTCCCTGATATTAGCGGAACAGATACTATTAGGTCGGCTTCGGTGGGAGGTAAAGAATACATCAATCGATACGGTCCTGGATATAATATCTTGCTGAATTACAACCGAAAGGCACTCAAGGTGACGTCCAACGCACAATCAAATGCCTTCGTATATTCTCGGCCTTCGAGTTTAAACCTTTGGAAAAGCGATACGCCTGATGAACGAAAAAACCGAATTCGAAAGGATCGCAGAGAATTTGTGCATGTGGAGTACGGCTTGTTCGATAATTCCGACCGATTTCAGCACGACTTAAGATTCAAACTTAGTGGGGATCATTTCCATAAGGACATGTATTTCCCCGCATATTCAGATGAAACACTTGGAAATCAGCGCATCCTCGGAGATGAGTATCGGGGCACAACAAGCCTGGAATTCTCGAGCGATAGCTTGGTGAAAAACATAGATCGGCTTGGCAGCCAGCACTTCTTAGTCGGTATGGAGGCCTACTTCAACAATTGGCACTATAACTACTTTGTTGGAAACGATTCCTCCTTTGTGTTATCTCAAACGGAAGATTATTTTACCAACTCTGGAGAAAGCAGGTTTGAGTATGTGGCTGCTGCGTATACTCAAATCGAACAACACGTAATTCAGGATATATTAATAGCCACAGTTGGGGTCCGAATAAACTATCACAGCAAGTATTCAAATTTTGACAAATTTGAGTGGGGCAAACAATATTCCCCGCGATTGGCCCTTATTTATCTCGCTCCAAAGAATAAGAAAGACTTAAATGTTTTCAAGGCCAAGCTGCTCTACAATTCCGCTTTTTTTCCGCCTCCATTTTTGTACAGAAGAGGAGGTATTTTTGGATTTCAGGGTTCAGATTCACTCACGGTGCAAAAGATCGAAAGTGGGGAGTTGGTACTAAGCGGTGATCTTCCGAGTAAGTTGAGCTACAGCGTTTTGTTTTATGCCAACAAGATTGACAACATCATTGAAAATGTGTTTGTGCCTTCCATCGGCGATCGCATCTACATAAACGCCCCGCAGGCTCGGAGAAACACGGGTGTGGAGTTTGAAATTCGACACGCACTGGAGCTCGATAAGTTTGATTTACGATCGTTTTTAAACTATTCGCTTGCCATGGAGAACGATTTCAACGACACCAAAGAGCATACGTACTTTGATTTATTCAATTCGAAGTACTTCACTACAAATAGCACGCTGGCAAATTACCCGGCTTCTATGGCAAACATTGGCGCTGACATTATCACAAATACCAAAATAGAATCTGGTGGAACTAGTTCAAAGCCAAGATTTTCGTTCGGAACAAATGTTCAATGGATTGGAGAGACAACAGTTTACTCTACGTACAGCATTGATCAGGGAGAGTTGGTGTTAAACCCAGGAGGTGCGCAAACCAAATCTACCCTGCCGCAGGCGTTTATTATTGATTCAAGATTCAAGGTTTACTATCGGAAGTTGAACTTTGGAGTGTCTGTATATAACGTTGCAAACAACTCATATTATCTTCCCAGCGTTAACTTTAGATCGCGGAGGCAAAATGCGGAAAGCAGAATGATCTTGTTGAATTTCACCTACTTAATAAACGTAAACTAGCAAGCGTGGCATTTTTTCAAAAAGAGAATTTTCGACAAGATTTGTTCGGCGGATTATCCGCAGGAATCGTTACTCTTCCAGTCGCGTTGGCCTATGGAGTGGCCACAGGTTTGGGACCGATAGCCGGAATGTACACCGCAATTATCCTGGGATTAATTGCGGTCATTTTTGGAGGTACCGATACACAAATTAGTTCACCAGTTGGGGCAATGACCGTTGTTGTTGCGTTCATCATCTCCACAGAAGTCACCATCGCAGGTAGCATTGATGCTGCATTGCCAGTACTCATTGTCATGTTTGCCCTTACAGGTCTTATACAGATGCTCATGGGGCTCTTTAAAGTGGGAGCCAACATTCGCTACGTGCCTTATACTGTCGTAAGTGGATTCATGAGCGGCATCGGAATTATCATCATGGTGCTTCAGGTGAAGGATGTCTTTGGAGTGTATGATTCGGGCTTTAAGTCGGTTCCCAGCATCCTCATGCATTTTGATTATTTTGTTTTAAATGCAAATTGGTATTCGGTGCTTGTGTCCGCATCAACGGTGGGTATCATCTACTTATTTCCCTTAATCACTAAGCGTATCCCAAGCAGCCTGATCGCTTTGATCGTAGTGACATCGGTGGTATATTTTCTTAAGCTTGACGTCCATAGCCTTGGAGAAGTAGAAATCCATTTTTCACATTTTGAAATGTCATTCTTTGATCAGATTTTTCAATCCGAGGTAATGTTTCGAATCGTTTTAGCCGCGTTTTCTCTCGCGGTTTTAGGTTCGATCAACACACTGCTTACATCGGTTGTTGCGGATAAAATGACGCACACGGTGCATGATAGCAACAAAGAATTATTTGGTCAGGGTCTAGGAAACCTTGTTGCCGGTATCTTTGGAGGATTCCCAGGTAGTGGAGCAGTTGCCTGCACTGTCGCAAATATTCAATCGGGAGGTAGAAACAAAATTTCTGGAGTAATTAGCTCGTTGTTTCTACTGGTGATTTTGCTCTTTGGCAGTCATTTAGCGGCTGTTATTCCAAATGCCGTCTTGGGCGGAATTCTATTCCATATTGGTATTGTAATCATCGATTTTAAGACGTTAAAGCGTGTATCCAAAATCAGTAAAGCTGACAATTTTGTCATGTTCACAGTATTGACCCTTACCGTGTTTTGGAATTTGGTGTATGCGGTCGTTATAGGATTGGTTTTCGCCTCTTTTCATTTTATGAAGCGCATGTCCGATGTGGTGGAAGCAGACACGAATAAGTCACGCGTGGATGAATTAGTGAACGAAGTCATCGGTAGATTTAATGACAAACTTATTCGTGCTTTGATTCAGCTTTTTGTGGTGATAGCCGACCTTGAAGGACATACAAATAAGAGTAGAGTAGTGGTTGAGAATTTTCTGAAAGGGAGAGTGCATCAAGACCAAATGAAACCATACATGACTTTTTATGATGACCTGATCGAACGTCAAATTCAAGTCAGCAAGAAGAAAGAAGGCCTTCATAAAAAGAATTCTATGAGTTCAGTAAAGGTGCTTAAGATCTGCACTCAGGTAAACAAAGAACTTGCGAGTAGAGAGAAGTACTTCATCTTGATGCGGCTCATCGAGTACGTAAACAGTGGTGATGCGCCTACTGTGCAAGAGCTGGAATTTGTAGATTTAGTTGGCGATGTGTTTGGTATTTCCCAAGAACAGATCACTGAGGCTAAGGAGATTGCATCGGGCGAGGATAATGTAGCCGAAGAGTCTACTCGAATCATCCGAGACATTAAGGGGTTTGAGAAACATGTGCTTATCAAGAATCTGAAGGGGCCAGTCTTCTTTGGATTTTCTCATCGGTTCTTAATTTCTATGCGCAGTATATCGACTGACACAAAAGCAGTCGTGTTCAATATGTCCTTTGTACCCTTTATGGACCATTCTGGCGTTCGGACTTTTGCAGAGGTTGTTCAATTTTTAAAAGGAAAGAAAATTGAAGTTTGCTTTAGCGGACTAAGTGATGAGAATCTACGACTCTTGCGTGGAATAGATTTGATCCCGCATACAATTCCTGAAGAATGCGTGTTTAACGGTATAGAAGAGTGCGTTATGTGGCTGAATGAACCTGGCCAAATAAAGCACTCCACGCTCACGGAGGCGGACGAATAGAAGCATGGCTGCCGAGCATGAAATTAACCGACTAATTCTCGAGGTAGAGAATGCACGCGGATTGTCCAGCAGAGATAGGTTGTTCGAGCTGGTTCAAGTTGTTTTAGAGGAATACTTCAGTCAATTTGATATCATTGGTGTAGACACAGTGTTTGATCGTATAGAGCTTGATCTTGGAGAGCTCGATCCAGAGAACTTTGAAACCGAATTTAATGTTAGGCTGAGGCTCCTTCTCAGCCAGGAACTCAAACTATTTTTTGATCAAAATGGAATTCAAGCCGAGATTCAATCGAGATCAAAATTGGCTATTGGTGAATTATTTGACGAATACCTCAGAACAGGAGTAAATGCCCAAAATGATCGATCACTTTCTTCTGTATTCTCAAAACTGGTTTCCGATGATATCGTTTCATTGGAGCGCATATTAGATTCGAGCGAATCATGGCCAATTATTCGCCAACGTCTGTTTGATCAAATAGACTTTTCTTCATATGAATCGTACTGGATAAAAAGTAAGGCTTCCACGTATTTGCCAATTAGACGAATCAATCAAAAAATTCTCAATGACTTTTCTGAACGGGCCTTTTTAAATTATGGCTTTGGTGGACTGCAAGGGGTGCTTAAGAAGTTTACATACGATTTCATGTTTGCTTCCGATGCCATGTTAGCACCTATTGATGCATACATAAAGCTGCTTCAATCGCAGAAATCTGCCTTTGGGAATTTTGCACATCGAATATCTATCTCCACGGAAAAGTACCTCCAAACTCTAAAGGGCGCTGATGTTGAAAGCAGGGAGATTGAGCCTTTTCCTTCCGCGCTGAACTTTGCTGCTCGACGAGACAGAGAACGCATCTTGATGACCTTTTTGATAGAAGGTCGATCTCCAGAGCGAATTCAAATCAACGATATTCGGAATTACTTACAGGGGGTGCAGTACAATCAGCTCGATGAAATTGCTCAGAGGCTAGTTTCTGGCCTGTCAGAACGAGTTTTTCTTGATGGAATTCTTCGAGTTCATCAGGTTTTTTCCCCAGTTCAGCTTAAGTTCTTGTATTCTGCCCTGAGCGCCAAACTCTCGGGAAGCAATAAGAAAAGTGTCTCCCTCGTGAGCGAGTTTGCTGCGTTGATTGATAAGGCTTTTGGAGAAAATGTGTTCTCAATGTCGATACAGGTATACCGAGGTTACTATATGCAACGGCGTTTAGGACAAAGCGGAAGCATACAGTTGGTGTCTGAGGTTTCGAAGTACATGAGCGCGAGAAAAGGGAAGACCCCATCAGAGATAGTTGCCACGGTTGAATCAAGAATGCAATTGTTTAGTGGAGATACGGATAATGAGATTCAAAAGGCTATCGACGGAGCGAAGCAAGCGTTGGAGGAAATTGACACCATGAGTCACAAAAATGGGCAGCCCAATTGGAGCCAACTGCATGTGTTCATTCACTTTCTTGAAACAGGTTTATGGATTCTTCCAACAGCCTCGCCACAAGAAACCTTGTCGGAGCTTCTAGAATCTGAAGTCTCGGGCATTCGAAGTGCGTTGTCTGAACGTGTGCATGATCTGGTTTTATGGGTGCGTCTTATTCATCAGTTTTCGTTGGATCAGGTTCATGTGATTTTTAATAGCGTTTTTGGATTAGATCCGCATTACCCAAGCCTCACGGCGGCACTTCTAATTCCGCAAAAAGCTGGTGAAATTAACGTAGAACGCGCATTACTTGAGGTCTTCATTACGACCAAAGCGAGAATGCTCGTGGATGAGCAAGCGATGCCCTTGGGAAATTTTCACTTGGAATTTGCACGGGTATTGGAGCCCCTAACCAAAAAGGATGTTTTGAGCGACCGATTTGAAGGCGTCGATTTCCAACACGAATTATCACAATGGATTCATCAACCAAACCAAATTCCTGAGGCCAAAGATCGAAGGGCATTATTGCAGCGCGCTTCAAAGCGGATTGACGTCATTCATGCGTGGTTGAATACACCATCGGTACCTATGCAGACCTGGCGCAGTGTTTTTTCGGGATTGGACAAAGAAGTGCTCATTGATCTCATCGATCGGCTGAATCAAATCGTTGTTATTCAAGAACTGGAATCGTTTGTGGATATGATAAGCAGAGCGCACTTCGCAAAGAGTTTAGGTGAGGAGAGACTGGTTTACCTTCTAGTTGGCATAGCAAAAGGGCAAGGCGAGGCGTTGGTATCAAGTGCAATAAATGATTGGAAAGACTTTAAAACGAAAAATCATTCTGCAGCTGAAAAGGCAGAAACTGCCCTTAAGAATAGTGTCCAACAAAAGTGGCTTGGATCAACCACTGACGACGAGGCGCTTGGTGCTTTCTTAGCACAATTGGAAAGGACACTGCAATCTGGACAATTTCGTAGCTCAGTCGAATACGAATCATTTCAGTCGTTTGAAGGAAACTTGAGACGCCTGGTGGAGATAAAAGAACCAAGGCTTCTGAAATACCTTGAACAAACTTCTGGCGAAAAGCTGATTGTATTTCTTAGCCGATTGAACCACACCACGTTGAGTGCAATGAAAATTACGCTCGACGCCAAGTTCAAACATACCCTGTTTCTCGATGTAGTATTCTCAATTCATACCGATGATTTGGAGGAACGTCAAATTGTTGATAGAGTAGTGCTGGCTTATGGATTAGGAAGTGTGCAATTTCACCGTGTTGAACTCTTTCGATTTTTAAACTACCACCTTCCCGAAGTAGAACTCCCTGTAATTGAAGGTGAAACTGATACACAGTTTGATGAAAACATCGTGCTTGCGACGATACATTATTTGAAGTATGGGCGCTTGATCGATGATCGATTAACCGAAGCAAACGTCGAGCTCGTATTGGTTTGGGTTCTTCAATTTCGACGCGGGGTATTTCTCGCAACAATTAGGCGCGATGCATCCAGAAAGCACATTTTGTTAAGTGTCTTTTCAGCTATTAAAGAATCAAAGTGGGGCTATGCAATCTCGCTTATGCTCGGAGTGAATCAAGATCGTATAGAAACAGAGATAGCGTTAATAGCCAAGGTTAGCAAGGATTTGACTAAAGTGTTGGCCGACAGGGTGTCCATTGCGATAAATGTTTCATCAACATTGGTGCTTTCTGAATTGGAGACATTGAGGTTTGAGCCTTATAGCTTCGATAAAACTGAGAAACGTGCTCTTGCGAAAATCGATCAGTTGGAGTCAGAACAAATGGAGGCGGTCGAGTCCGAGTTGTTTTCGAAACTAATTAGGATAGGGATTAGGCCCGAATTTGAAGGTGATTATGATGTCTTTGATTTAATGCGAGTCGTGATTGACAGCGGTTCTCTTCCTTCGTGGACCATGCTCTACAGACCTAAGGAGATTGAATTAGTTGTTTTCACCTTGCACCAGTCGATACCAATCAAATCGAAACGGCTTCTCGAAACCTTACTACGGAAGAAGCAAGGTGCATTGAATCTCTTATCTCTTGTAGGCGTGGAGAGCTTCATAAATATTTCAAGGTTAATTTGGAACGACTCAATTTTAACCTTTGAGACGCTTGTTGATTCCTTGGTTGACATTCATGAAACGTTGGGCACGGAAGAGATTCTGAAATCATACTTCATGGAACAACTTATTCGTATGAATTGGCCGTTTAATTCCAGTCGGTTAGGTCGTTCTGCTCGATTAATTCTTGCCGGAGTTCCCACAACTTTTGGACTTTCTACAGACGAGTATGTAAAGGTGTTGACCTTAAAGAGTCTTGATCAATCCGATGAACTATCCTCAAAGGTTATTGCAGGATATTTAGAATCTCGAATTGCGAGTGCTCAAATGTCTTTTCCCGTTCGTGCTCAGCGAAACCTAGATTTACTGAAACATCTCGTGGTCGAAAACGAAGTGCCGTGGTGGGCCGATCACTCGAAAACATTGCCTCAGCAAATAGAAACACACATCAAGCAGTTCTCGTTGAAGTTGTTGAACGAGGACCCAAACCTTTGGGTGGCTGACCTACTAGCGTCAGGGCATGCTTTGGATGTGCTTAGCCGTTTAATTGAAGTTGCAAACCACCAGCAGTTCGATCGAATCGTACTTGCCATTTCTCCAAACATGGGTGGATTCGTGGTGAGTTTCAATATGCTCTTGACACGCCTGTCTTTTGCCATATCTGAATCTCAATGGAGAGTTTTTGTTTTAGAGTATATGCTGAAAGTGAAAGACATAAGTGCAGGTCATTTTGTGCTTGACGCCACGGCTAGGATATCACAGGAGTTCTCAATTAATTATAAGAGATTGATCCAAGAGCTACAGGTTGAGTCCAAGGAAGCAGTACAAAGTGGTGAATTGCGCTTTCGTCCATTGGTGGATTTGTTGGATACTAGTTCTGACTACGAGGAGTCCGCTCTGAAGTTTAGTGAGGAAAAGAATGAAACCCGAAGCTTCGACTTGGTTTTGCGCTTCTATCTAATATATGGATCAATCCAAATTGGCACATATCCCAAACCTGAGAATTATATCGATTTCGTTCTGGAATTAAAGCGATCGTTTGTACAAGACGATTCCAAAACTCGAAGTATCATTCGTGAGGAATTAAAGGAAGGATTGGTTCGGTCCAGAATAGTCAGGTTTGAGAGCGACCATTTCATTCACGTACTGATTTCCATTTTGTTTCCTGCAGCCTCTGAATCAATCGTATCAAAGGGGAAATCGATGCAGCGCTTCGTCGCAGATTTGATAGGTGTCTCAAATGCCAAAGTGATTCATGATCTGTTTTACTCTACCATTTTTGAACAATCATTAAGCGCTCATTCTGAGTTGATAAGTGCAAATGACCTGCTGTTAAACTTTATAAAGAAGGCCAATGTGCGTTTCGAGCTGGAAGCGGTTGAGAAAGAGATTTCATTGGACATTTATGATATGAACGATTCGGTGAAAACCTTTGTGATTCAATCGTTATTTGGCTCTACCTCTAAACTTCGACTTGGGTCAATTGAGTCTAGCTCAACACCGGCTGATCAAGGTGAAGGTTTCGCGAAAAGCAGTAAGGTTAGCGAGAGGGAAACTCTTACGGGTGGAAGCCCGGAATCTGGGCAACAAGTAGATAAGGTGGGCAATGATCGGGCGGCAAAAGTTAGGGAGGGAGATTCAAAGCAAACGGCTAAGTCAAAAACAAAAGGAATTGAGCACGAGGAAGAGACGCTGGAGGATAACTACGAAGAAGAAACGGAACTGAAATCAGCAGGTCCGGAAGAGGAGAGACTAGCTGGGGTAGATGATGTACCAGAGCAAGTAATGCAATTTGAGTCCCCCGGAAACGTGGACGATGCGGAGCAGGAACTTGAAATGGATGATGTGCCCGACGTGGAACTTGATTTTGAAGTGAACTTGAAAAATGCTGGTTTGGTCATTGTTTGGCCATATCTAGCCCGATATTTCGAGATTCTAGAGATGCTGAAGGATGACAAGTTTAAATCCAAAAAAGCGGCGCGGCGCGCGGTACAATTATTACAACATTTGGTGACTGGATCGGAATCTGCACCGGAGCATGAATTGTTGTTGAATAAGGTGCTGTGTGGGGTTAAAATTGCCACACCAATTCCGTTCGAGATCGAGTTAACTGACCAGGAACGTGAGGTTTCAGAGCAAATGTTGAAAGGCTTGCTGCAAAACTGGCCTCGTTTGAAAAACACATCTATTGAAGCCCTGCGAGAAGGATTTATAGTGCGCGATGGTAGGCTGATTGAAACGGATGAAGTTTGGCAGTTAAAGGTGGAGGATAAGACGCTTGATATATTGATGGATGGGATGCCATGGTCCTTCGGGATCATTAAATTACCTTGGATGGATAAAAGATTAATGGTGGAATGGAGATAGCTTTTAACAGCAGTATTGAGACATTGGACAAAGAGCTCGCGTGGCTCAACAGCGTCATTTCATATCGGTTTGCGGAGTACTTCAAGCATCCAGAACAAACGCCATTTCCGGAGGCTCCAAACCTCGAGGATGACCAGTCATATTATGCCGCGGCTATACGAAACTTGAATATCACGGATACATCAAGGTTGCTCATTTTAATTGCGCTGGCACCTCATCTGAGACCAGCAATATTTGATATGTTTTTCACTAAGAATGAACAGTTTGACCGAGTTTTCGCAGAATTTGGTGGTTTGAAAGGGGAGAAGCACAGTGGTTTTGTGCCCACAGGAGAAACAGCGGCATTCATCATTGCTGGAGATAATTTAGAACGAAGGTTCGAGTTGCAACGCAGTTTTGATGAATCCCATGTTTTGTATCGCGAAAACATTTTGTCGCTCGGGTTCACAAATGCCTACGAGCCAATGTGGGGTGGCGAACTCATTATTAGTCAAGAATTTCTTACGCACTTAACGCTAAACGAACCTTATAACCCGAGGTTTTCACCAAACTTTCCTGCTCATCACCTCGTCACTAAACTTGAGTGGGGCGACGCCATTTATGACGCTTCCGTATTAACGGAGATCGAGCATATTAGGTCTTGGATCCTGCATCAGGATGCGATTTTGAAAGATCAAAATCTAAGTAAGTATTTGAAATCTGGCTATCGCGTCCTTTTTTACGGCCCACCCGGAACTGGGAAGTCGATGACGGCGGCCTTGCTTGGTAAAAGTCATGGGCTGGATGTCTATCGCGTAGACCTTTCGTCTGTTGTTTCAAAATTCATTGGAGAAACTGAGAAGAACCTAGCAAAGCTCTTTGATATTGCGGAAAACAAGAATTGGATCTTGTTTTTTGACGAGGCCGATGCACTCTTTTCGAAGCGGGTTTCTTCGCAAAGTAGCAACGACATGTTTGCGAATCAGCAAGTGGCCTATTTACTTCAACGGATTGAGGATTACAACGGCGTGGTCATTCTTGCCTCTAACTTCAAGGACAATATCGACGACGCCTTTCTGCGCCGTTTTCAAAGCATAATCCTATTTCCAAAACCCACGGCCAACATTCGGCAAGAGCTTTGGAAGAAGTATTTCGCCCCATTTGACACGACTGGGGTCGATTTCGAGAGCATTGCCGCCGAATATGAAATCACCGGTGGAAGCATTCTCAATGTGCTGAGATACTGCTCCATTGTTTCTTCGCAGCGTGGCGATTCAAAGGTTCATGATTCTGATATCCTCAAGGGGATTAAGAAAGAGTTTTTGAAAGAAGGAATTACCCTTTAAGTCACTTTCCGATACAGAACTTCCCAAATATGTTACCCAGTAGGTCCTCCGTTGAGATCTCACCCGTGATGCTTCCTAGGTGATGCAGCGCTTGGCGGATGTCAGAGGAAACTAAGTCGCCACTCATGCCAGAGTCAATGCCGTTCGTTGCGTCTATGAGAGCCGTGTCGGTGGCTTTTAGCGCTTGTAAGTGCCTGGTATTGGTCACAACCGTATTGCTTGAGCTGGTCAGGCCATTATGCACAAACTCCACGAGCCGATGCCTAAGAACGTCTATTCCTTCGCCTGTCTTTGCCGAAATAAATAGATCTGCCTTTCCAGCCTTAGCCGATTGATCGATCTTATTTCCAACCACCATAAAAGCCGTGGCGCTATTTACTTGAGTGCGAAGCAACTCAATCTCGGCCTCAACTTCACTCGAAGGGTCGTCCATCATATACATGTAGACCACAATCGAGGCGGTCTTCATCTTTTCCAAACTGCGCTTCACACCAATGGCTTCTATGGTGTCTTCCGTGTCGCGTAATCCTGCCGTGTCGATGAATCGAAAGCGGACGCCGTCAATAACAAATGTGTCTTCAACCGTGTCTCTTGTAGTTCCTGCGATCTCCGAAACAATGGCGCGGTCTTCATTTAACAACACATTGAGTAGGGTAGACTTTCCAACATTCGGCTTGCCAATAATGGCTACTGGAACCCCGCTCTTAATCGCATTCCCAAATCGAAACGAATCGATAAGCGAATGGATGAAGCCTTGAATTTTTTCAATCAAGGCCTTCAGCTGATCTCGATTGGCAAACTCCACATCTTCCTCGGCAAAGTCTAGTTCCAATTCAATAAGGCTTGCAAAGTTGATGAGTTCCTCGCGCAGTTTTGCAATCTCATTCGAGAACCCGCCGCGCATTTGATGCATGGCCAATCGGTGCTCGGCTTCAGACTCGGATGCGATTAAGTCGGCCACAGCTTCCGCTTGGCTCAGGTCCATTTTTCCGTTTAAGAACGCACGTTTTGTGAAATCGCCTGGCTCAGCGATAGCCGCTCCAGAATCGATCAAGGCCTGCATGGCAGATTGCAACACATAGTTTGAGCCGTGAAACGATATCTCCGCTAGATCTTCACCGGTGTAGGAGTGGGGTGCCTTGAAAATCGTGATCAACACCTCGTCGAGGACATTGTCGCCCACACGAAATCGGTGAAACACGGCCTCGTTTGCGGCTTGAGCGTTCAGATTCTTTGCTGTATGCCCATCAACAACCTTTATCGCATCTGGTCCAGAAAGGCGGATCACCCCAATGGCGCCTTCGCCGTGCGGAGTGCTGATCGCAACAATGGTTGGTGGTTGATACATTGGCGCAAATGTAGGTCGTCAGTGCGAATAGATTCTAGCAAGTTTCGGTGCATTGTATTCTATATTCTGAACGAGGCAGTGGATTGCCGACGGCCCATTTCAATCTCAATTCCTTCGTGCCATACAAACCAATGAATTCTCTTTTCATTCAACCTGTGAATGGCTATTTTCGGCCCTCAATTCAAACCGCATGAGTGTATTAGTAAATAAGGATTCAAAAGTCATCGTTCAGGGCTTTACAGGAAGCGAAGGAACATTTCACGCAGAGCAAATGATTGCCTACGGAACCAACGTTGTTGGTGGTGTAACGCCAAATAAAGGTGGCCAAACTCATCTTGACAAGCCTGTGTTTAACACTGTAGTGGATGCCGTGACTAAGACTGGCGCCAATGTCAGTATCATATTTGTGCCGCCAGCATTTGCTGCAGATGCCATTATGGAAGCGGCAGAAGGTGGAATCAAAGTAATCGTGTGTATCACAGAAGGAATTCCTGTGAATGACATGGTGAAAGTGAAAGAATACTTAAGCGACAAGGATTGCAGGCTCATCGGCCCTAACTGCCCAGGCGTTATCACACCAGGAGAAGCGAAGGTTGGTATCATGCCAGGTTTTGTATTCAAAAAAGGAAACATCGGCATTGTATCTAAATCAGGAACATTGACCTACGAAGCAGCCGACCAAGTTGTGAAGGCTGGAATGGGTGTCTCTACTGCCATCGGAATCGGCGGAGATCCAATCATTGGAACAACCACTCAAGAGGCGGTTGAGCTCTTCATGAACGATCCAGAAACCGCTGGTATTGTTATGATCGGAGAAATTGGTGGAAACCTCGAAGCAAACGCTGCTCGATGGATTCAGGCCGATGGAAACAGAAAGCCAGTAGTTGGGTTTATAGCAGGACAAACTGCTCCTAAAGGCCGTAGAATGGGTCATGCTGGAGCTATTGTAGGCGGGGCAGACGATACGGCTGCAGCCAAAATGAAAATCTTAAGAGAGTGTGGATTAAGCGTTGCTGATTCTCCAGCCGAGATCGGAAAGATCATGGCAGAGATTATGGGCGTAACGGCTTAAGTTCTACAACACAATATTTAAAAGCCGCTTCTTGGAGCGGCTTTTTTTATGCCTCGATTTTACATCAGCGCCAAATTCGAGAGGAATTGCTTTTTAGCTCGGTCCTTATACAACCAAACGCGCAGAGCAATTTCGTGTGAACCTGTCATTTGCGAGGCTAAAGGACTTGTAGTTAAATCATAGCTGTAGGAGAGGCGAACGCGCTCTTTTAATTCCCCACCTAAGGCGAATCCCGCAAATCCATTTAGATCGTACTTTCCTCCAACATAGATCCATCTATATTGCACATTACACGCCACAGTTAGAAGACTGAACCCCGCCTGTTGATGGTATGACACGCTTGGCGTTACTTTGATGTTTTCATATGTGAAGACCCTTCCCGCCAAGAAGGAGTAGGTGCGAGGCATCTTATTACTCGAGCCAGCAAAAAAAGATTGATTTGGTTGGTTTATGTCATGGACATGTGCAGCCAAAAAAGTCTCCTTGAAAATTATTCCCAAACCGGCTCCAACGCTTGCATTATAGATGGATGTTATCCCAGTTGGGATGGAAGGATCTGGTTGGTTGAATGTTAATTGAGTCCAATCGACGGTTTGATGGGTAATCTTTCCAGACAGAGCTGGCATGAATGTTATGCCATTTTTGGTGCTCAGTTTTGGTGAAAGGTTTAACTCCATGTTATTTGTAACAATGAGGCCACCACTTCCAGCTCGATCATGCCCAAGGTTGATTCCGATTCCAGAATAGATTTTGTCAACGTAGCCATCAACGCAGGCGTTGTAGGTGTTGTAGTTGGCAGGTACTCCGGGCCACTGATTTCTGTATTGCAGGTTGGCTTGTAAACCGCCGTGCCATCCCGTAAATTCTGGGAAAAAATAGCTCGGTGTAGCCATGCGTTGCGAGAAATTGACCTTTGATTGTGTAAATCCGTTCAGCGCAATTGTAGTTGCAAATAGTATTGTCAGTGCCCTTTTCATAATGGTGAATTTAGAATAAGTTGATATCTCATGACGATTCAATTTATATCAACGGTAAATTGGATAGGAATTGATTGTCTGCTCGATCCTTAAACAACCAAACTCGAACCATAAATTCGTGCGATCCTATGTGCGTGAAACCCAAGCGAGACGTAGTAAAGTCATAGCCGTACGAGAAACGAACCCGATTGCTGATTTCGGCGCCCCCCGCGATACCAACACGATCGTCCCAAACGTAGTTCGCACCAAGATAGAATCCTTTATACTGCGCATTCATTCCAATGTTTAAAGTGTTGAACTCGCCCCAACGCATATAGGACATGCGCGGAGTAAATGTCCAATTGTTTGCCAAAAAATTCTTTCCTAAAAGAAGGGAGTAAGTGCGCGCTAAGCGATGCTCGTTGTTGGTAAAAAAGGACAGACTGGGCTGTGTAACATCGGCCACATTGGCAACGAGGAAGGCATCTTTATAAACTAAACCGAGGCCCGACCCCAGGCTCAATTTATTAACGTTGCTGTTTATGACTCCTCCTGTTGAGCTTTCATCAATGAGCCAGCGAGATAATCGATCGTTGAATGTTGTCTGGGCCCAATCTATGGAGATTTGGAAATAGCCTACCGAGACAGAAGGCATGATGATCAACTCATTTTTAAGTCGAATTTTTGGTGACCAGTTTAAGTCGGCTTTGTTGATGTTTACGATTCCTGTTCCTATCCTATTATGTGCCAGGTTCAAGCCGAACCCAGATTTTAGTTTTTGGGCATATCCATCAACTCCTACGTTGTAGAATACATAAGTTGCTGGAATACCCGGCCACTGATTTCTGTAGTTTACAGTGTTTTGCAGCCCTCCATGCCAACCAGTTAGAGCAGGGAACATGTTAGTTGGTGAAGCCAGTTCTTGATTAAAGGGCGTTCTCACCTGTGAATAACAAAGGGATGATAGAAGAAACAGAAACGTGAAGACGGTTGTTATTGTTTTCATAGTTGTTAGAATATGCCTGGTGCGGCCATTAGACGATGTTCGGGGCGATCGAAGAGTAGAATGCGAATGCCAATTTCGTGAGAGCCATTTGATCCCCTTCTTATTCTCGAGGTGGTGAGGTCATATGTGTAGCTCAATCGATAACGATTGACAAATTCATATCCAATGCCAACTATGTAATAATTTACAAACTCGGTGCTCAAACCAATATATAGTCCTTTATATCTGGCATTTAGGTTGATTTTATATTGAATGGAACTCAGGTCGGTTTGAACAATTAAACCGGGTTGAAACACCCAATTCAATTTCGAAAATGAAGTGCCTCCCATAAAAGAATAGGCTGGATTCATTGAAAACGTGGTATTCCAGCCCCATCCTGCGGTCCATTGATTTTGTGGGCTGAACACAGAGCCGCTTTTATAGTTGAAAGCACCATACCAGCGATCCACAACGAATCCTAGACCGATGTTGAGTTGGTTTGCGTCAAATATAAATGGTGGGGTAGATGAGGTCCAAAGGTTCCTCCAATTGTTGCGTCCGAGCCGAAAGCGGTTTCTAGCGTATCCAATGGATGGAAGGAATGCGAATCGTTTGTTTATAACAATGCGAGGTGAAATAGACAGCTGTAAGCGCTGAAAGGCCATCTGGCCCAAACCATCATGAAAATAATGCAAGCCAATCCCAGTATGTGCCTTTGCAACGTATGCATCCGTGTTGATATGCGTTGTCTCCGGTCGCCCCTCAAATCCGGTAAACTGCTGCCGAGTGAGTCCACTAACCTGAAGGCCGCCATGCCAGCCGTTAAAGGATGGAAATTGGCTATTCAACAACTGGGCCGATTGAGAGAATTGAGGTTCCTGTTGCGCCTCAGCGTTCAAGGCAATGACATGCATAGCTCCAATGAGTGCAATTGATAGGGGTATGAATTTGCGGTTGCCCACGTTGTTGGTCATGAAATCACATCATTTCATCGAATAAATGTTAATGTTCGTGGAAAAATCTACGTCTG
The DNA here is from genome assembly GCA_002336485.1 of Flavobacteriales bacterium UBA1993. Classification (GTDB taxonomy): domain Bacteria; phylum Bacteroidota; class Bacteroidia; order Flavobacteriales_G; family Salibacteraceae; genus SHAN690. The sequence continues at coordinate 42,991 of DDCZ01000002.1, forward strand.
GGGTAGAAAATTAGTTTTCCTGAATGCGAATGATTTTCTTTGGGGTTCAATATGGAATCAATGAAATTATTAGAGAATAAAGTAGCCATTGTTACAGGTGCGACCAGAGGAATTGGAAAGGCCATCGCAGAAGTTTTTGCCGATAATGGCGCGGATGTCATCTTCACATACGTCAGCAGCGACGATAGAGCCAAGGCGCTTGAGGCAGACTTGCTATCTAAAGGCGTGCGCGCAAAAGGATACAAATTTGACGTGGCTGATTTTTCACTCTGTGAAACCATAGTGGCAGACATCGTGAAGGACTTTGAACGCATCGATATCGTAGTCAACAACGCTGGAATTACCCGCGACACCCTGTTGATGCGCATGAGCGAAGAGCAGTGGGATCAAGTGATGACCACCAACTTGAAGTCGGTATTCAATATGACCAAGGCGGTGCAACGTACCATGTTGAAGCAACGAAGCGGTTCCATTATAAACATGAGCTCTGTAGTAGGGGTGAAGGGCAATGCGGGGCAAACAAACTATGCTGCGTCTAAAGCAGGTATTCTTGGCTTCACGAAGTCGGTTGCACTTGAGCTTGGTTCACGAACAATACGTTGCAACGCTATCGCTCCGGGTTTCATCGAAACGGAAATGACGGGTAAACTAGACGAGGCTATGGTGCAAACATGGCGCGATGCGATTCCATTGAAACGCGGTGGAACACCTCTTGATGTTGCAAACCTTGCGCTATTCCTTGCGTCTGATATGTCTTCCTACATCACCGGTCAAGTGATGAATGTGGATGGTGGAATGCTCACATAAGTAGATCCTACAAGAATCATTATCAAACAATATAAGCTCCTACGGTGCAAATAATACTGGAACATTCCGCGCTGTGGCTTATGCTAATTGTGCCCATCAGTGCGCTGATAGGGTGGTGGATATATTGGTATAAAAACGACTATCCAGATTGGGCTATGTCTCTTCGCGCTGCTGTTAGTGCGGCGCGGTTTGGAGTACTACTAATCATAGGATTGATGCTCTTAGAGCCATTTCTTATTTCGATGCTGAACGACGTGGAGAAGCCAAAGCTTTTGCTTTATCAAGATGTTTCCGATTCCATGGATTCCACGTCAAGTAAAACATTAGTTAATTTAAATGAAAAGTTTGGTAATCAGTTAGATGAAAAATACGATGTTCGTGTACATCAATTTGGAAAATCTGTCTTTGAAGCGTCCAATGAAACGGCAGATGATCGATTATTTACAAACTATGCTTCCGTAGTCGAGGCTGTAAATAGAGACTATGTAAATCAGAACATTGGTGCCGTGGTTGTGTCCTCCGATGGTGTTCAAACCTATGGCACTGACCCACGATATGTTTCCTACAATTCAACCGCACCTTTCATTACAGTGGCTGAAGGCGACACGGTTCTGAAACCCGACTATGAAGTTTCGGAGGTGTTGGCAAACGAACTAGCGTTTTTAAACAACACCCTTCAGGTAAAAGCGCGGATCTCGGCAAACGTACTCGACGGTAAGTCGACAGAGGTCCAACTTTTACAAGACGGGGAGGTGCTGGCTGCCCAAACCTTCGAGGTTAAGACCTCAAGCATGGTCAAGGAACTGACTTTCAATGTGGAGGCCACTCGAATTGGTCTCAACAAGTTTACGGTGCGGGTAGTTGCTGATCCAGCCGAAGAAAACCTGCTAAACAATAGCCTGGAAGCTTTCGTGGATGTGCTTGATAATAGAACTCAAGTGCTGATCCTAGCCAAGAATCCCCACCCAGATATAGCGGCGTTCAAAGCGGCTATCGAGACAGTGGATCAGTACGAAGTGGAAGTGCAATTGTTGGAAGATTGGGATGAGAAGTATGAGAACGTTGATCTAGCCATTTTGCATGCACTGCCTACCGGCTCTGGTGATTTGAATAAATTGAAGGTCTTTAGAGACAACAAGATTCCTGTCTTTTCCATTCTCACACCATCGGTTAGCTTGCTTCACTACAAACAACTCGATCTTGGTTTGAATTTGGCTTCGGTTCGTAAAAAAACCGACAAGGCAGGTGTCTATCTCAACGATGGCTTCAACCTCTTTAAATCTACTCCAAACGATGAACTTGCACGCTATCCTCCAATGTCCGTGCTGTTTGGTGATTACAGCTTATCCTCCGATGGTCAGTTGCTGCTTAAACAACGGATCGGCCCGGTAGAAACCGATAAGCCACTCCTTGGTTATACCAGTGCAGATGGCTGGAAGCGGGCGTTTTTGTTAGGTGATGGTTGGTGGCGATGGCGGCTGTATGAACGCATGAGACTGGACAAATCTTGGACGGATGATGTGCTTGTGAAAACGGTGCAATACCTCGCTTTAAAACAAAAGAAAACAAGGCTTCGAATCACAGCCCCTAATAAGGTCAACGAGGGAGTTGCGGTGCGGTTTGAAGGGGAATATTACAACGAATCCTTTGAGCTGGTCAACGACGAAAACCTAGAGTTAAAACTGTCAGATTCGCTGGATAGAACGTTTGACTTTAAATTCAAACCAACAGGATCGGGATACGAACTTTCCTTAGGAGCGCTCGACCCAGGAGACTATCAATGGGAGGCACGGATTCAATCAAAGGGACAAACGTTCACCGAGAAAGGGGAATTTATCGTTGTTCAAAACAAGGCTGAGTTCTTTCAGCTAAGAGCAGATCACAGATTCCTTAAAGATTGGACGATGGCCTATGATGGCACGCATTTTCCTACAAACAATATAGAGTCGCTCGCCACGCACCTATTAAACCTTGACACCGCGAAACCGCTGATACATACTACCAAGGAATGGAACAGTATTATTGAGTGGAAATGGCTGGCGATATTGATAATATTGTTGATCTCAATCGAATGGTTCTTAAGAAAGTTCAATGGGTATTATTAGAAATTTAGGATTGCTTTTTCTGGCCTTCGCCTTCGCGGGGTGCAACGCCACACGAGTTGTGAAACCGCTGGATAAAGGTGAGAAGCAGCTTGCAGCTGGATTCGGTGGTCCTGGAATTATTTACACGGGCGCTCCTATTCCTGTACCGCTTACAAGCGTAAGCTATGCACATGGATTAGATACTGGGCTCACGCTTAGTGCTGGTCTGCACACCACAAGCGCCGCCTTTGGAGTGATTCAAAGTGATATTGCCGTCGGAATCAGCGCGTTCCAATCGAAATCTGAAAAATTTGGGGTGACGGTCACTCCAGCCATCAATTTCCTCTACGACTTTTACGAAAACAATGGCCGCACATATCCACAGCTAGACGCCCTTTCATGGTGGCAATATGGCGAGAAGGATCACCTGCTTTATGGCGGAGTAGGCACATGGATTGAGTTGAGAAAGCGAAAGGCCCACGAACAAGTACAGAACAACGAAGTGCTACCTTGGATCACAGTTGGTCATCAATTCAATATGGAGAAGTGGAGTTATATGACCGAGTTTAAGTACTTAGGTTTTCAGCATGAGACAGACCTCTCCGTGGTCGACTATGTTTCACCAGGTGGTAGAGGTACCATCGGATTCTATTTTGGAATAAGCAGATCGTTTGGAAAATGAAGAAGCTGATATACATACCATTGATCCTGCTCAGCTGCTCTTGCCTTCGGCTAGATAGCTTTCTGTTTAATGCCGATCCATCCATTGAGAGCTATGGGCTTGATGACTATGAAGGCACCGTTGAAATTGAAGTAGGACCGGAATACGACATCGCCGACTCGCTGATTCACCTCATTTCCATGCAAAGTGATCCTTCTGGGGATAATAAAAAGATTCACGCGGTTTATCTTGGAAACGTTGCCAATATCGCAACCGATACGGTGATTTTATATTGTCATGGAAATCGAGATCACCTCGACTTTTACTGGCCACGCGTTAAACTGTTGGCAAATGTTGGGGCCAAGAACAGATATGGCGTTTTGGCCATGGATTACCGTGGTTTTGGATTGAGTGAAGGGCCTTCTACTGAAGAGGGCATGTATGCCGACGTAGATGCCTGTATGCGATGGCTGAAGTTGATGGGGCTGACAGACGAGCGCTTGATTATCTATGGTTTTAGTGTGGGTTCGGCGCCAGCTACAAAACTCACGGCAGAACCGCGCACCATGCAACCGGCCATGTTAATGCTCGAGGCTCCATTTGCTTCGGAAGAGGTATTTGTGGAGGATGCTTCGGGCTTGTCCTTGCCAGGATCCTATTTCACAAGCCTTGAAATCAACAACGGTGATTTGATCCGAAAGGTGGAGGAGCCGTTCTTCTGGATCCATGGAGTGGACGACGATTACATTCAGATTAAAACACACGGGGAAACCGTCTTTGGAAACTATGAAGGCACATACTCCGAAGCGCATCGGATTGAGGGTGGAAACCATGGCGACACACCGTATATCATGGGATATCCGGAATACCTCACCGCGCTCGCTAAATTCATTGAACGACCTTGACGCAGATCATTTACGTTGCCCTTATCACGATCACAGTCGTGAGTTTCCTGCTCGGAAAGTGGCTCGACTACCTGAACGATAAAGCAAAATCACCCGAAATGCCGCCTGAGGCAGAAGGGATTTATGATTCGGAACGATATCAGAAGTGGCTGGCTTACGATAAGGCCAATGGCAGAGTAGGAGCGATCTCCTCTTCGATCAGCATAGTTGCATCATTGGTCATGCTCGGTTTCGGATTATTTGGCGCCCTTGACATTTGGCTGCGACAATACATCGAGCACGACATTTTGCTTGCGCTTGGTTTCTTTGGCGTTTTGGGCTTTGGTTCATCCATCATTTCCTTGCCATTCAGCATCTACAGCACGTTCGTGATCGAGGAGAAATTTGGGTTTAACAAAACCACCGTCAAAACCTTCATCGTGGATATGATTAAAGGATTGCTGCTAAGCGCTGTGATTGGCCTTCCGTTAGGAGCTTTGGTCATTTGGTTCTATTATGAATTAGGAGAATTATTCTGGATTTCAGCATGGGTGCTGATGACCTTCTTTTCGCTCTTCATGACCATGTTTGCCGCCAGTTGGATAATGCCTTTGTTCAATAAGTTCACGCCATTAGAAGAAGGGGAGTTGCGCACTGCAATCGAAGTCTATTGCGACAAGGTGGGTTTTAAGCTGACCAACTTGTTTGTCATGGATGGCTCGAAGAGAAGTGGAAAGTCGAATGCATTTTTTAGTGGACTCGGTCCCAAGAAGAAGATTGTATTGTATGATACGCTTATCGAGCAAATGACAACAGAGGAGATTGTAGCGGTACTGGCACATGAAATAGGACATTACAAAAAGCAACACACGCGCCAATCGCTAATCCTTAGCATTGTTCAAACAGGCGTCATGTTATACTTACTGGGTTTTTTCCTTAGAATGGAAGAATTCTCCTTGGCGCTCGGTTCAGGGGCTGGAAGCTTTCACGTTGGGGTCATTGCATTTGGAATAATCTTCTCGCCGATAAGTACACTCATAGGAATTGGAATGAGCATGTTGAGTCGAAAGAATGAATTCGAAGCCGACGCATATGCGCGTGATACGTATGACGGAGCCGCTCTTGCCAGCGGGCTGAAAAAGCTCACTGCTGAGAACTTGAGCAACCTCATGCCACATCCATATGTGGTATTTGTAAGCTATTCGCATCCACCAGTCTTGCAACGATTGGAGCGACTTTAAGAAAGGTTTTTCCTGAGGTCAACTAAATTTTCATCGCATACGTCTGTGCTCCAAACCTAAACTTAGTATGAAAAGTTTCCTCGCAGCATTGTTAATGCTTATTACAGCCAGCTCAATGAATGCAACCCATTTGATTTCGTATGAGTTGACTTATGAACACATCAGTGATTCTACATATAAGATTCAGGTAGAATATGTATGGCGTTGTGGGGGAACAATGTATGCCTCTAATCCGCCTCCCGTTGGCCCTATTATTTCAGTTCAATATGGCTGTGCCTCTGGTGGGACAAATAATGGGTTATGGTTATCCTTGGATACCATCATTGAACAACCAATTTTTAGTTCAAGCGGACAATATTTAAACGCCTGCGGATCTGCAGGTAGCACTGGCTATGGTGGATTTAGGGTGGCAACATATGATACTATCGTGAACATTGGTAGTCTTGGTCTAAACTGCGATCAAGTTCGATTCAGGTTTTTATCTGGAGCACGTGTATTTACTGTGAATGTCTCAGGAACGCCAAGCTATTATACGTGGGTTGATATTGATCTGGCAAATCCAAACTCATCCTCCGAGTCATTTCGATTTGATATTCCAGGAGCCTTTTTAGATAGTAGTTCCTATAACTTTTGCATGGCAAAATTCGATCTCGATGGGGACAGCCTGACGTATGAATTCGACACCGCTTGGAGTTCTCCAAATAACATAGCTTTTTACCAATCTGGTTATTCATTCAGTAACCCAGTTCAAAACCTAGCGATGAATCCACTTTCTGGTGCGATCAGTTTTCAAACTGAAATTCCCACGGGATATGACTTCGCTCCGTATATCATCAACATACGCACGGATGAGTGGGATCCGTCAACGGGAGTGTTTAAGGGGAGTACATACAGGGATGTTGTGCTTTTTGTGTTTCCCTGGGCCAACAACGTAAATCCAGAGTTCCAGGATATATCCAACGTTAATGCGGCAATGCAGACGGATACGTTCAATCTGCGAGTGTGCGCGCGAGACACGTTTAGCTTTGACGTTTCCTTTAATGATCCAGATGCCGGCGATACCCTTTTTGTCTCGAGCAACCTTGAATTCATCGCGGACTATTATAATGTGACACAAACTGGAATCAATCCTACAACTGCAACCATCACGGCGGTAATAAACAAAACGTATGACTATGGATTTGATGCTATTGTTAAGGCGATGGATAGTCACAACCCAATGATGGGTCAGACATCGAAGCGCATTCACATACGAAGTGTTGGGCCGATTAACGAAACTGTCTACGCTTGTTACAACAACTGGGATACAATTTCGACATCATCCGATTCAATTTCAAATTGGAGTGTCTTGGTTGGGGATTCGATTTCCGCATTGAATTTCTCATGCCTCAACACTGGATGCACTCAGGCAGCTCTGCATCCATTCAATAACACAACCTATTTAGTTGAGAATTTCATGACCGGCGGATGCAGTTTTTACGACACCATCACCGTTTTAACCGACACTACATTACTCCTCGGTCAGGCAATAGATTCAAATTCGGCAGCGGTGATAAATTCGAGGGTCTATCGCTTTCAATATGACGCGGGGCTCGACTCCGTTTATGTCATTGATTCCACGGTGACCGATGCCTTGGGTTATTTTTCTTTTGGTCTTGGTATTGATTCATTCTTGCTGAAAGTGTCGCCGGACTCGAGCGCATATCCTATGCTCATGCCCACCTATTATGATGGTCAAACCGTCGTGCCATCTGCGGATTTCATTTATCCAGACTATTGCGATACCCTCAATATTGTGCATGAGTTGGTCTCAGGTTCAAACCCAGGCGGGCCTGGATTCGTTTCTGGGATCGTAAGTCAAGGAGCGGGCAGGGCAGAGGGCGATCCAGTTTCAGGAGTTGTCATTGTGTTGATGGATGGCCAGCTGCGACCAGTCGATTACCGCACAACGAATAGCCAAGGCGAATTCCGATTCGATGGATTGACAAACGATGATTATGCCGTGAACGTTGATCAGTGGGGAATTAAGAATGAATTAGCCCCGATTATTACGCTAACTGCAGAGTCGAATGAAATTGATTCGCTCGAGTTTGTCCTTTACTCTGATCGGCTTGAATTGGCTAAGCCTAAAGGTGTATCCGAATTTGATCAAGACCCGATTAGGCTCTTCCCAAATCCAACATCAGATGTTTTAAGCATAAGTTCTCCCAAGG